>CAYPBL010000007.1:28582-32478 GCA_964408965.1 uncultured Phycisphaeraceae bacterium | reverse complement strand
CCGCGGCGCTGCTGGCCATCGCGCAGCAGCTCAAGGGCAGGCGTTTCGACCGCACGGTGCAGCTGGCGTTCTACAACCTCGAGGAAGTCGGCCTGGTCGGCTCGCGGGCGCACGCGCAGCAGCTGCAGCAGCGGGCGCAGCGAACGGGCGCCCGCGTCGTGGCCATGCTCAGCCTGGAGATGCTGGGCTACTACAGCGACGAGCCTGGCTCGCAGCGCATCCCCATTCCGGAGATCCCGGGCGTCTTCGAGAACCCGCCGACGGTGGGCGACTTCCTGGCCCTCGTGGGCAATCAGGCCTCCGCGTCGCTGGCCCACACCGTCGCCCAGGCGGTGCAGCAGGCCTCGCCCGAGCTCAAGCTCTTCGTGGTCGACTTCGTTCCCGCCACGGGCTGGACCATGCCCGACACGCGCCGCTCCGACCACGCCCCCTTCTGGGACATGGGCTGGCCGGCTCTGCTCGTCACCGACACCTCCGAGTTCCGCACGCCCCACTACCACAGGCCCAGCGACACGCTGCAGACGCTGGACCTGCGCAGGCTCGCCCTGGCTGCTCACGGCCTGGCCGCTGCGGTGGAGCAGCTGGCCAGCCTCCAGAGCCACCCCTGACCAGCGGCGCAAGAGGAGGGTCGCACAGACATGGCTGAAGCGACAGGCGCAGCCGACCCCCCCATGCTCCGCAGCGCCGTCGTGGCGATCGGCGACGAGCTGCGCCTGGGCGAGCGGCAGGACGCCAACACCTGCTGGCTGGCTGCGCAGCTCGCTGCTCTTGGGGCGCCCATGACGCTGAGCGCGATCGTCGGCGACGACGAAGCGGCCATCGTCGAGGCGCTGGGCGCAGCGGCCTCCCAGGCGGCGGTGGTCGTCACGACAGGCGGCCTTGGTCCGACGCTCGACGACCTGACCCGTCAGGCCCTGGCCACCCTGCTGGGCGAGCAGCTCGTCGAGGACGCCCAGGCGCTGGAGCGCCTGCGGGCCGTCTTCGCCTCGCGGGGCGTCGCCATGCCCGAGCCCAACCGCAGGCAGGCCCTCCGGCCGATCTCGGCCAGACTGCTGCCCAACGCGCGGGGAACGGCGCCGGGCCTTGCGGCGACGCTCACGCGCGAGGGGCGCGAGGTCCACATCTTCTGTCTGCCCGGCCCTCCCCGCGAAATGCAGCCCATGTTCGAGGACCACGTGGCGCCAGCGCTTCAGCAGCTGGCTGCGGGCGCCCCCGTCGTGCGGACGCGGACGCTCCGCGTCTTCGGCATGGGCGAGTCGGAGATCGCCCAGCGTCTGGGGCCGCTCATGCAGCGAGGCGCCAACCCCAGCGTCGGGACCACTGCCCACGCGGGCTTCGTCTCCTGCGTCGTCCGCTGGCAGGGCGCCGCTGAGGAGGCTGACGCGCAGCTTGCGCGTGTCGCTGGCGAGATCCAGCGGAGGCTCGACGTCAGGCTCTTCAGCGACGACGGCCGACCGCTCGAAGCGGTCGTGCTGGACCTGCTGCGCAGCAGGGGCGAGAGACTCGTCACCGTCGAGTCCTGCACCGGCGGGCTCGTCGGCGCCCAGCTGACGAGCGTTCCGGGCAGCTCCGACGTCTATCTCGGCGGCTGGATCACCTACGCCAACGCGATGAAGGAGCGCGAAGTCGGCGTGCAGGCCGGCACGCTCGAGCGCCACGGCGCCGTGAGCCCGCAGACGGCCCAGGAGATGGCCCGGGGGGCGCTTGCGCAGGCGCCCGAAGCGGCGTGGGCGATCGCCATCACAGGCATCGCAGGGCCAGGCGGCGCAAGCCCTGAAAAACCCGTCGGCCTCGTCTACATCAGCCTGGCCAGGAGAACCGCAGCAGCTGGCGTCGACACCTGCGTCAGGCGGTTCCGCTTTCCCGGCGAGCGCGAGCACGTGCGCAGCTGCGCCGCAGGGACGGCGCTTGCGCTGCTGCGGCTGTGGCTGCTCGAGGCGCTGGAGACGCCGCTGCTGTGGGAGGAGCGAGACCCGACCGAAGGACCTGCGCAGGGCTGACTACAGCGCGATCGCCTCGCCTGGCCCGATCGAGCGGGGAAGATCCGCCTGGGTCAGGTCCTCGGGCGCCATCGCCGTCAGCGGGCTGATCTCGACGGCGCACAGCGGCTCGCCCGTCGCCTGGTCCCGCGGAATCTCGACCCCCGCCTGCTCGAGCCAGCGGCAGGCGCGGGCGATCTGCGCAGCCCTGCTGGTCGCTGGGGAGTCCTTCCCCGAGGCGTTCTTGATCGGCGCGAACTCCTCCTCGCGCAGCGCCTCGAGCACGATCGACGATCGGCACAGCGGCAGGGCGTCGAAGATGAACGTCTCGAGCTTGACCGCGTTGGGCTCCTCGGGCTCGACGAGCCTGCCCGTTTCGAGATCGACATGGGGCGCCTTCTTGCGCGCTCTGTGCCAGGGGAGCGCCTCAGCGGCGCCGTTCCGGCAGAGCTCCTCGACGAAGGCCAGTGAAAGGACGTGAATGGCTGGACTTCCTGCGCAGAAGCGCAGCAAGCCCCGCTCGTCGCGCAGCTGCGCAAGCTCGTCAGGCAGATCCGAATACTCCACCACGCAGGCCCTGCCGTCGCGCCTGCAGAAGACGCCCACGCGCTCCTGCGGATCGACCTTGCGGACCATCTTCGAGGACATCTGCGCCGAGGAGTCCTCCGCCCAGACGTGCAGGCCGAGAAAGGCTGGGTCGAAAGGCTTGACCAGCGGGTTGTCCACCTGCACGTACGAGAGGTGCTCGACGCCCCGCTCCTGCAGATGGGCCGCGGTCCCCGACTCCCACAGGGCGCGGATCGTTCCGCCGTGGCCGTCGGGGTTGGTCGCGGGCAGGTCCTTCGCCGCCAGCAGCGCCCGGCCCGTGGCGGCGTCGAACGTCGGGACCACCCCCTGCGTGAAGAAGAGCACATCGCCTGGCGGCAGGCCGAACCAGCGCTGGTCGCGGAAGAACGACACCGTCTGCTCGTGGTTGAGCGGGCTGGTCATGATCGCCCAGGGGATGGCTGCGTCGTAGCGCCTGCGCGCAGCGGCGACCCACTCCGCCAGCAGACGGAACAGCGGCTTGCCCGTCACCGGCGCAGCGGGAAAGCACCCCTTGGGGCCGTTGAAGCCGAGCCTGGTCCCCTGCCCTCCCGCGACGGTGAGCAGCGCGACCTTGCCCTGGGCCAGCAGCGCCTCACCCGCCCTGACCGCCGCCTGGCGGTCCCACGGCCGCTGCGGGTCAGCGGGGTCAGCGGGATAGTGCTGCAGCGGCGCAAGCGAGCCAGGGTCGAGCGCCTCAGCGACCGATCCGCTGCTGGCGATCTGGGCCAGGCGAGGCAGCTCATCCAGAGGCAGGGCCTCGAGGGCCCCCTGGAGGCGGGCCCTTCCCGAATCGTCCAGCTCCTCCCAAAAGCGCAGCAGATGCTCCTGCCCCGCCTGGGTCAGCCGCGTGCGCAGCGATGCGATCCCCTCGCGCGTCATGCTGCACAGAGGCTTGCAGCGAGAATCCTCCGGGTCAACCCCGCTTCGGTTCGGCGGGTCAATCCGGCGCGACGGGCTCGCTCCATCTGCCGCCCGTGTGCCGCACGATGGCCCCCGTGGCGACGTAGATCACCTGCTCGGCGATGTTGGTGCAGTGGTCGCCCATGCGCTCGAGCGTGTGGGCGATGGTGTGCAGGGCGAAGGCGCGCTCCGCGTCGATCTCCCCCGCAGCGAGTCTGCGTTGGGCGTCGCGGAGCAGCTGCGCCTCGAACTCGTCCACTGCGTCGTCGCACTGCAGCACCGCCTGGGCGAGAGCCGGATCCAGCTTCTCCAAGGCGGAGTTCGCGTCGCGAAGCATCCCCGCCACGGAGTTGCCCATGACGCGGAAGGTCTCAGGCAAGGGCGCCTGCGAGTGGTTCAGCGCGTCGAATCGCTCCGCAACGTCCACGG
>CAYPBL010000007.1:22837-28482 GCA_964408965.1 uncultured Phycisphaeraceae bacterium | reverse complement strand
GGCAAGGGCGCCTGCGAGTGGTTCAGCGCGTCGAATCGCTCCGCAACGTCCACGGCGCCGTCCGCTATGCGCTCCAGCTCGTTGTTGATCTTCACGCAGGTCAGCGACAGGCGGATCTGGTGCGGCGTCAGGTCCACCGACGCCTTGGCTGCTTCCGTGAGCAGCGCGACCAGGGCGCGTTCGATCTCCACGTCTGCCTTGTCGATGATCGCGTCGTGCTCGACGACCCACCGCGCCTCCTCCGCGCTGCGCTGGAACACCGCATCCAGCGCGCATTGAACGACGCGCTCGACGCGTCTGCCCTGCTCGACGATGTCCGCCTGCAGCTGAGCAAGTCTTCGCGCAAACCCCTCTGCGGTGATGGCCATGGCACACGGCTCCAGCGTCCAGACGGCGGCTCAACGATAGCCCGTCGTCGCTGCTGCTGCGCGCACTACACTGTGGGTTCGTTTCGAGGCTGCGTCCCTCGAAGCCCGGCGCGCGATCGTCCAGACGCTTCGGAGGCGGATCATGAGCTGCACCATTGCATCGGTCCTGGGCAGGGAAATCCTCGACTCCCGAGGCAACCCCACGGTGGAGGTGGAGGTGGCCCTGGAGGGGGGCGCCGTCGGCAGAGCCGCTGTGCCCTCCGGCGCCAGCACCGGCGAGCGCGAGGCCCTCGAGCTCCGCGACGGCGACGAGCGCCGCTACAACGGCAAGGGCGTCCGCAAGGCTGTCCGCAACGTCAACGACACCATCGCCCGCGCCGTCGAAGGCCTCGACGCCCGCGACCAGGAGCTGCTCGACCAGACCCTGATCGACCTCGACGGCACGGAGGACAAGAGCAAGCTGGGGGCCAACGCCATGCTGGGCGTCTCGCTGGCCGCGGCCCACGCGGCGGCGGCGCAGCTGGAGCTGCCCCTCTACCGCCACCTCGGCGGCGTCCACGCCCGCACGCTTCCCGCCCCGATGTTCAACATCCTCAACGGCGGCAAGCACGCGGACAACACCGTCGACTTCCAGGAGTTCATGGTCCAGCCTGTCGGCTTCGACCGCTTCGAGGAGGCGCTGCGGGCGGGCGTCGAGATCTATCACGCCCTCAAGGCGGTCCTCAAGAAGCGGGGCCTCTCCACCGCGGTGGGCGACGAGGGCGGCTTTGCGCCGAACCTCAAGGACAACGAGGACGCCCTCAAGGTCATCGAGGAGGCGGTCGACCGCGCAGGCTACGCCCTGGGCGAGCAGATCATGCTCTGTCTCGACCCCGCCACGAGCGAGCTGGCCAGCGAAGCCGCCAAGGAGGGCCGTGAGGGCTACAAGCTCTTCAAGTCCACGGGGGAGGTCCTCTCCACCGACGACATGATCGCCCTCTGGAGCGACTGGACCGAGCGCTACCCCATCCGCTCCATCGAGGACGGCCTGTCGGAAAACGACTGGGAGGGGTGGGTCAGGCTCACGAAGGCCCTGGGCGACCGGGTGCAGCTGGTCGGCGACGACCTCTTCGTCACCAACCCCGCCATTCTCCAGCAAGGGATCGAGCGCAAGGCCGCCAACGCGATCCTCATCAAGGTCAACCAGATCGGCACCCTCTCCGAGACCCTCGCAGCGGTCGAGCTGGCCATGCGCAACGGCTGGTCCGCCGTCATCAGCCACCGCTCGGGCGAGACGGAGGACTGCACCATCGCGGACATCGCTGTGGCGACCAACTGCGGCCAGATCAAGACGGGCGCCCCCTGCCGCAGCGACCGCACCGCCAAGTACAACCAGCTGCTCCGCATCGCGGAGGAGCTGGGCGACGCAGCTGTCTACGGCCTGTGAGCAGCGGAGTGGGGCGGGAGCGTCGCATCGCCGGTCGTATGCTCAGACCATGGGCGAGCGCGCACGGCGACAACGAACCTCAGCCGCTGCTGTGGGGCTGGGCGCGTGCCTTGTCTTGGCCTGTGCGCTGCGGCTGCTGGCCGGGCCCGAAGGCCTTGCGCTCCCTGACTCTCCCGCGGTCTGGGCGATCAGGCTGACGCGTGTGGTCGGGGCTGCGGTGGTGGGCGCGTCGCTGGCCTGCGCGGGCGTCCTGCTGCAGGCGGCGCTGCGCAACCCGCTGGCGGCCCCAAGCGTCCTTGGCCTGACGACCGGCGCGGGCTTTGCGGTGGCGCTGACGGTCTTCGCCGCTGGCGCAGCGTCGCAGACGCTGCTGGCCGCCCCCTTCGCCGCTGCCGGCGCAGGCGCCTTGGCGGCGCTGGCCCTGGTGCTGCTGCTGGCCCGCAGCAGGGGCGGCGCCGAGCCGCTGACGCTCATACTCGTCGGCGTCATCGTCAGCTCCATCTTCTCCGCAGCGACGATGTTCCTGCAGCACCTGACCCCCGACGCGGGCCTCGCCCTGACGAGCCGTTGGCTGCTGGGGGCCATCTCCGACGACGTCCACCCCGCAGCCCTGACGTTGGCCTCCGTGTTGACAGCGGCGGGTGTGGGCGCAGGGATCGTCCTTGGGCCGCGCATGGACGCAGCCTGCCTCAGCGACGACGAAGCCTTCAGCCTGGGCGTCGATCCCGCAAGGCTGCGTCTGCAGCTGCTGGTGATCGCAGGGCTGCAGACCGCTGCAGCGACGGCCCTGGCTGGGCCGATCGCCTTCGTGGGCCTGCTCTGTCCGCACATGGCCAGGCTGCTGGCGGGGCCGGCCCACAGGCCGCTGACCCCGCTGGCCGCTGTCGCGGGCGCCGCGCTGCTGATCCTGGCCGACACGGTCGTGCGCCTGGTGGACCTGGGGGCGGGACGGATGCCCATCGGCGTGCTCACCGCCCTGGTGGGAGGGCCTGCGTTTCTGGTCCTGCTGCAGCGCAACTGGCGGACGCTCATGGGGACCGAGGCGTGAGCGCCGCCCTGCTCGAGCTCCGTGGCGCGCGGGCAGGCTACGGGAAAGGTCCAGACGTCCTGCGCGACATCTCCTGCAGGTTTCCCGCGGGCGCACTGACCGCTGCGCTTGGTCCCAACGGCGCAGGCAAGACGACGCTGCTGCGCATCCTGCTCGGCTCGCTGCCGCTGCGCGCAGGCACGGCGCTCCTCGACGGATCGCCCATCGAGTCGCGCCCTGCGCACATGCGGCGTCGCCAGCTGGCCCTTGTGGCGCAGCGGCCGCGCGCCGCTGCGCCCTTCACCGCGCGCGAGCTGATCGCGCTTGGCGCAGCTGCGCAGCACGACGCTGCAGCACAGCTCGAGGCTGCGATGGAGCTGCTCGAGCTGGGTCCGCTGGCGGACGTCCCCTTCGCTGCGCTCAGCGCGGGACAGCAGCAGCGGACGGCCCTGGCCCGCGCTCTTGCCCAGCTGGGCCTGGCGGCGGCGCTGGCCGACGACAGCGGCGAGCCTGCAGCGGGCGCGCCTCCCTGCGCGATCCTGGCGGATGAGCCCGCCAGCGCCATGGACCCACGCTGGGCCCTGCGCGCAATGCAGCTGCTGCGCCGCTGCGCAGAGCGAGGGGTGGCCGTCGTCTGCGCCATGCACGATCTGTCGCTCGCCTGCCGCTTCGCCGACCGGGCGGTGGCCCTCGACGCAGCGGGCGCCGTCGCCTGCGAAGGCGCCGTGGAAACGGTCCTCGCCAGCGGCGCGCTGCAGCGCATCTACCAAGTGCAGCTGACGCAGCTGGTCGGCGAGGGCGCCATGGCGGTCGTCCCCGTCGAGGAGCAGCCTCCGCCGAAGGGTCGGAAGGCGTAGGATTCCCCCGTGCGCAACCTCAACTGGCAGAACATCGTCTTCTTCCTCGTGGTCTTCGGCCTGCCGGCGCTGAGCTGGCTGGCCAACAAGATCAAGGAGCAGTCGCAGGAGCGCAGGCTGCGGGCGCAGCGCGAGCGGCTGCGGATGGAGCAGCTGCGGCAGGCGCCCACGGTGTCGCAGCGCAGCGGCGGCGGGCCCGACCCCGCTGCGCTGACGCCGCTGCAGGTGGACGACGAGGCCCGCAGGCGTGCGGAGCTCGAGGCGCTGCGGCGACGGCGTCTGGCGGAGCTGCAGGCGCAGGCCGTCCGCACAGCCCAGCGAGGCGCCCGCCCCCAGCGTCCTCCCTTCCCGACTCGTCTCCCCCGTTCCCAGCGCATGGCTTCTTCCCTCGGACGAGCTGCAGGAGCTGGGGGCCGATCCGCTGCATCGCCAACCTCCCCGGCGCCGAGCCCTCGCAGCAAAGGCGCAGCAGCGGCGCCCGGGCATCGGCCGTGGGCGGTTCGCAGCAAGGCTCCTGCGCCGCAGCGCGCACAAGCCGCTGAACAGGCTGTGCGGCGGGCCTCCGCTGCTCCTCCATCCCCGTCGCGACAAGCGAAACGGCGAACCGTCAGTCGCGGCGTCCTTGGCAACCTCTCGCGCAAGGAGCTGCGCAGGGCGGTGATCCTCAAGGAAATCTTCGATCCGCCCGTGGCGCTGCGTGATCATCTGGACCTGGCAGGCTGACAGCGTCGGTCCTGCTGTCGTGGACTCGTACACTGCCGCTGTGGCCGCCCGTCGTGGACCAAGCGCCGCCGCCCGACGCAAGCAGCGCTGCCTGCAGCAGCGGTTGCGGCGCCTTGTGCGCAGGCTCGAGGAAACGGGCTGCGACGCGGCGCTGCTGACCGATCTCCACGATGTCCGCTGGCTGACGGACTTTCCGGGTGAGGACGCCTGGGCCCTGGTGACCGCTGACGGCGTCGACCTGCTCAGCGACGCACGCTTCCGCGAGGAGCTGCGGTCGCTGCCTTCGTTCGTCAGAGCGCACGAGCGCAGGGACGGCGCCGCGGCGCTGGCTGTGCGCGTGGCCCTGGAGCGCCGTGTGGAGCGCCTTGCGCTGCAGGAAGAGCGAGTGACGCTGGCGGTGCGCAATGCTTTGGCCAAGGAGCTCGGCGCCCGAAGGCTCACCCCTGTGGCCAAGCTCACCACACCGCTGCGCGCCGTCAAGGACGAGGTGGAGATCGCGGCGATCCGCGCAGCCGTCCGCTGCGCCCAGCGAGCGTTTCTGCAGGCGCTGGACACCCTGGAGGCGGGCGTGAGCGAGCGGGAGCTGGCTGCGGAGCTCGAGCACGGCATGCAGCGGCTGGGGGCTGAGGGGGCGGCCTTTTCCACGATCGTCGCTGCAGGCGCCCACGCAGCCAGGCCCCACCATGTCCCCACATCCCGGAAGCTGCGCCGCAATGGTCTGCTGCTTATCGACTGGGGAGCCCGACGCCAAGGCTACAACAGCGACGCGACGCGGACGATCGCCCTGGGTCGCTGGCCTCGGCGCTTCGAGGAGGTCTACGCTGTCGTCCTCGAAGCCCAGCAGCGGGCGCTGGAGGCGATCAGGCCAGGCGTCCGCTGCTGCGACGTCGACGCCGCCGCCCGCAGCGTGATCGAACGCGCCGGGCTCGGCGAGCGCTTCACGCACAGCCTGGGCCATGGGCTGGGCCTGGAGGTGCACGAGGCCCCCAGGCTGAGCAGACAGAGCCAGGAGGTCCTCCAGCCAGGCATGGTCGTCACCGTCGAGCCGGGCGTGTACCTTCCAGGCGCAGGCGGCGTGCGCATCGAGGACGTGGCCCTGGTCACGGAGCGCGGCTGCCGGAGACTCACAACGCTTGACCGATCCCTGCAGTGGGCGACGCGACCATGATCAAACTCGAAGAACTCCAGGCCCTGGTCCAGCTGATGGTGGACAACGACCTGACCGAGCTGGAGCTGCGCGACGG
>CAYPBL010000007.1:2210-22737 GCA_964408965.1 uncultured Phycisphaeraceae bacterium | reverse complement strand
CCCTGGTCCAGCTGATGGTGGACAACGACCTGACCGAGCTGGAGCTGCGCGACGGCGAGGAGTCGGTCTGCCTCAAGCGGGGCGGATCCGCTGCGACCGCTGCAGCGTCCGCGGTGTCTGCGCTCACAGCTTCCAGCGGCTCAGCCGCTCCGTCGCCGCCAGCCGAGGCGCCGACCGCTGCGCCGCCGACAACAGCGGCGGAGGACGACGGGCTGGTCGCCATCGAATCGCCCATGGTGGGCACGTTCTACGCCGCCCCTGATCCCGACTCGCCGCCCTTCGTGCAGGTCGGCTCGAGCGTCACGCCCGACACCGTCGTCTGCCTGGTCGAGGCGATGAAGGTCTTCAACGAAGTCAAGGCCGAGACGACAGGCGTCATCGAGCGCGTGCTCGTCAAGAACGGCGAGGCGGTGGAGTTCGGCCAGCCGCTCTTTCTCGTCAGGCCGCAGTGAGCGCCGCAGGTTCGACCCCCATGTTCAACCGCGTTCTGATCGCCAACCGGGGCGAAATCGCGCTGCGGATCATCCGCGCCTGCCGCGAGCTGGGCGTGGAGGCGGTGTGCGTGTACTCCGAGGCCGACCGCGACGCGCCCTACCTCAGACTCGCGGACGAGGCCATCTGCATCGGCCCGGGCCCTGCTGCCCAGAGCTACCTCGATGTGAGCAGAATCATCGCTGCTGCGGAGATCAGCGACGCCGACGCCATCCACCCGGGCTACGGCTTTCTCGCGGAGAACCCCCACTTCGCCGAGGTCTGCCGCGACTGCAAGATCGAGTTCATCGGCCCAAGCCCCGAGGCCATGCGGGCGCTGGGCGACAAGGCGGCGTGCAAGAAGCTCGCCAAGGCCTCCAGGGTCCCCGTCTTTCCGGGCTCCGACGACACCATCGAGGAGATGGACGAAGCGGCGAAGGTGGCGGCGAAGGTGGGCTACCCCGTCATCATCAAGGCCGCAGCGGGCGGCGGCGGACGGGGCATGCGCGTCGCCCACAACGAAGCAGCCCTGCGCTCGCAGTTCACCGCTGCGCAGCAAGAGGCGGAGGCGGCCTTCGGCGACGGCAGGGTGTACATCGAGAAGTTTCTGGAGTCCGCCCGCCACGTCGAGGTGCAGTGCCTGGGCGACAAGCACGGCAGGGCCATTCACCTCTACGAGCGCGACTGCTCGGTGCAGCGGCGGCATCAGAAGCTCATCGAGGAGGCGCCTGCGCCGCACGTGGAGGGCAAGCGCCGCGACGACGTCTGCAAGGCCGCTGCGCGCCTGCTCCAGAAGGCCAGCTACGCCGGCGCCGCCACCGTCGAGTTCCTCATGGACGAGAAGCAGAACTTCTACTTCCTCGAGGTCAACACGCGCATTCAGGTGGAGCACCCGGTCACCGAGCTCATCACGGGCGTGGACCTGGTGCAGGCGCAGCTGCGCATCGCTGCGGGCGAGCCGCTCTGGCTCAGGCAGCGCGACGTCAAGCCTCGCGGCCACGCGATCGAGTGCAGAATCAACGCGGAGGATCCGTCACGGGGCTTCGCGCCCTGCCCCGGGCCGATCGACGTCTTCGAGGCGCCGGGCGGGCCGGGCGTCAGGCTCGACACCCACGTCGTGCCCGGATACCGGGTGCCGCCCAACTACGACTCGATGATCGCCAAGCTGCTCGTTCATGCGCCCGACCGTGCAAGCGCGCTGCGCAGGATGGACCGCGCTCTGGAGGAGCTGCGCATCGGCCCCATCGCCACGACGCGCGACCTGCACCAGCAACTGATGCGCAACGGCGCCTTCGCTCAGGGCGGTGTGGACATTCATTTTCTCGAGCGGCTGCTCAAGGTCTGAGCGACGCGGCGCATACGATGCGCCTGTGCGCGTCTTGCTGACCAACGACGACGGCGTGCGGGCTCCGGGCATCGAGGCCATGCACGACGCGCTGCTGGGGCGCAACCCGCACGAGCCCACAGCGCTGGCAGCGGACCTGCTCACCTGCGCGCCGCTGACGGTGCAGTCCGCCACCAGCCATGGCGTGACCTTCAACCAGCCTCTGATGACCACGCAGGAGCGTGTCAGCGAGACCATGCGGGCAGTGGCGGTGGACGGCAGGCCCGCGGACTGCGTTAAACTCGCCGTCGCCTCGATCTGGCCTGAGCGATTTGGCCCTGGCGACAAGCCTGACCTTGTCGTCAGCGGCATCAACGCTGGCGCCAACGTGGGCATCAACGTCATCTACTCGGGCACGGTCGCTGCGGCGCTGGAGGCGGCCTTTCTGGGCGTGCCGGCCATTGCGGTGAGTCTGCATATGGGGGACAAGCCGCCCGACTTCGCCATCGCCGCCGCCCGGGCGCTGCGGGCGGTGCGGACGATTCTCGAGGCCGCTGGCGGGCGCCTCGAACCTGGCGAGTGCCTGAACGTCAACATCCCGCTGACGCACGAGGGCGTCGCCAGCCCGCGCGAGCAGCCGCCGCTGCGCGTCTGCCCCATGAACACCCACAGCCTCATCGACGCCTACGAGAAGCGGCTGAGCCCCTCGGGAGAGGCCTACTACTGGCCCACGGGCCACGGCCTGGACTTCCAGGGCGCCGACGCAGGCAGCGACGTGGACGCCCTCTTCCAGGGCGCCGTCACCGTCACCCCCCTCTTCCACGACCTGACCGACGACGCCAGGCTTGCGCGCTGGCGGTCGCTGCTGGGCTGACCCAGCGTCACACTGCAGCACAACAACAGGCGACGCAGCAAGGTCGCTGCGCCGCCCGGAGGGAGAAAGAGAGACGACTGTCCGGCGCCCGAGACGGCGCCGTCGGGTGTTCGCTCAGGAGAGCAGCGACTCGACCGCCTCCAGGTGCTCGGGAAGTTCGCTCAGCACGCGGGAAAGCCCTTCGGGACTGAGGTGGATCTCACCCATGACTTCGCTGGAGATGTCGGTGTTGTGCACGTCCAGACGGAACCCCAGCGACTGCTGCGCCGCGATGCGGTCCGCCACGTGCACCACGCAGGCAAGCGTGCGATGCTCCTCCGCCAGATCGAGCGGGTTGTGGTGATGCCCCGTCACATAGCCGAAGCTCTTGGGGAACTTCCATTCGGCGCAGAGCCCCTTGCCGAAGTCCTGGTGGGTGGCGCCGAAGACCTGCTCCTCCACCTCGAGCATGTCCTTGACCGGGGCGCCGTCCTTGTCCACCTCCAACCCGTCAAAGACCTCGATGAGCTTGTGGCGGTTGTGCTGCATCTCGACCATCACGCCGATGTCGTGAATCAGCCCGCCCAGAAACGCCTCGTCGGGCAGGCCCAGCTTGACTTCATCCGCGATGAGCTTGGACGCCGCCGCTGTCGCGATCGAATGCTTCCAGAGGTCCCGCGCCGAGAAGACAGGACACAACTCGCCGCCTCGGAAGAGCTTGGCCAAGCTCGCAGCGATGGCGATGTTCTTGACCGCGTTGAGCCCCAGCAGCACGATGGCGCGGTTGATCGAGCCGATCTGACCGGGCAGGCCGTAGAAGGCGGAGTTGACCACCTTGAGGATCCTGCTGCACAGCGCAGGGTCGTTGGAGATGACCTGATGCAAGTCGTGCGCTGTGGAGCGGGGATCCTCCACCAGCTCGATGATGCGCAGCGTGATCTCGGGGAGGGTCGCGATGTGGCTGATGCCGCTGATCGCTTCCGCAACGATTTGTTCCCGACTCTGGGTGCTTGTCGACATGGCAGCGTCGCTCCACTCGTGAGGCGCGTGCGTGAAACGCCCCTGAGCCTGCATCGACGCTGCAGCAGCTCGACTTGCGTCCGAAGCGACGCCCCAGCGACCTTTGCGCGCAGCGGGTCCGAATAACGACAGTAGAAGCGGTGAGACGCCCCCTTCGCTCACTCCCCCGACGATGACGACGACGATGCAGGAGGAGGCCCGTCGAGCTCCTCGATGCGGGCGTCGGAGGGCTTTTCGCTCGTCTGCAGTCTGCGGGCGACCTGCTCCACACGCTTCATCACCCGCAGCACATTCTCCCCCAGGAGCATGCGAATCTCCCGCTCCGACCAGCCCCGCCTCAGCAGCTCCGCTATCAGATCAGGGTATTTCGACACATCCTCCAGCCCCTCGGGCGTGGAAGTTATGCCGTCAAAGTCGCTGCCTATGCCCACATGCGCAACGCCTGCGATATCGCGGATGTGTTCGATGTGATCAGCGACCTGCTCGAGCGTGGCGTGAGGCTGCGGATGCGCCGCCCGCCAGGCTTCGAGCCCCTGGCGCACCTTCTCAGGCTCGTCCGGGTGCGCTTCGCGCAGGCGCTGGCGCTCCTGCTGCAGCGCCTCGTTCCACAACCTCACCTCCTCCGAGACGAACGAGGGCACGAAGGTGACCATGACCACCCCCCCGTTGGCGGGCAGTCGGCGGAGCACATCGTCGGGCACGTTGCGCGGATGGTCGCACAGCGCCCGCGCCGAGGAGTGCGAGAAGATCACCGGCGCCCGCGTCACGTCCAGCGCGTCGTGCATCGTCTCCGCGGAGACGTGCGAGAGGTCGACGAGCATGCCGAGCCTGTTCATCTCGCGGACAACCTCCTCCCCAAAGCGGGTCAGCCCGCCATGGCGAGGCTCGTCGGTCGCCGAGTCAGCCCAGTCGGTGCTCAGGGAATGGGTCAGCGTCATGTAGCGTGCGCCCAGGTCGTAGAGCATGCGCAGAACAGCCAGCGAGTTGTGGATCGAGTGCCCGCCCTCCATGCCGATGAGCGAGGCGATCTTTCCCGCATGGAAGATCCGCTCCACGTCGTCCGCTGTGCGGGCGAGCTCGAGCCTGTCGCTGTAGCGATCGACCAGGCGATGCACGAGGTCGATCTGCTCGAGCACGTCGACGACGTCCTGGGCGTCGCCCCCCGGTTTCTCGATGGGGACGTACACGCTCCAGAACTGCCCGCCCACACGCCCCTGGCGCAGCCTGCGCAGGTCCGTGTGCATGGGCCGATCCAGCGCGGAGGTGTCCCCCGCCAGATCGAGTTGATCGATGTGGTTGTGCACACGGGCGCGGTACCCCCAGGGCACGTCGTTGTGCCCGTCGATCAGCGGCGTCGTCGCCATGATCGCCAGCGCCCGCTGCCTGAGAGCAGGGTCGATGCGCCGCTGCGCCGCAGCTGCGACCTGTCCGGACGCCGTCTCTCGGCGGGCGGCGCTGTTGGCGCTTCCAGCGGCGCATCCAGCTGTCAGCGCCGCCCCCGCAAGCAGCCCAGCCGTCGCCGTCAGAGACCGCATCCATCGTCCGCTTCGCCGCTGCGCGCTGCGACGCCTCGTCTGCGCAGCCCTATCCACACATGCGCACCCCAGCATGATGCCGCCTCCACCTGCGCAGCGAGGTTCGTCTGCGCAGCCTCTGAACCGCTGCGGAGCATACCGCCCGACCCCACGGTATGCTGCTGTCGCCCAAGGTTCACGGAGGGCGCACACCGTGCATCGTCGCGACTTTCTCGCTGTGGGGGCAGCCGCCGCTGCAGGCGTGACACAAGGGCTTGACGCCGTCCGCGCCGCCTTGGCTGCAGCGCTGCAGACTGTCGACGCGCGTGCGGACGCTGCTTCGTTCGCTTCGCAATACAGCGTGGCGCCGGGGCTGCAGTACTTCAACCACGCCTCCATCGGAACCCAGCCTGTCGCGGTGCGCACCGCGCGGGCAGCCCGTTTGGCGCTGTGCGAGACCAACCCGTGGCTGTACGTCTGGGGCGGGGCATGGGAGGAGGACCTGGGCCTTGCCCGCAACAGCGCCGCCCGCGTCCTGGGCGCCAACGCTGACGATGTCGCCTTTCTCCGCAGCACCACCGAAGCCTTCAATGTCCTGGCCAGCGGCCTTGCGCTTGGCCCAGGCGATGAGGTCCTGTTCAGTTCGCTCAACCACATCGGCGCCAGCGCCTGCTGGCGTCGCTGGTCCGCAACGCTCGGCTACAGCGTGCGCCGATTCGAGATTCCGCTGGACGACGTCCCTCGCCTCCGAGCCGCCGACATCGTGCAGCTGCACATCGACCAGCTGCGCGACGCCACCAAGGTCCTTGTCCTGCCGCACATGGACAACAGAGTGGGGCTGCGTCATCCCGTCGCCGCCATCGCCCGTCAAGCCAAGGCGCACGGGGTGCAGCACGTGCTCGTCGACGCCGCCCAGACCGTGGGCATGCTCCCTGTGGACGTGCGCAGCATGGGGTGCGACGCGCTGGCGACCAGCGCCCACAAATGGCTGCAGGCGCCCAAGGGAACGGGTCTCTTCTGGACCTCTCCTGCGCTGCGCGAACGGCTGGCGCCCATGACCGTCACCTGGGGGCAGACGCGCTGGACGGGAACCAGCCGCGTCTACGAGGACATAGGCACACGCGATCCCACGCTCGACATCGCCTTGGGCGACGCCTGCGCCTTCAACCAGCGAACGCCTTCTCCGACCCGGGTCGCGGCGCTGCGCCAGCTGTGGACGGCTCTGCGCGACCGCGTCGACGCGCTGCCAGGCGTGCGGTGGCGATCCCCTCGCGAGTTCGACCTGGGAGGCGCCTTGGTGAGCCTCACCGTCGAGCGCGCCCCCAGCGCCGAGGCGGTCTTCGAGAAGCTCCGCCCCCAGGGGTTCATCTTCAGGCCATTCGACGAACCAGGGTTCTCCGCCATCCGCATCAGCTTCAATCTGCTCAACAGCGAAGCCCAGATCGACGCCTTGACGCGGGCGCTGGCGAAACAGCGTTGGTGAGCATGCGCCGCGTCGAAGAACCTCCGCTGAGGCGAACGACGCTTCACTGGCTCCTGTAGCATCGCGCCGCTGTGAACGCGCTGACGGCGACCTTCGTGCTCTGCACGCTGCTCATCGTGGCGATGGGGCTGCTGACGTCGCGCCGGGCCGGGCGCAGCGACGAGGAGTACTTCCTGGCCGGCCGCTCGCTTGGGCCGTGGGTGGCGGCGCTGTCCGCGGGCGCCTCGGGCTCGTCGGGCTGGGTGACGATGGGCCTGGTGGGGCTGGGCTTCTCCGCGGGCGTGCGGGCGTACTGGCTCGTGCCCGGCGTGCTGCTGGGGGTGGCCTTCAACTGGTTCGTCCTGGCTGGGCCGCTGCGCGACGACGCCGCCCGCCTGGGCTCGCTGACCATCCCCGACTACCTCTCGCAGCGCTTCCGCGAGCGCTGGCCGCTGCTGCGTCTGCTCAGCGTGGCGGTCATCCTGACAGCGATGTTTCTGTACGTCGCGGCGCAGCTGGCCGCTGCGGGCAAGGCCTTCGAGGCGACGTTCGCCGGCGTGGACTACCGCCTGGGCGTGGCGATAGGCATGGGGATCATTCTCACGTACACGGTGCTGGGCGGTTTTCGCGCAGCGTCCTGGACGGACCTGGCCCAGGCGCTGCTGATGCTGGCTGTGCTGCTGGGCCTTCCCCTCTACCTGCTGCTCTTCGAGGGAGGCCCCCGGTTTCTGGCGCACAGCCTCCACGCAGCTGACCCTGCGCTGCTGGCGTGGAAGCCTCCAGGTGTCGAGACCCCCCTGGCGATCGTCGCCTTTCTGCTGGGCTCGCAGGCGCTTGGGATCAACCTGGGCTATCCCGGCCAGCCCCACGTGCTGGTGCGCTTCATGGCCCTTCGCAGCAGGCGCGAAGCGTGGACCAGCGGCGCCATCGCCCTGACTTGGACCGCGCTCATCTACGCCGGCGCCGTCACCGTGGGGCTCTTCACACGGGCGATGAGCGAAGCGGGCGCCGCGTGGGGCCAGGCCATGCTCGCTGACCCTTCGAGCCAGGGCGAGCTCGCCCTGCTCGTCGCCACCATGCACCTGACGCCCAGCGTCTTCGCAGGGGCCGCCCTCGCCGCCATCCTCGCCGCCATCGCCTCCACCGCCGACAGCCAGCTCGTCGTCGCAGGAAGCGCCGTCGCCTCCGACGTCTACGCCAGGCTCATCGACCGCCGCAGACGCCAGGCCCACACGCTCGTCAACCGGCTCGTCGTGCTGACGTTGGGCCTGGCTGCGGGGCTGCTGGTCCTCGATCGGGACGTGCGGATCTACACCTTCGTCCTGCAGTACGGCTGGGCGATGCTGGGCGCAGCCTTCGGGCCGCAGGTGGCGTTGGCGGCGCTGTGGCGGAGGGCGACGGGCGCGGGGTGCCTGGCGGGGATGGCTGTTGGCTTTGCGGTCGCGATCCTCTGGCCGCGCATCTACGACGCGACAGCGACGGGCGTCCCCGTCTACAACCTGACCGTGGCCTTCGCCTGCGCGCTGGTGGTCAACGTCGTCGTCAGCCTGCTGACCCAGGCCCGCAGCGGGCCTGCCGTCTCGGCATGACGCGCGCCTCGGCCATCTGGCGGGTGTGGGTGGACACGGGCGGCACCTTCACCGACTGCGTGGCGCTCTCCCCCCAAGGCGACGTCCACCGGGCCAAGGCGCTCTCGACCGCAGCCCTGCGCGGGCGGGTCGAGGGCGTCCTCGAGCCGACGCGCGTGCGCGTCGCCGCTGCGTGGGCCCCTCAGGCGCCGCTGCTGGTCGGCTGCGCCCTCCACGCGCTGCGACGAAAAAGCGCCGCGCCAGCGACGCTGCTCGCTGCGGACGCGTCGGGCGAGCTGACGCTGGACGCCTCACTCGACCTTGCTGCGGGCGATCTTCTCGAGCTGCGGGCGCAATCGCCGGCGCCGACCCTGCTTGCGCACCTGGTCACGCAGACGCCGCTGGGCAAGCCCCTGCCGCCAATGGAGCTGCGTCTGGCGACGACGAAGGGCACCAACGCCCTGCTCGAGCGCGCCGTCGCCCGCACAGCCTTCTTCGTCAACGAAGGCTTCGGCGATCTGCTGCGCATCGGCGACCAGCGCAGGCCCGACATCTTCGCGCTGCGGATCGTCAAGCCTCAGCCGCTGCACGACGTGGTCTGCGAGATCAGCGGCAGAATCGACGCCAATGGCTGCGAGATCGAGCCGCTGGACGAGGCTGCCGCCTCTGCGCAAGCGCTGCGGGCGCGCGCAGCAGGCTGTCAAACCGCCGCTGTGGCCCTGCTGCACAGCTGGCGCAACAGCGCCCATGAGCGGCGCCTTGCGGAGCTGCTGCGTCAGGCCGGATTTTCGCACATCAGCCTGTCGCACGAGCTTGCGCCGCGCGCGGGCCTGCTCAGACGCGCCCAGACCGCTGTGGTGGACGCCGCCCTGTCGCCGATCCTGCGGGAATATCTCGAGCAGACGCAGCAGGCCGCGCCCAGGGCCCGCGTCTTCGTCCTCAGCAGCGCAGGCGGGCTCAAACCCGCCCAGGTCTTCAGGCCGAGCGAAGGCCTGCTCTCGGGCCCCGCAGGAGGCGTCATGGGCGCCCGGGCCGTCGCAGCAGCGGCTGGCGCGGACAGGGTCCTCACCTTCGACATGGGCGGCACCAGCGCCGACGTGGCCAAGCTCGCCCCGCAGCCCGAGCTGACCTTCACCCACCGTGTGGGCGAGGCGACGCTCTACGCCCCCGCCGTCGCCGTCGAGACCGTCGCAGCCGGCGGCGGCTCGATCTGCAGCGTGCGCGACGGGGCGCCGGTCGTCGGCCCCGAGAGCGCAGGCGCCGACCCCGGCCCAGCCTGCTACGGCAAGGGCGGCCCGCTCACCCTCACCGACGTGAACCTGCTGCTGGGAAGGCTCGACCCGACGCGCTTCGAGACGCCGCTGGACCTCGACGCCGCCCGCGCGAAGGCTGCAGCTGCGCTGCGTCAGCTGGGGGCCTCGCTGGACACGCCCGCTGGCGACGCGCTGCTGGAGGGCTTTCTCGACATCGCCAACGAGCGCATGGCCGAGGCCATCCGCCGCGTCTCCACGCGCAAGGGCGACGACCCTGCGGACTTCGCCCTCCTCGCCTTTGGCGGCGCAGGGCCGCAGCACGCCGCCGCTGTGGCCTCCGCGCTGGGCATGCGCAGAGCAATCGTGCCCCACGACGCCAGCCTGCTCAGCGCAGTGGGGCTCGGCGCCGCTTCGCTGCAACGCATCGCCCAGGCCCAGACGCTGCTGACGCTCGACAGCGACCAGGCGATCCGAGACCTGGACCGAGCCGTCGAGCGCCTGCGGCGCGACGCGCTCGAGCTGCTGACGCAGGACCTGCCGACGCCCCCCCGCTCGACCCGAACGACAGTCACCTTCCGCATGCGCTACACGGGGCAGGAGCACGCGCTGGAGGTCGTCGCGCCCAGCGCAGCCCAGGCCGCCGAGGCCTTCGCCCGCCTGCACCTGCGCGTCTTCGGGCACACGCTGCAGGGAAGGGCCGTCGAGGTGGAGTCGGTCGCCGTCGCTGTGGAGACAGTCCAGGACGACAGCGCCGCGGCGCTGGATTCGCTGGTCTGCGCCTCGGCCGAGAGCGCCGCTGCGCCCTCTCCTGTGCGGACGCAACAGCTGCGCGACGCCGGCGCATGGCGTGAGGCGCCCGTCTTCGACTGGGACGCCCTTGCGCCAGGCGCCGTGGTCGACGGCCCGGCCCTCGTCAGTCAGCGGCGCACCTGCGCGTTCGCGCCGTCAGGCTGGCGGGCGGTCGTCGGTCCGCGTCTGGAGCTGACGCTTGCGCGGAGGAAGCGGCGCGTCTCCCAGGGCCTTGCGGAGAAGGCCCAGGCGGTCCGCCGCGAGCTGATCGTCAACCGCCTGCTCGCCTGCGCCGAGCAGATGGGCGCGGCGCTGGAGCGCACAGCGGTGTCGGTCAACGTCAAGGACAGGCTCGACTTCTCCTGCGCGCTGCTGAGCCCTGCTGGGGAGCTCGTCGCGTCAGCGCCGCACATACCCGTGCACCTCGGGGCGCTGGGCGCCTGCTGCAGGGCGCTGCGCGCAGCCCTGGGCGAGCCTTTTCCCGGCGACGTCTGGATCACCAACCACCCCGCCCACGGCGGCTCGCACCTTCCCGACGTCACTGTCGTCGCGCCCGTCTTCGACGCCGCTGGCCAGAGGCTGCTGGGCTGGACGGCCAGCCGGGCCCACCATGCGGAGATCGGCGGCGTCAGGCCGGGCTCGATGGCGCCGACCGCCTGCGCGCTGGCCGAGGAGGGCGTCGTCATCGCGCCCATGAAGCTCCACGACCAGGGCGAGCCGCGCTGGGAAGCGCTCCGCTCGCTGCTCGAAGGCGCCCCCTTCCCTTCGCGCGCCGTCGGGGACAATCTGGCCGACGCCCACGCGCAGGTGGCCGCGGCTGTGCAGGGCGCCGAGGCGCTGCGAGCCCTGGCCGCCGAAGCGGGCGTCGAGGCGCTGCGCGACGCCATGGACGCGCTGCTCGCCCGCAGCGAGGCGATCGTGAAGCGGGCTGTCGCCGCCCTTCCCAGGCGCGTCTTCGCCTCGACGCAGAGGCTCGACGACGGCTGTCCGATCGCTGTGCGCATCGAGCCTTTGGCCGACGGTCAGCTGCGCGTCGACTTCACAGGCTCGGGACCGCAGCGGAGCGACCCCTTCAACGCCCCAGCGAGCGTGGTCCGCAGCGCCGTCGCGTACGTGATGAGGCTGCTCGTTGCAGAGCAGACGCCGCTGAACGAAGGGCTGCTGCGGCCGGTCGAGCTGGTGCTTCCCGAAGGCTCGCTGCTTGCGCCCCGCTTCAGCGACGACGCATGGGCCTCGCCGCCCGTCGCTGCGGGCAACGTCGAGACGAGCCAGCGCGTCGTCGACGCCCTGCTCGCTGCACTGCAGCTGTGCGCCTGCGGGCAGGGGACGATGAACAACGTCGCCTTTGGCGGCGAGGGCTTCTCCATCTACGAGACGCTCGGCGGAGGCAGCGGAGCAGGGCCAGCGTGGGACGGCGCCGACGCTGTGCACGTGCACATGAGCAACACCGCCGTCACCGACGTCGAGCTGCTGGAGCTGCGGGCGCCGGTGCGGGTGGAGGCGTGGCGGATCAGGCAGGGTTCAGGCGGAGCTGGCGCCCACCGGGGAGGCGACGGCCTTGTCCGCAGGCTGCGCTTTCTGGCTCCAGCGTCGGTGTCGCTGTTGACGCAGCGCCGGCGCACGCGTCCGTGCGCAGGCCCTGGCGGCGGGCCCGGCGAAGCGGGAAGGCAGCTGCTGCTCAGGCCGGGCGGCGCCCCCCTGCCGCTCGGCCCCGTCGACGCCGTGGAGGTCGAGCCTGGCGAGGCGCTGGAGATCCACACGCCAGGCGGCGGCGGCTGGGGCGCTGCAGGCTGATCGAACGCTGCCTCACGTCGGCGCTGCGTCCGCCCAGCTGCTGCGCAACACGAAAAAAACGCCCGCATGGCTGCGGGCGAAGATGCGTTTCACTCGTGACTGCTCCAGTGCGCGATCAGAACCCCGCTGCAAAAGGCGAAGCAGAAGGCGGCTGCGACAGATCCGTGGGAATCGTCGGCGCGCGCATGCGTCGAGACAGCGTCGTCTCCGCCTTGGCCCGCTGCAGCAGCAGCTTGTCGCGAGTCCGCTCGAGCTTGGCGATGCGCTTGCGCATCCGGTCGATCTGCTTGTGCAGCGAGGCGCCCTGACCCGCGTCGCTGCGCCGCAGCAACGGAGCCAGCTGCCGCTGCACGAAGTCGATCTCTGCGCTGACGTCGCTGATTCTGCGGTTGATCTTGTCGATCTTCTGTTGCGCCTTGGCCAGTTTCTTGACTCCGCCCGCTGAATCCGCAGAGCCGAAGTTCTGCAACACGATGTTGACGTCCGCCGCCGAGACCACGCCGTCGCCGTTGAAGTCCATCGACGGGTTGGTGGACCCCATGCTGCCCAGCACCATGTTCAGATCGGCGCTGTTGACGAACCCGTCGTTGTTGACGTCGCCCGGCGCAGAGGGAGCGGAGGCGCTGAAGATGCCGTTTTGAGGGGGTAGACCGAAAGAGGCGTTGGGCGTAAGCCCCTGCGCCTCCACGAACCATGCGACAGCGTAGTCGGTGTTCGCCGGGAAGGGGTTCTCCAAGCCAGGAACGCGGAAGGCCTGGCAGACCATCGTGTCCTGCACGTCGCTGAAGAAGTACCCGCCCAAGTCGTACAGCGTGCCTGTGCGGATGGTCCCACCTCCTGCAGAAGCCATGTCGCCGCCCCATTTGATCCGCAGGAAATAGAAGCCCGTCGTGACGAGGTCCGTCTGCATCCCCCCCCCTTGCGTTGCGCCGGAGCCGCTGACGGCGATGTGCTCCATGTTGGACCAGGTGGAGTTGGAGCGGGCGATGAGCTGGTTTCCGGCGCCGCCGCCGCCGGCGCTTGCCCGCCAGAGCTCAAGGTCCAGATTCTCGTAGCGGTAGCGCTTGAGGATGCTGAGCGTCGTCTGCTGATCGCCTTGCCCCGTCGCTGTCGTGTTCAACTGCAACACAACCTGCTCGTTGCTGGGGTTTGCCTGAGGCGTTCCCGTCAGCGGGTCGATCAGCGAAGGTTTGTTGGCGATCAGACGAGGCGGTCTGAAGGTCTGCGCCAACGGCTGCGGCGCCGTCAACGCCTTGATGAGCTCCTGCTCGATCGTCGGCAGGTCCCACTTCACTTCGTGGTCCCACACGAGCGTCGCGGTGATCGTGGCGCCAGCCGGGACGAAGCCGATGGGGATGTCGATCTCGCCCTGGCCGATCGTGCCGTAATCCCACCCTGTTCGGATGAACTCGTTGACGGCGCCTCCGACGCTGCGAGGCCTCGCCCCCAGCGACGCAGCGCGCGTGGTCTGGACCGTCACGCCCTGCGCGCTGCCGACTCGGTTGGCGCTGCCTGAGCCCAACCGAGGCTCTTCCCTGCAGCACAGAGGCGGATCGTCGCCGAAGAGCCCCGGATCCGACTGTGCGGACCACAGCTCGAGGGGCCGAAGCAGCGACTCGGGAATCTCCGTGGTTGCTCCCTGATCCTGCGCGACCGGGCGACCGTCCTGCGCTGCTGCGTCATCGCGGGGCGCCGACGCCAGCAGCGGCTGCTGCACGGGGGCGGAATCGCTGTCGTTCGGCGTCGGCGCAGCTCCCAGACCTCCTCCCGTGCTGGCCCCCGGAGGGAGAAAGCGGCTGACGAACCCGGTTTCACAGTTGAACCGCGTCTTGCCCGCCAGCGGGCAATCCCGGCTGGGGAGCCTCCCCGTCTCGAAGAGCATGTCGATGTCCACAGGCTTCAGCGCGAACGTGCCGCAGTCGACGAAGGGAATGCAGGGCACGTGATCCCGCACTTCGGTGCCCGCTTCGCCGTCCAGCCCGCCCCCGGGCGGGGTCGGCGGCACCAGATCGTCGCCAATCATCACCTCCCCGCTGGTGATGATGCCGCTTGCGGGAGTGATGTCCGCGTAGCCTGTGTTGAACGGATCGATGATCGGGCCGATGTACTGGTCCCGCAGACGACGCAGGTCCAGCTGTCCCAAGCCAAGGTCGGGATCGAAGGGCGTGGAGAAGAGGATCGCGTTGTCCTCACCCAGATCCGCATCCATGATGGGCTGGCCTTGGATGGACGGCTGCACCGTCGTCTTGTTGACCGAGTTGAGGATCACAGCCTTGGTGACCAGGTCGTTGATGGGCAAGCCATATCGCCTGCCCGCGTCGTGCACCAGGGCCGCTGCGCCAGCGACGAGCGACGTGGAGAAGCTGGTGCCTTCCCAGAAGCTGAAGAACGTCTCGACAGCCCCGGGCGCCGTCGCTGGCACGATCGGCGAGCCGGGCAGCGTGATGTTGGTCCCAGGCGCCACCAGATGCGCGCCAGGCCTGCCCACGCCCATCGCTGCGCCGCCTTCACCGCCGCCTTGGCCGCCCCCGCCGCCTCGAGGCGGGCAGTCCATGCCGTTGTCCGCCATGTTGTCCAACACGGACTCCCAATCCACGAAAGGCAAGGGCCCCTTGCCGCTGGACTCGGGAACATCGGTGAAATCCACCGTCGAGCGACCAACGGTGATCACGTTGTGCGCGGACCCAGGTTGACCGATTGTGCCGGGAGGCGCCATGGGGTCGTCGAAAAAGTCCGCGTCGCCCAAGTCGCCCGCAGGCGCCACGATGGTCACCCCGAACTGATTGGCGATCATGTTGACCGCCTGATCGTCTGGGGTGGAGCCGTCCTGTCCCCCTGCGGAGGTCACAGGAACGTTGATCACCGTCGCCGTCTTCCACCGATCAACGCCCAGCGCATCCGCCAGGCTGTTGGCGAAATCCTGATCCGACACCGCAAGCAGCCCGAACGCCCATGCGGTGATCTCATCCTCTGCGACGGTTCCCGAGGCAGGGTCCAGCCCGCTGGCCAGCGAAGCGGAGATGGCGGTCGCGTCCGGGGCGATGCCCACAGCGTTGAGCCGTCCCACCACGCTGTCCGAAATGATCGCCCCGACTGTGGCCGTCGGATGCATGGCGGAGAAGTTGCGGTCCACCACCGACAACGGCCCGCTGCCCGTGCCGCGGAAGGGCCAGGCGATCCGCAACTTCACCTTCCCTTTGTACGCCTCGTGATCGATCGGGTGGCCTATGTCCAGATTGGCCACCACCACGTCCTTGCCTGTGATGCCCAGATTGAACCAGTCCTGCCAGTTCAGGAAGAACCGCACATCGGACAGGTCGCTGAAACTCAGCGCCTCCTGCTGCCCCCGGGCGACCATCGGCGCCGAGGCCCCCACAGCCAGCGCCAGCGCCCCAGCGGCGCAGCGCGCCGGGCGACAACGCCGCGTGCGCCCCCTCCACCGAGACCCGTTGCTGCCCGACGTGTGTGTGTTCGTCTTCATCGCGTCTCTCAGACCTCTTCAGCTTGCCTTGCGCCTGCATCCCACGGCGCCGACGAGGAACAGGGTGTCAGCGGCCATTGAAGACGCTGACTCGCGCATCCACGGCGCCACAGGCTTCGTCCCGGACTTGAGGCATCTCGGGCGACGCTCCCTCGCCCTCGGTTCGCGCCCCATGCTCGCAAACGCTCCACACAGCCCTCCGCGCGGGCCCGAGAGTATACGAAGCCCTCGTCGGCCCGGTTCCTCAGCCCCGTCCTGCTGCGCCGCTTCGCCGACGCCACGCTGCCTCCCCCCTGCAGGCGCGCTCTGCAGCCCGCCGTCAGCCAGCCCTCTTCCCCTCTCCCAGTCTCCCCGCGGCGACCTGCAGGAGCCTGCAGGAGAAGGCTCTCCGCTGGACTTCCCTCCGCCGCCCTGCCGCAGGCCAGCTGAAGACGGCGCAGGGGAGCGCCCCGCCCTCCTTCCTTCTCGCTTGGCCTTGCGAAGCTGCCTTGACTCCAAGCGTGTCCGCACTACGCTAGTGCCAGACTGCGGGGTAGAGCAGCCTGGTAGCTCGTCGGGCTCATAACCCGGAGGTCGCAGGTTCAAATCCTGCCCCCGCTATTCCTCAGCCGGTTGCAAACGCGGCCGGCCCTGCGGTTCACCCGCGAAGCCTCTTTTTGCATGGCGCCCGCCGCTGAGCGACCCCAGCGGCGTTTTCGCGCGCCGGCGAGCTGCAGCAGGGATGTTCACGCATCGCTGCGAGGCAGGGCGCCTGCGCGTCCTGCAGGGCGGCGGATCTCCGGGATTGCGCCCGCTAGTGCAAAGGCTTTTCTGTGAGGCGAGGCCAAGGCGAGACGCTGCAGCTGGCGCGGCGAGACAAGTCGACGCTTGCCGGTCAGAAGCGGCTTGAGCGCCTGTGCGGAAAGCGGCTCAGCCGTCCAGAGGGAAAATCGAACTGTGCAGCTGGAGGTCTCGCGCCTGAAGTCGCCCAACTTGCGCAGCTGCGCATGCGGCACAAGACGCTGCAAGGCGCCTCGATCGCTTCGACCCTCCGCAGCGTGAAGCGTCGGAGGCTGCCACATCCCCGCCCACAACCCCTGCTCTGCTCGACGTTCGACAAGCCAGCGACCCTGCCTGTCGCACAGGAGCAGACAGAGGTGCGTTTCAACCCTTTTTCCAGGTCTCCTGCCTGGAGGCGGAACCGCCTCGACGCGCTTCGCGCGGCGAGCGGAGCACAGCGAAGCGAGCGGACAATCACTGCACGCGGGCGACCGGGGCGCACAGTGCACCGCGCCCAGCTCCATCACTCCCTCGTTGAACAGCGAAGGCGAGTGTGCTCTGTTCACAAGCTCCTCTGCGCGCCGCCACGCTGCGGCGCGCAGTTCGGCGCTTCCCCGCGGCCACGGCCAGCCTTCCAGTCTCGCCAACACGCGTTCGACGTTGGCGTCGACCAACGGCGTCCGCTGGTTGTGCACCAGGCTGAGCAGCGCTCCTGCGGTGTAGGCCCCCACGCCGGGCAGGGCCCGCAGCGCAGCGTGATCATCGGGAAGCGAACCGCCATGCTCCTCGACGACCATGCGGGCGGCGTTGCGCAGCCGAAGCGCCCTGCTGTAGTACCCCAAGCCGGACCAGACGGCCAGGACCGCGTCATCCGACGCCTGCGCCAGAGCTTCAAACGTTGGAAACCGCAGCAGAAATTCAGGCAATCGCTCCGCCACGCGCAGCGCCTGCGTCTGCTGCAACATGATCTCCGCGACGAAGGAGACGTACGGATCGCGAGGCGTCGTGCGCCAGGGCAGGCGTCTCGCGTTGTGGGCGAACCACGCCTCAATCCTCGAAACGACAGCCCGATCGCGGCGCGACGCGCTCAAGGCGACAACTCCCCGGCGCCTGCAGCCATCCTCCCGAAAAGCCATACGAACAGCGTCTGCGAAGCCAGGATCAGCAGCGCCGTCGCAAGCAGATTGAGCCAGAGCCCCGCCTTGATCATCTGGCTGATGCGCAGCCTGCCTGAGCCGAAGACGATGGCGTTGGGAGGCGTGGCGACGGGCATCATGAAGGCGCAGCTGGCGGCCAGCGTCGCAGGAATCAGCAGCGCCGCGGGCGCAGCGCCCAGCCCCAGCGCGGCGGCGCCGAGCAGGGGCGTGAAGGTCGACGCTGTGGCGGTGTTGCTCGTCAGCTCGGTCAGAAAGATCACCACCAGCGTCGTCAGCACGATGATCGCCAGCAGAGGAAGCCCCTTTGCCTGAGCCACCGCTGAGGCGATCCACTCGTCCAGACCGCTTGCGCCCACCGCCCAGGCAAGGCTGAGCCCGCCCCCAAAGAGCAGCAGCACCCCCCACGGAAGCCGCCTGGCCGTCTCCCAATCCAGCGCAAAGACGCTGCGCTTCGCGTCGATGGGGATGGCGAAGAGCGACACGCCCGCAATGATCGCCACGCCTGCGTCGCTGAGGTTGGCAACGCCCGCAGGCGGATCGCTCCCCCACAGGGCCTCCACCAGCGGCGCCCGCAGCGTCCAGAGCAGCGCTGTGAGGACGAAGACCACCAGCACGGTCCACTCTCCCCGCGACATGGGTCCAAGGGCGCGCAGCTCACGACGGATGATCTCACGGCCGCCTTCGATCGACACCGCAGAGAGCGGAAAGAGCAGCTTCGTCAAGAGCAGCCACGCGCAGAACAGCAACGCGGCGCTGAGAGGCGTCATCGTCACGGTCCAGCGCGCGAAGGAAATCGACATCCCCAGGTGATCGCGCAAATACCCCAGCGCAATGACGTTGGGCGGCGTGCCTATGGGCGTGGCGATCCCCCCCATGCTTGCGCCGTAGGCCAGTCCCAGCAGCAGACAGACCGCAAGATTGTTCCGGCCACTGTCGCTGGGCGTTGTGGCCTGCGCGTCGACCATGCGCAGCGTGGCCAGGGCGATGGGCAGCATCATCACCGTCGTGGCGGTGTTGCTGATCCACATGGAGAGCAGGGCGCTGGCGAGCATGAATCCTCCCACCAGCCTGGCGGGCTTCGTGCCCACTGCGAGGATCACGTGCAGCGCCACCCGTCTGTGCAGACCCCACTTCTCCATGGCCAGGGCGATGAGAAAACCGCCCATGAAGAGGTAGATCAGTGGGTGGGCGTAGGGCGCAGCCGCCTGCCGCATCGTCGCTACGCCTGCGATCGGAAAGAGCGCCAACGGCAGCAGGCTCGTGGCCGGCAGCGGCAGGGCTTCGGTCATCCAGAGGACAGCCATCAACACGCCGATCGCTGCCGTCGCCCGCGCAGGGTGGCCTGCGCCAGCGGGCATGGCCAGGTAGACCACAACCGCCAGCAGCGGCGCCCCCAGCCTTCCCAGCCAACCCACACGTCCTGCACGCCCTTCGCCGGCGCGGACTGCAGCGGTCGCTTCGGTCATGCTGCGCCTGTTGTACCCGATGCGGCGCAGGCGCGCAGCGACACGTCCCAAGCAGCTCGAAGCTGCAGACGCGACCTCTCTGCCTCAGCCGCTCAGCGGATGTTGGCGAAGTGGGCGAAGGCCTTGTTGGCCTCAGCCATGCGGATGGTCTGCTCGCGGGTGCTGATGGCCTTGCCCTCGCGGCGGGCAGCGTTCCACAGCTCGTTGGCCAGACGGTCCGCCATGGGCCGTCCTCGCTCACTGCGGGCCGCCTGAATGATCCAGCGGAAGGCCAGCGACTGCTGCCTGCGGCGGTTCACAGGCATGGGCACCTGGTAGTTGGCGCCGCCCACGCGCTTGGAGCGCACCTCCACGGGGGGCTTGACGTTGTCGATGGCCCGGTGGAAGACCTCCAGGGCGTTCTCAGGCACGTTCTCGCCCTTGGGCTCCTTGGCCAGGCGCTCCTCGATCTTGTCCAGCGCCGCGTAGACCACGCGCTGGGCGACGCTCTTTTCGCCGTCGCGCATGACGCAGTTGATGAACTTGCTGAGGACCAGATCCCCGTAGCGCGGATCGGGCCGCAGCTGCTCCTCCGACTTGGTGATGCGTCCGCCCATGACGCGCTCCTCTGGCTCATCCGCCCCCGCGGTCTGCGCCGCGTCGGGCCGTGTGTTCACCCCGCCTGCGGGCTTGCGGATGCGGTGGCGGGATTACTTGCCTGTCCGTTGCACGCCTGCCAGCTGCGCTGGCGCGCTGTCAGTCTTGCTGTTTCGTCCTCACTTGCCCCGCTTGGCGCCGTACTTGGAGCGGCCCTGCTTGCGGCCCTCGACGCCCAGGCAGTCCAGCGAGCCACGCACGATGTGGTAGCGGACGCCAGGCAGGTCGCGGACGCGGCCGCCCCGCACGAGCACGATCGAGTGCTCCTGCAGGTTGTGCCCCTCGCCGCCGATGTACGCCGTCACTTCCTTGCCGTTGGACAGCTGCACGCGGGCGACCTTCCGCAGGGCGGAGTTGGGCTTCTTGGGCGTCACCGTGCGCACCTGCAGGCAGACGCCCCGCTTCTGCGGACAGCGGTCCAGGTCGCGGACCTTGGACTTGGGCCTGGGGGACCTGCGGGGCTTGCGGACGAGCTGGTTGAGCGTCGGCATGGTCGTCTGGACCCGTCGCAGGGGCTGTGCATGGGGGCTGGCGGACCGTCCGCCGGCCTGTGCGCGGCCCCAGCAGCGTTCGAGCGTCGCGAAGTGTAGCAGCGCAGGGTCTGCGGACAAGCCCAGGGCGGCTCAGTAGATGTACAGCGACTCCTCCCGGAGCAGCCTTCCCTTGGGGTCCTCCGTGACGTTGTTGACGTAGAGCAGCTCGATGCGCCACCGGTCGGCCCCCGGCGAGCGGACCATGCCGAACAGCATGGGGATGCGCAGGCCGCTTGCGCCCTGGACGACGAGCCAGACCGCGGCGCCCTGGCGGGGCAGCGGAAGCGAGCCAGGCGCCTCGCTTTCCGGCGGCAGATCCTCGTCCGACCGCCAGAAGCGAACCGCCCGCATGCTGGCGCCTCCCCGCCAGAAATCCTCTCCCAGCGTCTCCTGACGGGTCGGCGGCGCCGTGGTGAAGAGCCGCAGATCGGTGAACGACCGGATGTT
>CAYPBL010000007.1:0-2110 GCA_964408965.1 uncultured Phycisphaeraceae bacterium | reverse complement strand
GACGGGTCGGCGGCGCCGTGGTGAAGAGCCGCAGATCGGTGAACGACCGGATGTTTTCCGCCATGGCCGCCTCGACGGCGGGCGGCTCGACGACGACGGCGACGGGACGAAAGGCGCCGGCGTTCCTCGTGGCGTCGAGCGCGTACATGGTCTCGAAGAACGCTTGGGGATCCATGTCCGCGGGCATGTCCGACCCGGTCATGAACAGATGCACTTTCCTGAACCAGCGGCGCGTAAAGGGCGGCGCGTCGTCGAACGACGCAGGCAGACGCAGGCCGTGGCCCTTCGCCCAGGCGGCGTAGACCTCCGCGTCGCCTGCGCTGCGCGCGATCAGAAACGACAGGACGAACTCCAGCGGCGCCCGAACAGCCTCGCGCGACACCTCGTGCACGACAGCCTCTTCCCCGCTAAATCCGCTCACCACCACAGGGATTTCCTCAGGGAGGGCCTCCAGGATCCGGGACGCGAGGTCGCTGATGTCCGTCGATTCGCGCAACGGGACGGTCTTGAACGGCTTGGCCGTCTCCTGGGCCGCGTAGCCCAGCTCCCACGTGATCGGCGCGACCTGCGGCTCCCCGCTCAGCCTGTCGCTGCGCAGCGACCGCCAGGCCCAGCGGCCAAGCGCTCCCGCAGCGACAAGAATCGCAATCGACGCAGCCCACAGCGCCGCTCGACGTCTCCATCGCATGGTCCGCTCCCTTCAAGCCTGAATCGCGACGCTCCGTGATCCGATACGCGGCGGTTCAGCCCGATGTTCCAAGGCAGTCCTTGCCCGATTCGCATTCGCAATACTTGCACTGATTCCCAAACCTGTTGCAGCAGTTGTAATGACCAGCTTTGAACGGAGCGCAGTCGCCGCCGCAGAAACGAGTTTCAGGGTCGCTGTCGTCGCCGTGGCACGGCATTTCACCACGCGGACATATTGGATCAGACAGCTGTGCTACGCAGTCGCCGACCGTCTCGATCCCGCTCTGGCCGGCCAGCGCAAAGCCTGCGCCAACCGCTGTGACGCTGACCATCACGCGCAAACCGGCTGCAAGTGTCGTGCGTATCCGCATGGGGCGCCGCCTGCATGTCCAGCTCGGTCGTTGACAAACTCCCCCCCGCGACGCTGTCAAGAGGAAAAACGACGAATGAGGCGAAGAAAGACATGAAGCTTCCGCGACGCCGTGCTGAGGGCGGCTTCACCGTGGTGGAGCTGCTGGTCTCGATCTCCATCCTCGCTGTGCTGCTGGCGATCGCTGTTCCCGCGCTGCGGGGCGCCAGGAGGCGGGCCTTCGAGCTCCAGATGCTCGTCAACCAGCGCGAGTCCATGCGCATCCTGTCGCTGTACACGCAGGACCACGCAGGCATGTTCCCCTTCTTCTCCAAGGGCAGCCCCTTCGAGAAGGACGGCTTCCTCTGGCAGGGCGAACGGGTGAAGTTTCCCTACTGGCAGCAGCCCAACGCATGGGGCCTCTTCCTGGCGTCGCAGGGGTACGAGCAGGCGTGGGTCTCCGCAGGCCCCGCAGCGACGCCCACGATCTTCGATCTTCCCCCCGAGGACTGCCTGGAGTGTCGCTGGCGGCTCTGGTCCTGGCACACGCTGACCTGGGTGGTCTTCGCCCGGCCTGCGTTCTTCGCCGCCGGAAGGCCGCTGATTCTGTACGAGCCGCCCTCGCCGCTGGTGCAGCCTCAGCGTCGGGACGCCATCGTCCACGCCAGCAGACTGGGGCTGCTGCGCTGGATCACCCCCCTGCGACACCGTGGTCAGCCCAAGTCGCAAGCCTGGCAGGTCGTGCATTTCGACGACGAGCATGGCGAAGCGCGTCCGGTCTCGACCTTCAGGCCCGGGGTCTGGGACGAGCCTGGCGACCTGCCTGACTGGTGCGTGCGGGCGACGGTCGACGGCGTCAAGGGCTGGGACATCTGAGCGGGCCCGCCCCCGCATCCGCCCCTGCAGAGAAGGCTTTATGGGACGAGCCTGCCCAGCGGGCCCACAGGGCTGCGCTGCGCCGCCAATCCGCTGCTGACCGCTACCAGCGTGGGCGGCAACTCGGCTGGCGTTGCCCGTATTGTCTTGCCGCGACGCGTATCGTGGGGCATACTGGAGGTGGAGGCTGCGTTCGTT
>CAYPBL010000006.1:62805-76432 GCA_964408965.1 uncultured Phycisphaeraceae bacterium | reverse complement strand
CGACGAGGTTCTTGCCGATGTCGTGCACGTCGCCCTGCACGGTGGCCAGGACGATGCGGCCCTTGCTCGCGTCGCTGCTCTTCTCCATGTGCGGCTCGAGGTGGGCGACGGCGGCCTTCATCACCTGGGCGCTCTGCAGGACGAAGGGCAGCTGCATCTGCCCGGCGCCGAACCGCTCCCCCACCACCTTCATGCCCTCGAGCAGGTGGTCGTTGATGATGTCCAGCGGGCTGTACTTCGTCAGGGCTTCGTCGAGGGTCTCGGCAAGGCCCTGCTGCTCGCCCTCGATGATGTGCTGACGCAGACGCTCCTCCAGGGGCAGATCGGCCAGCGCAGGGCCGGCGTCGGCGCCGGCGACGTCCTCGTCGCCCTCGAAAAGCTCGATGAAGCGCGTGAGCGGATCGAAGCCCTCGCGGCGGCGGTCGTAGAGCAGGTCCAGCGCAGCCTGCCAGCGCTCCTCGTCGATGCGGCTTCGGGGCAGAATCTTCGAGACGTGCACGATGGCCGCGGTCAGCCCCGCCTGCTCCAGCTCGTGCAGAAACACGCTGTTGAGCACCACCCGCGCAGCGGGCGACAGGCCGAAACTCACGTTGGAAAGGCCCACGATGATCTGACACTCGGGCAGAGCCTCGGCGATGCGCCGCGTCCCCTCGATCGTCTCCAGCGCAAGCCTGCGGTCGGCCTCGACGCCCGTGGTGATGGGCAGCACGAGCGGGTCGAAGAAGAGGTCGGCTGGGGTCAGACCGTGCTCCTCCGTGGCCAGCCTGAACATGCGCTGGGCGATGGCGAGCTTGCGATCGGCGGTCTTGGCCATGGCCTCCTCGGGGTCCTCATCGATGGTCCCAAGGACGATGGCGGCGCCGTAGCGCCGAGCCAGGGCGCAGAGCCTGCCGAACTTGGCCTCCCCCTCCTCCAGATTGGCCGAGTTGATGATGGCCTTGCCCGGGGCGCGCTGCAGGCCCGCCTCGATGACCTCCGGCTCGGTGGAGTCGATCATCAGCGGCGCCTGCACCTGCGAGGCCAGGCGGCTGACCACCTCGGCCATGTCGCGCGGACCGTCGCGGCCCACGAAGTCCACGCACACGTCCAGCACGTGGCTGCCCTCGCGGACCAGCTCCCGGGCCATCGAGACGACACCCTCCCAGTCCTCCTCGCTCAGCAGCCGCTTGAACTTCCGCGAGCCGTTGGTGTTCGTCCGCTCGCCCACCAGCAGCGACGAGGCCTCCTGCCTGTGCTCGACAGGGCTGTACAGCGAAGCTGTGCCGGGCGCCAGCGGCTCGACGGCCCGCGCAGCGCGGCGGCGGCCGCCCACCCGCTCGGCCAGCAGACGGATGTGCTCCGGCGTCGTGCCGCAGCAGCCGCCGACGATCGAGACGCCCTCCTCCTCGACGTAGCGCTCCAGGGCCTCGGCGAAGGGTTCGGGAGCGAGGGGATAGACCGTCCGGCCGTCGACAAGGGCGGGAAGGCCGGCGTTGGGGACCACGCTGATGTGCCGGTCCCAGCGACGCGACAGAAAACGGATGTGCTCGGCCATCTCGCCTGGACCGGTGGCGCAGTTGAGGCCCAGCGAGGCGATGGGGTAGCTGGCCAGGGCCGTGGCGGCGGCGGCGATCTCGGTCCCAAGCAGCATGGTCCCGGTCGTCTCGATGGTCACGGAGACGAGCAGCGGAACGTCCTCGGGCGATCTGCCCCGCTCGGCCAGCGCATCCAGGCAGGCGCACAGGGCGCACTTGACCTGCAGGATGTCCTGGCAGGTCTCGATGAGCAGGGCGTCGACGCCGCCGTCGAGCAGGCCGCGGACCTGCTCGGTGTAGGAGCGGAGCATCGCGTCCCAGTCGGTGTGGCCGAGCGTGAGCAGCTTCGTCCCAGGGCCGATCGAGCCCAGCGCGAAGCGGGGCTTGTCGGCGCTGCTGTGACGCTCGCAGGCGGCGCGGGCGATCTCGGCGGCCTGACGGTTCAGGGCCCGGGTCTGGTCGGCCAGGTCGAACTCGGCCAGCACCAGGGCGCCGGCGCCGAAGGTGTTGGTCTCGACCGCGTCGGCCCCGGCTTCGAGAAACGACTCGTGGATCCCCTGCACCACGTCCGGCCGCGTCTGGACGAGAATCTCCGAGCAGTTCTCCTTGCCCAGGTAGTCGCGCTCCAGGTCGCAGTCGCAGCTGTGCAGAGACGTGCCCATGGCGCCGTCGAGGACGAGGACGCGGCGGTCGAGGGCCTGGAGAAACGCTGAGGGCATGGCGGTCTGCTTCTGTGTCGGCTCGATGAATCGCCTGGTTGGCCGCAGCATAGCATATCCGTTCATCCGGATCAATGGAAAAGCAAAAACTTCCGCACCTGTTGACAGCGGCTATCCGGACGCGAAGACTCCCCCTCCGCGGCTGGCCTCGGCGGCTGGGCGGTTTCCTGGGGGTTCTCATGCACAGACATCGGAGGCGTGGCGTCCTGCTGTTGACGCTGTTGACAGCGACGCTGGGGGTGTGGTCTGCGCCGGCGCATGGGCAGGAGACGGCGCCGCTGGCGTGGCTGGACGATCCTGCCCTGGCGAGGCTGCGGCTGGCGGAGCTGGTCGAGCGGATCGACGCGCGGCGCCAGGAGCAGCATGTGCCGGGGGCGGCCTTCGCCCTGGTCAGGGACGGCCAGACGCTGGTCCTGACCGGCCTTGGCCTGCGGGACCTCGAGCGAAAGCTTCCCGTCACGCCCGACACGCTCTTCGCCATCGGCTCGCACACCAAGAGCTTCACCGCGGTTCTCAACGCCATGCTCGTGGACCAGGGGGCGCTGTCATGGGACGACCCGGTGCGCAGGCACATCCCCAACTTCCACCTGAGCGACCCCGAGGCGGACGAGAAAGCGACGCTGCGCGATCTGGCGTCGCACCGCACGGGCCTGACCCGCATGCCGCTGCTCTGGGCCAAGGGCGAGATCCCCCTGGAGCAGCTGCTGCCCTCCATCGCCAAGGCCAAGCCTTACGCGCCCTTCCGCAAGGCCTTCCTCTACAACAACGTGACGTACGCCCTGACAGGGCTGGCGGCGTCGAAGGCTGCAGGGGCGCCGTGGGAGGAGCTGATTCGCAGCAGAATCCTCGAGCCGCTGGGCATGGTCCGCTCCAACACCAGCGCAGCTGAGGCGCAGCGCGATCCGCAGCTGGCTGTGGGATACCAGTGGGAAGAAAGCCTGGGCGCGCACCAACGGCTGCCCATGCGGCGGATCACGACGGTGGCCCCCGCAGGGGCGATCAACGCCACCGCGGCGGAGCTGACCCGCTGGCTGCGCTTCCTCCTCGCCCGCGGCGCCTGGAAGGGCGAGCAGCTGCTCTCGCCGCAGCGCCTCGAAGAGCTGTGGACGCCGCAGATCCCCATCGGCCCTGGCTTGTCGTACGGCCTTGGGTGGATGGTGCAGGAGATCGACGGCCGCCGCGTCGTGCACCACGGGGGCAACATCGACGGCTATGCGGCGATGGTCGGGCTCTTCCCCGACGACGGCGTCGGCTTTGCGCTGCTGATGAACGTGACGGCGGCGCCGCTGCAGAACGAGGTGATCGACATCCTGGCTGAGGAGCTCTTCGGTGACGGCAGCGAGGTCGCAGAGGCTGCAGTGCAGACGCACAAGCCCGAGGACCTGACCCCCTACCTCGGCAGGTATTACCTCGAAGCGCTCAGCCGCGAAGTGACGGTGCTGGAGCGCGAGGGAAGACTGGCCCTGGACGTGCCCGGCCAGACCGTCTACACGCTCAAATGGCCCGACGAGGACGGCAGGTGGGTCTTCGAGCTGACCGACCAGATCGCCGTCACCTTCACGCTTGGCGAGGACGGACGCATGGCCTCGCTGACGGTGCACCAGGCGGGACGCGCAATGCCCGCCAAGCGCGTCGACGAGGACGCGGGCTTCACCGTCGAGCAGCTGCAGGCCAAACTCGACGAGCGCGGCGCCCCCCCTTCGCGCTTCCGGCTCCGCGGGACCATCCGCAACGAGCACCAGGGCGTGGAGGGGACGGCTGAGCTGCTCATCGACGGCGAACGCTTCCGCTTCGTGCAGGACTTCGGGCCCTTCGGAACGGTGCTGACGGTCTTCGACGGCCGACGCGGCTGGCAGAAGACGCCTGGCGCGCCGCCGCGGGAGCTCTTCGGCGAGCAGCTCGAACAGCTGGTGCTGGGCTCACCCGCAGCGGCGGCGATGCCCCTCGAGAAGCTCTACGCCTCCGTCGAGCCGCTTCGCACCGAAGAGCGGGAGGGCAGGAAGCTTTGGGTGGCCAGGCTCGTCCCCCCCACGGCGCCCGCCGTGACGGCCTTCATCGACGCCGCCACCGGACGCACGGTGCGGACGGAGTCGAGCGTCGTCATCCCCGGCGCAGGAGGCCTGCCCGCGGTCAGCCAGTTCGGCGACTTTCAACCCGTCGGCGAGGGCGAGCTGCCCATGCGCTCGGTCACCGAGATCGCTGCGGTCGGCGTGACGGTGGTGCGGTTCACGGAGGTCGAGATCGACCCGCTGGTGCAGGAGGACGACTTCGCCCCACTGACGGAAAGGGCGCAGCAGCTGGAGCAGCGACGGTGAAACAACGGCTCGCTGCCTCCCAATGACGTGTGCAGAGGCGCGGGCTGTCGGTGTGGCGTAGGGTTGCTTGGCGGGGGCGGCGGGCGAGCCTGCTGCGGCGCCGAGAGCGAGACAGCCTCCCGAAGACAGGAGCGACGGCATGAGCGATCCAGCGGTCGTGCTGGAGGGCGTGACCAAACGTTTCGGAGAGAAGGTCGCGGTCAACAGCCTGGACCTGGTGATCCCGCAGGGGTCGGTCTGCGGCTTTCTCGGGCCCAACGGCGCGGGCAAGACGACGACCATCCGCATGCTCATGGCGATTCTGTACCCCGACGAGGGGGCGCTGCGCATCTTGGACAAGGACTCCGCGGTCGAGGCGCGGGAGCGCATCGGGTACCTGCCTGAGGAGCGCGGCGTCTACCGCAAGATGAAGGTGGGCGAGTTTCTCGCCTACATCGCCCGCATCAAGGGGGCGCCTGCGCAGGGGCTGGGCGCGCGCATCGATCGGTGGCTGGAGCGGCTGGAGCTCCCCGGCGTGCGCAACAAGCGCTGCGAACAGCTCTCCAAGGGCATGCAGCAGAAGGTGCAGTTCATCGCCACGGTCATCCACGAACCCGAGCTGATCATTCTCGACGAGCCCTTCAGCGGACTGGACCCGGTCAACGCCCGTCTGCTGCGCAGCCTCATCGACGAACTGCACGAACAGGGCAGGACGATCATCTTCTCCACCCATGTGCTGGCCTCGGCGGAGGAGGTGTGCGACCGCATCTTCATGATCAACCTCGGCAGGAAAGTGCTCGACGGACCCATCGAGGAGATCCGCAGGAAGTTCGACCCCAAGACCGTTGTCGTCGAGCTCGAGTCGCCCGCCCTGGCGCAGGAGGCGACGGGGGCGCTGGAGGGGATCGAAGGCGTTGCGAGCGTGTCGACGCTCGACGGCAGAGCCAACGGCTCGCTGGAGGCGCATCTGCGCGAAGACGCGGACCCCAGGCGCGTCATGCTCGAGGCGCTGCAGCGGACGCCTGCCCGGGGCGTCGAGCTGCGCAAGGCCACGCTCGAGGACATCTTCGTCCAGCTCGTGGCGCCTGGGGATTCGGAGGACTCGGTCAGGGCGGCGCTCAAGGCTGACGTCGCGGGCGCAGGAGTGTGACGATCATGATCCAGAAGGTGCTGCTGACGGCGGTGCGGGAGTTCAAGGCGACGGCCCTGACCAAGGCGTTCATCTTCGGCGCGGTCATCTTGCCTGCGGTCATCGGGGGCGTGCTGTGGGCGGCAGGAGCGGCGGGGCTCTTCTCCCAGCAGGCCAAACCCACCGAGGGGACCATCGCGGTCGTCGATCCGACCGGAGGAGCGCTGACGCAACGGCTGCAGGCGCTGCTTGCGCCTGAGGAAGGCGGGCAGACGCCCGCGATCGCCTCGCCTCCGCCAAAGGTGCAGGTGGAGAAGATCGACCCCGGCGAGGATCTGACATCGGCGCGTCAGCGCGTGCTCGAGGGCGAGCTGCTGGCGCTGGCGCAGCTGACGGACGAGACGCTCGAGCCCGGCGGGTCGCTGGACCTGCTCGTCTCCTCCAGCGCAAGCGCGCGCGACATCGACACGATCGAGGACGCGATCCGCAGAGCGGTGACGGACCATCGGCTCGAAGCGTCGAACCTCGACGCCAACCAGGTGCGCAAACTGCTGGCGCCCCCCCGCATCGCCACGCGAACCCTCACCGAGGCCGGCGAGACGGCGGGCAGCGAGGTCATCCTGCGCATGCTCCCGTATGCGTCGCTCTTTCTGCTGGCCATGGCCATCTTCACGGGCAGCGGCTACCTGCTCATGAGCACCGTCGAAGAAAAGTCCAGCAGGGTGATGGAGGTGCTGCTCTCGGGCATGTCGCCCATGCAGCTGATGACGGGCAAGATCATCGGGCAGGGGCTCGTGGGTCTGGTGATGCTGGCCATCTACGCGGGGCTCGGCGTGGCGACGGCCAAGCAGTTCAAGGTCTTCACGCTGATTCCGGGAGAGCTCTTCGCCTGGCTCTTCGTCTACTTCATCATGGGGTATTTCATCTATGCGGCGCTCAACGCAGCCATCGGCGCAGCGGTCAACGAGGTGCGCGAGGCCCAGGCGCTGCAGGGGCCGGTGATGGGCGTGACGATCCTCATGATCTACCTGGCGATGTTCAGCACGACCATCTCGGACAACCCGCACTCCACGCTGGCGCAGATTCTGTCCTTCATCCCGTTGGCCACGCCCTTCGTGATGCCTGTGCGGCTGGGTTTCGTCAACGACCCCATGCCTGTGTGGCAGCTGTGGCTTGCGCCCGCTGTGGGCTTTGCGGGGATGGTCGCTGCGGTGTGGCTGGCGGCGAAGATCTTTCGCGTGGGCGTGCTGATGTACGGCCAGCCGCCGACGCTGCGCACGCTCGTCAAGTGGCTGCGCAAGGCGTAGGGCCGCCCGCTCCACCCCGCTGCCCTGCTCGGGCCTTTGCGGATAGGCTCCGCTGGCGCCCACGGAGGCTACGGAGGCGGGCATGGAGCTGTGGCAGGCGGTCGTGCTGGGGCTGGTCGAGGGGGTCACGGAGTATCTGCCCGTTTCGTCGACGGGGCACCTGATCCTGGCTGCGTCGTTGATGCGGCTGGGGGAGGGCGCTGCGGCGCGGGCTGTCGACAGCTACACGATCGTGATCCAGGGGGGGGCGATTCTCGCGGTGGCTGGGCTGTATGCGCGCAGCGTGTGGCGGATGCTGCTGGGGCTGCTCGGACGCGACGCTGCGGGACGGGCGCTGCTGCTGCGGCTGCTCGTCGCCTTTGCGCCAGCGGCGCTCCTGGGGCCGCTGCTTGAAGGGGCGATTGAGCGCTGGCTCTTTCGGCCCGGGCCGGTGCTTGCGGCGCTGCTGCTGGGCGGGGTATGGATGATTCTGCTGGGAAGAGGCTGGTCGAAGCGTCAGGCGGCGGCGGAGCGGGGACAGCAGAGCCAGGACGCGACCGAGGCGCTGGCGGCGACGCCGTGGCGGACGGCGCTTGGGATCGGACTCTTTCAGACGCTGGCGATGTGGCCTGGCGCGTCGCGCTCCATGATGACCATCGCAGGGGGCGTGCTGCTGGGGCTGCCTCCGCGCAGGGCGGCGGAGTTCTCCTTCCTGCTGGGACTACCGACGCTGGGCGGGGCGACAGCGTACAAGCTGGCCAAGGACGCGATCGGCGCAGAAGGCGCGTCGATGTTTACCCAGCTGGGGCTGCTCGAAGCGGTGGTGGGGCTGGTGGTGGCGACGGTCGCTGCGGCGCTGGCGGTGCGGTGGCTTGTGGCGTTTCTCACCAAGCATGGCCTGGCGCTCTTCGGCTGGTACCGCGTGGCGCTGGCCTTGGCGTTGGGCGGGTTGTGGCTGACGGGGGCGGCGCAGTTCAGCTGATCGGCGGGGGGCGGCGGCGCCTGACGGTTCACCGCTGCGCGGAAGAGTCCGCGGGGGCGGCGGCGTCGCGGGGCTGTTCAGCTTCATCGGTGGGAAGCGCCTCTGCGTCGAGCACCACGAGCGTCGAGGCGAGCATGTCGCCTGGATGACGGCGCAGCGGGTCGATCAGCAGCAGCGCGGTGATGGGCGGGGCGAGGGCCTTGACGGCGCTGCGCACGAAGGCCTGTCTGAGTGTGGGAGGCGTTCCCGTCTGCGAGAGTGTGCGGATGCGCAGCGCAGCCTTGCCCAACGTCTTTCCCGCAAGGAGCCATTCGCTGATCGCGCTGTGGGCGAACCACAAGGCCAGCGTCAGCAGTGGAGGCAGCATCGGCGCCGCTTCTCCCTGCAGCGTCGGCAGCCCCATCGCGTGCAGCGGCGAGACGCTGAAGATCGCTGAGGCCAGCGCCGCCGCTGGCGCGATGTCGACCATGGCTGCGGCCAGCCTGCGGGACGGTGGGGCCAAGGTGCGTTTCTGCAGCAGCGCCGGCGCCGTGCGCAGCTGCTCCTCCGGCCTGAGGGCGAAGAGCAGGGCGGCGATCAGCGCCGCAGCGGCCAGCAGCGCAATCATCCGTACATCCTGGGGCGAGATGGGCGAGGCGGTGCGGGCGAAGTCGTTGTACACGATCCTGCCGGTGTTGGCGTCGACGGCGGTGATGCGCAGCCTGCCCTGGTTGGCGGGATCGGTCCAGGCGACGTGCAGCTGCTCGCCCAGCAGCAAGACGGCGGCGCGGGCGGGCGCCTGCAGTGTGGCGAGGTTGGCGCGCAGGTCGTTGCGCAGGGTCTGGACGAGGAGCTCGCCGCTGTCGGCGCGGTGGACGTACAGCAGCTGCGCGGGAGCGGCGAAGAGCAGGCCGTGGGGATCGAGCCCTGTCACGGCGCGCGTCCACGCAGGAGGTCGCTGGGCGTCGCTCCGGGAGGCGAGGTCGAGGCGCCACAGGGAGCCCGCGGCGTCGAGCAGATAGAGGGCCTTGCGCGTGGCGGCGAGCGATCCTGCAGCGAAGGGCCTGCGAAGGAGCGTGGCGCCTGGAGGCGTGCGCAGCTCGGTCCAGCGCTGCGACGATGGCGCCCGGCGCAGGGCTGTGAGCTGCTGGGACAACGCAGCGGGGGCAGCGACGTCGCCCATGGGAAGGCGCTGGGCGATGACGAAGAGCTCGCCGGCATCGCTGGCGGCGGCGGCCAGGACGAGCAGGCCCTGCGGCAGCGGCGTCAGGGCTTCGAAGCGGCCTGCAGGCTCGTACGTGTACATGCCCAGCGTCGTGGATTGTCTAGCGGTGAGCCGACGCACACGGCAGATGACGCTGCCGTCCTCCAGCTGCTCATTGAAGAAGAGCACGAGGCTGTCGCCAGCGACGGTCCAGGCGTCGGGCGGCTGGGACAGGGAGCGGTCGCCCATGGTGAAGACGCTGCCTGGCTGCTCGTGCGCGGGAAGGTGGTACAGCCGCCAATGCGGGGGCAGCGGCTGTGGCGGGACAGCAGGAGCGGAGGGGCGGGAAGGAGGCTGCGCCTGCTGTCTGATCGCCAGGAAGGCGTGCCTTGCGCCTCCAACGCCGGCGATCGCGGGTGTGTTGCGCACGGGAGGGAGCGCAGGACGCAGCGAGGGCTGCAGCGCGGAGGCGGGCTGGGCGACGGTGGAGAGGGGCGCCGTCAGCGTCAACGCGACAGGCAGCGTCAGGCGCACCAGGCTGAGACGTGTGCAGCGGATCATGGAGAGGCGTCTTCGCCTGCAGGCGTGGCCAGCTGGCAGTCGGCGTCCAGCGTGTCGATCTGTTCCACGGCCAGGGCTTGGACCAGCGACTCGAAGTCGAAGACGCGTGGGGAGAGTTTGCCCGAGCGGTCGCGGCCGTCGGTGGCGTCGGAGAAGTGCAACACGATGCGGGCGCCCGATTCGGGATGGTTGATCTCCACACGCGAGGCCATCTTCGGATAGAAACCTCCTCGCGTTCGCAGCGTCACGGGTATGGGGTCGCTCAGGTCGGCGGTGATGGCGGGTTGATCGTGTGGGCTGGGACGCTCGAAGGGAAAGAGCTGCACGCGGCGGGGCAGCAGCGTGGCGGGGTCGAGGAACATGCGGCGTCTGCCAAAGCGGGCTGGCGCTTCGACGACGAGAAGTGTGTGGTTGCGCGTCCAGGTGACCCAGCCTGGAGGTCGGCCTGTGTCGAGGATTTCCTGCTGGGTGGGCAGGGGCGTGACGCCCATGAGATCGAGCATGTCCAGGGGATGGGCGGGGAGGCCCAGCGAGCGGTGGCAGGGCATGCCCACGGTGGCGTGGCGGCCGACGCTGGCGCGGCGGGTGTCGCTGGTTTCGATGAGCCAGTAGCGGGTTTCGTCGCAGCCCAGCCAGAGCAGGATCTCGCCCAGCTTGCCCACGGACAGCGCAAGGCGGGCCGGCTGCAGGAGTTGCAGGTGGCCCTCCCCCTGCTCGTTGTGGACGGCGCCCTCTGCGTCGCGGTAGCGCAGCTGCACCACGGCGCGGGCCCAGATGCGGTTGAGTTCGCTGGCCCGTTCGTTCCAGCGGCGGGCGATCTCGTCGTAGCTGGGGGCGGCGGAAGCAGGGTGCTGCTGTGCAGGAGCGACTGTGTCAGCGGTCGCTGCGCCAGGGGTGGCGGCACAGCCCACAAGCACGCTGTGGGCGCAGGCTGACAGACAGGCCGCAAGGAGGAGCCTGCCTGCCTGTCTGCCTGTGCGGGTCATGGTTCGCTCCGCAGCAGCTGCGCCAGATGCTCCATGAGGTCCAGCACGTCCTCACAGCGCAGATCGGGCGTCTCGATTTCCCACGGCGTCGCGTCGGGCTCGCCTCGCTTGCGCAGCAGGAGCGTCTCGGCGCCGTCGCGTCGGCCCCGGCCGACCTCCCGCAGCAGTCTGCGGCGGATCAGCAGCAGCGTCAGGGCGGCGCGGAAGCGGCGCTGTGGCTCGCTGTCGGCCTCCAGCAGCGACTCGAAGAGAGACAGGAGCGATTCGTCATCGAGCAGGGGTGTGGACTCTCCCGCGTCGCTGCGGGGTTTGCGGGAGGTCTTCCACCAGGCGAAGAGGCCTGGGGGGCGGGGCGCGTCCTGCCACGCCTGGAGGGTGTAATCCTGGCGGACGAGCTCGGCGCCCGGCTCCGGCTCGATCAGGGCGGCGATGTAGGTCTCACCCGGCTTGATTTCCTGACCTGTCGCGGCGCAGCGGCCGGTGAATCGGCCAATCTCCAGTTTCGTCAGCACTGCCATGGGGGAGTGTATCGGCGGAGTGGAGGCCGGCGAGGCAGGATGCGGCGGCGCACGCGTTGCAGCGAGGCGCGCTGCGCGTTCAGTGCGCCTCGAACATGCGACGTGTTGTGCCTCGCTCGCCCACGGGGATGCGCACCTGCCCCAGGCAGCGCGGACAGCGGCCCACGTAGGCGTCGCCCGTTCTGTTGCGGTACACCCGCGCGTAGGCGTGGCAGCAGCGGAACCAGATCATCAGCCAAGGTCTTCCCTGCAGCGTGTTTCGACGTGGGGGCTTGGCGGTCATGCGCAGCAGATGGATCGGCAAGCAGGCGGAGCGGGGTTGAGAGGCGGGGATACCATTGGGGCGATGGCGGAGCAGGCCACCAGCGTTGCGCCGGCCAAGCCACAGCCGCGGGAGGAGCCCGACCCCGAGCAGCCCAGGCTCTGGCGGGTCGTCCTCCTCGACGACGACGACCACAGCTACGAATATGTCGTCGAGATGCTGGGCAGGCTCTTCGGCTTCAGCGTTCCCAAGGCTTTTCGGATCGCTCAGACGGTGGATTCCCAAGGCAGGGCGACGCTCATCGTCACCCACCGTGAACACGCGGAGCTGAAACAGGAGCAGATCCACAGCTACGGGGCCGACCCGCTGATCGCCTCGTGCAAGGGGTCGATGCGGGCGATTCTCGAGCCGGCGGACCTGGGCGACGAGGACGATGAAGACGAGCTGGATGGGCCTGCAGGGCCATGAACAGCACGCAGGAACAGCGGCCCGTCGTGCTCGTCGCTGAGGCCCTCGACGAGGGCGCCGTGGCGTGGCTGTCCCAGAGAGCGGAGGTGGTCGAGGCTGCTGCTGCGGCGTCGCCCGAGCGGTTCGACGAGGCGCTGCGACGGGCTGTGGGGCTCGTCGTCCGCACCTACACGAATGTGGACGAGACGCTGCTTGCCAAGGCGCCGCAGCTGCGCGTCGTGGCGCGGGCGGGAAGCGGCCTGGACAACATCGACGTCGAGGCCTGCTCCGCCCGGGGCGTGCAGGTCGTCCACACGCCCGGGGCCAACGCCGACGCGGTGGCGGAGCTCGTCGCGGCCCTTGCGCTCGATGCGCTGCGGCCGCGCCCCGCAGCGCCGATCGGCGCAGACGCCCAGACCTGGAGCAGCCTCCGCAGGAAGGCGATCGCAGCGCGCGAGCTGGGCGAGCTGCGCGTGGGCGTGCTGGGGCTCGGCCACGTCGGCTCGCGCGTCGCGGGCATCTTCGGCGCCTTCGGCTGCAGCGTTTTCTACCACGACATTCGGGTGATTCCCACGGACCGGCGCCGCGGCGCCCGGCCCGTCTCCTTCCGCGAGCTGCTCGAGGGCTCGGAGCTGCTGACGATCCACGTGGACGATCGGCCGGGCAACCGGGGGCTCATCGGCGAGCGCGAGCTGGCCCTGCTGCGCGACGACGCGCTGCTCGTCAACACGTCGCGGGGCTTCGTGGTCGACGAGCGGGCGCTGGCACAGTGGCTGGCGGGCCATCCGCGGGCGCAGGCGGCGCTGGACGTGTACGCGGTCGAGCCCATCCCGAGGAGCTCCCCCCTGGCGGGGCTGCCCAACGCCAGACTGCTGCCGCACATCGGCGCCGCCACCAGACGGGCCCACAGACGCATGTCGCAGCGGGCGGTCGAGGCGCTGTGGGAGGCGCTGGTCGGGCGCAGCGCCTAGGTAGAATGCAGGCATGCCGCTGCTGGGCGTCAACATCGACCACGTGGCCACGCTTCGGCAGGCTCGGCGGGGCGTCGAGCCGGATCCGCTGCGCGCAGCCCACGAGGCGGAGCTGGGCGGCGCCGACATCATCACCGTGCACCTGCGCGAGGACCGCAGGCACATCCAGGACCACGACGTCGAACAGCTGCGGTCGTTCGTGCAGGTTCGGCTGAACCTGGAGATGGCGCCGACGCAGGCCATGACGCGCTTCGCCCGCGAGCTTGCGCCACGGCCGCCCGACATGGTCACGCTCGTGCCGGAGGGCCGCGAGGAAATCACCACGGAAGGCGGACTCGACGTCGCTGCGTCGCTTCCGCAGCTGCGCGACGTGAAGGAGGCGCTGGCCGACGCGGGCGTCGTCGTCTCCGCCTTCATCGACGCGGAGGAGGAGCAGGTGGCGGCGGCGGCGGAGGCGGGCTTCGACGCCTGCGAGCTGCACACGGGCCCCTACGCGCACGCCTTCGCCGACTGCGGTGGCGATTTCCTGCACGAGCGCCTCGCCCGCGAGCTGGCCAGGCTCGAGCGCGCAGGCGAGCTGATCGCCCAGGCGGGCATGCGCTTCAACGCGGGCCACGGCCTGAACCTGCACAACGTCGGGCCGGTGGCGGCGCTGTCAGACCTGGCGGAGCTGCACATCGGCCACGCCCTGGTCAGCAGGGCCGTCTTCACGGGCCTGCGGCAGGCGGTGGCGGACATGAAGCTGCGCATCGCCGAGGCGCAGCGGCGCTGAGGG
>CAYPBL010000006.1:45483-62705 GCA_964408965.1 uncultured Phycisphaeraceae bacterium | reverse complement strand
ATGTTCCACGCAGAACATCTGCACGAATCGGCGCACAAGGAGTGTCGATGCGCCCCGTCCACCTGAGGCACACCACAAGGAGTCTGCACCGATGAAGCGGTTCTTCTGCGTCGTGGCTGCGGCGCTTGTCGCGCTGGGTTGGGCTGCGCCGCCGCTGCGCAGCGAGACGGTTGTGCTGCGGGGGGCGCGGGTGTTGTCGCCCGACGGCGCCAGACTGCTCGAAGGCCGGGCCGTCGTGGTCCGCGACGGGGTGATCGAGCGCGTGGCGGAGGCTTCCACACTGCAGACGCCTCGCGACGCCCGCGTGATCGACCTGCAGGGGCTGACCCTGCTCCCCGGCCTCATCGACCTGCACACGCACCTGCTGCTGCATCCATACGACGAAGCGTCCTGGAACGACCAGGTGCTCAAGGAGTCGCTGGCGCTGCGCACGGTCCGGGCGGTGGCGCACGCCAGGCGCACGCTGCTGGCCGGCTGGACGACGATCCGCGACCTGGGAACCGAAGGCGCAGGATTCGCCGACGTCGGCCTGCGCGACGCGATCGCCCAGGGGATCGTGCCCGGGCCGCGCATGCTGACAGCCACGAAGGCCATCGTCGCCACCGGCGCCTACGGCCCTGCGGGGTTCGATCCCCGCTGGCAGTTCAGCATGCCCAAGGGCGCCCAGGTGGCCGACGGCCCCACGGGCGTCCGCGTCGCGGTCAGGCAGCAGATCGCCGCCGGCGCCGACTGGATCAAACTCTATGGCGATTACCGCAGAAAGCCGGGAGGGCCGAACTCCCCCACCTTCACGCTCGAAGAGCTCCGCGCCGCGGTCGACGAAGCCGCCGCCGCCGGGATTCCCGTCGCTGTGCACGCCAACACCGACGAAGCCATTCGAAGAGCGGTCGAAGCTGGGGCGCGGACCATCGAGCACGGCGCCGAGGCCTCCATGGAAACGCTGCTCCTCATGAAGGAGAAAGGCGTGGCCCTCTGTCCCACGCTCGCTGCGGGCGAAGCCATCGTCCGCTACGCAGGCGGCGACGTGCGCAACGACCCGCGCATCGAGGCAGGTCGAGCCCTCGTGCAGCGGGCGCTGCAGGCGGGGGTGATTGTCGCCTGCGGCTCGGACGCGGGCGTCTTCGCGCACGGCGACAACGTGCGCGAGCTGGAGCTGCTCGTCGACGCGGGCATGACGCCTGCGCAGGCGCTGGCCGCCGCCACCACTGTCGCTGCGCGCGTTCTGGGGATGGAGGACAAGCTTGGCTGCGTGGCCCCGGGCTGCATCGCTGACCTGATCGCCGTCGAGGGCGACCCTCTGCGCGACGTGTCGGCGTTGCGTCGCGTGCGCTTCGTCATGCAGCAGGGCGTCGTGCAGCGTTTCGACGAACGCTGAACCGCGTGCGCCAAGCAGCAGCGCAGCAGCTGTCTGCTCAGCGCAGGCTTTCCCCAGTGCGCAACGGCTCGCGCTTCCTGGCGGGCTCCTCGTCCGTCACCGCAGCGGTGAGCGACACCGTCTCGCCGATGCGCACGAGCCCCGTCGGCCGGCCGATCGCGTCGCGCTCCGTTCCGGACGCCGGCAGCCCCCCTGCTCCTATACTCGCCAGCATGCATTACGAGTCCCACAAGCCGGTGATCGAGGACCTGGAGGCGCGGCTGCTTTCCGTCCGCGACTCTCTTTGACTGCGAAAACAAGCTGCAACGCCTGCGCGAGCTCGAGGCCCGCATGGGCGAGCCCGACTTCTGGTCCGACCAGGAGCAGGCCCAGCGGGTGATCAGTCAGGTCAAGCTGCTCAAGGCCCAGACCGAGCCCGTCGAGAAGGCCCTGGCCGACCTGGCCGAGGCGAAAACCGCCTGGGAGCTCGCCCGCGAAGCCGACGACGACGAGCTGCTCCAGGAGGCCGACGAGGCCCTCTTCGAGCTCTCCACGCGCGTCGAGCGCATCGAGACCCAGTCGCTGCTCTCCGGCAAGCACGACCACCGCAACTGCTTCTTCACCATCAGCGCAGGCGACGGCGGCGTCGAAGCCAACGACTGGACCGAAATGCTCTACCGCATGTACCTCAAGTTCTTCGACCAGCACCCCGAGTGGACCGTCGAGGAGGTGTCGCTGCAGCACGGCGCCGAGGTGGGCATCGACGCGGTGACGCTCCACGTCAAGGGCCCCTACGCCTACGGCTACCTCTCCTGCGAGAAGGGCACGCACCGCCTGGCCCGGGTCAGCCCCTTCAACGCCCAGGGCAAGCGGCAGACCTCCTTCGCCACCGTCGACGTCACGCCCGAGTTCGAGGAGCAGGCGCTGGAGATTCCCGAGTCGGACCTGGAGTTCACCACCTTCGCCCGCTCCAGCGGCCCAGGCGGTCAGAACGTCAACAAGGTCGCCTCGGCCGTGCGCGTCGTGCACAAGCCCACCGGGCTGATGGTCGTCTCCAGCACCCACCGCGACCAGCTGCAGAACAAGCGGCAGGCGATGGCCATCCTGCAGGCCAAGCTCGAGGAGCTCGAGGAGGAGAAGCGGCGGCGCGAGCTCGCCGAGGCCACGGGCGGCGCCGCGGAGCGCGGCTGGGGCACGCAGATCCGCTCCTACGTCCTCTACGACAACCGCGTCAAGGACCACCGCACGGGCTACGAGGTGGGCAATCCGCAGGCGGTCCTCGACGGCGACCTGCAGGGCTTCATCGACGCGGAGCTGCGCCGCCGGCGCAAGGAGAAGGCCAAGGCGGCCTCAGCCTCCACGTGAGCTTCGCCCTTCGAGCCGCTCCGCCCAGCGGTCAAGGCCAAGGGCGAAGGCCGTCCCCGCTGCGACGATGACCAGCGCCCAGAGAGCTTGGCTGGGCGTGGGCGTGAAGAACGCCACGGGCCAGTCCTCGACGGGAAAGTCCTGCGCGTTGTGGGCGGTGACGACGACGCCCTTGACGACCTCGCCAGGCGTTGGCGCCCTGGCCTGCTGGAAGGGCCACAGCCCCGCGACCGCCCCGAGCAGCAGGCCCAGGAGCAGGCCGTGCGTGGCCTGGGGGAAGCGGCGGATCGCCGTCCGCAGCGCGCTGGCCACGCCCGCGACGCCGACCGCCACGCCCACCCCCACCGGCGCCAGCGCGAGGCCCGCCTGGGCGATCTCCGCCAGCGACCGCCCCGCCAGCGCCTCCTTGAAGCGGTCGATCGCCGCGAGGATGGGCACATACGCCCCCATGAGCAGCAGGAGGTATCCACCGCTGACGCCCGGGAGGATCATCGCCGCTGCGCCCACGACGCCCGCGAGCAGGAAGAGCCACCAGCTGGGCTCGGCGCTGGCTCGTCCCGCGTCGCCCAGGAGCGTCAGGGCCAGCATGGCCGCAAGGCCGACGGCTGTTCCCGCGGCGAAGGCGGGCCTGAGCGGCCTGGCCAGCCTGACCACGACGGGCGCTCCCCCCAGCGTCAGGCCCAGAAAGAGCGCGTAGGCGATCCAGCGCCGCTCGACGACCAGCTGCTTCATGGGGCCCGCAAAGAGCAGGATCGCCGCCGCCGCGGTCCCAGCGACAAGACCCGCAAGCGCGACCGAGCGCCTGTCGAAGCGCAGCTGCGCAAGCTTGGCCACCGCCTCGATGAAGCGGTCGTAGACGCCCGCGACCAGCAGCATCGTGCCGCCCGAAACGCCAGGCGCCAGGTTGGCCAGCCCCATGAGCGCTCCGCCGACGACGGCGCGGAAGACGGGCAGGCGCCCATTCGTTGTGGGCCAAGACGCTGGGCTGTTCGACGGCGCTGTCGCCATGCGTTCGCTCCTTCTGTCGGCGGCTCTGACGCAGCCAGCGGCGCCCGCAGCGTACACTGCCGCCATGACCGTGCTCGTCACAGGCGGGGCAGGCTACATCGGCAGCCACGCGGTGCGCAGACTGCTCGAGACGGGCCGGCGCGTCGTCGTGGTGGACAACCTCTTTCGGGGAAACCTCGGCGCCGTCGAGGCCCTGCGCACGCTCGGCTCCTTCGACTTCGTGCAGGCCGACATCCGCGACACGCAGGCCATGGCCCAGGTCCTCCGCGAGCACGAGGTCCGCGACGCGCTGCACTTCGCCGCCGTCGCCTACGTGCGCGAGTCGGTCGAGCAGCCGCTGCTCTACTACGACACCAACACCGCAGGCGCCCTCTCACTGCTCGAGGCCATGGAGCGGGCCCCGTGCGTGGAGCGCTTCGTCTTCTCCTCGACCTGCGCGACGTACGGCTCGCCGCCTCCTGCGCGGATCCCGATCCGCGAGGACTGCCCCCAGCGGCCCATCAACCCGTACGGCTGGTCCAAGCTCTTCGTGGAGCGGATCCTGGAGGACCGCCAGCGCGCCGCCGCTGCGCAGGGCCGCCCCTTCGCCTTCGCCCGCCTGCGCTACTTCAACGTCGCCGGCGCCGACCGCCAGGGCCTGCTTGGCGAAGACCACGACCCGGAAACGCACATCATCCCGCTGGCCATCTTCTCCGCGCTGGGCCGCCGCGGCCCCTTTCGCGTCCTCGGAACCGACCACGCCACGCCCGACGGCTCCTGCGTGCGCGACTACATCCACGTGGACGACCTGGTCGAGGCCCATCTGCTGGCGCTCGAGGCGTTGGACCCAGCGGACGCCTCCCGCTGCGCACTGACGTACAACCTGGGCCTTGGCAGGGGCTTCAGCGTGCTCGAGGTGCTCGGCGCGGTGGAGCGCGTCGTGGGCAGGCCCGTCCCCGTGGAGTTCGGCCCTCGGCACCCCGCTGATCCCCCCACGCTGGTGACCGACGCCAGCCGCATCGCCGCCGACCTTGGCTGGCGGCCGCGCGTCACGAGCCTCGAGGAGATCGTCGACAGCGCCTATCGCTGGTTCCGCGACCACCCCAGGGGCTACGGTCGCTGAGCCGGAGCCGTCAGCCGTCGTAGCGGCCGAGCACGATCGTCACGTTGTGGCCGCCGAAGCCGAAGGTGTTGTTCATGGCCACGCGGATGGGCCGCTCCTTGGCGGCGTTTGCCACGAAGTCGAGGTCGAAGCCCTCGTCGGGCTGGTCGAGGTTGATGGTGGGCGGGGCCACGCCATGGCGGATCGCCCCCACGCAGGCCACCATCTCCACGCCGCCGGAGGCGCCCAAGGCATGGCCGTGCATGGACTTGGTGGAGGACATCATGAGCCTGCCGCCCCTGTCCGGCAGCGCATGGTCGCCGAAGACCTTCCTGACCGCCGCGACCTCCGCCGCGTCGCCCAGCGGCGTGCTGGTGCCGTGGGCGTTGATGTAGTCCACCGCGTCGGGGGCGATGCCCGCGTCCTGCAGCGCCATGCGCATGGAGCGGACGGCTCCCTCGCCTCCTTCCGCGGGCGCGGTGATGTGGGCGGCGTCGCTCGTCGCAGCCACACCCAGCACCTCGCAGAGAATCTCCGCCCCTCGGGCCCGGGCGTGCTGCTCCTCTTCAAGGGTCAGGATTCCCGCGCCTTCAGCGAGCACGAAGCCGTCGCGATCGCGGTCGAAGGGCCGCGAGGCCTTCTCGGGCTCGTCGTTGCGTGTGGAGAGGGCCTTCATGGTCATGAAGGCCGCCAGGCAGATGGGGCTGATGGCCCCTTCCGCCCCACCGGCGAGCATCACGTCCGCCTCGTCCCTGCGGATGGTCGAGACAGCGTCGATGATCGAGTGCCCCGCAGAAGCGCACGCTGTAGCGTGGGCCGAGGAGTACCCCTCCAGCCCGAACCGAATCGACACGTGCCCTGCGCAGGAGTTGACCATCAGCTTGGGGACGGTGAAGGGGTTGACCCGCTTGGGGCCCTTCCTGCGGAGCACCTCGGCGCCTTCTTCGATGGTCCGCAGGCCGCCGATGCCCGAGCCGATGACCACGCCGCAGCGGGTCGGATTCTCCTTCGAGAAGTCCAACCCCGCCATCTCCACCGCTTCGATCGCTGCAGGCAGGCCCAGATGCGCCACTCGGTCCAGCCGCCTGGCCTCGCGCGGGTCCAGCCTGCTGGCGGGGTCGAACCCCCGCACCTGTCCTGCGATCTTGACCTCCCAGTCCTCCAGCCACGGGTTGAACTCCTCGCCCTCGATGGGGCCGACGCCGCTGGCGCCCCGCACCATGGCGTCCCACGTGGACAGCGTGTCGTGACCCAGATTGGTCACGGCGCCCACGCCTGTCACGACGACCCGCCTCGGAGGAGCAGTGGAGCCCATGGCCGCGCCGTTCAGCCCTCTCCTCGCAGCTGCTTGATGTAGTCGATCGCCTGGCCGACCGTCTGGAGCTTCTCCGCCTCCTCGTCAGGGATGGACGTCTCGAACTCGTCCTCCAGCTCCATGACCAGCTCGACCTGGTCGAGGCTGTCCGCGTTGAGATCGTTCACGAAACTCGTGTCGCGAGAGATCTTGTCCTTCTCGACGCCCATCTGCTCAGCGACGATCTCGATCACCTTGGCTTCGATTTCCTGCTCGGTCACAGCGTGTCTCCGTAGGCCCTGAGCGTGGCGACAGGCCAGCCCGGGCTTGCGAAACAGTCTTTATACCGCCTCAGCGTCAGCCTGCAACAGCGGTGCAGACCCGCTCAGCACATCGTCAATCCTCCGTCGACGCAGAGGACCTGCCCCGTCACGTATCCCGCCTCGTCCGAGGCCACGTACGCCACCGCTGCAGCGATGTCCTCAGGCCTGCCCAGCCGCTTCAACGCCATCGCTGACAGCACCTGCTCCCGCACCTTCTCGGGAAGGTCCGCTGTCATGTCCGTCTCGACGAAGCCGGGCGCCACGACGTTGGCCGTGATCCCCTTGGCGCCCAGCTCACGCGCCGCCGCCCGCGTCAGGCCCACCAGCCCAGCCTTGGCAGCTGCGTAGTTGGCCTGCCCCGCGTTGCCCACGATTCCCGACGTCGAGCCGATGTTCACGATTCTGCCGAACCGGCCGCGCATCATGTGCCTGGCCGCCGCCCGCATGGCCACGAAGGCCGACCGCAGGTTCACCCGCAGCGCATCGTCGAAGTCCTCGTCGCGCATGCGCAGCAGCAGGCCGTCGCGCGTCGCGCCAGCGTTGTTGACCAGAATGTCCAGCGAGCCGAAATGGTCCGCTGCTGCGTCGACAGCCGCCGTCAAGGCCTCCGCGTCGGTCACATCGCACGGATACGTTGCAGCCTCTCCCCCCGCTTCCTCGATGCAGGCCTTGACCTCGCCAAGCAGCCCAGCGTTGCGGGCGCACAGGGCCACGCGCCGGCCCTCAGCCGCCAAACGCAGGGCGATGGCCTTGCCTATGCCGCGGCTGGCCCCGGTGACAAAGGCGGTCCGCGAAGGCGCGTCGTTCACAGTCCACCTCCAAGCCCGCGCGTCGATCGTGAACCCGAAGGCGACCTGCGGGGCTGCTCCTGGTCGTCCTGCGGCAGCGTGGTGTCGGGGAGCGGCTCAGGCAGCGGGGCGTCCGCCAGCTGTACGCCGTCGAAGTCTTCCACCCGCAGCGCCGTCAGCTTCGTCCGAGGCGTCATGCCCTCGAAACGCCAGCCTTCGTCCGCGATCCTGATCGCCCGAAACGTCAGCAGCGCCGCAGCGTCAGACCGTTGCACACCCAGACCAAGCGTCGCTTCTTCAGCTCCTTCGCTCAGGGAGCACACCCGCACGCGCTCAGCGCCGCGCAGCGCCGTGGCAAGGAGCCCCCGCTGCTGCATCGCCTCCGCAGCGCTCCTGGCCTCGCGCGTCAGCAGCCCCAACAGCGCCTCCGTGTCGCCTTTGAGCGTCGCCTGCGCCAGGTCGATCACCGCGTTGGCCAGCTCCGGGTCATGGGGCATTCGCTCCGTGGGAAACTCCACTCCTGCGGGGACCTGCTTGACCTCCACAGCAGGCGGAGCAGGCGCCTGCGCCGTCGTGGGCGGCGGTGGAGGCGTCGGCCGCTGCGCCGGTTCCCGCTGCGGCTGAGACTGCCGCTGCGCAGCGGGAGGTGACGCCTTCTGTTTCTTGCTGCAGGCAGGCAGGAGCGCAGCCGCTGTCACCAGCAGCAGCGCCGCTGCAACGGCTGCCCACATGCCCTGATGACCGTTATGGCTCGTCATGGCTCGTCACCCGTCTGCTGCGGTCGATCCGCCGCATCAGTCCCGCCAACACCCTGCCGGGCGCCAGCTCGTGCAGCGCCGACGTCGAATGCGCACAAAGGTAGGCGCAGCAGTGGTCCCAGCGCACCGGCGCCGTCACCTGCTCGACGAGCCGCTGGCGGATGCCTGCAGCGGCAGCCTCATGTGGCTCGCCCGTGACGTTCGACAGGACAGGCGTCGTGGGGGGCTCGAGAGGCGTTCGCTCCAGGGCCTGTGCCAGCTCCTCCGCCGCTGGCGCCATCAGCGGCGAATGGAAGGCCCCCGCCACAGCAAGCGGCGTCGCCCGCAGCCCCATCGTCGCAGCGACCTCGACCGCCCGCTCGCACGCTGTGCGCGAGCCGCTGACGACGATCTGGCCGGGGGCGTTGAAGTTCGCCGGCGCCAGGACCTCGCCAGGTCGTCTCGCCGCTTCGCAGAGCTCGAGCGCCTTCGCCTCGTCGGCGCCGGTCAGCGCGACCATGGCGCCGTCGCTGGCCTGCGCCGCCCGCTGCATGGCTGCTCCGCGAATCGCGACGACGCGCAGCGCGTCCTCGAACGTCATCGCTCCCGCCAAGTGCAGGGCCGTGTACTCCCCCAGGCTCAGCCCCGCAGCCACCTCGACGCCGCTGATCTCGCCTCCCTGCGCAAGGGCCGTGAAGCAGGCGACCCCCACAGCGAAGAGCGCAGGCTGGGCCACGTCGGTGCGGTTGATCCGCTCCTCGGGGCCGCGCAGGCAGGCGTCGATGAGCGAGCCGTCGATCGCGTCGCGCAGCAGCTCGTCCGCCCGCTGCATGACCGAGCGGAAGGCCTCGCTGTGTTCCATCCAAGCGCAGCCCATGCCCACGCGCTGGGCGCCCTGGCCGGGACACAGGATGACCGCCCGCTCCGCCGCCATCACAGTCTCCACAGGCTGCTGGCCCAGGTCAGCCCGCCGCCGAAGGCCACGAACATCACCAGGTCCCCCTCCCGGACCTTCCCCTGCTCGCGCAGCTCGTGCAGGCACAACGGCACCGACCCCGAGCTGGTGTTGCCGAAGCGATCGATGTTGACGTAGAGCTTGTCATGGGGGATCCCGAAGCGCTTGCGCGCCGCTTCCAGAATGCGGGCGTTGGACTGGTGGCAGATGAACTGGGCCACATCCTCCGCCTCGACGCCCGCCTGTTCGAGCGTCTGCTCGATGAGCTGCGGAAAGGTGCTGACGGCGAAGCGGAAGACTTCCCTGCCGTTCATCTGCATGACGTGCAGCTTGCGTTCGTCGGGCTCTGCGCCAGGCGGGAAGTCCGAGTCCCGCTCGGGGATGTACAGATCGCCCCAGCGCGAGCCGTCGGCGCCGAAGACCTGGGCCAGCGCCCCCTTGCTCGTGTCGTCCGTGACCTTGAGGACCGCCGCCCCTGCAGCGTCGCCGAAGAGAATGGCGCATCCCCGCCCAGCGGTCGAGTAGTCCATCACCCGCGACAGCAGATCGCAGCCGATCACACCCACGCTGTTGATCAGGCGCTGCTTGATCAGGGCATGGCCGATGTTGAGCGCATACACCCACCCGCTGCAGGCGGCGTTGACGTCGAAGGCTCCCGCCCTGGTTGCGCCCAGCGCGTTGGCCACCCTGCAGGCGGTGTTCGGACAGCGCATGTCCGCTGTGCAGGTGGCGACGACGATCATGTCCAGCTCGCTCGCCTGCATGCGCGCATCGTCCAGGGCGCCCTGCAGAGCCCGTGCGCTGAGCAGGGCGTTGTCCTCGCCGTGCGCAGCGTCGACGATGCGCCGCTCGCGGATGCCTGTCCGCTGGACGATCCACTCGTCCGAGGTGTCCATCATGCGTTCGAGGTCCGCGTTGGTCAGCCTGCGCGCAGGGACATAGGCGCCCGCGCCCGCGATCCGCACGCCCACAGGCTGAGCCGACGAGGCGCTGCTCATGACCTACCGCTCCGCGCCCGCGGCCAGCGACGCTGGCGTGTGCTTCTCGATCACGGGAGCGAGCTCCGCCAACCGCTCCACGATCGCCTGGTTGACGCCCGTCTGCACAAACGCCTTGGTCTGACGGATGGCGCTGGCGATGCTGCGGGGCTCCGCTGAGCCGTGGCAGATCATGCACACGCCGTTGACCCCCAGCAGCGGGGCTCCGCCGTGCTCGTGGTAATCCACCTTGGAGCGCATCTGCGCCGCCACGGGCCCGAGCGAGCGGGCCAGTTCAGGCGCCGCCTCCATCACCTGCTGCGTAAAGGCCCGGAAGAGCGCCCGAGCAAGGCCCTCCGAGAGCTTGAGCAGGGAGTTTCCCACAAAACCGTCCGTCACCACCACATCCGCGGCGCCGTCGAAGATGTCCCGCGCCTCGATGAACCCGATGTAGTTGACCGAAGACGCCGCCTTGAGCGTCTCGTGCACCTGCTTGATGGCCTTGGTGCCCTTGGCCTCCTCCTCCCCGATGTTCAGCAGGGCCACGCGAGGCCGCTCCACAGCGTGCACGTGCTTGGCGTAGACCTCCGCCATCACCGCGTACTGGGCAAGGTGGCTGAGCTTGGGTTCGGGATTGGCTCCGACGTCGCACATCACCACAGGCCCGGAGAAGGTCGGAATGGTCACCGCGATGCCCGGGCGATGGGCGCCGGTCAGCCGTTTCATGTACATCGTCGCCGCAGCGACGCAGGCGCCGGTGTTGCCCGCCGACAACGCTGCGTCCACGGGGTGCGCCGCCTTGCGCGACGCCAGCAGGCACATCTTCACAATGGAGGAGTCGGGCTTCTGCCGCACCGCCCGGGCGGGCGACTCGTGCATCTGAATCCGCTCAGAAGCAGGCTCGCAGGTGAAGCAGCCCTCGCCTCCCTGGCGCTCGATCCAGGGCCTGACCACATCCTCGGGCCCGACGAGCACGATCTCGTCCGCCGCCTCCAGGTGCGGCGCAGCCAAGGCGCAGCCTTCCAGGACGGCTTCAGGGGCGTGGTCGCCCCCCATGACGTCCACCGCAAGCCGCATCCATCACCCCTCGCGCTGCTTGAGGGTGATCTTCAAGCCTGGCCTGACATACCCGCAGGCGAGGCAGGCCCGGTGGGGCAGCTTCGTGGCGCCGCAGTTGGGACAGGCCAGCGTGTTGGGCTTGCGCAGCGCGTGATGCGACCGACGCCTGCGCGTTCTCCCGGGGCTGACTCGATGGGTGGGAAGCATCTCGACTCCTTGTTGGCACGATGGACGAACGCTTTCAGCTCGAAGGACGCTCCTCGCCTGCTTCACGGTCCGTTTCGCAGGCGGGGCGTGCGCCTCCGCTGGTCCCTCAGCAGGGCCTGACGCGCATTGTACGAGACCGCAGCCTCCGCACAGCCAAGCCGCGGAGCCTACCCCCCCCACCGCGCACAGTCAATCGCTGACACTGTGCCCAGCCGTGGCTCAGCTGCGCCGCTGCAGCCGATCAACCAAGGCGATCACTCGGCCAGTGTACAGCCGCTGGAACTCCTGCAGCGAAAGCGACCGCAGCCCTGGAGCGCCGCCCGGCAGAGCCTTCCCGATGGTCGTCTCAGGCCAGGGGTTGAACAGCAGCGCCTCGCCCTCGCCCGTCCAGCCAAGCAGCGCCACCATGTGCGTCCGCAGAGGCCCCACCCGCAGGCTCGCCAAGGCTGGTCGATCGCGCGAAGCCATCGAGATCGCCTCCTCTGCGGAGCAGACGTACAGCCGCGGCTCGAGCCTCGATTGCGCCAGCGCCCGCCTGGCGGCCCACAACGCCCGGAGCATCGTCGACCCCGCCCCCTTGCGGACCTCCGCCAGCGCAGCCATCTCCTGCTCGTCCACCCGCAACCCCACATCGGGGGCCGTCAGCGCCGTCACCAGCGCCGCCGCCACGCACGATTCATCGGCGCTTTGGAGCTGCCCCGCAGGCAGGGCCCGGGCCTGCCTCGCCCCCGCGGGAGCCGACGTCGCCAGCCACTGCACATCGGAGACCCGAGGCAGGAGCATCCACCGTGCAGCCCCCATGCTGTAGACCACCCCGAACAGGGCCAGCAACGGCCCTGCTCGTGCGATCCGTCTGAACCGCAGGTCCCCTCCGCTGGCCGCTCCTGTTATCGCTCCAGCTGTGAAGAGCACCAGCGGCGTGATCAGCGCCCCCTCGGTGTACACGAGCACGTCCAGAGGCAGCAGCTGCACCAGCGCGTCCTGAAACCGGTCCCGCTGCGACCACAGCACCGCCAGCGGGGCCAGCAGCAACACCGCCGTCTCCGCCACAGCTGGGAAGCGCCGCCCCAGCGCCATTCCCACAGCAAAGGCCAGCGCCAGCGCCGCAAGCAGCGCCAGGAAGATCGACGCGCTGAAGGAGGTCGTCATGGACGCAGACCTCCGATCCTCTCCCTCTCCGAACGTGTGCCGCCCTGCAGAGGGGCGGGTCTCCATCCCCGGCCCGTTTCCACAAGAGCAGTACGCAGCACGACCCCGCAGGTTCCCGCTGCGTCATGGCGCAGCGATTTCTGCCCTGCTCGCTTGCCTTGCCCCGCTTGAGGCGCGACGATCATGCCATGCCCCCCCCGGCCTCCCACGCACGTTCGAATCGTGAGCGATTCACAGCTGCGTGGACGCGCAGCCGCGAAAGATTCCTTCTCCTGTGGGCCGATCTCGCCACCCGCAGAGCCAAGGTCGTTCTTGTCGTTTCGCTGTTCCTGGCTCTCGCCTCTGCTTTGCTGGCGGCGACGCAGCTGCGCTACGACCCCGACCGCAGCAGTCTCGTCGACCCCACGCTTCCCTGGCAGCAGCGGTACGCCCGGTACAAGCGCGCCTATCCCCACTGGGACGACGCTATCGTCGTCGTCGACGCTGGGGCGGCGCAGACCGACGACGCCCGCCGTCGCGCCGGCGTCTTGCTCGACGCCCTGTCCCAGCGCCTGGCGTCGCAGACCCCCTCCTACCACCTGACCACAGGGTTTCCTGCAAGCCAGGCGCCGCCTGGCCTGATCCTGGCTGAGCCCATGGAGCGCCTGAAGCAGCGGGTCGAGCAGCTGCGTCGCGCCGCCCCCGTGCTCGCTGCTGACACCCCCGCACAGTTGCTGCAGATGTCGCTGCTCAGCCCCACGCTAGCAGAGCCTGTGCGTCGCGAGCTGACCACGCTGCTGCACAATCTGGCGGAGGCAGGTCAAGGGCGTCCGCCCGCTGATGGCGTGCTCAGCGCGTCGCCTCGGGTGCAGCGCTTCGTCTCGCCCAGCGGACGCTTTCTCTTCGCCTTCCTGGCGATGCCCAAACCCCTGCACAGCGAGGCTTCCCACGACGACGAAACCACCGCGGCGCTCCGCAGTCAGGCTGTCGCCGCTCTGCGCGAGGCCATCGTCCAAACCCGCGCCGACCTTGCGCACAAGGACCCCGCCTTCGCCCAGCTTCGCGCAGGCGTGACAGGCGTGCCCGTGATCGAAGCCGACGAAGCCGCCCAGTCCGTCCGCGACGCCTCCCGAGCGACGGCGCTGGCCTTTCTGCTCATCCTGGCGCTGCTGTTCTGGGTCTATCGGGGCGCCTGGACACCGCTGCTGGCCATCGCTTCACTGCTCGTGGGCGTCGCCTGGACCTTCGGCTACATCAGCCTTGCTGTGGGTCGACTGCAGCTGCTGAGCGTGACGTTCGCGGTGATTCTGCTGGGCCTTGGGATCGACACCGCCATCCACCTCATCGCCAGGCTCGAACTGGTCAAGCCCGACCACGAGCACCTCCCCGCAGCTGTCCGCCGCACGTTCGTCGCCGTCGGCCCGGGCGTGCTGACCAGCGCCCTGACCACCGCTGCCGCCCTGGCTGCGCTGGGGCTGACGTCGTTCACAGGGCTGGCGGAGATGGGGCTGATCGCCGCTGGAGGCGTGGCGCTGTGCGCCGTGAGCGTGATGACGTGCTTTCCTGCAGCGTTGGAGCTGCTGCCGCACCCCGAGCGGGCCCTGCGCAGCCGCCGTGGCGGAGAAGGCCGACCCTTCATGCGGGGCAGACTCAACGTTGTTGACCGCAAGGCGCCGCTGTTCGCTTCGCTCGCGCTCGCGGTGACGCTGGCGGCGGCGACGCTGGGCGTGGGCGTCCGCTACGACACCGACCTGCTCAAGCTCCTGCCCGACAATGTGGACAGCGCCCGCTGGGAGCGTCTGCTGACCGAGGACGACGAACAATCGGTCTGGCACGCGCTGGTTCCCGCTCCCGACCTCCAAGCCGCCCAGCGCCTGACAGCCTCGCTGCGCAGCCAACCCCACATCGCTGCGGTCAGCGACGCTGGCTCGCTGTTCCCAGCAGACCTCCAGGCCAAGCAGCGACTGCTGGCGTCGCTGCCCGACCCCGGCCCGCTGGAGGGCTACGACGCGCCACTGCAGTCCGATGCGGAGCCTCTTCGCGCCGTTGCGCGGGCGCTGCGCAGCAAGGCAGCTGACGACGCAGCCTTCACCGCCGCCTGCGACGCCCTCGCGTCGCTCAGCGACGAACAGGCCGCCCGCGCGCTGGCCGCCTACCGCGCCGACCGCGCAGCCCTGGCCCGCTCGCTGGCGTCGCTGCGCGCAGCTTCACCCCCACAGCCTGACGATCTCCCGCAGGCCCTTCGCGACCGCTGGATCGGCCGGGACGGCTCGCTGCTGCTGCGGGTCCTGCCGCCCAAGCCCGACGACTGCGGCGACAGCGTGCTGGCTCGGCCGTGTCTCAGCCCCTTTGCAGAGGAGACTCTCGCCGCCTCCACCTGGCAGGGACAGCCGCTGGCCACGGGGCCCGCCATCCAGATTCACCTCTCAACGCGCGTCATCGAGCGGGCGTATCTGCAGGCGGCGCTGCTGGCCTTCGTTGTCGTGTCGCTCATGCTCCTGCTTGACTTCCACCACCTGCTCGACGCGCTTTGCGCCCTGGCGCCGGTGCTCATGGCTGCGGCGCTGACCGCAGCGGTCATGGAGCTGACGGGGGTGTCGCTCAACTTCGCCAACATGGTCACGCTGCCGCTGCTGGCGGGCATTGGCGTCAGCGCAGGCGTCCACGCAGTGCACCGCTGGAAGCAACAGCCCTACGACCTTCCCGCGGGGTTGGCGGGCGGTTGTGGCCGATCCATCACTTTGACCATCGTCACCACCATGCTGGGCTTCGCCAGCATGATGACGGCTCAGCACAGGGGCGTTCGCACGCTGGGGTTCGTGATGACGGTGGGCTTGGCGATGGTGTGGGTGGCGACGGTCTTCGCCCTTCCCGCCCTGCTGCGGCTGCGCACGCCTGCGCCCCCTGCGTCCAGCGCGTCGTCGGCCTCCGCGCCCCCTGAGCCCACCTCCACCGCTGTGGAACGCGCAGCCGAACCTGTTGCAGCAGGAGCGCCAGCATGAGGCCACAGCCCTCCGGTCACCCCCCTCCCCCCAGGCCCATACCCCGCGCAGGCGTCGTCGAACTGCGCGTGCGCTACTGCGAGTGCGATCCCATGGGCGTGGCCCACCACAGCGCCTACATCCCCTGGCTGGAGGTGGGCAGGACCGAGCTGCTCCGCGCAAGCGGCCTTTCGTATGCGCAGCTCGAGCAGCGGGGCCTGCTTCTGGCCGTCGTGAAGCTGGAGATCCGTTACCGCGCCCCCGCCCGCTACGACGACCTGATCGCCGTCCACACCCACGTCACAGGCGGCGGCCGCGCCCGCATCGACCACGCCTACGAGGTCCGCAGGGCCGCGGACAGCGCAATGCTGGCTGTCGCGTCCAGCACGCTGGCATGCTTGGACGCGCACGGGAAACCCCAGCCGCTGCCCGACTGGCTCACCGCAGCGGCGCACGTGGAGCTGCGCGACAGTCCAGACCTCGCCCAGCTGAAACAGCCGGGCCAGCCGGATCAGCCGAACAGATAGGGCATGCCCAGCGCCTTGCGCAGGTTCAGCGTCTGGCCTGTGTGCATGCCGTCGTGCATGGCGATGAAGGAGGTCAGCCCCGCCACGCAATCCGCCACATCGTTCAAGGGCTCATTGACTGTAGAGGCCAGCGTGTCCTCGTCGAGCGAACGGAAGTGCTCGATCAGCTCCTCGCGGGCCTTGGTGAAGGCCTGTCTGACCTCCTCCTCGGGCGGGTACGCCGCGATGTCGGCCTTGGGCTCAGCCCCCATGCCGAAAAGTTCGTCCCAACCCTCGGGAACCGCTGTGGGCGTCCCGCCGATGGTCCTGAGGAAGAAGGCGTCGCTGACCGCCAGATGCCCCATGATGAAGAGGGCGTGGTTGGCCCCCGGGAAGGGCTGGGCGACCAGCGCGTCGCCCGAGAAGTCCGCCAGCGCCTTGCCCAGCAGGTCCCGCGTCACGCCCATGACGTGCAGCCCCGAGCACAGCGCCGCTCTGCAGCCGCCAGGCGCTTCCTTGCAGCAGGTCTTCGTCGTCTCGGTCATCGTGTGGATCCTTTCATGGTGTGGGCGCCAGGCGCCGCCCGCCCGGCCGTCGGGCGCAGCGCACTGTACGCATACGATCGCCTGCGCATGGCTTCGCCCTTTCGTCTTGTCAGCGAGTTCGCCCCCACGGGCGACCAGCCCCAGGCCATCGAGGCTCTGGTCCAGCGCCTGGAGGTCGAGGGCCGCGACTGCGCCTGTCTACTCGGCGCCACGGGAACGGGCAAGACCTTCACCATCGCCAACGTCATCGCCAGGCTCGGCCGGCCCACGCTGGTCATCAGCCACAACAAGACCCTCGCCGCCCAGCTCTACGAGGAGCTCCGCGAGCTCTTCCCTGACAACGCCGTCTGCTACTTCGTCTCCTACTACGACTACTACCAGCCCGAGGCCTACATCCCGCAGCGCGACATCTACATCGAGAAGGACGCCTCGCGCAACGACGACCTCGACCGCCTCAGGCTCGCCGCCACCAGCAGTCTGCTCTCGCGGCGCGACGTGATCGTCGTGGCCTCGGTCTCGTGCATCTTCGGCCTGGGCTCTCCCGAGGAGTACGACCGCAAGGTGATCGCGTTCACCGTGGGCGACCGCGTGGAGCGCCGCGCGCTGTTCCTTGCACTGAACGATCTGCAGTACAAGCGCAAGGACAGCGACCTGGAGCGGGGCTGCTTCCGCGTGCGGGGCGACACGCTGGAGATCCACCCCGCCTACGAGCAGTTCGCCCTGCGCGTCGAGTTCTTCGGCGACGAGATCGAACGGCTCGAGCTCATCAACCCCACGACGGGCGAGTCGCTGGCCCGGGAGCGGCGGTTCTTTCTGTATCCCGCGGTGCACTACGTGATGCCGGAGGAGCGGATGCAGGCGGCGCTGGCCGCGATCCGGGCCGAGCTCGAGGAGCGCGTCGCCCAGCTGCAGGG
>CAYPBL010000006.1:33089-45383 GCA_964408965.1 uncultured Phycisphaeraceae bacterium | reverse complement strand
TGCGGGCCATGTACAACGGCGATCGGCGCCGCAAGGAGACGCTCGTCGAGCACGGCTTTCGCCTGCCTAGCGCCCTGGACAACCGGCCGCTGCGCTTCGAGGAGTTCGAGGCGCTTGCGCCGCAGACGATCTACGTCAGCGCCACGCCCGGCGAGTATGAGCTGCGTCGCGTCGAGGGCGACATCGTCGAGCAGATCATCCGCCCCACGGGGCTGGTGGACCCGCAGATCGAGGTGCGGCCTGCGCGGGGGCAGGTTCCCGACCTCATCGAGCGCTGCCGCGAGCGCGTGGCCGCGGGCGACCGGGTGCTGGTCACGGCCCTGACCAAGCGGCTGTGCGAGCAGCTGGCCGAGCACCTGGACGCCCAGGGCCTGCGCGTGCGCTACCTGCACAGCGACGTCGAGACGCTCGAGCGGGTGGAGCTGCTGCGCGAGCTGCGCGAGGGCGCCTTCGACGTGCTCGTGGGCGTGAACCTGCTGCGCGAAGGGCTCGATCTTCCCGAGGTCTCCCTGGTCTGCGTTCTGGACGCGGACAAGGAGGGCTTCCTCCGCAGCGCCACCAGTCTGATCCAGCAGATGGGCCGCGCCGCCCGCAACGTCAACGCCACGGTCGTCCTCTACGCCGACCGCGTCACGCCCGCGATGCAGCAGGCCATCGACGAGACCGAGCGCCGTCGGGCCCTGCAGCTGGCCTACAACCGCGAGCACGGCGTCACGCCCACACAGATCCGCAAGGCCATCCGCCGGGGCATCGAGCGCGAGCTGCAGGCTCGGCGCCTGGCCCGCGAGGCTCTCGGCGCCGACGAGCGGGCCTATCAGCAGGAGGAGCTGCTCCGCCTGCTGCACGAGGAAATGCTCGCCGCCGCCGAGGCGCTGGAGTTCGAGAAGGCTGCGAGTCTGCGCGACCAGATACGGGCCCTCAAGGCCGGCGCCGCGGTGGACAGTGAAGGTGTAGTCCGTCGTTCGGAGCTGGAGCGCGCCGCTGCTGCAGCGGTCGCCTCGTCCCGCGTCACTGGCAAGGGCGGCTCGCGCCGCCGCACACGCCGCCGCTGAGCTGCGCGCTCCGATCCGCCTGGTCGGCCCTCCCGCAGCGGTTTGGCCGATACCGTTAGCCCATGCAGGCCTTCTGGTCGCTTTCGTCGCGTCTTCTCCGCCGCAGGCTCAGCTTGAGCTTGGCGTTGTTCTTCGCCTTCGTCTCCGCAGGGGGGATGGGCGCGGGCATCGCCGCGATGATCCCCATCCTGCGGAACATCCTGGGCGAGGAAGGCGCCACGCTGCGCGAGCTGGCCCGACAGCAACTGGCTGCGCGAGGCGTGGTCCTGTCTTCGCAAACGCTCCAGATGCTTCCCGACTCGCGCATGGGCTCGGTGGCGCTGCTCATCGCAGGCGTGGCGCTGTTGACGCTGCTGGGCGCCGCAGCGAACTTCGGCCATGCAGCCCTCTCGCTGACCATCTCCACGAAGACCGTCGCGGACATCCGTCGCGACGCCTTCCGTCGGGCGCTGCGCATGCCCATGCTCACCGCAGCAGGCAAGACCTCGGAGACCGTCAGCAGGCTCATGCAGGACTGCAACGCTCTGTTGCGGGGCTTCAGCGCTTTGACAAGCAAGTTCGTCGCGCAGGCGACCAAGGGCCTGGCGGCGCTGGTCGTGGCCTTCCTGATCGATTGGAGACTCTCACTGGCGGCGCTGTTGACGGCGCCGGTCATGTACACCGTGATCCGCAAGCTTGGCAAGCGCGTCCGCCGCGCCTCCCGGGGCGCGCTGCAGAGTCAGGCCAAGCTCCTCGCCTCCGCCACCGAGACGCTTCAGGCCCTGCCGGTCGTCAAGGTCTACACCGCAGAACGGCAGCGACTGGGAAGATTCAGCCAACTGAACCGCGCCGTGCTCCGCGAGCAGCTTCGCGCCCGCACCGCCCGCGCCCTGGCGGCGCCCCTGACGGATCTGGTGACGGTGCTGGCCTTGGGAGGACTGTCCCTCTGGGCGGCGCATCTGATCATCCGTGGAACCATGGATCTTTCCGTCTTTGTGACGGGTTTGGCGGCGCTGGCAGCTGCGGGAGGCTCGCTCAAGCCCCTCAGCTCGGTCGTGCAGGACGTGCAGGCGTCCTCCGCCGCCGCCCACCGCATCCAATCCGTGCTCTGCGCCGAGATGGAGCCGTCGCACACGCGGCAAAGCCGGGCGATGCCCGAACTGCCCCGACACAGCCAGTCGATCGTTTTCGAGAACGTGTGGTTCACCTACCCAGGCGCCGCCACGCCTGCGCTGCGCGACGTGAGCGTGGAGATCGAGCACGGCCAGACGATCGCCTTCGTCGGCCCCAACGGCTGCGGCAAGACCACGCTGCTTTCGCTCGTTCCCAGACTCATCGAGCCTGACGCTGGGGCGGTGCTCGTGGACGGACAGGACATCCGCGACGTCAGGCTCCGCAGCTTGCGCAAGCAGATAGGGGTTGTGACCCAGGAAACCGTGCTCTTCAAGGGGACGATTCGCGAGAACATCGCGTTGGGCGATCCGTGGGCAAGTGATCAGGCCATCCGTCAGGCAGCGGCGCAGGCCCGGGCGCTGGAGTTCATCGAACGTCTGCCCGGCGGCTTCGACGCGGAGGTGGGCGAGCGGGGCTTGACGCTTTCGGGCGGCCAAAGACAGCGCATCGCCATAGCTCGAGCCCTGCTCCGCAACCCCGCCATTCTCATCCTCGACGAAGCGACGAGCATGATCGACGCTGAGAGCGAGACCCTCATAGGCGAGGCCATCGCGGAGCTCGCCCACGCCCGCACCTGCCTCATCGTCGCCCACAGGCTCAGCAGCGTGTTGTTGGCAGACCGCATTGTGGTGATGGAGCAGGGACGCGTCGTTGACACGGGTTCGCACCAGCAGCTGCTCGACCGGTGCGAGGCGTACAGGCTGCTGGCGCGCAGCCAGCTCGTTCCCAGCGACGCCCGCTCCGCGGTTCGCCTCTGAATCCCCTGCCCCGGATTGCTGAACCGTCGTCGAGGTCTGCGCTGCAGAGGCAGCAGCAGCGTCCTCCAAGATCGTTCCGCAGCGACGCGCTCGTGAGCAGCGCTCCACCCGACGAGACGCTACGATGCAGCTGCAGGCGTCGCGACGCGCTCTCGCCATGCGCTGCGCCTTCTGCGGCAAAGCAGCACACCATGACGCTGCGACCGATCGCCCTTGGCACGAGCACAATCGCCTTTTCGACGCGAGGAAAAGGCCTCTACGACATCACCAGCCGCGTCGAACAGGTGGTGCGCGACCACCACGCCGCTGAGGGGCTGTGCATAGCCCATCTGCAGCACACCAGCGCCTCGCTGCTGATCCAGGAGAACGCTGACCCTTCGGTGCGCCGCGATCTGGAGCGCTTCTTCGAGCGCCTTGCGCCCGAGGGCGACGCGCTGTACACGCACACGCTCGAGGGCCCCGACGACATGCCCGCGCACATCCGCGCTGCGCTGACCCAGACGACCGTGACGATCCCCATCGCGCAGGGCCGCCTTGCGCTGGGACGCTGGCAGGGGCTCTATCTGTGGGAGCACCGCCGCTCGCCTCATGAGAGGCGGATCATCGTGCAGACACTGGCTCGCCCTGCTGGCGACACAACCGCCAGCACGCCTCCTGCAGCTCCCTGAGGCCCTGCCCCGTCACGGCGCAGATCGCCAGGACCTCGCCTGCGCCGCTCTCACTGCGCAGCGTCTCGATCGCCTCTTCGATCTGCGCCTCGTCGCGGGCGAGATCGACCTTGCTCAGCGCGACGATCTCGGGCTTGCGCGCAAGCTCCTGCGACCACTGCGCCAGCTCGCTGCGGACCATGCGGTGGCGCTCGACCACGCTCGAGCCGTCCGCAGCGACGAGCTCGACGACATGGCACAGCGCCCGCGTGCGCTCGATGTGCCTGAGGAAGTCGTGGCCCAGCCCTGCGCCCTGCGACGCGCCCTCGATGAGGCCCGGAATGTCCGCCAGCGCCAGCCTGCGCTCAGCGTCGAGCGCCGTCACGCCCAGGTTGGGCGCAAGGGTCGTGAAGGGGTACGGCGCGATCCGCGGCCGCGCCCGCGTCAGCGCCGCAAGCAGGGTGGACTTCCCTGCGTTGGGCGCGCCGACCAGGCCCACATCCGCGATGAGTTTGAGCTCGAGGCGCAGCCTGCGGCGTTCGCCCTCCTCGCCAGGGGTCGCTCGTCGCGGCGCCTGGTCCGTGGCGGTCTTGAAGTGTTCGTTGCCAAAGCCTCCCGCGCCGCCCCTTGCCAGGACGACCCGGTCGCCCACGCGCAGGTCCGCCAAGCGCCGTCCCGTCTCCTCGTCCAGGACGATCGTGCCCGGCGGCAGGCGCAGGACGACGTCCTCTCCCGCGGCGCCGCTTTGGCTGCGGCCTCTGCCAGGCTCGCCCGAGCGGGCCTTGAAGCGTCTGCGGCTCTTGAGGTCCAGCAGCGTGTGCACATTGGGGTCAGCCACAGCGACGACGTCGCCGCCCCTGCCGCCGTCGCCACCGTCGGGTCCGCCGCGGGGCACGTACTTCTCCCGTCGGAAGGAGACGCAGCCGTCGCCGCCCTTTCCCGCCTCGACCTCGATGACCGCGACGTCAGCGAACATGCCGACAGACGATAGGCCGCGGCGCATCCACCGCTGGGTCGAGACAGCGGCGCCGTTCCGACAGTATCGCGTCGCCGGGCTGTTCAGAGATACGCCGGTCTGGGCGCCGACTCGTCCGCAGGCCGGATGTGCACGCGGCCGTTGCGGAAGACGACCTGGCCGTCGCAGAGGGCGAAGAGGGTGTCGTCGCCGCCCCTGCCGACCATGTAGCCGGGCTTGAACTTCGTGCCCCGCTGTCTGACGAGGATCGAGCCTGCGCGGGCCCGCTGTCCGCCATAGAGCTTGACGCCCAGGTACTGGGGGTTGGAGTCGCGGCCGTTCTTCGAGGAGCCCTGTCCCTTCTTGTGCGCCATTGTGGGTGCCTCCGCAGGCTCTGCGTCGTGGCTGAGCCGCCAGTGTAGACCCGCTTCAGCGCATGATCCAGCGTCGCTCGATGCGGGTCAGGGGGGTGTTGTCCGTCGGAATGTAGCCGGGCGTGGCGTAGCGGAGCATGAGCGTCTTGCGGAGTGTGACTTCCTCGCCCGTGTCGGGTCTGCGGATGGTCCGTGTCTCGCCGGAGAAGCCTGCAGCGAAGATGCGGATCTCGTCAGCCTTGAGCGACTCCAGCGGCCAGACGACCAGCCCCTCGCGGGCGTTCTCCTCGCCCTGGCCGAGCATGCGGATGACCCGGATCTCGTCCTCCAGCAGCGGGTTCTCCAGCCGTTTGAGCAGCGTCTGCACGACCTCGCGGGGAACGCCCCTTCCCGAGCGGATCAGGTCCCCTTCGTCCGTGGCCAGCTCGAAGGTCGGGGCGAAGAAGACGTCCTCCTGCGTCGGGTTCATGACGAGGTAGGTCAGGTACAGGTAGGCCCTGGGCCCGTCCTTCTCCGTCTCGACGATGGTCGCGCGCAGCTCGCCCGGACGGACGTCCAGCTGCCAGCGGCGGGGGACGGGCGAAGGCTCGGGCGCTGCAGAGGCCCCCACAACCGCAGCCATCGCGCCCGCCAGCGCCGCGACAGCCGCCCATCGCGCCCTCCGCTGTCCACTCACGCCGATCACGCCCATGCCACAGGCTCCTCGCGTCGCCGCTGCCGTCCACAGCGGTGGTTCAACCGTCGCCTGACTCGTCTCGCCGCTCTCTCATCCGCATCGTCAGCGTCTTCGGATCCCCCGAGCAGCGCGTGGGGCGGAAGTCTACGAGCCCGTGGCAACGGGTCAATCGCGTCCGATCACCGCCTGTGCGCAGCTGCGACGACCGCAAATCCGCGCGAATCCGTACGATCCGCCGCATGACCCAGAGGCAGGAGGGAATCGCCCCTCACAGACCCTCGGGCAGCGAGCGCTCCGCCGCTGCGGCGCTGCTGAGCCCCGAGAGGCCCCCACTGCGAGCAACAGGGCAGCGTCTGCTCGCCAGCGCTCGCTCGCTGGGCTACGACCTCAGCTGCCTGTGGTCGTCGGGGACGCCGCCCCGCGTCTGCTGCTGGATCGTCCCCAGCGCAGGCAGGCTGGGCATGCTCTACGCTGGGCTGGAAGACGTGCAGTGCGACGCAGCGGCGCTCGCCCCTGTTCTGTGCGCCGCCTGCGCCGACGCCCGCGACAGGCTGGGCGTGCTGCTCGTCCAAGCCTTGCTCGAGGAGGCTGACGACCCCCTCCTCGCGCCGCTGACAGCTGCAGGCATGCGTCCGTTGGCGCCGTTGCGCTTTCTGCGCACAGCGCTGGAGCCCGTCGCCGCTGCGCCGCCCTCCCTTCCCGAGAAGCTGCGTGTGCTCTCCTGGCGAGACGAGCTCGAAGCGGACTTCCTGCGCGCTTTGGCGCGCTCCTACGAAGACTCTCAGGACTGTCCCGAGCTGACAGGGCTCAGGCCACTCGAGGACGTGCTGGCCAGCCACAAGGCCACGGGCGTCTTCGATCCCTCGCTCTGGTGGCTGCTGTGGTCCGATGCGGAGAACGCCCCGGTGGGAGTCATCCTTGTCAACCTGCTTCCCGAATCAGCCTCTGCGGAGCTGGTCTACATGGGGCTTGCGCCCGAGGCGCGTGGGAAGGGGCTCGCCCGGTCGCTCCTCGAGCGCATGACGCATGCGCTTGCGCAGCGGGAGGTGCGCGAGCTCGTCTGCGCCGTCGACAGCAGAAACACCCCTGCGCAGCGGCTGTACGCAGCGATGGGGTTCACGCGTTTCGCGTCGCGCATCCCCTTGATCCGCGCGCTTTCCTGAGCCGTCCCCACACTGTGCACAGCGCGGGCGACGATGTTCAGAACGCGTGAAGAACTGGCGGCGTTCTCGCGCAGCGGGGCCAGCGTCGAAGACTTGCGCGCCGTCCAGCCTGCGCCGCCGCCAGCCGTGGCGCGCCATTTCGCAGCGCGTTCTTGCGGAGGTCGGCGGCCGCGGTATGGTGACCTGTGGCGAACGATTCGCCGCCCAACGCAACGCGCAGCGCCGCTGCTTGTCCGAACAGCGGCACGCGCAGCGCGACAGGCCTTCGAGGGAAGAGCCTGTCGTGCAGCGGCGCGGTCGCTGCGCGCGCGGTGGGGTCGTGTGAACGGACTCTGGGAAGACGCGACGCCCGGCGCAGTCGCTGCGCCTCCTGTGAGCCCTTCCACACGCCATGCGCACTCCCCCCGCCACGCTCTCCCCTGACCAGGCCGTTGCACAGCGATCCCGTCAGGATGCCTCCGTCGCCGCCTCGTCGCCGCCTGCTCCGGCGTCGCAGCGACACGCCGCCGCTGCGGTGCTCGCGGCGCTGACGGACAGCCGCCTGTCCGCGTATTTCGCTCCCGAAACGGGCGTGACGCTGCGCGTCGCTGTGGGCGAGAACGACAGCGTCGAGGTGCTTGTCGAGGCCCCCAGCCGCTTCCTCGCTGACAGGCTCCGCCGCTCCCACAGCCACACACTGCGTCAGGCCGCCCAGCGCGCCTTGGGCGAGGACGACGTCGCCCTGCGGTTCCGCGTCGCTGCGAACGCGGTCTCCCGCGCAGGCGCAGCGGCGCCGAGACCGCTCGGCGCTCCCTCCAGAGGCGCTTCCGCCTCTTCCTCCCCAGCGGGTTGGCGCCGCCACAGCGTCAGCAGCCGACAGTGCTCGCTGCGCGATTTCGTCGTCGGGCCGTGCAATCGTCTGGCCCACGCCGCTGCGGTGCAGATCGCCAACCTGGAGGAGGACGCTGGCCTGCGCACGTTGGTGTTGCACGGCGGCTGGGGATTGGGCAAGACCCATCTGCTCCAGGGCGCCGCTGACCTCGCCCGCCAGGAGCATCCCGATCGCCGCATCGTCTGCATGACCGCTGAAGCCTTCACCAACCGCTTCATCGAGGCCCTGCAGAGCCGAACCGTCAGCGAGTTTCGCAGGCTGGTCAGGCGCGCCGACCTGCTCTGCCTCGACGACGCCCAGCACCTGGCGGGCAAGCCCAAGACGTTGCAGGAAGTGGTGCATGCGCTGGACGACACGCATGCGCGAGGCGGCAGAGCCCTGCTCGTCTTCGACAGAAGCCCCGCCCTGCTCGACGGTCTTCCCGAAGATCTGCGCTCCCGCCTGGTCAGCGGATTGGTGGTCGAGCTGGAGACCCCTGACGACGAAACGCGTGTGGCCCTTGCCCAGCGTCTGACCGCCAAGCGAGGGTTGAAGCTCAGTCCGGAGTCGCTGGCGCTGCTCCGCCGCACCCCCATGCGCTCGGTGCGAGAGTTGCAGGGATGTCTTGCCCGGGCCGAGGCGCTGCACCGACTGATGGAGCGCGATCCTGCCCAGCCGATCGGCCTCATCGCCCTGCGTCAGGCGCTTGCCCACAACGCCGCAAGCGCGCGGACCGCCTTCACCCGCCCCCCCACCGTGCAGCAGGTGCTCAAGACCGTCTGCGATCTGTTCGTGGTCGACCCGGGTGAAGTGCTCAACGGCGAACGGCACGCCCGCGTGGTGTTGGCCCGCTCGATCATCGTCAAGCTGCTCAAGGAGCTGACAACAATGAGCTATCCCGAGATCGCCCGTGCCCTGCGCAGGCCGAACCACTCCTCGGTGATCACCGCAGCAAGGCGGTTGGATCAGCGGATCTCCAGCGGCCGTTGCTGCGACGCGGGCCCCAGGCTGGGTGAGCTGTCCTGCGAAGCGGCCCTGCTTCGCGCCCGCGAAGCCGTCCTGGCCGCCGCTGCCTGAAGCCTGAAGGGCGGGCTCCGCTCCTCTATGCTCCCGCGTCGCCATGATTGACGAAATCCCTCTGAGCAGACCCGACGTCACGCAGCGGGAGATCGACGCTGTCGTCGAGGCCCTCAAACAGCCCAGGCTCTCGATTGGGCCGATGCAGGAGCGCTTCGAAGCCGCCGTCGCCTCCACAGCGGGCCGACGCCACGGCGTGGCGGTCTCCTCGGGCACTGCGGGACTGCACCTGGCGCTGCTGGCCTTGGGGATCGGGCCGGGCGACGAGGTCGTCACCACCCCCTTCTCCTTCATCGCCTCCGCCAACTGCATCCTCTACACGGGCGCCACGCCCGTCTTCGTGGACATCGACCCTGTCTCGCTCAACATCGATCCCGCCAGGCTCGAAGCCGCCATCACCGAACGCACCAAGGCGGTCATCGCTGTGGAAGTCTTCGGCAACGCCGCCCGCATGGACGAGTGTCGCGCCGTCTGTGCCAGACACGAGATCCCGCTGGTCGAGGATTGCTGCGAGGCGCTGGGCGCAGTCCACAAGGACAGACCCGCAGGCTCCTTCGGTCGCGTGGGCGTCTTCGCCTTCTATCCCAACAAGCAAATCACCACAGGCGAAGGGGGCATGATCGTCACCGACGACGACGCGCTGGCCGACCTCTGCCGATCGCTCCGCAACCACGGTCGGCCGGCGCCTCGCACCGCTGTCTGGAACGGCTCGTCGCCCGCCGACGCCAACGACATCGCCGCTGGACCGCTCGTGCACGAAAGGCTGGGCTTCAACTATCGCATGAGCGAGATCAACGCCGCTCTGGGCCTTGCGCAGATGGAGCGACTCAGCGAGATCCTCCAGGCCAGACAGCGCGTGGCGGAGGCCTACATCGCCCAGCTGGCTGGCAACGTCCACCTGATCCTTCCCACCGTCGAGCCCGAGACGACGATGAGCTGGTTCGTCTTCGTCGTCAGGCTCGACGAGAGCTTCACCCGTCAGCAGCGCGACCGGATCATCGCCGGGATGCGCCGACACGACGTCGGCGCGGCGCCGTACTTCCCCTGCATCCATCTACAGCCCTTCTACCGCGACAAGTTCGGCTTCGCCCCGGGCGACTTTCCCATCGCCGAGTCCGTCTCGAACCGGACGATCGCCCTGCCCTTCCACAATCGTCTGACCGAGCGCGAGATCAGTCTGGTCGCCCAGACGCTGGACGTGATGATCAGCCGCGAGACGTTCAGCCGCTCCTGAGGCCCCTCGTCCACGGCGGGCTTGTCGCTTATCAGCCCGTGCTGGTCAAGTGCGCGCAATGCGCCGACGCGGAGCGGTCCCAGAACGATGCGCAGAGCGTTGCAGGCGACGTCGGCTCCACAGCGATCCGATGCGTGTGAGCAGCAGGTCTCAGCCGCTGCGTCGGCTGCTGTTGGAGGAGGGGTCGTGCGGTCCGTTCAACCTCCATCGCGTCGCCGCCTGCATGGACGCATGCAGGAGCGTCGATCCACAGGCTTTACGCTGATCGAGATTCTGATCGTCGTCGTCATCCTTTCGATCCTGGCGACGATCGTGGCGCCCAGGCTGGCGGGGCTGGTCACAGACGCTGACGACGCTGTCGCCCGGGCCAACGCCCAAGCGGTCAAGCGCGCAGTGGTCATGTACTACCAGAAGAACGGCGTGTATCCTCCCGCCATCGTTCCCGCCCTCTTCGTCAACAACAAGGTTCCCGTCATGCCCGACGGCTACGTCCTCAACTACGACCCCGTCACGGGCGATGTGACGCTGATCACGCCCTGAAGCGCCGGCTTCTCGCAGCGATCATCCCCCAGGATTCCCAGCCGAGCGTTGCAACCAGTCGGGCTGCGGCAGGAACGTGTAATCGTCCGTCGTGTTGACCACGCCAGGCGGCACATCGACGCTCAGATTCACGTGTCCGTCGACGAAGAGGAGCTCCGCCCGCACCCGCGGTCCGCGCCGCCAGCGCATGCCTCGATCGCCGTCGTCGTCATAGTTGTAGATGGGCTGATCCCCCACGAGCCAGGTCTTCGACGGATTGCTCACGCGGGGCATTCTCCCTCCTCCTTGCGGGATGAGCGTGGGGTGCAAATCCACATTGGGAACGTCGTCCAGGGCGTGGTCGTTGAGGTTGTAGCTCGTGCCGACGAGGTCGTACATCGTGCTGTTGGGGTCGATCTGCGGGAAGAACTTGAGGAACGGGTCTTTCGTCCCCTTGTCCTGCGGGTCGCGGAAGGCTTCGACCTCGTCGTCGGGCCCGAAGGCGCCCAGGTAGGCGTTGAGCGGCCGCTTGTCGGCGCCGACCTCGTTGATGCAGAAGGCGGGCAGCAGGCCGCGCTTGCCGCCGTAGAGCGACGCGACGACGCTGGAGAAGCCAGGCGCCACTTCGCAGAAGACCTGCGGCAGCTGCTCGTTGTGGTCGCCCAGGTACATCGTCAGGGCCAGCCCCTGCTGCTGCAGATTGGCGCCGCTGCGGGCGACGCGCGCCTGCTCCCGCGCCGAAGCCAGGGCCGGCGCGAGCAAGCCGATGAGGATCGCGATGACCGCGACGCTCACGAGCAGCTCGATGAGCGTGAAGGCTTTTCTGTCCACTGGGTCGGGGATTCGTGGCCTGCGCATGGGGGGCGATTCCTTCCTTGGCGCCGCCCTGCGAGTGTACCAGGGTCGGTCCGGACCGCTGCGGGGGGAGTCGGGGCGGGCGGTTTGACATAAATATCAGCATTGCTAATATTCATCACAATGGCCCCAACCGCCCCCCACACCAGCCTCGCCCAGAAGCGCCTCGAGCTGTTGCGGCAGCTGCTCGCGGAGGGCGCCGCCCGCACGCAGGAGGACCTCCGCCAGGCCCTGCGCCGCAAGGGCCTGCGCGCAAGCCAGCCGACCATCAGCGCCGACCTGCGCAGGCTCGGCGCCGTCCGCACCGCCCAGGGCTACCAGCTGCCCGAACAGCCCAGCGACACCCGCCACGCGCCCCCCTCGACGCTGGAACAGGCTCTGGCGGCGCTGCTGCTCGACGCCCAGCCCGCCGCCGCCCTCGTCGTCCTGCGCACAGGCCCCGGAAAGGCCGGCGCCCTGGCTGCCGAGCTCGACGCCGCCCCCCCTCCGGGCGTCGTCGGTTCGATCGCCGGCGACGACACCGTCTTCCTCGCCACTGCATCGCCCCGGACCGCAGCCACACTGGCGCGGCGGCTCAGACGGCAGGCGGGACTCGCCTGACGCCTCTCAGTTCCCGCGCCTCTTCTGGCAGCGACAGCCGCTGCGCACAGCGCCATGACGATCCGCACAGCCATCGTGGGGGCAGCAGGCTACACCGGCGCCGAGCTCGTCGAGCTGCTCCTGGCGCATCCGCAGGCGAGCCTTGCGGGGCTGTACGGCGCTGAGACGCGCGCCGTCCGTCCGCTGAGCGAGGAGCATCCGCAGCTGCGGGGCCGCTGCGACCTGCCCATCGAGCCTGTCGACGCAGCGGACTTCGGCGCCGTCGACGCGGTCTTTCTCGCCACGCCCCACGAGGTCAGCGCCGCCCTGGCGCCGCGCGCGCTCGAGGCCGGCGCGGTGGTGATCGACCTCTCCGGCGCCCACCGCCTGCTCGACGCGGCAG
>CAYPBL010000006.1:26155-32989 GCA_964408965.1 uncultured Phycisphaeraceae bacterium | reverse complement strand
GCCGGCGCGGTGGTGATCGACCTCTCCGGCGCCCACCGCCTGCTCGACGCGGCAGTCCACGAACAGGCGTATGGCTTCGCCTGGCCCAAAGCGACGCACCGACGCTGGCGCGTGGCCTACGGCCTTGCGGAGTTGGGCGCCGCCGCCAGAGAGACCCTGCGTCGGGCCGACCTGATCGCCGTCCCGGGCTGCTACGCCTCGTGCGCTGCGCTTGCGCTGGCGCCGCTTGGCCAGCGGGGCCTGCTCGACGGCGCCCGCCCTACGTTCGTCAGCGCCGTCAGCGGCGTCACCGGCGCAGGCCGCGCGCCGCGGCGGGATCTGCTCTTGGCGGAAGCGTCGCTGGCCCCCTACGCGCCGCTGACCCATCGGCACGAGCCGGAGATCGCCCAGACTGTGGGCGCCCCGATCGCCTTCGTGCCGCACATCGCGCCCTTTGCGCGGGGGATCGTCGCGACGATCTTTCCCGCCCTCGTGCACGGCGCCTGCGCCGCGGCTGTGCGCGAGGCGCTCGAGGACGCCTGCGCCGCTGCGCCCTGCCTCAGGCTGCTGCCTGCTGGATCGCTGCCCAGCGTCCGGGCCGTCGAGCGCAGCGACGTCTGTGAGCTCGCCGTGAGCGACGGCGCCGGCCGTGTCGCGCTGCACGCGGCGCTGGACAACCTGGGCAAGGGCGCCGCCGGCGCCGCGGTGCAGTCTTTCAACCTGCGGTTCGGCTTTGCTGAAACGACCGCCCTGCGGGTCCCAGCAGCTGCGCAGGCAGCGGAGGAGGGCTCGCTGTGAGCGCGCCGGCGGGCGAACCTGTCGTCGTCGTCAAGGTCTCGGGCAAGACGCTGGCGGACGAGGCCGGCCACGCGGCGCTGTGGGACGCGCTGGCGGAGCTTGCCCGGCGCGTGCGCCTGGTCGTGGCGCATGGCGGAGGTCCGCTGCTGGCCCAGCGGCTCGACCGGGCCGGCCTTCCCTGGTCGATGATCGACGGCCTTCGCGCAACGCCTGCGGAGTCCATCGACGAGGTGGTCGCGACGCTGGCTGGGCTTGCCAACACCCGCGCCGTCGCAGCGCTGACCGCGCGCGGCGCCCGCGCCGTCGGCGTCCGCTGCACCGACGGGGGGCTGTGCGTCGTCGAGCCGCTGGCCGCGGCGTTCGGCCGCGCAGCCTGCGCCGTGGCGGGCGATGCGCGCCCAGCCCTGGCCCTGCTCGACGCCGGCGCGTGCCTGGTCTGTTCGTCGGTCGGCGTGGACGCGTCGGGCGGGTTGTGGAACGTCAACGCCGACGCCGCCGCCTGCGCCGTGGCCGAGGCGCTGCGCGCCGAGGCGCTGTGGCTGCTCAGCGACACGCCCGGCCTGCTCGACGCCCAGGGCTCCGCGGTGGAAGACCTCGACCGCGTCCAGGCGCAGGCGCTGCTGGTCTCGGGCGCCGTCGGCGCAGGGGCGCTTCCCAAGCTGCGCAGCTGCGCGCAGCTGGCTGCGCGGAGCAGCTGCGCCGTGCGCATCGCCCACTGGCGCGACGCCGCAGCGGCGCGCTTCCGGCGCCCTCCATCCTTTCCCTGCACCCGCGTCCATGCCGACGCCTTCGCGGCGCTCTGCGCCGCGTCACAGGAGACATCGCCATGACCACCGCCGCTGCGCCGCTGTCCCGCTGTGCGCCGCATCTGCGCACGCTGCTGGACCTTGGCGAAGACCGCGTCAGAACGGTTCTTCGCGCAGCGCTGCAGATGAAGCGCAATCCCCAGGCCTTCTCGCAGGCCCTTGCCGGCAAGGCCATCGTCATGCTCTTCGAGAAGCCCTCGCTGCGGACGCGTGTGAGCTTCGAGGTCGGCATGGCCAGGCTGGGCGGCGCCGCTGTCTACCTCGACCACACCCAGGACCGCATCGGCATGCGCGAAAGCGTCAGCGACTACGCCCGCAACCTCGAGCGCTGGGCCGACGCCGTCGTCGCCCGCACCTACAGCCACCGGACGATCGAGGCTTTGGCCTCGGCGTCGTCGGCGCCCGTCGTCAACGCGCTCTCCGACCACTGCCACCCCTGCCAGGCCCTGGCGGACTGCCTGACCCTGCTGGAGCGTTTCGGCCCGCTCGAGGGGCTTCCACTGACGTTCGTCGGCGACGGCAACAACGTCTGCGTCTCGCTGCTGCGCGCAGGCGCGCTGTTGGGGATGCGCCTGACCGTCTGCTGTCCGCCAGGCTACGAGCCGCCGAGCGCCGTCGTCGCCGAGGCGCAGGAGCTGGCCGCTGCCCGCAACGGCGCTGTGCGCATCACGCACGATCCGCTCCAGGCCGTGCAGGGGGCAAAGGCCGTGTACACCGACGTCTGGACCTCCATGGGGCAGACCGAGCAGGCCCAGCAGCGGCGGGCCGACTTCGCCCCCTACCAGGTCACCACGCGCCTGATGGCCCAGGCGGCGCCCGACGCGGTCTTCATGCACTGTCTTCCCGCCCACCGGGGCGAGGAGGTCGAAGCGGCGGTGATCGACTCCGCCCAGTCGGTCGTCTATGACCAGGCGGAGAACCGCATGCACGCCCAGAACGCCCTCCTGACGCTGCTGCTGCGTCCGGAGGCCCTGCCCGAGGAGGCGATGCGTCATGTCGACCGCTGAGCTGCGCGCCGTCGTGCTGGCCTACTCGGGCGGGCTGGACACCTCCGCCGCGATACCGTGGCTGAAGGAGGCGCACCCCGGCTGTCGGGTGATCGCCTTTGCGGGCGACGTCGGTCAGGGCGCCGCTGAGCTCGAGGGCGTCGAGGCCCGCGCCCGAGCCGCCGGCGCCGACGAGTGCGTCGTGGTGGATCTCAAGGAGCGTCTGCTGACGGCGTTCGCCTATCCGACCCTGTTGGCGGGGCCGCGCTACGAGGGCGTGTACCTGCTTGGGACGGCCATCGCCCGTCCGCTGCTTGCGCAGGAGCAGGTGCGCGTGGCCCGCGAGTTCGGCGCCGACGCCGTCGCCCACGGCTGCACGGGAAAGGGCAACGACCAGGTGCGTTTCGAGAGCGCCTTCGCTGCGCTGGCGCCCGACTTGCGCGTCGTCGCCCCCTGGCGGCTCTGGCCCTTCCGCTCGCGCAGCGACCTGCTGGCCTACCTCGAGAGCAGGGGCGCGCCGATGGCCGCCACCGCGACCAAGACCTACAGCCGCGACGCCAACCTGCTGCACGTCTCGCACGAAGGCGGCCCGCTCGAGGACCCGTCCAGCGCGGCGCCCGAGGAGATCTGGCTGCGCACGGTCGATCCGCGTCAGGCGCCCGACGAGCCCGAGACGCTCGAGCTGCGGTTCGCTGAGGGCGTCCTGCGCGCCGTGGAGGGTCGTGAGGCGCCGCCCGTGGAGCTCTTTCAGCAGCTCGACGCCCGAGCCGCGGCGCATGGCGTGGGCCGGGTGGACATGGTCGAGTCACGGCTGGTGGGCATGAAGAGCCGGGGCTGCTACGAGGCCCCCGCCATGACCGTGCTCGACGAGGCCCTCTGGGCGCTGCGCAGGCTGGTCTTCGACCGCGATCTGCTGCACGAGCAGGAGCGTCTTGCGCTGCGTTTCGCCGAGCTGGTCTACGACGGCAAGTGGTTCACGCCGCTGCGCGCAGCTCTGCAGGCCTTCGCCGAGGCCAACGCCCGCCGCCTGACGGGCGTTGCGCGTCTGCAGCTGTTCAAGGGCCGCTGCCAGACCGTCGCCGTCGAGTCGCCCTGCAGCGTCCACGACCACGCGCTTGCCAGCTTCGAGCGCGACGACGTCTACGACCAGTCGCACGCGGAGGGCTTCCTTCGCCTGTTCACGCTGCCCCAGCGCGTCGAGGCGCTGCGACAGCTGCGGGAGGGCTCGCTGTGAGCTTGTGGGAAGGACGATTCAGCCAGGCCCCCGACCCGCTCTTCCGCCAGCTCAACGACTCGCTGGCTGTCGATTGGCGCCTGGTGGACGACGATCTGCGGGCCTCGATCGTCTGGGCGCGGGCGCTGTCCGCAGCCGGCGCCCTGACGGGCGGCGAAGCGGACGCGCTCTGCGCGGCCCTGCACGCGCTGCGTGAAGAGGCCCGGGCCCTGGAGCGGCCGCCGCTGGACTCGGGCGCCGAGGACGTGCACACCTGGATCGAACAGCGCCTCGTCGAGCGTCTGGGCGACGTGGGCAAGAAGATCCACACGGGCCGCAGCCGCAACGACCAGGTCTCGACGGCGCTGCGGCTGTGGCTGTCGCGGGAGCTGGAGCGTCGGGGCGCCGAGCTTGGCGATCTGCAGCGGGCCCTGCTCGACCTGGCCGAGGCCCATCTGCACACGCCCCTGCCGGGCTACACGCATCTGCAGCGGGCCCAGCCCATCACGCTGGCCCACTGGGCCCATGCGCACGTCGAGGCGCTGGAGCGCGACGCCCATCGGCTGGCGCTGGCCAAGGGCTCTGCGCTGCGCTGTCCGCTGGGCGGCGCAGCGCTGGCCGGCAGCAGCGTGGCGGTCGACCGCCGCCGCATCGCCCGCGACCTGGGCTTTCTCGGCGCCATGGAGAACGCGCTGGACGCAGCGGGCAGCCGTGATTTCGTTCTCGACGCCCTCTACGCCTGCCTCGCGACGGGCCTGACGCTCTCGCGTCTGGCCGAGGACGTGGTGCTCTACACGACCAGCGAGTTCAGCTATTTCCGTCTGGACGACGCCTTCTGCAGCGGTTCGTCGATCATGCCGCAGAAGAAGAATCCCGACGCCTTCGAGCTGCTGCGCGCCCGCGCAGGCGCCCTGCTCGGCCTGTGCGCGGGCTTCGCCGCGACGCTCAAGGCCCTGCCCAGCGGCTACAACAAGGACCTGCAGGAGGATAAGGCCGCGGTCTTCGGCGCGATGGACCAGCTGTCGCTGCTGTTGCGCGCAGCGGCCCGGGGGGTGCGGTCGATCCGCGTCGACGAGGAGCGCTGCGCCGCCGCGGCCCGCGACCCGGCGCTGCTGGCGACGGAGCTGGCCGACGCGCTGGCCCGCAGGGGCGTTCCCTTCCGCGACGCCCACCGCGCCGTGGGCGAGCTCGTCAGGCGCGCGGAGGCGCTAAGCGTGGGGCTCGACCAGCTTTCGCTCGACGCCGCCCGCGCCGTCGTCCCCGACCTGGCCGAAGAGGACCTGGCGGCGCTGTCGCTGGCCTCTGCGCTGCGCAGGCGGTCGGCGCTTGGCGGGACCGCTCCCGAGCAGGTCGCCCTTGCGCTGGCCTCGGCTCGGGCGCGCCTCGAGCGGGCCGAGGCGCTGCACAGCGATCCGGAGGACGAGCTCCCTGTGGGCGTGCGTCTGCGCGGCGCCCGCATGGCCGAGGTGGGCGCCCTCTGCGAGCTGGTCAACTACTGGGCGCAGCGGGGCAGGACCATGCGTCGCGAGCCCGACGAGGTCGCCTTCTCGCTGCGCGACTTCGTCGTCGCCGAGGACGACCAGGGCGCGCTCATAGGCTGCGGCGCCCTGCGGTTGACCAACGGCGGCCTGGCTGAGATCTGCTCCGTCGCTGTCCACCCCGACTGCACACGCAGGGGCGTGGGCCGGGCGATCGTGCGCGCCCTGCAGCGCACGGCCCGGGAGATCGGCGTCTCGACGCTCTTCCTCTCGACGGACGCGCCGGGCTTTTTCGTCACGCTGGGCTTTGCGCCCGCGCCGCGCGACCTGATTCCGAAGCAGGCCTGGGAGCACCCCGTCCTCACCGAGCCCCGCAAGGCCGAGACGGTCATGCTCTGGCGGCCCGACGGCGCCCCTTCCCCGCAGACGGTCCAGAGGGAGGCGCTTCAGGGGAGCTTGGCCCCCGCCTCGTAGCGCGCCAGCGCCTCCTCCGTCGCCTTTTTGCCGGTGAACAGGCTGCCCGAGGGCGCCCATAGCGCCGCTTCCGTCTTGGAGCGCTCCTCGCTGAGCAGGTCCACATGGCCGTCGAAGAAGACAGCGTTCATGTTCCCGCCATGCCTGTAGGAGAGGTCGCGGTTGAGTGGATAGGTGGCGCGCGAGCCAGGTCTGACCGCGTCGAAGCCCGCTGCGGCCTTGGCCCTGCCGTAGGCGGTCGAGCCTTCGTAGATGGGCGTGGCGCTGGTGAAGGAGCCGTAGTACTCGGGCTTTGGCGACAGATCGAAGTCCAGCGCGCCGGGCGCCGCCAGGTAGCGCGTTCCGTCGGCGACGAGAATCTTCTTCGCGGGGACCCGCCCCACGCGGTCGATCCGCGGGCTGTAGAAGTCGGGAATGACCATGGGCCCGGCGAAGGGGTACACCTCGTAGCGTCTGCGCGAGTAGCCCGGGCCGCGGTAGAGGAACGTCGCAGGCGCCAGATAGGAGATCTGCCGAAAGCCCCGCTCGTGGAAGAGCTGCTCGAAGTCTTCGAAGTCGGCCAGCGAGCGGGCCGCTGGGGGCCACAGCGTCGTGTTCACCTGCCGCGCCGCGGGGCAGGCCAGGTCGTGGAAGATGCGCCAGGTGCGCTGGGCCCGGTTGGCGGGAAGGCCCATCGACTCGCCCATGACCGGGCTGATCCAGTCGAAGGTGCTGGTGGGCGTGGTGGGCGAGGTGTCGCCGAGCAGTTTGAGGATGTTGGCGACCTTGCCGCGGTAGGGAAGGCCTGTGGTGTTGGGGCCGGGAAGGGCGTTGCGGTGGTCGTCCGCCCAGACGCCGACGCCCATGTGGAGCTGCCTGAGCGTGGCGGCGCAGCGGGCGGTGCGGGCGGCCTGTCGCGCCGCCGCCAGAGCCGGGACCAGCCCTCCCACGAGCAGACTGATCACGCCCAGAACGATGAGGAGCTCGACGAGCGTGAAGGCCGGCCTTCGCGCTGCGCCATCGTGTTCGCCCCCATGGCCACGCATGCTCTCTCCACGTTCGTTGTGGAGAAGAGCGTGCCCGGTGCGCAGCGAGCTGTCAACCCGCGGTCAACCAGCCGT
>CAYPBL010000006.1:0-26055 GCA_964408965.1 uncultured Phycisphaeraceae bacterium | reverse complement strand
GGAGAAGAGCGTGCCCGGTGCGCAGCGAGCTGTCAACCCGCGGTCAACCAGCCGTAGACGACGGCGCACGGACGCGTTTTCACCATTCGGGGCCGCCGGTGTAGTAGCCGTACACGTCGGCCAGGGCCTGGGTCATCTCGCCGAGCGTGCAGCAGGCCAGGGCGCCCTCGACCAGCGCAGGCATGACGTTCTCGCCCGTGCGCGCAGCTGCGCGGATGGCCTGCAGAGCCTTGTCGACCTCCTTGGCGCTTCTGTCAGCCTTGAAGGCCGCCAGCCGCCTGCGCTGCTCCTCCTCGACGCTTGGCGGAATGGTGAGGATGTCGATGGGCCGCTCCTCGTCCTCGTCGACGTAGGCGTTGACGCCGACGATGATGCGGTCGCCCGCCTCGACCTCCTCGCTGTAGCGGTAAGCGGCCTCGGCGATCTGTCTGCGGAAGTAGCCGCGGTGGATGCCTTCGACGACGCCGCCCCGACCCTTGGGCCAGGGTCCGCCGCCCATCTCGTCGATCTCCGCGATGTACGCCAGGGCCTCCTCCTCCATGGTGTCGGTGAGTTTCTCGACGAACCAGGCGCCGCCCAGCGGGTCGACCACGCGCGTCACGCCCGTCTCGTGGGCCAGGATCTGCTGCGTCCGCAGGGCCACCGTCACCGCCTGCTCGCTGGGAAGGGCCAGCGTCTCGTCCATGGAGTCGGTGTGGAGGCTCTGGCAGCCGCCCAGCACCGCGGCCATGGCCTGGTAGGCCACGCGCACGATGTTGTTGAGCGGCTGCTGCTCCGTGAGCGAGCAGCCGGCGGTCTGCACGTGCGTCTTCATGAACCAGCTGCGCTCGTTCCTGGCGCCGTAGCGGTCGCGCATCATCCGCGCCCAGATCCGCCGGGCGGCGCGGAGCTTGCAGATCTCCTCGAAGAACTCGTTGTGGCTGTTGAAGAAGAACGAGAGCCTTGGCGCAAAGGCGTCCACGTCCAGCCCCCGTTCGAGGCACGCCTCGACGTACTCCATGCCGTCGCGCAGCGTGAAGGCCAGCTCCTGCGTCGCCGTCGAGCCAGCTTCGCGGATGTGGTAGCCGCTGATCGAGACGCTGTGCCACTTCGGCACGCGCTGCGTCTGGAACTCGATCGTGTCCACGACGAGCTTGACCGAAGGCTCGGGCGGGTAGATGAACTCGTTCTGCGCGTGGAACTCCTTGAGGATGTCGTTCTGGATGGTCCCGCCGAGCTCCTTCCAGTCGAAGCCCCGCTGCTTGGCCATCGCCAGGTACATGGCCCAGATCACCGCTGCGGGGCCGTTGATCGTCTGGCTGACGGTGACCTTGTCCAGCGGAATGTCCGCGTAGAGGCGGTGCATGTCCTCGATGGTGTCGATGGCCACGCCGCACTTGCCCACCTCGCCCTGCGAGAGGGGGTCGTCGCTGTCGCGGCCCATGAGCGTGGGCAGGTCGAAGGCGGTGGAGAGGCCGGTGTTGGCCTTGGTCCCCCTGGCCTGTTCGAGCAGGTACTTGAACCGCTTGTTGGTGTCGTCGGCGGAGCCGAAGCCTGCGAACTGCCGCATGGTCCAGAGACGCGAGCGGTAGCCCAGCGGAAAGAGCCCCCGGGTGAAGGGGAAGGCGCCGGGCTCAGCGATGTCGCGGTCGTGGTTGGCCAGCGACTCGATCTGCGTCCTGGGGCCGTACACCGGGTCCAGCACGATGCCGCTGATGGTCACCGCCTGCGGATCGATCCCCGCAGACCGCTGCCCCTCCTGGGGCCGCTGCGGGCCAGCCATGCTGGTCGCTGCGTGATCCAGACCGGGCCCGGTGACAGCGTGGCGTTGGTCGGCGCTCTTGGTCATGGCGCAGCAAGTGTAGGGTCAGCCGGCGCCCACCACAGGCGGGAACAGCGACGCAAGCCCGGATAACGCCCCAGCTCCGCGACTGCGCCGCCCCGCTGATCCGGACGGGTCCGGGAACCGATGCAGCGGTGTAGGATGCACTGTCGACGCAGCGCGTGCTGCCTGCGCCGCAGAGACGACTGGACACACGCCATGACCACCGTTGTCCCTTCCGCGCCTCCCGCCGTCAACGCCTGGAGCGCCGACTATCTCGAAGCGCAGTACAACGCATGGAAAAAGGCGCCTGAATCTGTCGCGCCCGATCTGGCGGCCTTCTTCGCAGGCTTCGATCTGGCCCGCTCGAAGGACGCCGAGGAGGGCGCAGGTCCAGCCAGCGCCGAGGAGATCCGCGTCCATGCGGGCGTGGCCTCGCTCATCTACCACTACCGCGACATCGGGCACATGTGCGCCGACCTCGACCCCTTCGGCCGAGAGCGTCCACGCCCCGAGCAGCTGACCCTGGCCTACCACGGCCTGTCGGAGGAGCATCTGGACTGGGTCTTCGACTCGGGCGGGCTGTTCGACGAGCCACGGCCGCTGCGCGAGATTATCGAGATCCTCGAGGAGACCTACTGCCGCTGTGTGGGTGTGGAGTACATGCACATCCAGAACACCGAGGAGCGCGCCTGGCTGGGCTCGCGCATGGAGCAGCGGCGCAACCGGCCCAATCTCGAGACAGGCGAGCGCGTGCATGTGCTGCACATGCTCCACCGCGCGGAGATGTTCGAGACGTTCCTGCACAAGCGCTACGTGGGGCAGAAGCGGTTCAGCCTCGAGGGCGCCGAGTCGCTCATACCGTTGCTCGACCGCGTTGTCGAGAAGGCCGCGGACGACGGCGTGGACGAGCTGGTCATGGGCATGGCCCACCGCGGCAGGCTCAACGTTCTCAACAACATACTGGGAAAGACCTACGAGCAGATCTTCACCGAGTTCGAGGAGAACTGGAGCGAGGACTTCGTCGACGGCGGCGGCGACGTCAAGTACCACCTGGGCTACTCGGGCGACCGCGTCACGGCCTCGGGCAAGAAGATCCGCGTGGTCATGTCCTCGAACCCCAGCCACCTCGAGGCGGTCGACGCCGTCGTCGAGGGCCGCTGCCGGGCCAAGCAGCGGCTGCGCAGCGACACGGAGCGACGCAAGACGATTCCCGTCCTCGTGCACGGCGACGCCGCCTTTGCAGGTCAAGGCGTCGTCATGGAGGTGCTCAACCTCAGCCAGCTCAAGGGCTACACGACTGGCGGCACGATCCACGCCATCGTCAACAACCTCATCGGCTTCACGACAGGCCCCGAGGACGCGCGCTCGTCGCGCTACTGCACGGACGTGGCCAAGACGATCGAGGCGCCTGTGTTCCACGTCAACGGCGAAGACCCCGAAGCCGTCGTGTACGTGGCGCAGCTGGCCCTGGCGTATCGACAGCGCTGGAAGAAGGACGTCGTCATCGACATGTGGTGCTACCGCCGCTGGGGCCACAACGAAGGCGACGATCCCTCCTTCACCCAGCCCATCATGGCCAAGCTCATCCGCAAGAAGAAGAGCGTGCTGAAGACCTACGCGGAACGGCTGCTGGCCGAGGGCGTCATCACCGAGCAGGATGTGCAGGCCATTCGCCAGAGTCTGGAGGAGCAGCTGGAGAAGGCCCAGTCCGCAGCGATGGCGCAACCCAAGGACCCGACCATTGATCCAGGCTCGTGGCGCTGGCAGGGCTTCACACACGAGTACTCCTTCGACCCGGTGCCCACGGCAGCGTCACGGGACACGTTGGCGGAGGTCGCCCGCGCCCACGCTGCTCTTCCCGATGGGTTCCACCTCCACAAGAATGTCGCCAAGCTGTTGGAGCGGCGCGCCCAGGCTGTGGAGGGCGACGAGCCCATCGACTGGGGGACCGCTGAGGCCTACGCCTTCGGGTCGCTGCTCCTGGAGGGAACCGCCGTCAGGCTCAGCGGACAGGATTCCCGCAGAGGCACCTTCTCGCAGCGCCATGCCGTCGTCAAGGACATGGAGACAGGCCAGCCCTACATCCCCCTCAACAACATGAGACAGATGGGCCAGCCAGGCGTTCCCGGCCAGGAGCCTGGCGATCCTGGCGAGGACGGCAGGCCCAGACAGGCGCGCTTCTGCATCTACGACAGTCCGCTGAGCGAGTACAGCGTGCTGGGCTTCGAGTACGGCTATTCGCTGGCGGATCCGAACATGCTGGTGATCTGGGAGGCGCAGTTCGGCGACTTCGCCAACGGCGCCCAGGTGGTGATCGACCAGTTTCTGGCCCCTGCGGAGATCAAGTGGCAGCGTTGGAGCGGCCTGACGCTCTTTCTCCCCCATGGCTACGAAGGGCAGGGCCCCGAGCACTCCTCCGCCAGGCTCGAGCGATTTCTGCAGCTCTGCGCCGACGAGAACATGGAGGTGGTCTATCCGACCACACCCGCCCAGTTCTTCCATCTGCTGCGCAGGCAGGTGAAGCGCAACTTCCGCAAACCGCTGATCGTCATGACGCCCAAGAGTCTGCTGCGTCTTCCCGAGGCGACCAGCCGGGTCGAGGAGTTCGTCTCGGGCGGCTTCGCTGAAGTGCTGGACGATCCGCGGTTCGCTCAGGAAGGCGCCGTGCGCGCGAACGTCAAGCGGGTGCTGCTCTGCTCGGGGAAGGTGTTCTACGACCTGGACCGCAGACGGCGCGAGCTGGAGCGCGACGACGTGGCGATTGTCCGCGTCGAGCAGCTTTATCCGCTGCACACCACACTGCTGCGGGACGTCGTCGAGCGCTACCCCGCCTCCGCTGAGCGAATCTGGACGCAGGAGGAGCCTGAGAACATGGGCGCCTACCTCTACTTCGATCATGCCTGCCGCACGGCCCTGGGCTGGTCGCCGCTGCCCTACATCGGCCGCCCCGCCTCAGCCACGACCGCCACGGGCTCGAAGAAGAAGCACGAAGAGGAGCAGGAGGCCATCCTCGCCGCAGCCGTCGGCGCCCGGGCTGTTGCGGAGCAAGCTGCTGCAGCGGCGTCGACCACCTGAACCCCTCGCGCTGGCGCAGTCCGCTGCGCCATGGAGAATCCCATGAGCGTCGACATCGTCATTCCCTCTCCCGGCGAGAGCGTCACGGAAGGCGTCATCAGCGCCTGGCTGAAGCAGGACGGCGACTGGGTCGAGCGCGACGAAACCGTGCTCGAGCTGGAGACGGACAAGATCACCGTCGAGGTGCCCGCCCCCGCATCGGGCGTGCTGCGCATCAACACACCCGAGGGCGAGACGGTCCAGGTCGGCGCCGTCGTGGGGACGGTGGACGACAGCGCCGAAAAACCCGCAGCTGCAGCAACGTCTCAAACCAGCGAAGCAACCCAGCATGCCGCTGCGTCGAGCCCCTCCACCAACGGAGCCCAGTCCGCGACAACCACAGCGACAACACAGCCCCCCACGAGCGCAGAGGAGACGACGCGCGCATCCGCCGACGGCGAAGACGTGCGGGCCACGCCGCTGGCCCGCAAGCTCGCCCAGGAGCGGGGCGTGGACCTGACCTCCATCCCAGGAACGGGTCCGGGCGGACGGATCCGCGAGCAGGACGTGCTCTCGCACCTGAACAAGGCAGGTCAGGCAGCCGCTGCGATTGCGCAGGAAGCCGCTGTCGCACCAGCTCCGCAGCCAGCGGCGCCTCGCGCAGCCTTCGACCGCAGCGTGACGCGCAGGCCCATGTCGCCGTTGCGGCAGCGCGTGGCCCAGCGGCTCGTCGAGGCCCAGCGCACCGCCGCCATGCTCACCACCTTCAACGAGTGCGACATGAGCGCGGTCATGGAGCTGCGCAGCAGACACAAGGACGCCTTCGAGAAGCAGCACGGCGTCAAGCTGGGCTTCATGTCCTTCTTCGCCAAGGCCTGCGTCAGCGCGCTGCGGCGCGTGCCCGCGGTCAACTCCCAGATCGCCCAAGGGGAAAAGGGCCCCGAGATCATCGAGCACCACTACTGCGACATCGCCTTCGCTGTGGGAACGCCAAGGGGGCTCGTCGTGCCCGTGCTGCGCAACGTCGAGTCGCTCAGCTTCGCCCAGATCGAGCTGGGCCTCAAGGACCTGGCCACGCGCGCCCGCGAAGGCAAGCTCACGCTCGAGGAGCTGCAGGGCGGCACCTTCACCATCAGCAACGGCGGCGTGTACGGCTCGATGATGAGCACGCCCATTCTCAACCCGCCGCAGTCGGGCATTCTGGGCATGCACAACATCCTCCGCAGGCCCGTCGAGCACCCGCCGGGCTCGGGGCAGATCGCGGTGCGGCCCATGATGTACCTGGCCCTGTCCTACGACCACCGCATCGTGGACGGCGAAGGCGCGGTCACGTTCCTCAAGCACGTCAAGGAGTGCATCGAGGACCCCGCAAGGCTGCTGATCGACCTGTGACGCAGGGGCGTCAGTCCGCCGCTCCCGCGGGCGTCGCCGCCAGGGCGTCCGAGGCGGGACGCGCGAAGTCGACGGCGCGGATCGCGTCGATGAGGATCCCCAGGCAGCGCTCCAGCGTCGCCTCGTCCATGGCTGGGGCGGGGTTGAAGACCACGACGTCGCCGATGGGCCTGACGAAGAGGCCGCGCCGCCGGGCCTCGTCGCAGACGCGGGGCGCCGCCGCCACTGCGGGCGCAAAGGGCGTCCAGGGATCGCGCGACGCGACGAGCTCGATCCCCGTCATCACGCCCCGGTTGCGCACGTCGCCGATGTGCGGGTGCTCCGCCAGGGCTTCGAAGAGGGCCGCCCGGATGCGTTCGCTGTGCCGGGCGCCGCGCTCGACGAGTCGGCGCCGCTCGAGCAGCTCCAGCGAAGCCAGCGACGCTGCACAGGCAAGGGCGTTGCCCGTGTACGTGTGGCCGTGGTAGAGGGTGCGTCCTTCGTGGGGCTCGCCCTCGAAAGCGCCAGCGATCGCCTCCGTGGCCAGCGTCGCGGCGATCGGGAGGTATCCCCCCGACAGCCCCTTGGCAAGGCAGAGGATGTCGGGTCTGACCTCCTCCAGCTGGCAGGCGAAGAGGGCGCCGGTGCGGGCGAAGCCCGTGGCGACCTCGTCCGCGACCACCAGGCCGCCAGCCTCGCGGACCATCGCCGCAGCCTCGTGGAGGTAGCCCTGCGGCTGGACGAGCATGCCGGCGGCCCCCTGCACGACGGGCTCGACGACGAAGGCGGCGACGCGGCCTGCGCGCTCCTCGAGCAGCTGCGCCAGCGCGTCGAGCGCCCGGTCCCTGGCGGCGCGCATCCGCTGCTCGTCCCAGCTGGGCCACAGCCCAGGCTCGCCGAGGCCCTGAACGCGTCTGGGGTCGGGCGCCTGCGTCCGAGCGCAGCGGAAGGTCAACGGCTCGAAGGGCCGGTGCATCGCCCGGATGAAGCCCATGCTCATCGCGCCGACCGTGTCGCCGTGGTAGCCGCCGCTGAGGGTGACGACCGTCGTCCGCTGCGCGTCGCCCGCATGGCGCTGGGCGCCGACAGCCATCTTCAGCGCAGCTTCCGTCGCCGTGGCGCCAGCGTCAGAGAAGAAAACCTTGGTCAGCGGCGCCCCATCGCCTGGAATCCTCTGGGCAAGCTCCGCCAGGCGGGCGGCCAGCCGTATCGCAGGCTCAGCCGAGAGCCCAAGCAGCGTCGAGTGCGCCACGCGCCCCAGCTGGTCGCGCACCGCCTCGTCCAGCTCGTGCACACGATGGCCGTGCACGTTGCACCAGAGCGAAGAGACGCCGTCGAGGAGCGTCTCGCCCTCGACGCTCGTGAGCGTGAAGCCCTCAGCGGAGGCGACGATGAAGGGCTTGCGGCGGCGCCACTGCCGCATGGGCGTGAAGGGGTGCCACAGGTGGGCGAAGTCGAGCGCCTCCAGCGCGTGGACGTCCATGGTTCGAGGATACGAACAGGAGACCGCGGCGCGTACAGCGTCCTACGGCGCCCGCACGACGCGGTTGAGCCTCGCCAACCCGTCCACTTCCATGACGCCCACCCGGATGGGCGCTCCAGAGAGCTTCTCAGCTCCTCGTCGGAAGCGGAACCTGGCCACACGCGTCTGGCCCGGCGCCAAGTCGCTGATGGGCGCCTGCTCGCGCGCAAAGCCGGGCGCCTGGGCAAAGGCTTCCAGCGTCAGCCGGGAGCCTCCCGTGTTCGTCACCAGAAGCGTGACAACGACATCGCCCTCTGCGTTCCGCTGTCGAGGCGGCGCCACACTGACGACCGAAGAGAGCAGCACCGTGGGCAGCCCCACCTCCACCGGGACGCGCAGCCGGATCAAGCGTTCTGTCGCCCCTGCCTGCAGCAAGGCGCTGGCGTGCACCGCGCGGAGCCCTGCTTCTTCGCCCACACCCAACGTCACATCGAAAGGAATCGCAGCTTCCTCCCCAGGCGCCAGTGAAAAATGCAGCACCCGAGGCTGCGGCGCCCAGGATTCAGGCGCATCGATGCGCAGCGCGCCGCTCACAGGCTTGGCAAAGTGGTTGACCAGGCGCGCAGTCAGCGCATGCCGCGTCGCCAGCGACGGAAGAAACGCGGGTTCGATGCGGAAGGAGGCTTGGGTCGCCAGCAGCGGCGCGTCCACTCCCAACACGAAGATCGGCTCGCTCGAGACCGCAAGCTGCAGCTCGCCGTCGACGACAGGCGTCTCGATGGGGTTGCCGAACATGTCCACGCCGTGCACGGCGCCTTCTCCCACAGCGAGCGACACCCGCTGCCCGACAGCCTGCGGATCGTCCGCCCAGACGACGAGCATGGCGCCCGCATGACCGTCGAAGAGCATCGCGGTTGCGCCGGTCGGCGCGGGCAGGGCTGTGCGAAACGATCGTTCGCTGAGTCGCTCCAGAGCCTGCCTGACCACAGCGAAAGCAGGCGTCAGCTGCGGCGTCGCTCGGCCGTTGATCGTCGTCCACCGCCACACCTGCTGCAGCGCAATGGTGACGTTGGGCGTGCGCCATGCGTGCACCAGACGTTTGACGAGATCCGCTGCGAGCAGACGAGCGCCCGCTGCGGGGGCCTCGCCGGGACGCTGCTCGATGTAGATCGTGGAGGAGGGCGAGGCATTCGCCGCCACGTTCGCCACGCCCTGCGGCGAGAACCATTCGTGAGCCGTCAGCAGAAACGCCATGTCCGCGTCAGAATCGACTTCCGGAGGCTCCACGGCGCCGGGCCAGGGCGCGATCACTCTGGCCGTCGGCGCCAATCGCTCCAGTCTCTGCTGCAGCTGACGAAGCCTGTCGGTCATTGCTGGGCCGAACCTCACCCCCTGTGCGCTGCCCGCACGGCCGATGCGCCACGTGGTGATGCGCTGGCCCAGTCTGGCCACAGCCTCGCGCAGATAGCTTTCCCATGTTTCGATCTCGTGCGCCAGCAACAGCAGCGGTTGTTGCGGGTCGATGCGCAGTCGTTGGGCGAGCTCCGCAGGGACGGGCGTCAGCGCCAGCGTCACCTCCATCCCGCTCTCGAGCAGCTCGTCCGCAACCGCCTGCACACGATCGACGCGCCGCGAGAGCGACGACCGCGACAGCGATTCGCTCCACAACGGCAGATGCGCCTGGCCCGCTCCCAGCGCGATCATCACCTGCGCCAGCGTCTTGCCCGAGTGCGCAGGCGGGTCGCGCAGCAACATCGCCACGCGCCGAGCGTCGATCGAGCTCAACCCGCTGGGCGCAGGCGCATAGACAAAGTCGCTTCGAACCGTCGAGAGCGTCTGGCCGTTGGCGGTTTCCACGTCCAGCACCGCGCGTCGCCACCCGAATCCCTGCACCTTCGGTTTCCAGGCCAGGGGCCTGCCTCCAGGCTCGAACCGCACTGTCCTGTGGTCCAGGAGGCGCCCCCTCTCGTCAAGCAGACGCAGCTCGCCGACAAGCGTCTCGCCTGCAACATCCCGCACGACGGCGGTCAGCGTTGGCGTCTGGGGGGCTTCGACGACGTTGATCAGCGAGTTGGTCGTCAGCGTGACCCGAGGGGTCAGCAACACCCGCACATCGTCGAACCATGCGACCGCGTCGAAGTCCTCAGGCACATAGCGGCGGTGGGAGTTCGGCGTGGCTGTGGACGAGGAAACGGGCTCCCCGAAAGGATCAGCGTTGCGGCGCAGCTCCCGAGGCTGCAGCAGCTGCAGCTCGATCTGCATCCATGCAGCTCGGGGATCGTTGGCGGCGATGCGCACGTGCAACGACGTGAACTCGCGCTCGCTGCGGACCGCGGGGCTGACTGCGACCCCGTCGGGAAGGGGCTGATGCTGATCGTCCACCAGCCGCACCGCCACGCGCGCCCGGGCCAGGTCCGCCCCCTGCGTCAGCACATTGGCCACGACGGTGTAGTCGGCGCCGGGCAGCACCGGAATCACCCCGCTGGCCAGCCGCAGGGCGGCGCTTCCCCCCTTGACCGGAATCTTGACGGACCATTGTCCGCTGGAGGCGTGCTCGTCGTCGAGCGTCGCTTCGTTCCAGGGGGGAAAGCCCGGTCTGGAGCGCGTCGCGGTCTGCTGCGCCCGCACCCAGTACTGCGGCACAGGCTCGATGTTGAAGCTGCGCTCCTCGAAGTCGAAGCTGCGGACCGTTCTGCGCGACCCGGTCGGCCGCAGCGGCGTAGAGGCGGCTGGCGCCTCCACGCTGCGCTGCGGTTGTGGCTCCTGTGCGTGAAGCGCAGCAGCAGGCGCCGACAGGACCACCGTGCAGAACACCCTCGACCAGGCGCGCAACCTCACCCAGGCTCTATCGGCCTGCGATCAGGCTTGTCCTTCATGTACAGATGCAGCGCTGTCGAGCCGTATTCGTGCGTCTCCGGACCGACGAGCCCCTCCACCTCCAGCGGCGCGTCCCGCACGACGGGCCGGGCGCCCTCCTCTTCAGGCTCGATGCGGTCGACGAAGGGCCAGGGCGTGCGCAGCGCTGCAAAGCCCGACTCGTCCAGCAGCTGACCGAAACGGGCGAACTGGGCCATCACCAGTCGCCGCCGACGTGGGTCTCGCAGCAGTTCGTAGGGCGGGTCGAAGAAGAGCAGGTGGATCTGCCGTGGAACCCGCGCCAGCGCCGTCGGCCCAAGGGCGTCAGCCTCGACGACTGTGCAGCGGTCCTCCACGTCCAGCGACTGGATATTCTGCCGCAGGACGCGAGCGGTGGGCCTGTCGCGCTCGATGAAGACGCAGCGGAGGGCGCCGCGCGAGACCGCCTCGAGCCCCACGGCGCCCGAACCCGCGAAGACGTCCACGACGCACTGGCCCTCCGTGTGACCGCGCAGCAGGTTGAACAGCGCCTCGCGCACCCGATCGGGCATGGGCCGGGCGGGGCTCGAGGAGGGGGGCGAGGCGATCTGTCGGCGGCGGAGCTCGCCTGCGATGATTCTCATGCGTCCGTCCTTGCTGCTGACGTGAAGGGATCCTAGACTGCCCGCGAAATCATCCATCCATCCGCATCAACGGGAGAACCTCATGCCCGCCCACTCCCCCTCGCCCGCGACAACCCTGCAGGAGACCGCCGCCATGGGGCGCCGCACGCTCTTCACCTCAGAGTCCGTCTCGATGGGCCATCCGGACAAGGTCGCCGACCAGATCTCCGACGCGGTCCTGGACGCGATGCTCGCGCAGGACCCGACCTCGCGGGTGGCCTGCGAGACGCTGGTCTCGACAGGCATGGCCATCGTGGCGGGCGAGATCACCACGCAGGCCTACGTGGAGATCCCCGACGTGGTGCGGCAGGTGGTCCGCAATGTGGGCTACATCGAGCCGGCCATGGCCTTCGACCACGAAACCTGCGCCGTGCTCGTCTCGATCAAGCAGCAGTCGCCGGACATCGCCATGGGCGTGGACAGGGAGGGCGCGGGCGATCAGGGCATGATGTTCGGCTACGCCTGCCGCGAGACGGACGAGCTCGACCCCGAGGCCCTGATGCCGCTGCCCATCTACCTGGCCCACAGGCTCGTGGAGCAGCAGGCCAGGGTCCGCGGCGCAGGCGAGATCGAAGGGCTCCGGCCCGACGCCAAGAGCCAGGTCACCCTCGAGTACGACGAGCAGGGCCGCCCCAGCCGCGTCGACACCGTCGTCCTTTCCACGCAGCACAGCCCCTCCTGGAACGACAGGCAGGGCGAGCTGCGGGAGGCGATCGTCGAGCGGGTCGTCAAGCCCACGCTCGGCAGCTGGTGGAGCGACGACATCACCGTGCACATCAACCCGACCGGCCGCTTCGAGATCGGCGGTCCGCACGGCGATGTGGGCCTGACGGGGCGCAAGATCATCGTGGACACCTATGGCGGCATGGGCAGGCACGGCGGCGGCGCCTTCTCGGGCAAGGACCCGACGAAGGTGGACCGCTCCGCGGCCTACATGGCCCGCTACATCGCCAAGAACGTCGTCGCCGCGGAGCTGGCCCAGCGCTGCGAGGTGCAGCTCTCCTACGCCATCGGCGTGGCTGATCCGACGAGCGTCCGCATCGACTGCCTGGGGACCAACGCTGTGGACGAACGCCGGATCGAGGAGGCGGTGCGGGAGCACTTCGCCCTCACGCCGCGCGGCATCATCGAGTCGCTCGACCTGCGCAAGCCCATCTACACCCCCACCGCCTGCCACGGGCACTTCGGCAGACAGCCCTACGAGCAGGACGGCCTGCGCTTCTTCCCGTGGGAGCGGCTGGACAAGGCTGCGGCGCTCAGGAGCGCCTGCAGCTGAGCCCGCAGGGTTCTGCAGCCTCCGCTGGTACACTGCCTCGTCATGGCGACGGCTGTGGTGCTGCTGTGCTTTGCGCTCTATGCAGCGGGCTATCTGCTCTATTCCCGCTGGCTGGGCGCGCGGGTCTTCAGCCTCAGGCCCAGGACCACGACGCCCGCGCACTCGCTGGAGGACGGCGTGGACTACGTGCCCTCGCGCAGGGGCGTGCTCTTCGGGCACCACTACGCCTCGATCACAGGCCTCTCGCCCATGCTCGGGCCCGCCATCGCCGTCATCTGGGGCTGGGTCCCTGCTCTGCTGTGGGTGGCGCTTGGGGCGGTGCTGATCGGCTGCGTCCACGACTTCGGCAGTCTGGTCGTCTCGGCGAGGGCCGAGGGCAAGTCCATCGGCGTCGTCGCCGAGCGGCTCATGGGCAGGCGCGCCAAGGCCCTGATGCACGCGCTGATCTTCTTCGGCGTTGCGCTGGCCATGGGCGTCTTCGTGTACGTCATCGCCTTTCTCTTCTGGCCGGGTACAGCCGACTCGACCGCGGGGCACTACCCGCAGGCTGTGGCGCCCTCAGCGGCGATCATGCTGCTGGCCCTGGCTGTGGGCTGGCTGACGAAGCGCAGAGGCCTGCGTCTGGGGCCGCTGGCGGCTGTCGCCTTTGCGCTCACGCTGCTGACGGTGTATTTGGCCGCGACGACGGACGCGCTGACCATCGCCGTCCCCGGCGCAGGAGCCGAGGCTTCCGCGGCTGCGCAGCGGTGGCTTGGCGGTTGGAAGACCTGGGCCTGGATCCTGCTCGCCTACGCCTTCGCCGCGTCGGTGCTGCCCGTCTGGTCGCTGCTGCAGCCGCGGGACTTCATCAACGCCCTGCTGCTGTACCTGGGGCTGGGCCTGGCGTATGCGGGCTTTTTCGTGATGTCCCCCTCGTTTCCCGAGGGCTCTGCGCTGAACCTTGCGCCAGCGGGCGCCCCGCCGATCTTCCCCTTCGTCTTCATCACCATCGCCTGCGGCGCCGTCTCGGGCTTTCACAGTCTGGTCGCCTCGGGGACGACGGCCAAGCAGCTCGACCGCGAGACGGACGCTCGGCTGATCGGCTACGGCGCCATGATCGGCGAGTCGCTGCTGGGCCTGCTGGCGGTGCTGGCGACGACCGCGGGCTTCGCCGCGGCGACGTCGCAGGAGCAGTGGCGGCTGCACTTCTCCTCCTGGCAGGCGGCCGAGGGCCTGGGCGCCAAGATGAGCGCCTTCGTCGCAGGCGCCGCCCGCTTCGTCGAGGCGCTGGGCGTTCCCGCGGAGCTGGCCACGACGCTGGTGGCGGTGGTCGTTGTCTCCTTTGCGCTGACGACGCTGGACAGCGCCACGCGGCTGCTCCGCTACAACATTGAGGAGATTTTCGAGGGCCTCAGGCTGCCCCGCGCCCTGCGCAATCGATTCGTCAGCAGCCTGCTTGCCTGCGGCGCCATCGCCTTCTTCGCCTTCTTCGAGGTCGACGGCAGAAGCGCAGGCCTGACGCTCTGGACGCTCTTTGGCGCGACGAACCAGCTGCTGGCGGGTCTTGCCCTGCTGGTGGTCGCCGTGTACCTCATCCAGCGCAGGCGCCCCAGCCTTCCCTACCTCGTCCCCATGGCCTTCATGATGCTCTCGACGCTGGGCGCTCTTGCGCTGCGCCTGCGCACGTTCTACGGCGCCGCCTTCACCGAAGACGGCGTCAAGGGCGACCAGCTGACGCTGGCGCTCGTCGGCTCGGCGATCCTGCTCGCGGCGCTGTGGCTGGTGGTGGAGGCGGGCCTGACGCTGCGCAGGCGCCGCAGCGACGCGCAGGCCTCGCTCGACCTCGCCCCTTCGACAGGCGCATGAACAACGGGAGCGGCGCCGCAGGCCGCTCCCGATGCGTGGCTCCGGATGTCCGGTCGGTCAGCTCTTCTTCTCGTCCTTGACCTCGTACTCCGCGTCGATGACCTCGCCCTCCGCGGCGCCGGTGGAGGCGTCGCCGTCGCCGCCCGAGGATGCGGCTGACGCACCGCCGCTGGCTGCCGCTGAGGCCTGCTGCGCGGCCTGCTCATAGATGACCTTGCCCAGCTCGACCGAGGCCTTCTCCAGCTCGGAGACGGCCTTTTCGATGGCGGCCTTGTCCTCGCCCTTCATGACCGTCTCGAGGTTGGAAAGGGCGTTCTCGATGTTGGAGCGCACGTCTGCGCCGACCTTGTCGCCGTGCTCCTCGAGGCTCTTGCGGGTCTGGTAGATGAGGGCGTCGGCCTTGTTCTTGGCCTCGATGAGCTCGCGCCGGGCCTGGTCCTCAGCGGCGTGGGCCTCGGCCTCCTTCTTCATCCGCTCGATTTCCTCTTCGCTCAGGCCCGAGGCGCCCTTGATTTCGATCTTCTGGCTCTTGCCCGTGGCCTTGTCGGTGGCGGTGACGTGCAGGATGCCGTTGGCGTCGATGGAGAACTCGACCTCGATCTGCGGCACGCCTCTGGGCGCCGGCGGAATGTCCGTCAGCTCGAAGACGCCCAGCGTGCGGTTGTCCTTGGCCAGCGGCCGTTCGCCCTGCAGGACGTGGATCTGCACGCTGGTCTGGTTGTCCGAGGCGGTGGAGAAGGTCTCCTTCTTCGATGTGGGAATGGTCGTGTTGCGCGGGATGAGCACCGTCATGACGCCGCCAAGCGTCTCGACGCCCAGCGACAGCGGCGTGACGTCCAGGAGCAGCACGTCCTTGACGTCGCCCTGCAGGATGGCGCCCTGGATCGCGGCGCCGAGGGCCACCGCCTCGTCGGGGTTGACGCTCTTGTTGGGCTCCTTGCCGAAGATGTCCTGGCAGAGGCGCTGCACCGCGGGGATGCGGGTCGAGCCGCCCACGAGGATCACCTCGTCGATGCGGCTGGCGTCGAGCTTGGCGTCGGCCAGCGCCGCCTCGCAGGGTGTGCGCAGCCGCTGCAGGACCGGCTCGATCATGGCCTCGAACTTGGCTCGGGTGATCGTCTCCTGCAGGTGCTTGGGCCCTTCCTGCGTGGCGGTGATGAAGGGCAGGTTGATGGTCGTCTCCTGGACGCTGGAGAGCTCGCACTTGGCCTTCTCGCAGGCCTCCTTGAGCCGCTGCAGGGCCATGGGGTCCTGCTTGATGTCCACGCCCTCCTTCTTGCGGAACTCCTCCGCGACGTAGTCGATGAGGATCTCGTCGATGTCGTCGCCGCCCAGATGCGTGTCGCCGTTGGTCGAGAGCACCTCGAAGACGCCCTCGCCGATGTCGAGAATGGAGATGTCGAAGGTGCCGCCGCCGAAGTCGAAGACCGCGACCTTCTCGTTCTTCTTCTTGTCCAGCCCGTAGGCCAGGGCCGCAGCGGTGGGCTCGTTGATGATGCGCTCGACCTTGAAGCCGGCGATCTCGCCCGCCTCCTTGGTCGCCTGGCGCTGGGCGTCGTTGAAGTAGGCGGGCACGGTGATGACGGCCCGCTCGACGCTCTGGCCCAGATGGTCCTCGGCGCACTTCTTCAGGTACCGCAGGACCATGGCGCTGATCTCCTGCGGCGTGTACTCCTTGTCGCGAACCTTGACCTTGACCAGATCGTCAGGCCCGCCGACCACCTCGTAGGGGACGATCTTCTCCTCCGCCTCGACCTCGCGGTGCCTGCGGCCCATGAATCGCTTGATGGAGTAGATGGTGTTCCTGGGGTTGGTCACCTGCTGGTGCTTGGCGGGCTGGCCGATGAGGATCTCGCCCTTGTCGGTGAAGGCGACCACCGAAGGCGTGGTGCGCGAGCCGTGGGTGTTGGGAATCACCTTGGGCGCCCCGCCCTCCATGACCGCCACGACGGAGTTGGTCGTGCCCAGGTCGATGCCGATGATCTTGGACATCCGTGCGCTCCTTGCGTGCTCGTTCGGGCGCCCGAGGCGCCAGGTCGTCCACAGGCCCTCCTGCGCTGCAGCGCGCATGGGCCGTCGCTGTCCTGCAGTTTGGCAAGCGGCGCGCCACAGCGGCACGCTGGCCACGGGCCGCTGCAACGTCGCCTGAGGGGGTGCGAACGGGCTGTGCGCGAACAGGGCAGGCGGACGCCCCCTCGCCACGCTGCCAGATAGGCAGGAGCTCCCCACCTCTTGGCCCCGCCTCCGCTGCAGCCCGCCTCGTCAGCGCAGCTCGACCGACCAGTACGCCTCGTCGAGAAAGGCCTTCCACGAGGCGTAGCGGTCCTGGCCCAGTCTGATCGTGATCAGCGGGTTGCGGACGGGCTCCACCGGCTTGCGGATCAGCCGCATGCCCGCCTGCTCGGGCGTTCTGCCGCCCTTCTTCATGTTGCAGCGGACGCAGGCGCAGACGAGGTTGTCCCACGTCTCGCCGCCGCCCTGGGCGCGGGGGACGACATGGTCGATCGACAGCTCACTGGTGGGGAAGCGTCTGCCGCAGTACTGGCAGCGGGCGCCGTCGCGGGCGAAGAGATTGCGGCGGTTGAGCGTGACGCGCTGCTTGGGCAGCTTGTCGAAGCCGTAGAGCCTGATGATGCGGGGCGCCGCGATGTGCAGCCGCACCGTGCGCACCCACTCGTGCTTGTCGGGCTCGAACTCCCGCTGCAGCTGGCTGATCTCCGTCCAGGAGGTGAAGTCGTAGTTGACGAAGGAGCCGTCCTCGACGTGGATCACCTCCGCCAGGTCCCGCACCAGCAGGCTGAAGGCCCGCTTGACGGAAATGACCCGGATGGCCATGTACAGCTTGTTGAGGACGAGCACGCGGGCGTCCAGCGCCGAGGCGCCAGGCGGGGCGATCGCAGCGGCTCCGACGGCGCCGTTTCCTTCTTCGACCTTCCTGTGGGGGGCGCTCTTCATGCCCGCCTGCTCCAGGGCGGCCATGGCGCAGTGCGCGGGCGCGCCCGCCAAACGGTAGGACTGCCTCGCCGCTGACGCAACAGGTCGCCGCCAACTGCGCGCAGCGATGCTTTTCGAGGCATCGGCCGCCTGTTCCAGTGCAGCCAGCGGTCAGCGGCCCTTGCGAAGGAGCCCGCTGGTGAAATCGCCCTGCGGCTTCGGTGATCGGACGCTGTGCAGGTTGCGCGCAGCGCCGCGGCAGACGGCTGCTGCACCCAGAGGCATCCCCTGCAGCGACCTTGCTCCCTGTGTCCTCTGCGACGCTCCAGCGACGGGAGCGACGACCGAGGGGGCTGGTGCGGCGCAGCTGCCCCAGGCGCCCAGCACCGTGAACAAATCTGTGGGCCCGAAGGGCGCTCCCCATCGTGCGAGCAGAAAGAACAGGTCCGAGGGCCCCACGGCGCCGTCGCCGTCCAGATCGCCTGCGCACTGGCACTCGTCCGGGACGCCGTTGCGGTCAGCGTCGGCGCTTGCGCCAGAGGCAATGTCCTGCAGGTCGGGAACGAGATTGCCGTTGCAGTCGCGGGGCTGACCGGTGAACCAGGGCTGATCCGGGCTGACGAGAATGTCTGCGTCCGTCAACGCCACATGCGTGCCGACGCCCCCAGCAGGCGTCGGAAGAAAAACCCCCTGCACAAGTGTCTGGGCGAAGCCGACGCTGGGATCGACGTCGATGAAGATGTCCACCGTCTCCGTGTCGCGGTCCGCGTCGATCTCCCCCATCCACGCCAGCTGCACGACGTAGTCGTCAGGGCCTCCTGCAAAGCCGTCCAGCCCCGCCTGGGCAAGCTGCAGCGTCGCCACATCCGCGGCCGTCAGCGAACGCTGATCCTCGCCGAGAAAGGCGCCAGCGATCATGACGGATTCGGTCTCAGCGGGAACCGCTGGATCGCCCAGCAGCGCAGCAGCCTCCCGGGTTCCGATCGTGGGAAAGACCTCGTCGAGCCGCCAGATGCTGACAGCGTCCGCCCAGGCAGGCGGCGCCGAGAAGGGGTTGGCCGGATCGTGCGACCACATGAGGTTGACGTCGTCGCCTCGCGCGTCGTCGAGCGTGCCTGGCGTTGCGTCCGGACCTGCGTCGCGGTCGAGGACGCCATTGGGGCCTGGCGCAGCCCGGGCGAAGTCCGCAGCGTCGTTGAAGTCCGCCAGCCCCAGCGCATGGCCCAGCTGGTGCAGCATCGCGGACTCGAAGTCCACCGCGGTGACGGGCACGTCCGTCGCGGCGCCTGTGCGGATGTTGCCCACGGTCCACTGCTGCGCATTCCAGGTGTTCATCGCATCGACGATGTCCTGCAGGGCGCCGTCGCTGAAGTTGGCCCGGGCGCTTGCGCCGACGCTGACGACGAGCACCCCCCGCTGCAGCGACGCGCCGGTGTAGCCGACGGGGTGGGTGATGACGTCGACGCCGTTGACGGCGCCTGCGAAGGTGAAGGCCCCTCCCGCTGCAGCAGGCTGAGGCTGCGGCGCCATGAGCAGCGAGCAACCGACCAGAGCCGCCAACGACGCGCCCGGGCCTCGCCAAGAGCGGGCTTGCGGATTGACCATGACTGCGCTCTCCCTGCACCGACGCGTCGGCGCGCCGGCGCGGTCCCTCGTGGCGTCGATGTTCGGCGCCGTGGCGCAGCGGGTTCAGGGCAAGTGGGCGAAATCAGCCAAGCAGGACAAGCTGCGCGCAGCGCGACGTCTGCGCCGCCTGCGCAGGCGTGTTACGGGCGCAGCGAACGCCCCACGCAGCGACACAACCGCTCGGGTCGATCGCCGGTGCGCCGCGTCACGCTGCGCCTTGCGGCCCCTTGTCGCGGATGCGCGTGCGCACCTCCCACAGCTCGGGAAAGAACGTGTGGGCGACGCGCGCAGCGAGGTAGTCGACGCCGCTGGTGCCGCCCGTGCCTCGCTTCATGCCGATGATCCGCCTGACGGTGAGCAGGTGCCGCTGACGCCAGAGCTGAAAGCTCTCCTCGACGTCGATCAGCTTCTCCGCCATCTCGTAGGCGTCCCAGCGTTCGTGGGGCGCCTCGTAGACGCGCAGCAGCGCCTCGACGACGCGCTCGTCGCACGCTCTTGGCTGCGTCCAGTCGCGCTCGACGACCTCGGCGGGGATGGGGCTTCCTGCCCGCGCAAGGGCCCGCAGGTATTCGTCATAGAGGCCAGGTTGTTCGAGCAGGCGCCGCAGCCAGGGCTGGTCCTCCTCGGGGCAGCGCCCAATGGCGTTTTCGTCCTTGGCGCCGAGCAGAAACTCGATCGCGCGATACTGGGCCGACTGAAAGCCGCTGGCCCTTCCCAGCACGTGGCGGAACTGGGCGTATTCGGTGGGGGTGAGCGTCTCGAGCACCGCCCACTGGTTGAAGAGCTGCGCCTGGATGTGTTTGACCCTGGCCAGAATCTTGAACGCAGGCTCGAAGTCGTCCTGCTGCATCCAGCGGATCGCCGCCTGCAGCTCGTGCAGCACGAGCTTCATCCACAGCTCCGACGTCTGGTGCTGGATGATGAAGAGCAGCTCGTCGTGGTGGCCCGAGCGAGGCTTTTGCGCAGCGAGCAGCGTGGGAAGATCCAGGTACGACGCGTAGGTCAGGTCGGATGGCTCAGCGTGGCTCATGCCGGCATTATGGCGAGGGCCGGTCCGCAGCAGCGGAGCTCAGGGAGGAGGGCGCAGCGGCGCGACGGCTCGTCACAGTCGCCACCACTCCCGCCCGCGCCATCGCCGCCGCCAGCCCCGCCCGATTGCGCACGCTGAGCTTGCGGTAGATCGAGTCGCGGTGCCCCTCGATGGTCTTGACACTCAGATTGAGCGTCTCCGCCACAGCTCGTATGGTCTTGCCTTCGACGAGCAGCGTCGCCACCTGCCTCTCGCGCCGGGACAACGCCGCTGCGGGAGAAGCCTGCTCGAGCTGCGGATCCACCTCCTGCGCCGCCACGTCCTGCCTTGGGGGAACCCAGCAGGCAGCGGGCGTGGAGACCGCCAGCACACGGTTGTTGGCCAGCGGCGCCAGCGTCGTCACCCAGGATCGCTCCGCCCGCCATTCGCGGAAGCGGAGCGCCTCGTGTCCCGCGTTGGCCCGCTGCACGAGCCCTCGCCTGACGCCTTGGCTGTAGACGCTGCGAGGATCGGACGCCTCTGTCTCGCGCCAGCGGCTGCTCGCCCAGAGGGGGTCTCCCTGCGGATTCAACACCGCCACCGCTGAGGGAGTCTGCTCCAACGTGAGCGAAACCGCAGGGTGCGCCAGCAGTCGTTCGGGCGCAAACGGCTCCGCCATGGTCGCCTGATCAGGCATGGCACGGTTGTCCTTTGTTTCCTACCCGGCCCCACGACTCCCCCGCTTTCGCAGCAACGCCCTGGCGAGGGATGATAGTCAGGCTAAGCGTCCGGGGCGCTTATTCGCCCTGCTTGAGAGGACGCACTCTGTAAGTCCTGACAGGGCCGACTACGATGCCGCCATGACTGTCCGGAAGCAGCAGCACCCACCTGCACCATCCTGCGACGTGCTGGTCGTCGGCGCGGGCCACGCAGGCTGCGAGGCCGCCTGGGCCGCCGCCAACGCAGGGGCGCGCGTCGCTCTGGTCACGCTCCGGGCCGACACGATGGGCGTCATGTCCTGCAACCCCGCCATCGGCGGCCTGGCCAAGGGCCAGATCGTGCGCGAGATCGACGCTCTGGGCGGCCTGATGCCGCTGGCTGCCGACGCTGCGGGTCTGCAGTTCAAGGTGCTCAACCAGTCCCGCGGCCCTGCGGTGCGCGGCCCGCGCGCCCAGTGCGACCGCCACGCCTACGCCGAGGCTGTGCAACGGTTGATCGCCTCGCGTCCGCAGATCAGCGTCGTCGAAGCTGCTGTGGAGGACCTGCTCGTGGAGCGCGGCGCCGTCGCGGGCGCACTGCTGGCGACGCGCTCGGGCGACCGCTGCCCGCTCCGGGCCGCTGCGGTCGTCCTGACGACGGGCACCTTCATGCGGGGGCTGATGCACACCGGGCCGCGCCGCACGCCAGGCGGCCGCTTCGGCGAAGCGCCAGCCACAGCCATCTCTGCAGCCCTGGAGCGGCTGGGCCTGACGCTGGGCAGGCTCAAGACGGGAACGCCCCCCCGCCTGCGCCGCTCGAGCGTCGACTGGGAATCCCTGGAGGAGCAGCGGGGCGACGACCCCCCCACGCCCTTCAGCGAGCTCAGCCCCCGCGGGCTCAACCCCCTGACCGACGCCTTTCCCGCGCTTGAGCAGATCGACTGCCGCATCACCCACACCACCGAGCGGGCGCATGAGCTGATCCGGGCCAACCTGGACCGCTCGCCCGTCTTCAACGGCGCCATCGCCTCGCCCGGACCGCGCTACTGCCCCTCGATCGAGGACAAGGTGGTGCGCTTCGCCGACCGCCCCAGCCACCACGTCTTTCTCGAGCCTGAGTCGCTCCGCGACGAAACGATCTACTGCAACGGGATCTCGACGTCGCTGCCCGAGGATGTGCAGCGGGAGCTGGTGCGGATGCTGCCTGGCTGTGCGCAGGCGGAGATCCTCCGCTACGGCTACGCGGTGGAGTACGACTTCGTGCTGCCCCAGCACATCGAGGCGACCTGCATGGTGCGCACCGTGGAGGGGCTCTTCCTGGCGGGGCAGATCAACGGCACGACGGGCTACGAGGAGGCGGCGGGGCAGGGCGTCGTGGCGGGGCTCAACGCTGCGCGCTTCGCCCAGGGCCTCGAGCCCGTGACGCTGCGCCGCGACCAGGCCTACATAGGTGTGCTCCTCGACGACCTTGCCACGAAGAACCCCGTCGAGCCCTACCGCATGTTCACCAGCAGGGCGGAGCACCGTCTGCTGCTGCGGGCCGACAACGCCTGGGACAGGCTCGCGCCGCTGGGCCGGGAGTGGGGGCTGGTGGACGAGACGCGCTGGGCCCTCTTTCAGGAGCGCCGCAGAGCCCTGGCCTGCCTGTCGCGATGGATCGACCAGGCGAAGGTCGAAGGCGAGCCGCTGGCCAGGCGCATGCGCCGCCCGGCGTTCACCGTGGGCGACCTGCTCGAGGCCCTGCCGCAGGCGCGGTCGCTGCCTGCGGGCGTGGTCGAGACGATCTTTGCTGAGCGCCGCTACGCGGGCTACATCGATCGGCAGCGGGCCCAGATCCGCAGACTCGCCAGCATGGAGCGCAGGCCGATTCCCGCGGAGCTCGACATCGCCGCCACAGCGGGCCTTCGGCCTGAAGCGCGCGAGGCCCTGTTGCTGCGCCGCCCTGCGACGTTCGGCCAGGCCCTGCGGATCGCTGGGGTGAACCCTGCGGACGTGGCGCTGCTGCTCGTGGCGGCGGAGCGGCTGGAGACGGCCCCACGCCGACGCTGATCGCTCGCTCAAGGCTGGCTCTGGTCCAGCCTGCGAGCGGATTCGAGCCAGGGGTCCACTCCATCACGCTCGCGCCTCTGCGCTGGCTGATCGAGCGACGGCCTGAGCAACCGCCTGCACAGCCCCACGCCCACCAGGCCCAGCAGCGCAAGCAACAGCGTGGCTGCGAGCAATACGGCCAGCTGTATCGTTGTCGCCAACGCCACGCGCTGCTCCTCTTCACGCTGTCCTGCGGCCCAGAACCAGCAGGTTTGGGTTTCAGGACGGCGCGATTCTGTTCGTTGTGCAGCTTGGACGGTTCCACGCCGTCACCCACAGCTCGCACAGGACGCTTCGCCGCTCCCATGAGGCGCAGCGCGAATATGCTTGCAGCGTGAACGCGAAGGGGTGGTTATCAGGACGACGCTCCCTTCAAGCCCCGTTACGCGGCTCAACCCGCCTCCTGCCGCGCCGCCTCCGTCCCTGCGGGCGGAGTTGGAACCCTCGCTGAGCCGAAGTGTTGAACGTAGAAAGCGGGCTTCCCAGCTCGCATGGAGACCACACATGCACGCATGGACCAGGCGCCTCGTCGGTGTTCGCCCGCTTCTGTACTCCCTCGCTGTGTGCCTTCTCTGGCCAGCTGTTTCCGGCGCTCGGGCTGCGCAGCCAGCCGCTGAAGCGCCGGGTCTGGCTCCAGCGGACGCCTGGGCCAAACTCCTCTGGCAGGACGCCTTGCACGGTCAGGCGGATACGGCGCTGGGGCTGCTCGCGGCGCTGCCTGACGAAGCGACCGAGCCCGCGGTGCAGGCCCTCAAGGACGCCAACGTCCGCAGACTCTCCCATCTCCAGCAGGCGGAGCAGCGGCGAGCAACGAGGCTGCAGGAGGCGTGGGGCGAGCTGGAGCACGCTACCGAGAAGAACGAGCTGCGCGACGCGCTGCGACTGGCTGTGGAAATCTCCACGCTTACGCAACGCGAAGGCGGCTCGCTGAACGACCCTCGCATCCAGCAGGTGGCTGCGCAGGCTGAGCGCGAAGCCCGCAAGGCGGAGGAGGCGGGCGATTGGCTCACCGCCTCCGAGCTCTTCGGCAGGCTCAACCTCCTGTACGACACGCAGGCGCGCTACCGCGACGACGTCCGCCGCGTGGGCAGACGCCTGCAGATGATGCGGCTGTACACGCCCAAGCGGCTGCACGACATGCGCAGTCAGCGGCTGGTCGAAGCCGGCGAAGACCCGTTGCCCCCCTTCAACGAGTTCGGCGAGTCGTGGCAGCGCAAGCTGGCGGGTGTGGACGAGGGCATGGTGGTCCGCGCCATCAGCTACGCAGACCGTCAGCACGTCGAGGGCGTCAAGACCGCACAAATGGTGGTCAGCGGCCTGGACGCCTTGAAAACCCTCGCCACCACCGGCGATCTGGCTGAGGCCTTCCCCGCCATCGGCGACAAGAACAAAGTCAAGCAGTTTCTTGAGGGGCTCGCCAATGAGCAGCGACGCTTCGAGCTGGCTGGCGAACGCGCCGACTTTCGCGACCTCATCAGGCTCATCGGCTCGTTGCGGCGGTTGAACGACTCCACACTGGCCCTGCCTTGGGAAGCGCTCGTGCACGAGTTCGGCAATGGGGCCATGGACGCCCTCGACGACTTCAGCTCGATCATCTGGCCTGACGAGATCCGCCAGTTTCAGCGGACCACGCGAGGCTCCTTCACAGGTGTGGGCATCCAGATCATGATCGACGACGCGGACAGGCTGGTCGTCGTGACGCCGCTGGACGGCACCCCTGCCCGCAAAGCAGGCATACGCGCTGGCGACATTATCCGCATGATCGACGGCCATTCGACCATCGGCATCACCTCGAGCCAGGCTGTCGACCTCATCACCGGACCAGCGGGGACCAAGGTCACGCTCAGCGTGGAGCGCCAGGGCGTCGACGGGCTGATCGACTTCGAGATCGTCCGCGCAGAGATTCCTCTGGTCACCGTCAAGGGCTGGGAGCGCAACGGCGAGGGCGAAAAGGACTGGAACTGGTGGATCGACCGCGACAACCGCATCGGCTACATCAGGCTCAACCAGTTCACCGAGGACACCGTCCGCGACTTTGACGAGGCTGTGCAGCAGATGCTTGCCCAGGAGGGCTCTGTCGACGGCCTGATTCTGGACCTCCGCTACAACCCGGGCGGGTTGCTCTCTTCCGCGGTGGAGATCGTCAACCGCTTCGTCCGCGAGGGCGTGGTGGTCACGCAGCGCGACGCCAAGGGGCGCGTTCGCGAACGCCAGCGGGCTCGGCCGGGCAAGGCCACACTGGCCGACACGCCCTTGGTCGTGCTGATCAACGAAGGCTCCGCCTCCGCCAGCGAGATCGTCTCGGGCGCTCTGCAGGATTTGGATCGCGCGGTCATCGTCGGCGCCCGCAGCTTCGGCAAGGGGAGCGTGCAGAACGTCTACGACATAGGTCAGGGGCTCGCCGCCATGAGGCTGACCACGCAGTACTACTACCTTCCCAGCGGCAGACTCATCCACCGCAAACCAGGAGCAAAGGTCTGGGGCATCGAGCCCGACGTGCATGTGGCGATGCTCCCTGAGCAGATCGCCAAGTCGTTGCGTCTGCGGCAGGATGCGGACATTCGGCCGGAGGATCGCGGCGCCCTTCCAGTACAGAACGCTGAGAACGACGAGCCGCTCGGCCCGCCCGAGCCACAGCGTCTGATCGCTGAGGGCATCGACCCGCAGCTGGAGACGGCGCTGCTGCTGCTGCAGACGCAGACGCTTCCTTCCAAAGCCGCCCACGCGATGCTCCCCACGACGCCTGTGGGAGAGCCTGCCGTGGCGGGGTCCTGATGCGCCTCGCTGCAGAGGCTGCGGCGCAAATCTGACGTGCGCTGATGGCTCCGACGACTGCTGCACCCCTGGGCGAGCTGCGCTGGATCCAAGGCGAGGGGGCCCAGGCCCATGCGCCGTTGGCGGTCGTGACGGGCGCTGCCAGGCGGGTCGGCGCCGCTGTCGCCCTCGAGCTGGCCCGAGCGGGCTGTCAGGTGATCGGGACCTGCCTCGCCAGCGTCGAGGAGATCGAACGCACCATGCGCACGGCGCTGGAGGAGGGCGCCCCCGCAGCAGGCTGGCTTCGCCTGGATCTCGACCGCCCCGCTCACGCAGCTGTCCTTCTGGAGCAGGCCCTCAGGCCTCTTTCGAGGCTGGATGTGCTGGTGCACAACGCAGCGGTGTACGAGCCCAGCCCTGTTGGCTCGATCGACGAGGAGCAGGCGCTGCGGACGCTGCGCGTCAACGCGCTTGCGCCGCTGCTGCTCACGCAGGCCCTGACGCCGCTGCTGACGCGTTCTGCCTTGGCTGGGGGCGGCGTCGTCGTCAGCCTCACGGACATCCATGCGCTGGGCCCGACCCGTCAGCGCTACAGCGCCTACCTCATGAGCAAGGC
>CAYPBL010000005.1:50010-77236 GCA_964408965.1 uncultured Phycisphaeraceae bacterium | reverse complement strand
CATGCCACCCGACGCTTTGCCCAATCCGCCCTCCGCCACGCTCCGCGAGATCCTGGCGCACAAACGCCAGGAGGTCGAACAGCGCAAGCGCGACCTGCCGCTGGAGGCGCTGCAGGAGCGCATCGAGGAGCTGGGCAGGCCGCGGAACTTCTTCGCCGCTGTGACCAACCGCAAGCCGCGCGACCGTGTGGCGGTGATCGCGGAGATCAAGCGAAGAAGTCCCTCCGCGGGTCTGCTGCGGCCCGAGTACGAGCGTGATTTCGACCCAGCCGCCATCGCCCGACAGTACCACGAGGCCGGCGCCGCAGCGATCTCCTGCCTCACCGACGAGCGATTCTTCAGCGGCTCGCTCGACTACATCCACGCTGTTCGCGACGCCGTCCCTCTGCCCGTGCTGCGCAAGGACTTCATCATCGACCCGTGGCAGGTGTGGGAGTCGCGGGCCTTCGGCGCCGACGCCATCCTCCTCATTGCAGAATGCCTCACCGAGGGCGCGCTGATCGACCTGATGATCCTCAGCAGGCAGCTGCAGCTGACCTGTCTGGTGGAAGTGCACAGCGTGGAGTCGCTGTTGAAGGTCAGGCCGCATGTGGGCTTTCCGCTGCGCTCCTACATGCTGCTTGGCATCAACAACCGCGACCTGACAACGATGCGCGTGGACCTCAACCACACGCTGCGCCTGGTGGACATGGTGGAGGACCGCTCGATCCTCGTCAGCGAATCGGGAATCAAGACGCCCGACGATCTGGCCAGGCTCCGCCAGAGCGGCGTGCGGATCGCGCTCATCGGCGAGTCGCTCATGAAGCAGGAGAACCCGGGCCAGGCCCTGCGGACGCTGCTCGGCGCCTCCGCCTGAGGCGTTCTCGGGCAGCGACGCCCCTCAGCCTGCGTCCTTGCGCCGCTTGAGCTGCTCCCGTTCCATCAGCGCCACACACTGGCAGAGCTGCTCCACAACAAAGCGCTCGTAGCTGGGGTGGTGGTCGAAGGTGAAGGCGAAACCCGCGTACAGGCGCCTGGCGCTGTTGATCCGCGTGTGGACCAGGCGGGCCGCCACGTTCAACGGCGCAGGGATCGTGGGCGTCAGGTCCAGCTCGAGCCAGTAGCAGGGCGCCTTGCGGGTCAGCGCAGGCTCCTCGCGCTCGAAGAGCACGCCCACACCGCCTCCGCCGATGTTGACCAGCGAACCACAGCAATCGTCCCCCAGCGCAGGAGCGAGCTCCATCTCAGGGCCCGCAGGCGTGTCGACGAGCATGAGCCTGCCCGCGATGCGCATGTCGATCATGCGGTGAATCCGCGCCTTGCACGCCTCCTCAGCAGGGACGGCGCTGCTGATCTCCAGCAGCTGCGCACAGCGGACGGGCGGCAGCGCCAGGCCGATTGTCGAGACGCGGTAGAAGGACCGCCGCTGACAGCGTTCGACACGCTCGGGCGCAGTCAGCCGCAGCGCCCCCACGCTCCGATGCGCGTTGAGCGGGTAGAGCAACTGTCCCACACAACGCGTGCGGAACATCCACTGATTCTGCCCCACTGTCATCACCGCCACCAGGTCCGCCCCTGCGGACAACGGCGCCTCCACGCCCAGCATGGAGGGCCGTTCGACGACAATCTCCTCGTCGCTCAGCGCCAGCACGCGGACCCGCCACAGCAGACTCTTGGCGGGCGTCGTGATGACGCCTGGCTCCTCCTGGCGGACATGCCTGGCAAGGGTGATCTCGATCGAGCCGTTGCGGTCGCGAATCTGCTCCAGGCTTTGGCGCCAGTGTTCGGTTCTTCGTCTCTTGGCGGGCACAGGCAGCTCCAACCATCGCAGCGTGCGCGCAGCGCGTCCTCCGACGCGTCCACGCAAGCGCAGACAACCAACTGCTTGACGCCGCATCGTCTCTCCCCACCGCAGGGCTGAACCCAAGCCCCCTTCCCCAGCCTGCGCGAGTCCGCCTGGCGCACCTGAGCAGGCCGCGCGTCCCAGCTTGAGACGGTCACGCTGCCGTTTTCGGACGCGACCTCCGCCAGCCCCTGGCCGCCTCTCGCCTCAGCACCAGCCTGCGAGCCTCCTCGGCCAGTCTGTCAGCCTCGCGCAGCGACGCCGCTCGCTGCCCGTCGCCGACGCTGAATCGCGCCTTGTAGAGCGCCTCGCAGTGCCGTTTGAGCGCCGCAGCGAGCTCCTCGTCCAGTTCCGGCTCGAGCGTTCGGACATGAGCCAGGGGCGGAAGCCATCGCGGTCGGCCCCACCCTGCCCGCTGCAGCGACCGGGCCAGCCTGCGCTGCGCTCGCGTCGGAGCGCACGCGCCTCGACAACCTCGCCCCCTCCTGGCAGCAAACCCGCGACGCAGCAGACGCGAACTCCCCGCCGCAGCGAGCCGTCGCTCCGCCCCGTTCCGCCCCAACCGCTGCAGCGTCAGTCCCACTGCAGCCACGAGCGCAAAGACGCCCACCCCCCATCCCGCAGCCTTGGCCAAGGCCCGCGGCGCAGCCTTGCTGCGCAGCAGCGCGCCGACACGATCGAGCGATTCGAAGCCCCGCTCCAGCCTCGCCACCGCTGCGTCTCCGACCGATCCCTCCCCCTCGCCAGCGCGAAAAGCGACCACGTTGGTGATCCACCAGTACTCGATCTCGTCCAGCCACTTGCGCAGCTGCCCCAACACCCCGCTGGGCGGCTCGTGCGCCACCGCCAGTTGATCCGGGGGCGAAGGGTCGAACGTCTCCCACACGCCTCGCTCCGGGTCCACCAGCGCCTCGACCCAGGCGTGGGCGTTGCTCTGCCTCACGATGAATCGCCCCGTCTGCGGGTTGTATTCGCTGGCGGCGTAGCCCGTCACCACGCGCGCCGGAACGCCCACACTGCGGCACAGCGCCGCCATGGCGCTGGCGAAATACTCGCAGTGCCCCCTGCGTGTCTGAAAGAGAAACATTTCAATGGGGTCCTGCCCCGCCCGAGGCGCCGTCATCGTCGTCGTGTAGGTGTACTCCCGCTGCAGGCGCTGCTCGATCGCCCGGGCGATCTGCCGCCCGGACGGTGGAGGCGACGCGTCCAACCGCACTCCCGCCTCGTCCAGAAACCGCTCCGCCAGCTTGCGCACAGGCCCCTGCGCGAAGAGGGGGTCCGCCTTCACCTCCCCCCGCCTTGCGGACAACGGCGCCTGCGGCTGCGAAACGACCGTGTACTCCACCAGCCCCCGCGTCCGCGAGGCCAGCTCATAATCCGCCTCGCTCAGATACACCGAGGCCATGTGACTCGACTCGATCGAGACAGGTCGCAGCATGGCGAACAAGTGCGGGCTCGTCTTGTTGCGAATGATGATCCGCTGCACGATCCGCGGGCCGCTGGCCTGACTGGGCAACCGCCCCAGCTGTCCCGGCACGCCGGGAGCCAGATTGACCACGTCCACCGCCTCTCGGGAGCGGGGAGCCCGCCGCCAGGCGCCGTTCTCGTACACGTCCAGCACCGCCCCCCGCAGCAGCACACGACTCATGGAGGCGCCGAGATTCTCCCCCTGCTCGTTCGTCACCTCCAGCTCGAGCACCGGCGCCGCGGACTCGCTCAGCAACCCCGCCTCACCCAGCTCCACCTGATCGTCAAAGCCCGTCTGGGCCCCCGCCGCTGGAGCAGACAGCCCCCCAAGCATGCCCGCGCCAATGGTGCGCGGCGCAAGCACGAACACCGCCACGGCAAAGGCCGCGCAGCCGAGGAGCGACAACGCCGTCAAGAGGCGCAGCGCGCGATCCGCCCGCTCGTCCAGCGCAGCCTCCACGCGCTGCAGCGCAGCGTCCTGCGCCCTGGCGGGATCGATCCTCGACAGACTTCGCTGCGCCGCATGCGCTCCTGCATGCAGTTGCAACGACATGGCCGTCCAGATCGCCAGCGGCGCATACAACGCCAGCATCACCCCCACCGCCAGGGCGTTGCTTGTCAGCGCAGCGCCAATGGCCAGAAAGACGCTGGCCAGATAGAGCACTCCAAGATCACGCGGCTCGGTCTTGTCGAACAGCTTCAACAGCATGATGAAGACCAGATACGCCGCGACGTTGGTCACCAGCTCGGTGGGCTCCCTCATCGCGGAGAGCGCCACCCACCCTGTCGCCGCCATCGCAAGAATGTTGAGCAGCCAGCGAGGCGCCGCCCTGGCCTCCTTCGCGCCAAAGGACAGGGGCCACGACGCCAGCCAGATCGGCAACGCCAACCAGGCGACCGTCGATCCGTCCGCCGCCACGGCGTACCCGACGATGCTCACTCCCACCAGCGCAAACAGCCTTGCCTTCGCTCGCTGAATGGCGCGCAGCATCACGCAGCCTCCCCTCGATCGCTGCGTCCGTCGCCCGCCCCTTGCGCTGCGGACAGGACGAAGACAGCTCCTGTCACAGGCGGCGCCGACTCCTCCACACGACGCTCCCCCTCAGGGAGCTCCAGCAGCGCCAGCGCGTCCAGCAGACGGGTTCTCGCCGTCTCACTGCGTCTTCCCGCCGCCACTGGCCCTTCGCGCAGCCCGGTCTGCGGACACAGCACCCCCACCGCCAGTCCCTTTCCCAGCGCCTCCTCCACCATGGCCGCAGCCTGGCTGATGACGCGCTCGCACGCTTCTTCCGACGCGTCGGAGAAGCGCAGGGCGATCCACACGCTCCGCGGCGTGGGCGCAGCGTGTTCCCGGACAAGCAGTCGATCCGCCTTGGCGCTGCTCCGCCAGGCCACGCTTCGCGGGCTGTCGCCCTCGCGGGCCTCGCGCAGCGCGAAGAACTCGTCGCCGAGGCCCGGCGTGAGCCCGCCCCCTCTTCCCTCGTCCCGTCCCTGCTGCAACCCCTCGAGCCAGCCTGTCGGCGGCGCCGCGGGCCGCGGATGCACGATCACCTCCACACGCTCCGCGAACCGCACCGCCTTGCGCGTCACGCCAAAGGGAAACGTCGTCTCCACGCGCACCCTTTCCAGCGTGAGCCTGCCGCGTTTCAAGGGCAGCATCGGCGCCTGCGCATGGACCGACAAGCGACGCGGCACATACGCCGCAAAGGCCTCCCCCACCCGCGCTGCTCCGCGTGGCGAGACTCCCTCTTCCCGCACTCGTAGGCCGAACACCGGAAACAGGCTTCGCCTGGTGCGCAGCGTGTACAGCACGGGCGACACTTCGCCTGTCCGCAGTCTGGAGGGAAGATGCCTCTCGATCTCCACGCCCAGCAGCGAGAATCCCGACACCAGCCCGCTGACCAGCACGCCCCCCAGCGCTGCGCCAAAGATCAGAAACAACAGACTGTTCTGACTGTTGACCGCGCCGACGCCCAACAGCAGCGTCACGAACAGATACGTCGCCCCTCCCGGGTGGATCGCATGACTGCGAGAAACCCGCCGCATGACACAGGCACTCTACGCCGCCCGTCGTGTCCGCATCTCGCTCCTGCGCCACACGGCGCAGGCCTCCACCCCGCAGCAAGCCCCCTGCCCCTTGGTCAAGGAGGCGGCGCGTCCCCACGAGGGGGCCGGAACCGCCTCAGCAGCTCCTCCGCGTCAGGCTCCGTGGAGCGATCTCCCGTCGTCGTCGCGGCGCCCGGCGCCAGCAGCACCAGCACACGCTTGTTCGCCGGCGGGAGACGGAAGAACTGCTCAGTGGGGCTGTAGCCCTGCTTGCGAGCCTTGAGCCCCATGTCGTAGATCAGCAGCCCCGCCCCGACCTCGTTGACCGGAATGCTGAAACTCCCGTCGGCGCCGCTGACCGCAGAGCCGACCGTCTTGCGATTGAGCCGCTGTGGATCGGTCTGCAGCGTCAGGAGCGCGCCAGAAAGCCCAGGCCCATCGAGCCTCGGATCGCTGGCGTCGACCACCGCAATGAAGCTGACGTCCCCCTCGACCACCTTGCCCCGCAACGTGTACGGCGCACATCCCACCGAGAGCGTCGTCGCCAGCGTGGCCGCCGCCGCTGCCATCACAACGCGTCCGTTCATGCGGAGGCCTCCAGCGTTTCCTCATCGTGATCGCGCCCGTCGCCTGCTGCATCGCCAGTCTCGAGCGTGGCCCCGTCGCGCCCCGCAGTGTCGCGATCGCGCTGCTCGAGCCTGCTCCTGGCCGCAGCTTCATCAACCGTCTGCACACGCGGCAGATCCTTCACGCTCGACACGCCAAACACCTCCAGGAACCGCTTGGTGGTTCCGTAGAGCAGAGGCCTGCCGACTTCCTCCGCTCGACCGACGACAGCGATCAGATCGCGCTCGAGCAACGCCCGCAGCACCTCACCGCAAGCCACCCCGCGAATCGCCTCGATCTGTGCGCGGGCGATGGGCTGGCGGTAGGCGACGATCGCCAGCGTCTCCAACGCCGCTCTGCTGAGCCTGGCGGAGGCGCGACCGCCGTGAAACGCCGCCAAGGCGGGCGCCGCCTCCTCCACTGTCACCGCCCGCCATCCTCCCGCCATCCGCTCGATGCGAAAGGCTCGGCCGGTCTGCTCGTACGCGCAGTTCAGCCGCCGAATCGTCTCTTCGACCACAGCGACGCCGCTGTCCCCCAGCCCCAGCGCCGAGGCCAAGGAGGCGCCGCTGACTGCTCGATCCGCTGTCAGCAGCACCGCCTCGACCGACACCGCCACGGCGTCCTCCGGCGCCTCCTTCGCCTCGGACGGTTGGGCTTCGGGCGTTGTCTGCTGTTCTGCGTCCATGGGGGCAATGCTACCCGACGCCCCTACAGTCCGCCCCTGCGACGCGCCGCGGCGCGCTGGTGGAGCCAAAGCCATGCCGTCCCCAGCAGGGCCCCAGCTCGAAACTCCAGGTCCTGTTCCGGAGCTGTTGCGCATCGCGCTGCCTTCGGTGGCGGCGATGGTGTCGTATCCGCTCAAGCAGTTCGTGGATGCGCGCATGGTCGCGGCGCTGGGCGAGACCGCGGTGGCGGCGCAGGGCAACGGCGCCATCGTCGCGCTGACGCTGCTGGCCTTCGTGATGGGCCTGCTGTCGGTCGTCAACACCTTCGCCTCGCAGTGTCTGGGCGCGGGTCGTCCGACTGAAGCCCCCGCCTATGCCTGGAACGGCCTGTGGCTGGCGCTGCTGTGCGCCGTGGTCGTCGGCGCCGTGGCGTTGGCCGTCGACGACGTCTTCGCCCTGATGGGGCACACGGGCGCCCTGCTCGAGCTGGAGTCCGCGTATGCGAGAACCCTGCTCCTGGGAGCCTTCTTCCCCATGGCGGCTCGAGGCATGGCCTACTTCTTCTATGGCGTGCACAAGCCGGGCGTCGTTCTCGTCGCCATGGTCGTGGGGCTCGTCGTCAACATCGGTCTCAACGCCCTGCTCATTCAGGGACGGTTGGGCTTTCCCGCGTGGGGAATCGTCGGGGCAGGCGTCGCCACCGTCGCCGCCAGCGCCAGCGAGCTGCTGATTCCCCTGGCCCTGTTTCTCTCGCCCCGCTTCGATCAGCGGTTCCACACGCTGCGCAGCTGGAAGCCCTCGTTGAACAGACTGCGACAGCTGTGGCGCGTGGGCTGGCCTGCAGGGCTCATGCTCGCCAACGAGCTCGTCTGCTGGGGCGTCTTCATGGCTTGGATCATCCCCCTCTTCGGCGAGGTGCACAACGCCGCCTCGTGGATCGCTCTGCGCTACATGCAGCTGTCCTTCATGCCCACGGTCGGACTGCAGATCGCTGTGACCGCCGTTGTGGGCAAGAGGATCGGCGCAGGCGATGTCGCGGGCGCCCATCAGCGGGCCATGGTCGGCGTGCTGCTGGGCATGGCGTACATGGGCGTCTTCGCTCTGGCCATGGTCCTCTTCCGCAGGCCCATGATCCAGTTCTTCGTCACAGACGCTGTCCCGCTGGACCGGGCCGAGGCCATCGTGCGCATCGGCTCGCAGGTGATGATCTTCGCAGCGGTCTTCCAGGTCTTTGACGCGCTGGGCATCATCCTGATAGGCGCATTGCGCGGAGCGGGCGACACGCTGGCGCCCGGTCTGCTCATGGCGGCCCTGGCCTGGACGGCGCTGGTCGGCGGCGCAGCTGTCGCTGCCCACTTCCTCCCGCGACTGGGGGTTGCAGGCCCCTGGTCCGCAGCCACGGTGTACATCATCCTGGTCGGCGCCGTCATGGCCCTGCGCTACCGTCAGGGCCGCTGGCGGGGGATGTCGGTCCTCTCCCCCGGGGCCTTGGCCTCGCCGACCTGATCCCCCTGACCGGGACCGCCAAACGAGGCAGGGTCGAACATCCGACCGCTTCCCAGCAGGGCTATCATGGTCGGCGACACCCTCGACGACGCCACAGGGACCGGGCAGGGCCGCCCGACACAGCTGCCCCACGCCTCATCCCAGGAGACAGGTGCGAGCATGCCCGAAGACACTGCGAACGCCATGGAGACCGTCATAGGCGCCTCGGAAGCGGAGCAGGCGGACCGCCAAGCCTGCCTCGACCACCTGAACAAGGCCAAGAACGCGCTGGAAGCAGGCGAACGCGAAGAAGCCGTCGAACACCTCAGGCAGGCTGTCGCTGCGGATCCCGCCTCTCACGAAGCCCTCTTTCTGCTCGCCTACCACTTGGACCTGATGGGCGAGGAGGACGAAGCCGTCGCCCTCTACGAGCGGTGCGTGCACGAGCAGCCTGCGCCCGTCAACGCCCTGATCAACTTGGCTGTGCTGTACGAGGACAGAGGCGACTACGCCGCTGCGGAGCGCTGTTTGCGGCAGGTGCTCGACACCAATCCCAACCATGAGCGAGCCAGGCTCTTCATGAAGGACGTGCAGGCTTCGCGCAGCATGCACGTCGAGGAGGACGAGTCGCGCAGCCTCCTTCGCCGCAGCGCCATGCTCGACATCCCCGTGACCGACTTCGAGCTTTCCGTCCGAGCGCGCAACTGCCTCAAGAAGATGAACATCCGCACGCTGGGCGATCTGCTGCGGATCACGGAGGCGGAGCTGCTCTCGTACAAGAACTTCGGCGAGACCTCGCTGCAGGAGATCAAGCAGATGCTCGCCGCCAAGGGCCTGCGCCTCGGACAGTTGGCTGACGACTACCACCGCCACGCCAGGCGAGAGGTCTACGAACAGGCCAGGGGCTCCGCCGCTGAGGCCTTCCTCGAGAAACCCATCAACGACCTGAATCTGACCATTCGCGCCCGCAAGGCGCTGCAGTCGCTCAACATCCGCACCATAGGCGATCTCTGCTCCCGCACCGAGGCGGAGCTCATGGGCGTCAAGAACTTCGGCTCGACGAGCTTGGAGGAAATCAAGGAGCGTCTGGGCGAGTTGGGGTTGTCGTTGCGGCAGATCGAATCCTGACCCTGCGCCTCTCGGCCCTTCGCAACGACGTCCCAGCAACGGGAGAGCAGCAGCGATGCGACGTCGGCGGGGCAGCCGACCTTCCCGCACCACCGGCGCGTTTCTGAGCGCGCTGGCCTTGGGAGCCGTCGCACTGGCGGGCGCGCTGCTGGCTCCGCTTCATTCCTGCAGCGCTGTGCAGCCACCCTCCACTGCGCCTCCCCGGTGGTCGGGCGCAGGGCCAGGCGACATCCGCATCAGACTCGCCCACAACGTGCGCGAAGCGTCCATCGAACCGTTGCCCCGCGTGCGTCTCTTTCCCGCAGGATCCGAATCGCCCCCCCTGACGCTCGACAAGCCCTTTCGCCTTGTCCGAACGACGAAGCGATCCATCGCGGCGCGCAGCGAGGACCACCGCGAGCTGGCCCGGTTCAGCGCATCTGTCCCTCTGGTCGTGGAGGCGGTCGACCCAAGCGGCCGCCTCCGTTTCGGGCAGCGTGTGGCGCAGCGGCTGGTGGTGCGGAGCAGCCGTCGCGACGACGCAGGGCTGGACATCGTGGAGATCGCTCCATTCGAACGCTACCTGGCGCAGGTGCTCACAGCGGAGCTGTACCCCGATTGGGAGCCCGCTGCCTACGAGGCCCAGGCCATAGCCGCTCGCTCCTATGCGCTGCACGAGCGTTGGCGGAGACGCAGGCTGGGCGATCCGTTCGACGTCGAAGCAGACACGCGCGACCAGGCCTACGCCTTGACAGCCCGTCCCCGAGCCATCGAAGCCGTCGCCGCCACGCGGGGCAAAGCGCTGCTCTACGACGGCGCCGTGCTCCGCGCCTACTACGCCAGCGCCTGCGGCGGAAGACCCGCCTCCGCAGCGGACACCTGGCCCACGGGCCCCGGCTTCGCCTTCAACCTTGCGCCGCCGCTGCAGGCTCGTCCACGCTCCTCCTTCTGCCAAGCCTCTCCCCGCTTTCGCTGGTCGGTTGTGCGCGACCGCGATTCGCTGGCGCAGCGGCTGCGCGCCTGGGGCGCAGCGCGTGGCGCAGCCCTGCGATCCCTCACTTCCCTCAAGGCCATTCAGACCCAGGACCGCAACGCAGCCGGGAGGCCCAGTCGGTACCGCGTGATCGACGCCTCAGGCGCCTGGTGGCCCATCTCCGCTGAATCGCTCAGGCTGGCGCTCAACTACACCGGCGCAGACGCGCCGCCGCTGTCGCAGCAGGACCGCGTCCACAGCAGCGACATGGAGATCGCCATCGACGGCGATGTGGTGCGGATCAACGGGCGGGGCTTCGGGCATGGCGTGGGGCTGTGCCAGTTCGGCGCCCAGGCCCTGGCCAAGCAAGGCAAGACCGCCGAGGAAATCCTCCAGTTCTTCTACCCAGGCGCCGTCGTCGCGACGATTGAACCCTCGACAACATTGCAGTGAAGAACGCGTGCGCCCAGGGGCTCCACTACGGCGCCACCCGAACCGTCGTTCCGGTACGAGGAAGAAGCGCCACGACCACACTGCGGCCTTGGGCGTCGCCTTCCGTCGCCGCCTGCTCGTCGCGCACGGTCAGCAGCAACGCTCCCACGCTGGCGGGCATCGGCGTCACCGGCCCTGTCTGCTCCCTGCGCGCAGCCTGGGGGAGCGGCCACGATGTCAATGGCTCCGGCGCGCCGCCCCCTTGCTGGCGCGTCTTCGACGGCGCCCGTCGGACGCTGCCCTCGCTGGCGCCTTCCTGCGCTGCAGCGGGATCCGCCGCCAGCAGATACACCCAGCCTGGCTCGAGCGCCAGCGAGACCACCGCCCCCGCCAGGGGCGAAGCCGCCAAACGCTCGACGCCGTGGTCCTGCTCCACCAACGACGCCAACGGCGGAGCAGGCCCGACCAGCCCGTCCACAGCGAGCATGTCCAGCCGCACGACAGGGCCCTCCCGCGCAGGCGCCACCCATGTGCGAACCAGCAGCGCAGGCCTGCCTCGAGGCGTGTCCACGACCCGACCCTCTGTCAGCGTGCGCGTGGCGGGCGTGGGAGAGACGAGCAACGGCCGCCAGGAGGGGGACTGCGCAATCCAGACGCGCTCCGCCCGCGCAAGCGCTCCCAGGGAGTCCCGCAGCGACAGCAGCTGCGCCCGTGGCGTCCGCAGCAGCGTCAAGCCGAGCTTGGCCAGCGCCGACGCCGCCTCCTCGGAAAGCGGCGCAGGCTCTGCAGACTCCGCCAAGGCGCGACGCAACGCCCCACTCTCCAGGCGATAGACCCACCGGCGCAGCTCCAGCCCGACCTCTCCTCCAAGCGCAAAGGGAGGCGCAGGCTCCACAGGCCTACTCAACGACGCAGGCGCCTCAGCCCTCGGTCTCTGCTGCTCCGCGGCGCACCCCCACAGCGTCGCCACCCCCACGACGCTGCTCAGAAGCGCTCCCCTCCGCAATGCAGCGGCCACACCCATCCTGACGCACACCCCCTCATCCAGCGTCCATCGGCTCACACTCGTTGATCCTGTCGATCAACCTGCGCAACAGGCCGAACTTGTGCTTCGTGTGATGAAAGACAAGCCTTGGCAGCTCCAGATGATCCTTCTCCTCCGGAAGAGCCTCACGCTGCTCGATGCTCCCCGAGGCGATGATCTCCGCGAACTCCTTCGACAGCCGCTGCACGTCCTGATCGCGCAGCCTGCGTTTGAGTCTGATCACCAGCAGGTCCCGCACATAGCGCGAGGAGTGGTAGATGCGGTAGAAGCGGCGCACATGCTCGACAGCCTCCTCCACGCTGCGAGCACGATGGTGCAGGCACAGATCCTCCGGGGAGATGAACGCGCCCGCCAGCAGCGCCTGCTCGACGTACTCCTCCCACTTGCCCCAGAAGTCGCCGCCTTCGCCTTCGAGCAACACCACGGGCACAACCACGCTTTTTCCCGTCTGAATGAGCGTGAGCACCTCGAAGAGCTCGTCGTGCGTTCCGAATCCTCCAGGCAGCACAGCGACCGCGTCCGCCTGGCTGACGAAAATCAACTTTCGTGTGAAGAAATAGCGGAAGTTGATGAGCTTGGAGTCGCCCTGGATGATCTCGTTGGCGGTGGTCTCGAAGGGCAGTCTGATGGCCAGGCCAAAGGACGCTTCCCTGCCGGGGCCTTCGTGCCCCGCCTTCATGATCCCGTCGCCAGCGCCGGTGATGACTTCCCACCCCGCCTGGGCCATGGCTCGCGAGAAGGCCCGAGCAGCAGCGTAGTCCGGATGCGCAGGGGGGGTGCGCGCCGAGCCGAAGATGCTGATCTTGCGCGTCTCAGGCCGCAACGCGAACACACGGTACGCGTGCCGCAGCTCCTTCAACGCGGAGCGAATCAGCTTGAGCTCCCCTGTCCCCGCACGATCCGCGACGAGCTTGAGACAGGTCTCCAGCATCTCCCGCACGAGCTTGGCGTCGTAGGAGGCGGGATCGCCCCCCACCTTCTGGATCAGCTCGTTGAAGATGCGCTGGGTCTGCGGATCGCCCAGCCACACCCCTGTGCGTCGTCCGCTGCCCTCGGCGCCGCGACGAAGCTCCGCAGCACGGGGGATCTCCGCCCCGCTCTGCGAGGGGGAGGCGCTGTCTCGAGAATCTCGACTCAAGGTTGACCTTCCTGATCGTCGCTCCGCGCTGTGCGAAACAACTCGTTCAGCAACTTGCGCGTCGCGGGAAGCTGCTCCACACCCACCACAGGCGACGCAAGCGTGCCCGTGACCGTCACCGTGGCGATCTCGTCGCGAATGCCCTCAAGCAAGTCGCTGAGCAGCCCAAGACGTCTGCGTCGCTGCGTGCCGAAACGCAGATCGAGCGTCAGGGAGGGCAGCGTCGCCTTCCCTTCGCCCACCACCAGAAGGGATCGCGAGCGGGCTTCCAGACGCTCAAACCGCAGAGTCGACCCCTGAATGAAAAACTCCGCCTTGGCGTCGCTCAACGGCTCTCCCTGCGGCGGGGACAGATTGCTCAGCTCGAGTATGGGCATCAGCAACGGCAGTGTGAGTATCTCGCCCCCCCGCACTTCCACCTCGCCGCGACCGTAGCGGCTCTCGGGCCTGCCGAGCTCGCCTGCGACGAAGAGGCTCCCCCGCAGTTTGCCTCGCTCGCCCGGGGCAGCCTCGTCAGCCGAGCCCGACCACTCGCTCAGCACAGAGGCGAAATCGACATCCTGCAGACGCAGGTTGAGCTCGTACACGCCTCCTCCTGCGTCGTCCTCGCTGTTCCACAGGCGCGCAGCGGGCTTGTAGAGCCTTCCCTCCAGAGCGACGCGGCCGTGGTGCAGCTCCGCAACCGCCTCGGCGACCAGCATCCCGTCGTCCGCGGCGCGCACGACGCTTCCCCTGCCCTGTCGCACCGAGAGCCCCGCCACCTGCGTTCGGTCGATCGTCAGCTCCACGCGCACAGGCGAGGCAGGGTCGTCCGGATGCACCGCCACCGTCGCTGTGCCCGCAATGTCGCGCAGCGACGCGCCGAGACGGGCGCTCGCGCCTTCAACATGGAGCGATCCGTCGAAGCGCGTCTTGGAAGGATCCGCAAGGGGCGCCGCAAAGACGCCCCGCTCCAGCCGGAATGGCCCTTCCAGCGACAACTGCACAGCCTGCACCGCCTGTCGCACAGGCGACGGCGCCAGCGCCAGCAGCGACTCGTCCGCCTTCGCTCCCTGCAACTCCAGCTCGCCCTCGACGTCGCCAGCTCGTCTGTCCCAGACAGCGCTGAGCCGTGCGCGCCACAGCTGCGTCGCCAACTCCAGATCGCGCAGCTGCACGACGCCCGGCGCCACGATCAACCGACCATGGCCTTCCTCGAGCGCGACGCGCACGCCTCGCTGGGAAATCGCCGACAGATGCACATCTACATCGCCGCTCGTCCCAGCGTCGCTGAACAGCAGGGCAGCGTCGAAGGCCCCCTCTGCGCCGAACTGCGCCGCTGTCCTGCGCGCCTGCTCGTCAGCCCGCCCCAGCGTCGCCGCCAACAAGGAGGAGGTCAACACGCCGTCGACGATCGACACCGACAGGGGCGCAGCGAAATGTACACCGTTCGCATCGATTTTCGGCGCCGCTCCATCGAGGAGAACGTCACCCAGAGGCTCCCCCTCGAGGAAGACCTTCCCCGCCAGTCCATCGAACCGTGCGCCGTGGTTGTCCACAATCACCGCGCCCGTCAGCGACGGCGCCTCGAGCGCGACGTCGAAGAGCTGCACCGTCGCCTGCTGCAGGTTCTCCACCCGCACCGTCGCCTGCACGGGTTCCTGCGCCTGTTGCGTCAACACGACTGTGGCGTCCGCGACCCCTCCCAGTCCCTGCTGCCGCTGCAGGGCGTCCACGGTCGCTGCCGCTGTCGGCGAAGCCAGCCTCGCCCACCCCGCCAAGGGCGCGCGAAGCGCCAGTCCCTTCACCCGGATCCTCGCCTGCAACGAGCGAGCCCGACGCCCCCGCCCAGCGAAGGCAGCCCGCACATCCGCCTCGACGGCGGCGTTTCCCAGCGCGCCGTGCGCGCCTTTCAGCAACAACCCGTCCTCGGAAAGCTGCATGACGCCCTGCAGTCCGACGAGCGGCGCAGCGTCGTCGCTGGGCGCTGCGCGCAGGCCCTGCAGCGCGATCGTCGCGTCGTACCCCGTCGCACCGTCAGGCCGAGTCGTCACATGCAGGTCCACGTCGAGCTGTCCCTGGAGCCCCAGCTTCCGCACCAGCGTCGCCGCTGACCAGCTCCCCGCAGCGTTCGCCGTTGCTGCGCCGTCGTCCTCCACCGCAGCCACACCCGCAGGAGGCAGCGCCCGCACGAGCAACTCGGTGATCGGCGCCGAGCGCATCGTCAGCCGAACGTCTGGCGCCAATGCGGGTGTTTCCTTGTCGCGCCGCAGCCTCGCTGTCGCGACCAGCGAGCCGACTCCTCCCACAGGAGTGCGCACCGCAGCACTGGAGGCATGGACGACGCCTCCTTCGACGGTCAGCGTGAGATCCTCCGCGATCAGCGGATGCGGAAACGCTCTGGGAAGAAGCCCCACGGTGGGAAAACGCGCCTCGACGCGGGTGCTGTAGTGGGCGCCTTCCCCTGCTGCCCTGCGCACGCGCACCGTGATGTCGCCCCGTCCGCCCAATGTGAAGTCCAAGCCGTCGAGCGCCCCTTCGCGCGTCAGCTGACGGAAGGCCTCCTCGTCCAGCAGAGACCGGGCCGCCCGCTGCGACGCAGGCCTGAGCGCGCCGAGCAAGGCGTCGTCCAACGGAGCGTCCGCAGCGTGGACGGTCACATCGACCCCCGCCCAGCGGCCAAGCGGCGAAATCACGCCGTTGGCTTCGACGGGAGCCCCGCTCGGCCCCACCCCGCGCAATCGTTTGAGCACGACCTTCTCGTTGTCGAACTCGATGTCGCCCTCGATGTCGCTGATGGGATACGGGAAACTCGAACGCATGGCCCAGCCTTGGCGAATGTGCAACCTGCCCCGCGCAAGCACCGGCGCCGCCCGTCCGTGCACAGGCTCGGCTCGCTCGAAGACAATCTCCCCCGAAACCAGTCCCTTGGGGTAGGAAAAATTCTCGAACGTCCTGCGCACATGCCTGGGCGCGAAGGGAAGCAGGCCAGGCCCCTGCCCCATGGCGTACTCCTGCACATGCACCGTGCACCGAAGCGCCGAGTTGAGCGAGAGCCCCTTGGTGGTCAGCTCGACCGCCCCGGGAAGGTCCTCCACGACGCCGACCAGCGACGCGCGCAGCCCGGCGCTGTCGATGTGGATCAGGCCCGTCACGTCGTCTGCGCGGAGCATGCGCGTCGCGACAGGCTCGCTGGTGACGAAATCGTCCGTCTCGACAGGGACAGGCAGTTCTACGCCCACCCCCGCCAGTTCCAGCTCCGCAGCGAGGCCCTCCTGGGCGCTGTAGCGAAAGCGTCCCTGCCGCACCCGTCCCTTGATGCGCAGCTGGCTGAGCAGGCTCCGGGCGGCGTGCGGCGCCGCCTTGACCCCCCAGCGGTCCAGATTCAACTGCTCCAGCCGCAGCTCGCCCTCCAGATGAGCCAGGTCCAGCGTTCCCGCGACGTGCAACAGCTCGCGCTGCGGCTGAGCGTTCTCCGGCGTCTCGTCCAGCCGCAGGTCGTACACCGCCTGCCTGCCAGGCTGTCTCGTCAGCGAGCCGTCCGCGACCAGGCGAGCCAGCTCGGTGAACGCGCCGGCTGCGTCGTGTTCGCCAAACTCCACTCGCGCGCGCCGCAACTGCACGAACGGCGGCAGCAACAGCGTCGACGGCCCCGAGGCGCCGCTGCGCGCCAGCGACGACAGATTCACACTCCCCCCCTCTCCCACGCTGATCCGCAGGGTCGGCTCTTCCAGCCAGACCGCTTTGGCCGCAGCGCGCGAGCCTCGCAGCAGTCCCATCCAGGCAACGTCGATGCGCCCTCGGCGCGCGGTGAAGATGCGCCCGGCCTCTCCCGCTTCGCCGCGGGCCTGCACACGCAGCTGCCTGACCACAATGTCGCCGTTCCACGCGAGCCTGGCAGCGGCGCAGCGCACCTCGGCTCCCAAGGTCTTCGAGAGCGTCGCCTCCAGCAGAGGCGTCAACGTCACGGAGCGCGTCGCCCCAAACGCCAGCGCCGTCAGCGCCAGCAGGACGATCGCCAACCGTGCGGCCAGCCGCCTCCAGCCTCTCCTCGTGGCGTTTCGTTCGGTTCCTGCGCCCATGAGCTGCTGCGCTCGAGCGGCGCTCCTCCCCAGCAGCGGCCGCTCCTGCGCCCGCGATGATACGCGTCAGGCGGCCTGTCAGACGGCGCTCTCGGCGCGTCGCGCCCGGACGGCGCGCACGCGAATGTTCACCGCCTCGACGAACACCGAAAAGCCCAGCGCAAAGTAGACGTACCCGCGAGGAACATGCCTGCCCAGGCCGTCGGCCACGAGCAGCACCCCCACCAGCAGCATGAAGGCCAGCGCCAGGGCCTTGGTCGTCGGGTGCGCCTTGATGAAGGCCGCCAGCAGCTCCGCGAAGAAGAGCATCGCCAGCACGGCCAGCACGATCGCGACCACCATGATGGGCACGTGCCTGGTCATGCCCACCGCGGTGAGCACCGAATCGATCGAGAAGACGACGTCGAAGAGGGCGATCTGCGCGACCGCCAGCCCGACCGAGGCGGCCCGTGGCGCCTTCTCCTCGCGCGACGGGCCTTCGAGCATGCTGTGCAGCTCCTGTGTGGCCTTGAAGATGAGGAAGGCGCCCCCCGCGAGCAGAACAAGGTCCTTGGCGGAAACCTCGCGACCCAACAGCGTCAGGAGCGGCGAGGTCAGCCCCATCAGCCAGGCTGCGCCGAGCAGCAGCGCGATGCGCATGACCATGGCGGCCAAGAGGCCGAGCCTGCGCGCGAGCCGCTGCCTGCGCCTGTCCAGCCGATCCGTGACGATGGCGATCAGGACGACGTTGTCCACGCCCAGCACAAGCTCAAGAACGGTCAGCGTGAGCAGCGCAGCTGCAGCGTCGAGTGTGAGCAGCTCGCCCATAGGCGCCCCCCTCCCACGCAGCGACGCTGCGTCTACGGCTGCGCTGCGTCGAGCGACGCGACACGATCCTCGAGCCACCGCAGCAGCGCAGGCCCATCCGCGGGACCGTTGAACTGGTCCACGATCTCCCCCCCGGCCAGCAACATGGTGGCGGGCACGGGACCGTTCTCCCGCCCAAGCCTCTTCGCGTCGTTCACGTCCCACTCGATGCGCACGAAGAAGGGCACAGCATGCTCGCGGATCCACGCCTGCACCTGCGGATCAGCCAACCCATGCCTCTTGTAGTACTGGCAGGGCGCACAAAAATCGGACGTCGCCACTGCGACGACGGGCTTGCCCGACCGGGTGGACAACGCGATCGCCTCGTCCAGCGTGCTCGGTCCGTGCGCGAAAACGTCGGGCGTGGGAGCGAGCCAGATCCTGACAACCGCCGCCGCCGCCACAACGACCACCGCCACCTTGAGCACGCTCCACAACCACCGCCGCCCGGACGAACGCTCCCCAGCGCCTTCCTGCTCCATCTCGCCCCCCTCGCTCCATTGCTGATCGTGCGTCTTCATCGCAGCAGGCTCCTCATCGACCACGCCCGCGTCAAGCAGCGTATCGCGCCAACCGTTGTGGACATCGGCTGAACCGCTTGGCAGGCAGCGTTGTTCCCGCAGTCCGTCAGCGGTTACAGCTCCGGGGCGAAGCCTCTGCGCATGGTGTTCTCGCAGCAGACCCGCGGATGGACGAAGTGCAGCAGGTACTCGGCGCCGCCCGCCTTGGTCCCCACGCCCGACATGCCGAAGCCGCCGAAGGGCTGCCGAGCGACCAGGGCGCCGGTGACGCCGCGGTTCAGATAGAGGTTGCCGACGCGCAGCTCGCGCCGGGCCCGCTCCAGATGGCTGGGCTTGCGCGAGAAGACGCCGCCGGTGAGCTTGTAGGGGCTGGCGTTGGCCAGCTCCAGCGCCTCGTCGAAGGTCTTCACCCGCGTCACCGCCAGGACCGGTCCGAAGATTTCGTCGCAGAAGATCGGATGCTGCGGGTCCACGTCCACGAAGATGTGCGGCCCGACGTAGGGCTTGCCCACGCGGGCCTCGAGCCCCTCGGGAACCGGCGCAGCCAGCGCCAGGCGCAGCCCGTCGGCCCTGGCCCGGTCGATGTAGGAGAGGATCTTCCGCTGGGCCTCCTCGTCGATGACAGGGCCCACGTCCGTGGCCGGCTCAAGCGGATCGCCGACGACCAGCGAGCGCGTCGCCTCGACGAGCCTTCGCACGAAGTCGTCGTAGGCGCTGTCGAGGACGATGGCCCGCGAGCAGGCGCTGCACTTCTGGCCCTGAAAGCCGAAGGCGCTGTCGCGCACGCCCACGACGGCCTCGTCGAGGTCCGCCGACGCGTCGACGATGACCGCGTTCTTGCCGCCCATCTCGCAGACGACCTTCTTGACGTGCGCCTGTTCTGGAGGCGTGACGCCCGCAGCCTGCACGATGTCCAGCCCCACCGCCTTGGAGCCGGTGAAGGCGATCAGGGCCACGCGCGGATCGCGCACCAGGGCGGCGCCCGTCGTCTCGCCAGGGCCGGGCAGGAAGCGCAGCGCCCCCTCAGGCAGCCCCGCCTCGCGCAGGATGTCCACGAAGAGTTTGGCGATCCCCGGCGTCTGCTCAGCAGGCTTGAGCGCAACGGGGTTGCCCGTCACAAGGGCCGCCACGGTCATGCCCGCGCAGATGGCCAGCGGGAAGTTCCACGGACTGATGACCACCGCCACGCCGCGCGGCTCGTGCCACTGCTCGTCCAGCTCGCCGGTGAATCTTCCCAGGCGCTGCGGCGAAAACAGGGGCGGCGCCGTGCGCGCGTAGTACTCGCAGAAGTCGATGGCTTCGCAGACGTCGGCGTCGGCTTCGCGCCAGGTCTTGCCTGCCTCGCGAATCATGACGCCCGCCAGCTCGTCGCGTCTTGTGCGCATGATCGCTGCGGCGCGGACGAGCACAGCGGCCCGCTGCAGCGCAGGCGTGTCGCGCCACGTCGGCAAGAACGCAGCCAGCTCGCCCACCGCCCTTGCGGCGTCCTCGGGCGTCGCGTCGTTGGCGACCTGGGGAACGGCCGCGCGGGCGATCGCCGCAGCGAAGGCCCTGCGCTGGGCCGCGTCGGCGAAGTCGCGCGTCGGCTCGTTGAGGAAGGGCCTGCCGTCGCCGACGCCCTCGACGGCGGGCGAGAGGCGATGGCGTTCGGGGTCGCTGCGGGCGCGGGGGTCGGAGACGGGCTCGTCGCTGTGCGGCGAGGCCAGCAGCTCGTCGGCGTCCTTGCGCTCGAGGAAGCCCGCCCGCAGCCACGACTCGTTGCTCGTGTTCTCCAGCAGCCTGCGCACCAGGTAGGCCATGCCCGGGATCATCTCCCCCACCGGCACGTACTCGCGCACGCGCAGGTCCATGGCCGAGCAGGCCGCCTTGAGCTCGTCAGCCATGCCGTGGAGCATCTGCAGCTCGATCGCCTCACGGCCAAGGCCGCGGCGCTCCAGGGCCTCGAGGCCCGCAGCGATGGAGCGGGCGTTGTGCGAGCCCAGGGCGAGCTTGACGCCGCCCTGCCCCTGCTCGCGGGGCGTCGCGTCCAGCAGCGTCTCGACCATGCGCTCGAAGCACGCGTCGGTTTCGCGCTTCCTGCCCCAGACCGGGCAGGGCCAGTCGCGCATCTCCGCGACGATCGTCTCGTAGTCCCAGTAGGCGCCCTTGACGAGCCTGACGGTGACGACGCGGCCGACGTCTCTGGCCCATTGGGCGAGGCGCCGCGCGTCCTCGTCGCCGCTGCGCAGATACGCCTGCAGGGCCAGGCCCGCCTCGAACTCCACCTCCTCACAGCAGCGCCGGAAGAGCTCGATCGTCAGGTCCTTCAGGTCGTGGCTCTCCATGTCGAAGTTGATGAAGACGCCGTGGCGTGCCGCTTCGCGGAGGATCGGCACGAGCCTTTCCATCACGTCCCGGATCGCGAAGTCCGTGTCGATCGGGTCGCAGCGGGCGCTGAGCGAGGAGATCTTGATCGAGACGTTGGTGCGGGGGATCGCCCCGAGGTGGTCGCGTTCGAGTCTGTCGTTGGCGGGCCAGGAGGCGACTTCCTCGGGCAGGTTGCGCACGAGGTCGAGGTACTTCTGGGCGTACTCGTCCGCCTCCGCGTCGCTGACGCAGGCCTCGCCGAGCAGATCGACGGAAAAGGCCAGGCCCTCCTTCCAGAGCTTTCGCAGGCTCGGCAGGGCGTCTGCAGCGTCGGCGCCCGCGATGAACTTGCCCGCCATCGCCTTGATCTGCGAGGAGACGGTGGAGGTGAGCAGGCCCTTGGCCACGCCCCCCGCCTTGACGCCGAGCTCCAGGCCCGGCGGCAGCGTCACGCCGGGTTGGCTGAGGTAGTCGACCAGGTGCTCGTGCACCGCTTCGGGCGTCTTGAGCGTGGGAAAGGCGTCGACGAAGCGGAAGAGCTGCACCTTGAAGGCCTGGTCGCGCATCGCCCAAGCCATGAGCTTGTCCGACCAGAACCTGCGCGACAGCACGCCGGCCGAGCTTGCCCGGGCGCGCTCGAGCAGCTCCTGGCCCAAGGCCTGGATGCGGGCCTCGTCGCGCAGGCCCTTTCTGGCCTGCGTCGCCATGCGCACCGTCTCAGCGACGGGCTTGCGCCTCGAGAAGATCGCCATGGACATCCGCTCCCGACTGCTTCCGACCGCGTCGCGCCTCTGGTCGCGGAGGGCTCGAGGCGCCCCGAACGGCCTGCGCGCGAAGGCCAATCGTAGCGGCGAGCCGGGCCCAGGCAGGCCCCGCTCCTACGATGCGTCATGCCCAAGGCGCTCGTGGCCATGTCGGGCGGGGTCGACTCCGCCGTCGCCGCCGCTCTGCTGCTGGAGCGGGGCTTCGAGGTCGTCGGCTGCTTCATGCGGCTGGGCGAGGCTGACGAGCCCGCGGGCCTGCAGCTCGACGACGGCGCCTGCGCCGCGGACGCCTCGGGGCAGGGCCGCAGGCGCGGCTGCTGCTCCGTCGCCGACGCCGCCGACGCCAGGCTCGTCGCTGCGCAGCTGGGCGTGCCCCTCTACGTCTGCAACTTTCGGCGGGAGTTCCGCAGGGTGATGGACTACTTCGTGCGGGAGTGCGCCGCGGGCAGAACGCCCAATCCCTGCGTCCGCTGCAACGACTGGCTCAAGTTCGGCAGGCTCTTCGAGTACGCAGACGCGCTGGGGGCCGACGTCGTGGCCAGCGGCCACCACGCCCGCGTCGAGCAGGGACCCGACGGCCCTCGTCTGCTCCGCGGCGTCGATGCGCACAAGGACCAGTCGTACGTGCTCTTCGGGCTGCCGAAGCGCGTTCTGGCCAGGCTTGCGCTGCCCATCGGCGAACTGTCGAAGGCTCGTGTGCGCGACATCGCCCGACAACGGGGCCTTCCGGTGCACGACAAGCCCGACTCGCAGGAGATCTGTTTCGTGCCCGACGGCGACCACGTCCGCTTCGTCGAGTCCAGAATGCCCGAGCTGCGCGTCCGCGGCGCCATTGTCGATCCGCAGGGTCGGGTCGTGGGCGAGCACCAGGGACACCATCGCTTCACCCTCGGCCAGCGACGCGGCCTGGGCGTGGCGCTGGGAAGGCCTGTCTACGTCGTCGACAAGGACGCCCGGACGAACACGGTCGTCGTAGGGCAGGAGGCGGAGGCGCGCGTGGAGGCCCTGGAGGCGGGCGAGGTGAACTGGCTGGCGCAGCCGCCTGCAGGCCCCTTCCGGGCGCTTGCGCAGCTGCGGGCGCACAGCGCAGCGGCGCCTGCGCTGGTCGAGCTGGACCTGCAGGCGGACAGCCTTCGCGTGCGGTTCGAGACGCCGCAGCGGGCCACGGCGCCCGGACAGGCTGTGGTCTGCTACGACGCAAACGATCCTGCGCGCGTGCTGGGCGGGGGCTGGATCCACACCGTGCATCCGCTGCGCCGGAGATGCGCCTCGGTTCAGGCTGCCTTCGACGATTCCGCCTGCGCGTCCAGGTGACGAGCGCACAGCTCCAGCAGCTCGTGCTTGGCGATGGGCTTGGCGGCGTAGTCGTCGCAACCCGCAGCCAGGCAACGCTCGCGATCGCCCGCCATCGCATGGGCCGTCAGCGCGACGACGGGACCTCGCCATCCCTTGCTGCGCAGCTGCGCAACGGCTGCGTACCCGTCGAGCTCGGGCATCTGCATGTCCATGAGGACGACGCCATAGGGCCTGTCCTCCTCCTGTGAGCGCAGCGCCATCTCGACAGCCTCGCGTCCGTTGCAGGCGATGTCGACCTCTGCGCCCGCCTGACGGAGCAGGAAGCTGATCAGGCGCTGGTTGTCGGGGCTGTCCTCAGCGAGGAGGATGCGCCCCTGCAGGGCGACGCTGCGAAGCGCGTTGGCCGCCTGCTCTCGCGCGGCGCTGCGGGATTCAGCAAAGGTGGTGAAGGCGTCCTCGTAGAGCATGCGCACGCCCCGCAACGGCCCCGTGGCGATGGTGAGGGTGAAGACGCTGCCCTCGCCCGGCGCGCTCTGCACAGCGATGGAGCCGCCCAGCGCTTCCGCGAGTCTGCGGGAGATGGCCAGCCCAAGCCCTGTGCCGCCGTGCTTGCGGGTCGTCGTGGAGTCGCCCTGTTCGAAGGGTTTCCAGATGCGCTCGAGCATGGCCTTGTCCATGCCCGGGCCTGTGTCGATCACATCGAAGGCCAGCGCAGGCTCAGCGGAGGCGTCGCCCTCCACCAGACGCGCCACGACGCGCACGCCGCCTTCTTCGGTGAACTTGACAGCGTTTCCGACGAGGTTGAGCAGAATCTGCCGCAGTCTCGTCGGGTCGGTCTCGATGGTCTCGGGAAGCGGCGGCTGCATTTCGGCGCACAGGGCGAGGCCCTTCTCCACCGCCCGCACCTGCAACAGCGACATCACTTCCGCCACGATCTGCGCAGGCGAGCAGCGGATGCGCTCGATGGACATTCTGCCCGACTCGATCCTGGAAAGGTCCAGAATATCGTTGATGACGCTCAGCAGGTGTTGCCCGTTGCGCTTGATCGTCTTGATGTGCGCGTCGCGCTCCGCATGGTCGAGGCTGGGCTCGTTCAACAGGTCAGCGTAGCCCATGATGGCGGTGAGGGGCGTGCGGATTTCGTGGCTCATGTTGGCCAGGAACTCGCTCTTGCTCCTGCTGGCGGCCTCCGCCTGCTGCTTGGCCTTGCGCAGCGCCGCCATCGCCTGACGGGCTTCGGTGGCGTCGCGGACAATGGCCAGGAGCAGCGGCGAGCCTTCCTCGCTGTGCAGCAGCGAGCCCGACACATCCGCGAACACCCTCTTCCCGTCCTTGCGCAGACACGACAGCTCGGACGTCTGCGCCTTGCCCTCGCGCAGCACGTCCTGGACGAAGCGCTCCACCTCAGCCATCTCGTCCGGATGAATGCGCGACACGGGCATCCCCCGCAGCTCCTCCTCGCTGTAGCCGAGCAGCGCGACCGCTGCAGGGTTGACGTCCACGATGGTGGACGCTTCGACGTCGAGCATCACGATCGCGTCGTGGGAGGATTCGAAGATGCGACGGAACCGCTGCTCGCTCTGCTTCAGCGCCTCCAGGGCCTGCCTGTGCGCCGTCATGTCGCGCACGATCGTGGCGCTGTACTCTTCGTTGTCGAAGCGGACCAGGTTGGCGGAGACTTCGACGGGAAAGACGAGTCCGTCCTTTGTCCGGTGCTCCGCGCTGAGCCTGTCTTCACCTCGCGACGCGAACGTCTTCCACCAGCAGGCGTAGCGCTCCCTGGTCATGGTGGCGGAGACGTCCCACACGCGCAGCGAAAGCAGCTCCTCGCGGCTGTAGCCGTACCGCCTGCACGCTGCTTCGTTGACGTAGGCGAAAGAGCCGTCGGGTCTGCACCAGAAGACCGCGTCGCTGGCCAGATCGACGCTCTTTTGCGTCAGCCTCAGAGCGCGCTCCGCTTCCTTGCGCTGAGCGACGTTGCGCGCAGAGGCGAGAATGAGCGGGCCATCGGCGTTCTCCAGCAGCGAGGCGCGCACCTCCACAGGAAACTCGGAGCCGTCCCTTGCGCGATGACGGCCTTCGAGCAGCGGCGTCTCACCGCGACGAAGCGACTCGAGCAGCAGTCTGCACGTCTCGGGCGGCGCTTCCGTCTCAAAGTCCCACACGCGCATCCGCAGCAGTTCGTCGCGGCTGTAGCCAAGACTCTCGCAGGCCTGCTTGTTGACGTCGACGATGGCGCCGTCCACGTCGTGAATGAACAACGCGTCCGCGGAGAACTCGAACAGGTTGCGGAACCGGGCCTCGTTCTCAGCGATGCGCCTATCACGGCGATGCCGCTCGATGGCCATCGCCGCCACCTGGGCGCTGTGCTCGAGGATCAGCGCCTCCTGCGCGTTGGGCGTCCGCTGCGTTGGGGAGGTGAGACACAGAACCCCCAGCGCCTCGCCTTGGGCGTCGAGAATGGGCTGCGACCACGCTGACCGCACGCCATACTGCAGTGCGATCGCTGCGAACTCCCCCCAGCGAGGGTCGCGCTCCACGTCCTCCGTCACGCACAGCCGCTTCTCGTAGATCGCGGCGCCGCAGCTCGTCACGTCCTTGCCCAAGGGCGCGCAGGGGAGCGCCTCCAGATACTCCCGAGGCAGGGAGATCGACACCAGGTGCTCCATGACGCCCCTGTCGTGGTCCACCGCGATGACCCGACCCCGCATGCCCGGGATGTGCGACTCGACCACCCGCAGCAGCTCGCAGAGCGTCTCCTGCATCGAGGCGCCCGCAGCCAGGCAGGAGAACAACGCTGACCGCACGTTCCGATCCGCATCCAGCAGCCGCTGCTCCGTCACGTCGCGCAGCGTCACCAACCAGGCGCCAGCGTCGACCTCTGCGACCAGCCGACTGATCCGCCAGGCGTAGACGCGCTCCTGCGCGGTCGACCGATGCGACAGCGACCCTTGGGCCCCCTCGGACATCTCCTGCCCGACACAGCGCTGCAGCGCCGCCCGCAGCGCCTCGGCGCCGTGCACGTCCGCGTCCTGCAGCGCTGCGACGAGCGAAACCCCCTGGACGCTGCCAGCGTCGAGCTGCAGCGCCCGCCGTGCAGCGTCGTTGAGGAAGACGATGCACCCTGCCCCGTCCAGCACCGCCACGCCGTCCTCAAGGGCGCCGACGATGTTCACAACGCGATCGCGCTCGCGCTGCGCCGCATGCGCAAGCTGGCGCATCTCCTCCGAGCAGACCTCCAGCGATCGCGCGTGCAGGGCGCGGTCCTTGTCCACCTGCTTGTAGAAGTCGTCCAGACGCGTCAGCAGCGACCGCCATGCCTGGGCGTCAGGCGGCGTCTCGGGGTCGCACCCCGTCTTTCGCAGCTGTCTTTGCAGAAAGGGGTGCATCAGGCGGCCAACGACTCCGTGATGGTGGTCAGCGTCATGGTCTGGTTGTGCAGCGCACAGGCGCCTTCGCCCATCGGCGCCAGTTCGCCATAGGAGTAGAAGCCTGTCTGCAGAGCCCCAGGCGGAAGCGCATGCAGCGCCGCCTCCAGCTCCTCTTCAGCTCGCTGCCCCAGCACAAGACGCCTGCCGACGCAGGAGACCACGATCGACAGACAGTCCTGTGCAGCGTCCTCCGCGGGCCTGGCGCATCGCCCCGAGCGCTCCGCAGCGTGAATGAGGTGCTCGGGACTCGCCCGCATCAGCTGCGCAAAGGCCCCCTGTGGTATGTCCCCTGCAAAGAGCAGCGACCCCGCCTCCTCGTGCACGCCCAGCACCGTCCGGACGATGTGATCGGACGAATCCTGCGCCACGCGCACCGCCAGCGGAAAGAGCAGCGCGCTGGCGGGCAGCTGCGCAGCCAAGTCTCCCAGGTAGCGCTTGTACACCCGCAGCGCAGGCTCGTTGTCCAGCTCCAACAGCTCGGCGCCGTTGGATCGGGTGACGCAGCGGACCGGACCAAAGGGCTCCCATCCTCCATTGGAGGAGCATCGCGCCTGCAGCGCCTCGCCGTAGAGCCCCGCAGCGACGACCTGCCCTGCGCCGAGGCGATCCCCCTGGCAGACCCAGGTGCGTTCGAATCGATCGCCGTCTCCCGCCAATCCTCCCGCCACAGCGACGTCCCGAGGCAGCGTCGTCGCCAGTCCCTCCGCCAGCTGCGCCCCGTTGATCGCCAACCCCTCCGCATAGACAAGCACCGCCCGCAGCGACGGGTCCGCCAGCGACTGGGCGATGCAGCGGCCCGCCTCGAAGGAATCCGCGGGCGATTGCACAGGCGTGGAAGTCGTCCGCACGCTGACCCCCTCGAACTCGAGCAGCGCCACAGCCAAGCCCTGGTCCTGAATCTCGTCGCCCAGCACATGGCCTGCGCTGGAGCATCCCACGACCGGGGTTCCCGGCAGCGCTTCGCGCAGCGCCCCGAGCCTGGCTTGCAGGTCCGGAGCCCGGGCGTCGCCGAAGACCAACGCCAACGAGCGGGACGGGTCCCGCGGCGCCGCCCCCTGCAGCTGCGAGCCATCGTCGTCGTTCAGCAGGAAGGTTCTTGCGCGCATGGATCTGGCTTCTCCACGGATCAGACAGGCGGCCAAGCGATGCGCTCCGCGGCGCAGCGAAGGCGC
>CAYPBL010000005.1:19273-49910 GCA_964408965.1 uncultured Phycisphaeraceae bacterium | reverse complement strand
GCAGCGAAGGCGCAGCGCACCGACGCGTCGTGTATCGACGACCTGGGACCGGGGATGAAGCCTCTGCGCCTTGAGGCGGGCCAGCGAGGCGGCAGAGCCAGCGGAACGGCGCTGCCTGGTCTATCGGGCGTACTCGACGGCCCGCGTTTCGCGAAGGACCGTCACCTTTATCTCGCCCGGGAACGTCAGCTCCTTGCTCACGCGCTCCGCCAGGCGACGGGCCAGCGAGAAGGCTTCGTCGTCGCTGACGCGCTTGGCGTCGACCATGACACGGACTTCGCGACCAGCTTGGATGGCGTAGGCCTCGCGCACACCCCGCTCGGACTTGGCGATCTCCTGCAACTGCGTCAGCCGCTGAATGTAGCGCTCGAGCGATTCCCGCCGGGCGCCGGGCCGCGAGCCGCTGATCGTGTCCGCCGCCATGACGATGGGCGTGTAGAAACTCGTGGCGGGGATGTCGCCATGATGGCCGCCGATGGCGTTGAGCACGGGCTCGCGTTCGCCGTGCTGCCTGGCGAACTCCATGCCTATCGCGGGGTGCGACCCCTCCATGTCGTGGTCCATGGCCTTGCCTATGTCGTGCAGAAAGCCGCAGCGGCGGGCGAGCACGCCCTTGAGGCCCAGCTGATCCGCGATCATCTGGCTGAGGAAGGCCACCTCGATCGAGTGCTTCAGCACGTTCTGCCCGTAGCTCGTGCGGAAATGCAGCTTGCCCATGGCCTCGACGACCGGGGGCTTGACGCCGCGCAGCTTGACTTCCTGCACAGCCTCGCGACCAGCCTGGAGGATGCGGTCGTGGACCTCCTCCTGCACCTGGGCGACGACCTCCTCGATGCGGGCAGGATGCACCCTGCCGTCGGCCAGCAGCTTCGTCAGCGCCTCCACCGCCACGGTCTGGCGGATCTTGTCGAAGCTGGAGACGACGATCACCCCCGGCGTGTCGTCGACGATGATGTCCACGCCCGTGACCCGCTCGAGGGTGCGGATGTTGCGGCCCTCGCGGCCGATGACCCGGCCCTTCATGTCGTCCGAGGGCAGCGGCACCGTGCGGACGGTGCTCTCGGCGGTGTGCTCAGCGGCGTAGCGCTGGATGGCGTTGAGGGTGATCTCGCGGGCCTTCTCCATCGCCTCGACCTCCGCCGCCTCGATGATCTCGCGGGCGGCGCGGTCCGCTTCGAGCCTGGCGTCCTCGCGGGCCAGGCGCAGGGCCTCGTCGCGGGCCTCCTCGCGGCTGAGCTGGGCGACGCGGTGGAGCTCGTCCCGCCGCTGCTCGATGAGCTGCGTCAGTTCCTCTTCGCGTCTGGCCAGCCTGTCCTCGCGCTTGCGCGCCGCCTCTGCAGCCTTGGTGAGAGACTCTTCCTTGAGGATGAGCGTCTCGAGCTTGCGATCGAGCTGATCCTCGCGGCTGGTGAGCCTGCGCTCCTGTTCGCGGAGCTCCTTGCGCTGCTGCTCGAGCTCGCGATCGAACTGCTCGCGACGGGCGAGAATGCGCTTCTCCGCCTCAAGCTCCGCCTTCTCACGGGCGGTCTGGGCCTCGAGGCGCGCCCGCTCAAGTTGGCGTTGGACCTCCTCGCGATCGCGACGCAGGGATCGTCCCAGCGCCATGCGATGGAGCAGCGCCCCAGCGACGACGCCGATCACCAGCGCCGCAGCGGCCAGCAGGGTTGTCCCCCCCCACGGCGGGGCTGCCGCCTGCTGCGCAAGCGACAGAGCCAACCGCTGCGGTTCCTGCGACGACGACAGAGCTGACGAGCCCCCCACCACTGCAGCCAAGCACAGGGCCACTGTTTCCATCGGCGCCTCCCCGATCGCGAGCGCGCTTCATGCGCAGCCCGCGCGTCGCGGGAAGGCGTGCGCCACCGTTCGCAGCGGCCGTACAGGTCAACCAGCGGTCCGTCGACCGCCCTGCGCTGCGGCCTCAGCCGCGCGCAGCGTCGCTGCCTCCATCAAGACGGACGCATGTTGCTGCTGCACGATGCGCTCAAACCTTCTCATGCGTCAGACTCATGCGTCGGGTCGCTGGGCGAGAGACGGGCAAGGGCTCTGGGCGCTGCTGAGAACAAAGATCGCCGACCGGCGGCTTCAAGCGAGGGGACGTCGATGCAAGGCGCCGCTCTGATGCATCATTACCTGCGTGGTGGGCGCCATGAAGCGTCATCATCCTGTGGCGTCCGTCGCTTGGCTGCGCGTCGGGAGTAGAGGCTGTTCGACACGCCATCCCACGGACGAATGTTGCTTGCCAACGGACGGCACACAGCCGTCCACTGCCCCAGTATAGCAATCAGACTGCTGCGAGAGGCCTTTCCTGAAAGAGGATCGGTCTTTGTTAGCGTTCCCCTTGGCCCTACGATAGCGCCATGCCCCCCCTGCTCCGCTGGTTTTTCGACCTGTGGCTGACCAATCCGATCGTGGTCAGGCTGGTGCAGAACGGGTCCAAGCGGCTCAGGCATCTGACGATCCGCACCGCCTATCTGACCGTGCTCAGCGGAGCGTTGCTCTGGTCCCTGGTGGCGGCGACGAGCAGCGGCACGCTGAGTTATCGAGACCTGGCGGCGGCGGGGGCGCGCGGGTTCGAGTTCCTGGCGTATCTGCAGGTGGCGCTGATCTGCCTGCTGACGCCGCTGTTCATGGCGGGCGCCATCGCCCAGGAGGCTGACCCTCGCACCTGGAGCATCCTGCTCACCACGCCCCTTTCCGCAGGACAGATCATCCTCGGCAACCTGCTTGGACGGCTGTTCTTCGTTCTGGCACTGCTCTTCGCGTCGCTGCCCCTGTTCGCAGCCACGCAGTACTTCGGCGGCTCGCCCGCTCGGGCGATTTTCGCCAGCTACGGCGTCGCAGGCTGCGCCACGCTCTTCGTCGGCGCCGTGGCCATCACGCTGACGGCCTTCCGCCTCGGCGGCCGCAAGGTCGTCTTTGGCTTCTACGTCGGCGTCGTGGGCTACCTGGCGGCGACGTGGGGCGCCGACCAGCTGCTGCGACAGAGCGCTGGCGGGGTGACGATGCTCACGGCGCTGAACCCCTTCCTGGCGCTGGAGTCGCTGCTGAGCCCGAGCAGCTATCCCACACCCGAGCCGACAGCGCTGGCGCAGATGTCGTGGCTGGCGAGGCTGTGGCTGGGATCGCCCGCTCTGGCCTGGTGCCTGTGGAGCACCGTCGCGTCGGTCGCGCTCACAGCGGCCTCGTCGCTGGCGGTGCGGACGATCGCAGGCGTCGAAGGGGCTCGACTGGGGCTGCGGGGGCGGGGAAGGCGTCGAGCTCCCCGGACGGTCTGGCACAATCCCGTCGCGTGGCGTGAAGGCGCCCTTCGAGCGGGAACGGGCATCCGTCAACTGGGGCGATGGGGCTTTCTCACCCTGGCCTGCGTGTGGGCGCTGGGCATGCTTGACCAACTGCATCGCGGACAGCTGCGCCCCGACGACTTCCGCTTCGCCCTGCTCGTGACGACGATCGCGGAGTTGGCGATCGCGCTCTTGGTCACGATCAATCTGGCAGCGACGACGGTGTCGCGCGAGCGCGAGGATGGCTCGCTCGATCTGCTGCTGACCACGCCCCTGACGCCGCAGCAGTACCTCTCGGGCAAGCTGCGAGGGGTCATCGCGGCGACGGCGCCCTACCTGGCGGCTCCGCTGGGAACGATCGCCTTGGCGTCGTTGTATGTGCTGCTGGGCGGGCTGGGAGAAACAACGGCGCTGACCAGGACGATCGTCCTGACCAACGGCGCGACGCTGCAGAGCCCGCTGCTCCTTCCCGAGGCCGCTGTGGCGCTGCCCGTGGCGACGATTCCCTTTTTCGCGCTGTGCGTGATGGTCTGCCTGCAGTGGTCGCTGAAGAGCAAGGGGACGATCAGCTCTGTCGTCGGCGCAGCGGCGGTGATCAGCGTCGTAGCGGGCGCGCTGGGCCTGTGCGTGTGGAACGTGGGGGTGACGGCGCCCGTGGCGGGGCCTGCGCTGACCATGGCCACACCCGCCACCGCTGTCCCCATGCTCCTGTATCCGGAACAGCACGGCCTGGCCACCCTGCAGTCGCTCGAAGCCGTGGCGGGGCTGCGCACGAGCGTCCTGCTCGGCGCGCTGGGCGCCGCGCTGCTGTACACAGCCGTCACATACGCCCTGCTCAGCAGCATGGTCCGCACTTTCGACACGACGGTCCGCAGGCTTGCCGGGACGCGCTGAGCGCGCTGCGCATCGACGGCGACTGTCGCCAGCTCCTCAGTACTGCTTGCGCAGGCGAGCAGCGGGAATGCCCAGCTGGGCGCGATATTTGGCCACGGTTCTGCGGGCGATGTCGATGCCTCGCTCCTTCAGAGCTTCGACCAGGGCGTCGTCGCTCAACGGCTGGCGCTTGTCCTCCTGGTCGATGATTTCCTGCAGGGCGGCCTTGACGGCGTCCCACGACAGGCCTTCGCCCGAGTCGGTCGTCAGCCCGCCCGTGAAGAACCGCCGCAACGGCATGACGCCGCGGGGCGTCTCGACGTATTTGCCCGCCACGGCGCGCGACACCGTCGCCACGTGCACGCCCAGCTGGTCGGCCACCTGCGTCATGGGCAGCGGCTTGAGCGCCTGGGGGCCCTGGTCGAAGAAGTCCCGCTGGGCCGCAGCGACGACGTTGAGCACCCGCTGCAGCGTCGAGCGGCGCTGGTCCAAGGCGTCCATGAGCCACTGGGCGTTGCTCAGGCTGCGTTTGAAGAACTCGCGCGTCGATTGATCCAGCGAGCGGTCGCGGGCCATCTTGGCGTAGCGACGGTTGATGCGGAGCTTGGGCGCCCAGCCGTCGTTGAGATAGGCCACGTACGCGTCGGCGTCCTCGTCGTACTCGATGACCGCGTCGGGCACGACGGGTTCGGGCGGGTCTTCCACCAGCGCCCGGCCCGGCGCCAGCCGCAGCGTGCGCAGCTGCTCGACGGCTCGCTTGACGTCCTCCAAGGGCGCCCCCAGGGCCTCAGCGATCTTGGGCAGTCTGTTCTGGGCAAGGTCGTCCAGGTGGTGTTCGACGATCTTCCGGACAAGGCTGGCCAGAGCCGGGTCCTCAGGCGGCCTGGCCTCCAGCTGCAGCAGCAGGCACTCACGGGGGTTGCGCGCAGCGACGCCCGGCGGGTCCAGCGACCGCTGCACCGCCTCCAGCGCCGTCTCCAGCTCCTCGAGCGAAACGGGCTGCAGCTCCTGCGGCGCGTCTTCGAGCAGCTCCTCGAGCGAAACGCGCAGATAGCCGTCGTTGTCGAGGTGGTCGATGATGAACTCGCCCAGGGCCTGCGTGCGCTCGTCGACCTCAGCAAGGGCCCACTGATCGCGCAGCTGCTCGATGAGCGAGGGGGGCCGTGCAGCGGTGTTGGCCATGGCGTCGAGCTTGCCGTCACGCTCGCCCGCAAGCCGCGAAGAGGGCCGAGGCTGACGAGGCTCCGCAGGAGGCGTGGCGGAGGCGCTGTACTCGTTCTCGAAGGCTTCGCTGTAGGAGGACTCCATCGCGTCGAGCCTGGCGAAGTCGTCCGCGCCTTCGTGGGCGCCGACGACGAGCTCGCGGTCCTCCACCTGCGACGCGTCGTCCTGCCTTGCGTGGGGTTTTTCGCTGTCCTGCTCCGCTGCGTCGAGCTCCAGGACCGCGTTCGATTCGAGCTCCTGCTCGATGCGCTCCTCCAGCTCGGGAAGCGACATCTGCAGGATCTCCATGGTCTGGATCATGCGCGGGGCGAGCTTCATCTGCTGCCCCAGCTTCATCTGCTGGGAAGTCTGGAATCGCATCAGAGCCCCCTCCCCCGGTCCGACGAAGCGCTCGCCTGACGGCGCTCCGCGATGGCGTCGGCCAGCGCCGACTTGCTCACCAGCTCCAGCGGCGCGCCGCTGGGAAGGCCCCGGGCGAGCCTGGTCACCTGCACGTCCAGACCCTTGAGCCTTTCGAGAATGTGCAGGGCTGTGCCGTCGCCTTCGAGGGTGGGGCTCAGCGCCAGAACAACCTCGCGCACCGGGACGCCGCCGCTGTTGCGACGCGGATCGCGCACGCGCCCGATCAGCGCCTCGATCGTCAGGTCGCCAGGCCCGACGCCCTCGAGCGGGCTGACCCGTCCCATGAGCACGTGGTACACGCCCCGGTGCGCCCCTGTCGCCTCGATGGCCAACACGTCGCTGGGCTGCTCGACCACCAGCACCACGCTGCGGTCGCGACGCGCATCCTCGCAGTAGCTGCAGGGGCTGCGCTCGGTCAGCCGCCAGCAGACGGCGCAGTGCCTGACCTCGCGCTTGACCGCCTCGATCGCCCGCGCAAGAGATCGGGCCTCCTCCAACGGCGCCTTGAGGATGTGAAAGGCCAGACGTTCGGCGCTGCGTCTGCCTACGCCTGGCAGCTTCTGCAAGGCCTCGAGCAGCGCATCCAGCGCCGCAGGCTGGGCTGAGGACCGCGCGAACCTCCTGTCCGCAGGGGCGTCGTGCATGCCTCTATGGTAGAGGCCCGAGCCTCTCCAAACGCGCATCGCCCCCAAACGCGCCACAGGTTCGAGGCGTTCAGAGCCCGCCGAGCATGCGCGCCAGCTCTTGCCCCTGTGGCAGGCCCAGTTCCGCAGCGGCGCGCTCCGCCTCTTCGCGCATCAACCGCTGCGCCGCCTCCAAGGCGAGATTCACCGCCCGCTGCACATCCTCTCCCAGCTGCGCCGCATCAACCGCAGCGAGCCCGCGCTCGTCGAACCGCACCGAGAGGACGCTTCCCCGGCCGGTCGCCTCCACCTGCACCGGCCCGCTGGCGCCCGCGACGCGGGCTTCATCGAGCGTTCGCTTGAGAGCCTCCATCGAGGCTTTGAGCTTGTCGCGATCCCGCAGCAAGCCGGCGATCGTTCCCATGGCCTTGAGTTGATCAAACATGGTGCGGCGCTCCTTGCGTGATCGCGTCCTCGTGCTCCTCCCGCGCAGTGTGCCCTCACTGCGCAGCGACTCACCCCCCCACAGCATCCTCCGAAGCCTGCGCCTTTTCGACCCGCACGATGCGGGCGTCGAAAATCTCGATGGCGGCCTTGACCAGCGGATGCTCCTCCACGTCCTTGAAGGACTCGGAGGCGGCGCCGCTGTCGGCTCGCTCCACATCGACAAAACGCAGCGAGGCGCGACAGCCCAGCGTCTCCTGCACGAGCGCCTCGATCTGGGCTCGTCTCGCCTCCGCCAGACGCAGCTGCGCGCCTTCGACGCCCAGGGTCAACGACGCGTCGTCCGATTCCACCAGTCGCATCGCCTCCACCAACGCCGCCAGCGCCGGCGAAGCCTCTGTCGCCGCCCGCTGTTGCACCTGGCTCCACTGGCTGCGCGAAATCGCTGTGCGCGCCGCTGCTGGAACCTGGCAGGCAGGCGTCGACGGGGGTGGAGACTTCGAAGGCGGCGGCGCACCGGCCCCGGGGCTTTCCCGAGACGCAGGCTGCGCCGCCTCTAGCCTTTTTTTCGGGGGCTTCCCCGCGCAGCGTCCTCTCCCTGCAGCAGGGCCGCTGCCGTTGCGAGTCTTCCCGTCGAGGCCAATCGGACCATCGCCACGTCAAACAACGCCGCCGCGATGGCGGAGTTGCGCGCCCGCAGGGCCACCGCGTCGCACAGCGCGATCATGTGCGAAGCCAAGGAGGGCTCCAGACGCTCCGCCAGCTGCAGGGCTCTGCTGCGCCGCTCACCTGCGCGCGGGGTGAGCTCCTCGTCGTCGGGCGCCAGGGCCAGCGCCATGACGTCGCGCACCTCCTGCGCCACCGCGTGGAGGGCCTGCTCCACGTCCAGCCCCTGGGCCAGCAGCTCTCGGCCGAGCTGCAGCGCCCTGGCCTGGTCGCCGTCGAGACAGGCTGCGAGCAGATCCGCGACGAGCTCGTCGGGAGGCAGGCCCAGCAGATCGCGCAGCCTGCGCATCGTCAGCCTCTGTCCTTCCTCGCGCGACGCGAGCAGCCTGTCGAGCAGCGACAGCGCGTCGCGCATGGATCCTGCGCCCATCTCAGCGACGCGCAGGACGACCTCCTCCTCCGCCTCGACGCCCTCCTGCTCAAGCACATGCTGCAGGTGCGCAGCGATGCGCTTGGCGGGAATGGCGCGGAAGTCGAAGCGCTGGCACCGAGACTGGATCGTCGCGGGGACCTTGTGGGCCTCGGTGGTGCAGAGGATGAACTTCACATGCTCGGGCGGCTCCTCCATCGTCTTGAGCAGCGCGTTGGCGGCTTCGCGCGTGAGCATGTGCACTTCGTCGATGATGTAGATCTTGTAACGGCCTCGAAGCGGCCTGATGGAGGCGTTGGCGATGAGGCTGCGGGCCTCGTCCACGCCTCGGTTCGAGGCAGCGTCGATCTCCACCACGTCGGTGTCACGGCCTTGCATGATGGCCTGGGCCACCTCGGGAGGCTCGTCGTTGGGACAGTTGAGCGCCTTGGCGAGCACACGGGCCGTGGAGGTCTTGCCCACGCCTCGCGTGCCGACGAAGAGGTACGCATGGGCTGTCTTCCCCTGCTCGACGGCGCGTTGCAGCGTGCGCGCGATCTCCTCCTGTCCGACGACTTCGTCGAAGCTGCGCGAGCGGTAGCGACGGGCCAGGACGGTGTAGCTCATGACCTGAGACTCGACACGGACGATGCGCCTCGGCGCTGACGGCCAGGTCGCCGGCGGCGCCGGACCACGACCGCTTATGGCTGCTGCCGTCAGGCCCTGACCAGGTTCACGGGCGATCCTCGCGCCGGGCCCAGCCGTCAGCGCCGTGGCGCATCGTCGGGTCGCGTCGGCCCGATGGTATGGCGCACGGCGCGGCGCGTACACTTGCCGTGGCCATGCCCCATCCACGCACCAGCGACGAGTTCGTGCAGGAGCAGCGTCAACGCCAGTCGATCGTCCGCGTGTTGCGCGTGGTGGTGCTGTTCCTCATGGCGGCGGTGACGGTGCTGGCGGCGCTGCAGATAGGCTCGGACCCCAACGACCCGGGGGCGCTGCAGTTCCGGTGGGCGGCGGACTGGTGGTTTCCGCTCATCATCGCCGTGGCGATGTTCGCCCTCACGCTGACGATCGACCTGGCCACGCCCAAGAAGAAGCTCTCGACCATCACAGGCATGTTCTTCGGGGTGCTCGTGGGGCTCATCGCTGCGGTGGCGGTGGGCGTGCTCATCGAGCTCATCGCCCGCACCTACAACCTGCAGGGCGAGCGCACCGTACAGCTGTTGGCGACGGCCAAGGTGCTCATCGGCATCGGCCTGTGCTATCTGGGCGCGAGCATCGTGCTGCAGACGCAGGACGACTTCCGTCTGGTCATCCCCTACGTCGAGTTCGCCAAGCAGATTCGGGGCGTGCGGCCGCTGATCCTGGACACCTCGGCGCTGATCGACGGCCGGGTGCTCAAGCTGGCCACGACCGAACTGCTGCAGGCGCCGTTGATCGTGCCCCGTTTCGTCGTCGAGGAGCTGCACCGCCTGGCCGACAGCGGCGACGAGAGCAAGCGTCTGCGAGGCAGAAAGGGGCTTGACGCTGTCGCCCGCCTGCAGCGGACGCGAAGCGTGGAGGTGACGATCGACGAGACGACGCCGCCTGGCAAGAGCGTGGACGAGAAGCTCGTCGAGCTGGCCAGGATGACGCCTGGCGCCCTGGTCACGACGGACTCGGGCCTGGAGCGCCTGGCGAAGATCAACAAAACGCCCGTCGTCAATCTGCACACCGTCGCCGCCGCCCTCAAGCCGGCGCGCACGGTGGGCGAGCGGGTCGTCGTCAAGCTGATCAAACCCGGGGAGCAGCCTGGCCAGGGCGTGGGGTATCTCGACGACGGCGCGATGATCGTCGCTGAGGACGGCGCCTCGCACATCGGCCAGGAGGTCGAGCTGACCATCACCGGCTCGGTGCAGACCAGCGCAGGCAGGCTGTTCTTCGGCAGAGTCCAGGGGCCAGCCCCCGCTGCGCCCGCGCCCAGGCCTGCTCCTCAGCCCTCGACGGCAGCGACGACGTCAGAGGGCGCGGCGCACCGTGTCTAGACCTTGTGGGGGCAGCCTTGCGGGAACGAGGCTGGTACAGTGCGCAGAATGCGAAGGTTTGGGACAAGACGCTGCGCGGGCCCTGCGACAGCGCTGATGTTCGCAGCTGCGGCGCTGGCTGTCGCAAGCGGAGCGTGCCTCGCCCAGGGCGTCGAATACACCTTGGAGCCCGAAAACGGCTGGCAGCGCACCCACACGCCGGAGCCCGGGTCGGACGAAGCCGTCCTCGCGGAGGCCCGAGCCGCCCTGGCGCAGGACAGGCCGGGACGAGCGCTGGCGATCCTCAATCGCTGGATCGGAGCCCGCGAAGCTGAGGGCATGGCGGACAACCCCTGGATGCCCGAGGCGCTGACGCTGCGGGGAGACGCCCTGCTGGCGCTTGGCCGTGAGTACAGCGCCCTGTTCGACTATGAGCGCGTCGCCAAGCAATATCCCGCCAGCGACGCGTTCATCACCGCGGCGCAGCGGGAGTACGAGATCGCCTCGCGGTACCTCAACGGCCTCAAACGCCGATTCCTGGGCCTGCGCATCGCTGACGCGACGGACATCGGCGAGGAGTTGCTGATACGCATCCAGGAAAGGTTGCCTGGCAGCCAGCTGGCGGAGCAGGCTGCGATCACCCTGGCTGACTACTACTACCGCGTCGCGAAGATGGACCTGGCGGCGACAGCGTACGACCTGTACCTCAAGAACTACCCACGGGGCGAGCATCGTCTGCACGCGATGCGGCGGCGCATCTTCGCCAATCTTGCGCAGTTCAAAGGCCCCGCATACGACACGACGAGCCTGCTCGATGCCCGGGAGCAGATCCTGCAGCTGGCCAGCGTGTATCCGCAGGAGGCAGGGGACATTGCGCCGGTCGTCGCCCGCATCGACGACTCGCTGGCGGCGCGCAGACTCGACGCAGCCCTGTGGCGGCTCAAGCGAGGCGACGGCCCCGGCGCCAGGCTCATCCTCCGAAGGATCCTTCGCGACCATCCGCGCTCCGCAGCGGCGGCGGAGGCGCTGGCGATCATGGCCCGCAAGGGGTGGATCGAATCCCCCTCTGCGCCGCAACCATCCGAAGAACAGCAACCGAGCGGCGCAGCGGATCCGGAGCGGAGCCCATGAGCAGAGCGGCGCTGTCGATGTTGCTGACGGCGCTGTGCGCAGCTTTGACCAGCTGCGCCAGCGATCCGCGAACGGGTTATGCCTTCGCTCCTTCGCACGAGGCGAGTCTCGGCCCTGTCGCGGTCGAGCTCTTCGACAACCAGACGTTCGCCCACGGACTCGAGGTGGAGCTGACGCGGGCCATCGCGCAGGAGCTGACCCGCTCGACGCCCTGGGCGGTGGCGCCGCCCGCGAAGGCCAGAACGATCCTCAGCGGCGCGATCACCTCCCTCAGGCTCAGACTGCTTTCGACCGCGCCGACGAGCGGACTTCCCCAGGAGCAGGCGGTCGAGGTGGCGGTTGATTTTTCCCTGCGGGACGCCCGCACAGGAAAGGTCATCCTCTCCAGACGGAACTTCCGCGCCGCGGGAAGCTTCATCCCGGTTCAGGGCGTGGGCGAACGGATCGAGACAGCGCACGCTGGGGCTGTGGACGCGCTTGCGCAGGACATCGTCGCAGCCCTGCGATCGGACTGGTGAGGCTGGTCCGCATATCCTTTCGGTGTACGCAGCGACGGAGCGTCACGCTGCGCGTGTGAGACGCCATGCCGCCCCACAACGTTGATCGCGATCGTTCAGGCTCCAGCAAGCCAGGCAAGCCGCCGCAGCAGCCCCAACGCAGCGGGATGTTCGGCTGGTTGCTCGCGTTGGTGATTGGCGCGCTGGCGCTGCTGGCCATCCAAGCGGGCGCCCCCAGACCCCAGACCATGACCTGGAGCGAGTTCGTCGCCCGCTATCACGACGGCTCCGTCGAACAGGGGTCGATCGAATACCACGCTGCCCGCGAGGAGGTGCAGGCTGTCGTCCGCGAAATGGGACGCCCCGTCCGGGTGCGCGTCTCCATCCAGGGACAGACCGAGACGTACATCCCCGAGCTCAAGGCCCTGACGGGGGGCGACTACAAGACGGTCTCCCCTTCGCCCTTCTGGCAGTTCATCTTCTCCCCCTACATCGTGACGCTGGTTGTCTTGCTGGTGATCTGGCTGCTGCTGTTGCGAGGCCTGCGGAGCATGAGCGCAGGCAGCGGCATGCTCGGGGCCTTCGGCAAGTCCAGGCACCGCATCTTGGCCAAGGCCAGCACAGGCGTTACCTTCAAGGACGTCGCCGGCGTCGAGGAAGCCAAGGAGGAGCTGGTCGAGATCGTCGAGTTCCTCAAGAACCCCAAGAAGTTCACGAGGCTGGGCGGCAGGATACCGCGGGGCGTGCTCCTGGCTGGCCCGCCCGGCTGCGGCAAGACCCTGCTGGCCAAGGCCATCGCTGGTGAAGCCGACGTCCCCTTCTTCTCCATCAGCGGTTCGGACTTCGTGGAGATGTTCGTGGGCGTGGGCGCAAGCAGGGTGCGCGACCTCTTCAAGCAGGCCAAGGAGAACGCCCCCTGCATCATCTTCCTCGACGAGATCGACGCGGTCGGCCGCAAGCGAGGCAGCGGCTTCACCACCGGCGGCCACGACGAGCGCGAGCAGACCCTCAACGCCATCCTCGTCGAGATGGACGGCTTCGAGAGCTCCGACCAGGTCATCGTCATCGCGGCGACCAACCGTGAGGACGTGCTGGACCCCGCCCTGACCAGGCCCGGCAGGTTCGACCGCAGGGTCGTCGTGCCGCTGCCGGACCTCAAGGGCAGGCTGGAGATTCTGCAGGTCCATGCCCGCAAGGTGAAGATGAGCCCCGACGTGGACCTGGAGCGCATCGCCCGCGGCACACCCGGCTTTTCCGGCGCCGACCTGGCGGCGATCATCAACGAGGCGGCCATCATGGCCACCATGGCCGAGAAGGAGGCCATCGAGCAGGTCGACCTCGAGGAGGCCCGCGACAAGGTCCGCTTCGGCAGGCAGCGCAAGAGCAGACACATCGAGGAGGAGGAGCGCGTGGCCACGGCCTACCACGAAGCCGGCCACGCTGTCCTGCAGGTGCTGCTGCCAGACACCGATCCGCTGCACAAGGTGACGATCATTCCTCGGGGCGAGTACGGCGGCGCCTCGATGTCGCTTCCCGAGAAGGACCGCTACGGCTATGGCCTGCGCTGGCTCAAGGCCACGATGCGCGTGCTCTGCGGGGGGCGCATCGCGGAGCTCAAGAAGACAGGCGATGTCTCCTCGGGCGCCGCTGCTGACATCCAGCAGGTGACGCGCATGGCCCGGACCATGGTGCTCGAGTGGGGCATGAGCGAGCGTCTGGGCTTTCTCCGCTTCGGGCCCGAACCCGACCGCGAGGGGCTCTTCGCGGAGCGGGAGTACTCGGAGGAGACAGCCCGGATCATCGACGAGGAGATCAAGCGCTTCGCCGACGAGGCCTACAGCGACGCCCGCAGGCTCATCGAGGAACACTGGGACAAGGTCGTCCGCGTGGCTGAGGCGCTGCTGCAGCACGAGACGCTCACCGCGGAGGAAGTGCAGCGCCTGCTGGAGGGCAGGACGCTGAGCAAGCCCAGCGTGGCGGATCTGCTGGCGAGGGAGGCTGCGGCGCGCAAAGCTGCGTCGGCGTCGCCCTCGGCTGCGGCCACACCGTCCGAGGACGAGGACCCAGGCCCCATAGCTGCGCCGCAGCCCGCCTGATCAGGACATTTTTTTCCGCGATTCGCAGACGACTTCCGCTTGCACGACGCCCGATCCTGTGGCATGCTGTCGGTGCACAGCAACATGCGCGCCGCTTCGCCTGCGCTCGGGGCGCCCACGGCGAAGGGCGAGAATGGGGTCTGGTCATGCGTTGGCTTGTCGCGCTGCACAGGTCGGCTGTCGTTGTCGCTGTCGCGGGAGCGCCCGCGTGGACGCAGGCGGGCGAGAACCGCACGATCGACGGCTCGGGCAACAACCTCGTCAATCCGACGTGGGGGGCAGCAGGGATCGACCTGCTGCGGATGGCGTCTCCGGCCTATGCCGACGGCGTGTGGATGCCCGCAGGGCCATCGCGCCCCAGCGCCCGCCACATCAGCAACCTGCTCTCGGCCCAGAGCGCCTCGATCCCGGACGAGCGAGGCCTGAGCAGCATGGCCTGGCAGTGGGGGCAGTTCATCGACCACGACATCGATCTGACCGACACCCAGGGGGCGGGCGGCGAGACCATGCCCATCCCCGTGCCGACGGGCGACCCCTTCTTCGACCCCATGGCGACGGGGACCGCGAGCATCCAGTTCAGCAGATCCGTCTTCAACCCCGCCACTGGTCTTGGACCTGGCAATCCGCGGCAACAGCCCAACGCGGTCACCTCCTTCATCGACGGCTCGATGGTCTACGGCTCGGACGCGACGCGGGCGGCGGCGTTGCGGGCGGGCGTCGGCGGACGCCTGGCGGTGACGCCGCACGCGACGGGCGACCTGCTGCCCTTCAACACCGCAGGCCTTCCCAACGCAGGCGGAACCGGCGCCAACCTCTTCCTCGCCGGCGACGTGCGGGCCAATGAGCAGGCGGGTCTGACCGCCATGCACACGCTCTTCGTCCGCGAGCACAACCACTGGGCCGACCAGATCGCCGCAGCCAACCCCACCTGGTCGGACGAGCAGATCTACCAGCGGGCCCGCAAGATCGTCGGCGCCGAGATCCAGGCCATCACCTACAACGAGTGGCTGCCCGCCCTGCTCGGCGGCGCGGCGCTGCCCGCCTACACGGGCTACGACCCGACGGTCAACCCCAGCATCGCCACGGAGTTCTCCACAGCAGCCTTCCGCGTCGGGCACACGATGCTCAACGAGTCGCTGCTGCGCTTCGACCCCGCGACCGGGGCGCCGCTTGCCCAGGGGCATCTGGCCCTGGCTGACGCCTTCTTCCGGCCAGACCGCATCACCGACGAGGGCGGCGTGGACCCGATTCTGCAGGGGCTCTACCGCCAGTCCGCTGAGCGGATCGACACGATGGTGGTCGACGCGGTGCGGAACTTCCTCTTCGGCCCCCCGGGCGCAGGCGGCTTCGACCTTGCGGCGCTGAACATCCAGCGCGGCCGCGACCACGGCCTTCCCGACTACAACACGCTGCGGCAGCAGGTCCTCGGTCCGGGCGCCGCGATCACGAGCTTCGCTGACATCACCAGCGACGTGGCGATCCAAACCGCCCTGCAGGCAGCCTATGGGAGCGTCGCCGACATCGACCCCTGGATCGGCATGCTGGCTGAGGACCACGTTCCCGGCGCCAGCGTGGGCGAGACGATCCTGGCGATCCTGGTCGACCAGTTCACCAGGCTGCGCGACGGCGACCGCTTCTTCTACCTCAACGACCCCGACTTCACCGAGGCGGAGAAAGCCCTGCTCGACGGCACGACGCTGGCGGACATCCTCCGCAGGAACACCGCCATCGCCTTCGTTCCCGACAACGTCTTCGTCGTCCCCGGCCCTGGCGCCGCTTCGCTGCTGCTGCTGGGAGGGGGCGCCGCCGCGACAGCCCGACGACGCAGACGCGACTGAGCCACTGAGCCCTCCACAACCTGACACGCACGGTGCAACCTTTCCTGCTGCCCACTCGTCCATGAGAGGCAACATGGGCGCTCCCCAGAGGTATACACTCACCCTGCGGATCGTTTGGGCAATGTGTGAATACGCTGGGGGCCCGAACGATTGATCACGGGGGGTGTGGAGGTCTTCCACAGGGGAAGACCCAGACACGTTTCCCAGCGCAGACAGGAGACAGCAACCATGCGCAGCTCCCGTGGATCAACGACCCTCAGCGCCCTTGGCGGCCTGGCCTGTGTCGCCGCTGTGGGCGTCGCGGGGTGGTCGTACATGTCGGGCGTGTCGATCTGCTCGCTGACAGGCGCCTGCTCTGCAGGGGTGCGCGCAGAGGCCAGCGGCCTGACCGTGGCCGTCGCTGCGCAAGCTGCGGCGCCTGAGAAGGCGAAGACTGCCAAGACGGCCCCCCCCGTGCAGGCTGCGGAGGCCAAGGCGAAGAAGGCGCCCGACGCACAGCAGTGCGCCAAATGCGCCACAGCAGGCGCAAGGGCGACCACAGTCGCCAACCAGTCCTGCGCCAAGCCTGGCGCGTCGCAGTCCTGCGCCAAGGCCGGCGCAGCGCAGGCTAGCGTGGCCGCCAACGCAGCAGCCATCGAGCCGGGCGCCAAGATCCACGCTGCAGCCAAGACCGCGGGCGTCATCAACGCTGCCTGCGCGATGAGCGGCAAGCCTGTGGATCCCGCTGTCACGACGAAGTTCGCGGGCATGCAGGTGGGCTTCTGCTGCAAGAAGTGTCAGGCGAAGTTCGAGGGGCTGTCGCCCGAGGCCAAGGGCGCGCGGGTCGCCGCCATGCTGCTCGCCAAGCCTGTGAACACGACCTGCCCTGGCGACGGCATGCCCGTGGACGCGTCGCAGACGTTCAGCGTCGCGGGGAACACCGTGGCCTTCTGCTGCGCCCACTGCAGGGATAAGTTCGCCGCCAAGCCTGTCGAGGAGCAGATCGCCTACGTCGGCAAGCAGGTGGGCCCCAAGACGATCAACACCGTCTGCGCCCGCTGCAACATGCCTGTCAAAGCTGAGACGGGGCAGGCGCTCTTTGCTGGTCAGCGCATCGGCTTCGGCTGCGCCAGCTGCAAGTCCGCCTTCGAGGCCATGAGTCAGGACGAGAAGGTCGCGTACCTCGGCAAGATTCTCGCTGCCAAGGGCGCCGCTGAGGACGCCAAGGCGGCCTCCACCTGCACCGATCCCACCTGCACCAAGGACAACCCCTGCGCCGCGTGCAAGGCCAAGATGCAGGCAGCCAAGAAGACCGGCGCAGACGCTGAGTAAGCAGCGCTGCGTCGCCAACAGCGTCAGACACCCCAACCCAGCTGACCGCTGCAGCAGCTGGGTTGTTTGTTGCGCCGCGGAAGCGCAACACCGGGTGAATCCGGACGACGCGACGTCGGTACAGGACAGCGACGCCTCTCGGCGTTTGTTCCACGTGCCTCCGCAGCAGCCCGGCTCCTGGCGATTGGTCCGCGGGAGTCGGGCATTTTTCGCTGGAGGTGGGGCTGCGAGATTCAGACCTGTGCGCTGTCGGCGAAGCGCGTGACGATCGCGGCGCAGCGGGACAGCCCAGGCGCGCTGCGCAGCGCTGCGCAGGCCCGCTGGGCCTCGTCCTCGCTCGGCGCCACAGCGAAGCAGCAGCTGCCGCTGCCCGTCAGCCGCAGGGAAAGGCCCGCCGCCTCAGCCGCCTCCTCCAGCAGCTGGGCAAGCTCAGCGCACGCCGTCAGGGCCGGCGCCTGCAGGTCGTTGAAGAGCCCAGCAGCGGCGGGGTCCCCCGCGCTGGCCAGCGCCGCCACCTGCGCCGCAGCCTCTTCGAAGGGGCGCTCGAGCCTCACGTCGTCGAAGGCGCGGTAGACCGCTGCGGTGGAGGTCGCCATGGGCGGCGCCAGCAGCACGACGCTCCCCCGCAGCTCCGCAGCCGTCCGCTCCACCACCTCCCCGACGCCGCTGACCAGCGCCGGCGCCGCAGCGGCGGGCGGCAGAAAGAAGGGCACGTCCGCCCCCAGCCCACAGCCGATGTCGCGCAGCTCCTCGTCGCTGATGGGCAGGTCGAAGAGCTCGCGCACCGCCAGCAGCGTCGCAGCGGCGTCGGAGGAGCCGCCGCCCAGGCCGCCGCCGACGGGTATGCGCTTCTCGAGCTTGAGCTGCACAGGCAGCCTTCGCCCCGCCCACTGCTCCAGCGCTAGATGCGCCCGCACCGCCAGGTCCCTGGTGACGGACCAGTCGATGTCGGTCCTGCGCGGCGCGTCGTCCGCCCAGAGGATGGCGTAGCGGCTGTCGCGGTCGGGCTCGAGCCTGCAGATGGTCAGCTCGTCAGCCAGCTCGATGGGGGCCATCCACGAGGCGATGGGGTGCAGGCCGTCCTCGATGCGGGGCGGCCCCACCGCCAAGGCCAGGTTCAGCTTGGCCCGCGCCTGCAGTTTGAGCGTCGGCCGCGCAGTCATGCGCCGATGGTATGGAGCGCCGCGCACTGCGCCTGCACAGGCTGGGGGCGCTCGGCCCTGGCGCGCCCATCGACTGCGGAAAAGGGCGACCACAGCGCGACGACGGGTCTTCCTGCGCCCTCGGCCTCGCGCCGGCGCAGCCGCTGCAGGGCGTCCGCTGCAGGGCCAGGCGAGAGCGTTCCGACGACGAGGACCTCCGCGTCGCGCTCGTCGGGCGCGATCGCGACGCCCGCTTCACGCAGCGCCAGTTCGACGCGCTCGGCGCCCTTTCCCGGCGCAGCGACCGCGACACGCGCCCCGCGCAGCGCCCCTGCGTGCGCCTCGACCCCTGCGCGGGCGGCGGCAAGGCCCGTGAAGCGGTCCCACAGCTCGACGGGCATGGCCCGTCGGGGCTGGCGCAGCAGGGTCGGGGCGAGCTCCGCCAGCCCCCACAGCCAGCCCAGCTCCGCCCGCTCCCGCAGCGCCACGGCGCCGTAGCGGCGGATGGTTCGCAGCAGCTCGCGCCGCCGCCGTCCAGCAGGGGCGTAGCGCGCGACGGTCCAGCAGTTGTTGCGCACCAGCCTGCGGACGATGGCGACCATGTCGCGGCCCTGGCTGGTCTTCTCGTGCAGCACGCGCAGCATGGGGTCGTGCGTCACCCGCCAGCCAGCCAGCAGCAGCTTCGCGCACAGGTCGTACTCCTCGACGTAGTAGACGAACCGGCTGTCGTAGCCGTGGGCGTCGAGGAAGGCGTCCCTGCGGATGGCGACGCCGCAGCCTGTGAAGACCTCGGGCAGCCCTCCCGCTTCGTGGGCGCCGCTGGGCAGGAGGATCTCCCCGCCGACCGCTGCGACGTCGCTGGGCGCCTGCTCGAGCGCCTCGACGAAGCCCGCGTCGAGCGGGTGCGAGTCGTCGTCGAGCATGACGAGCCAAGCGCCCTGCGCCCTCTGCGCAGCGATGTTGCGCGCAGCGGCCGCCCGGTTCTCGCTCAGGTGCAGCACGCGCACGCACAGGCCGTTGTCCAGCTGCACAGGCGCCGCTGCAGGTGGAGAGGAGGCGTTGTCCACGACGACGACCTCGGCGCCGCCCAGCCTGGCCAGCGCGCGGGGATCGAGCCCCCCCAGCGCCTCGAGCGTGCGGGCCAGCTGCTCGGGCCTGCTGCGCGTTGGAAGAACGAACGAGAGCACGCGACTAGACGACGAGCCTGGCTGCGGGCTGCGTCTTGACGACGAGCCTGCCCGCTTCGAGGCGCCGGGCCCCTGTGCGCAGGTCCGAGGCGCCGACGACCATGTTGCCGAGCCTCTGGGCCTGGGCCGCCGCAGCCAGGGCACCCACCGCCGCAGCGAAGGCCGGAGGCTCCCCGCAGCCCAGGGCCAGCGTCGCCGCCGCAAGCAACGAGTCGCCGCAGCCCAGCTCGTCCACCGGATGCTCCGCCAAAGCCGGGATGTGCTCGCTGGCCAGCCTGGAGCGCCAGGGGCTCTGCGCTGCGCCTGCCGCGTCGCCCCGCCGATCGAAGGCGATCAGCCCGTCGGCGCCGAGCGTCACGATCGCCGCCGCCCCCTCCGTGCGCTCCAGCAACGTGTAGACCAGGGCCGAGAGCCCCGTGTCGTAGTCGTGCATCGCGTCGCGCAGCTCCGCTTCGCTGGGCGTGAGCAGGTCCATGCGGCGCATGCTCAGGAGGGTGGAGCGTCTGCCGCTGACGTCGCCCGCCAGCGTCCGCACGCGCGGCCGAAGAGCGGCGCAGAGGGCGGGGGTGAGCGAGGGGGAGAAGAGCCCCAGCCCAAAGTCGGCCAGGATCGCAGCGTCGGCGCCCTGGGCCGCCTCCGTCGCCAGCGCCACCAGCTCCTCCCGCTTCGAGGCGTCCAGCGACAACGGCTCGAGCAGGTCGAGCTTCATCACCTTCTGCGAGCCGACGAGGAAGCGCTGCTTCTCCAGCAGAGCGTTGCCCGCAGCGACGCGGAGCACGCGCACGCCTTCGCTGCGCAGCCTGTTCTCCAGCTCCAGGGCCTCTGTCGTCTGGGGCAGCGCCGTCACCAGCGTTGGCTGCGCCCCCATGGCCGCCAGGTGCCTGGCGACGACCGCGGCGCCGCCGTCGTAGCTGCGCCACTCGATGGGCCGCAGCGACATGACGGGGCTCTCGCCCGCGATCTCGGGCCTGTCGCAGAGCACGTAGGTGTCGACGATGGCCTCGCCGACCACCACGACGGATTGGCTGCGGAAGCGCGCGACGAGCTCTTCGATCCGGGCAGACGTCAGGCCCAGGTCCTCCACCAGCCTGCGGAGCTTGGCGTGGTAGGGATCCGCCGACTCCTCCATCGCCGCGATCAGGGCTGTGGAGGAGAAGACCACGTCGCCCGAGCTGAAGAGCACGCGCCCCCCGTGGGCCTCGACGGCCTGTCGCTCCTGCTGGAAGCGCGGGTCGCGGTTGGTCTCGTACTCCTTGCCCTTGACGTAGACGTCGGGCTGGACGAGCTCGAGCAGGTCCGCTGCGGTGGGCCTGGGGTGGATGTAGACCCAGTCCACACAGTCCAGGGCCGCGAGGTTCTCCGCCCGCAGCTCCTGGGGGATCAGCGGCCTGCCGTCCCCTTTGCGCATCGCCGCGTCGCCGGTGAGGCTGACCAGCAGCACGTCCCCCTGCCTTGCGGCGAACTGCAGATGCCTGATGTGCCCCGGGTGGACGATGTCGAAGCAGCCGTGGCAGTGCACGACCGCGCGTCCATCCTGCTTTGCCCGTCTTCGGAGCGCAAGAAGGGCGTCGAGGCTGAGGACCTTGCTCGACGGCGCCGCCAGATCAGCCATGCTCGCTCTATCGGCGATCCGGGCCCGCTCGCTGGCGGAAAGCGGTCTTCAACCGCCGCTCGACCGCGCCTGCAGGACCAGCTCCGCCGCTTCACGAAACGCCCCCCTGCCGCCCTCGAGCGAGAGCACGAGATCCACCGCCCGCCGCACCGAGGGAACCGCGTCAGCGGGGCAGGCAGCCAGCCCAGCCAGCTCGATCGCAGGCAGGTCGTTGACGTCGTCGCCCAGGTACAGCGACCTGTCGGGAGCCGTCTGCAGCGCCTCGCAGAGAGCCTGGAAGCGCGGCCCCTTGTCGCCATGGGCCACATCGACGACGTCCACGCCCAGCCCCGCAGCGCGGGCGCGAACGACGCCCGTGTCGCGCGCCGCGCTGAGCCAGGCGACGAGCACGCCTGCGCCGCGCAGCAGCTTGACGCCAAGGCCGTCCTTCGTGTTGAAGGCCCGCGCCTCACCGCCGCTGGCGTCGAGCAGGATCGTCCCGTCCGTCAGCACGCCGTCGACGTCGCTGACGACCAGCTCGACGCGGCCAAGGGCGCGGCGCACGGACTCGGGAAGGTCGCTCAACTGCAGCACAGCGGCAGCCTAGCGGATGGCTGCGAGCAGGCGCCGGGCGGTCTGCTCCGCCAGCCGCCGCTGGGCGTCGCGCCAGGCGAGGGCGCCACGCTGGGGCGCTCCGCGCGCAGGGGTGAAGACCACAGCAGCGCCAGGCGCAAAGGGCGCGTCCGCCGAGGCCAGCTCCACGCCTCCCCCCTCCACGAACGCCGCCAGCTGACGTCGCGCCGCCTGCAGCGCCGCTGCGTCGGGCCAGCGCTGGTCGCGCAGCCGCACCCTGCGACGGCGCCGCGCCGCCTCCCGGCACAGCGCAAGGCCGTTGGCGCCGGCGCCGACAGCCTCGATGAGCGGCGCGTCGGCCGCCGCTTCGAGCAGGCTCGAGGCCACCGCTTCGCTCGGCGCCGCCGCAGCGGCGACGGCCTGCGCGACCGCCTCACGGTCCGCAGCGGCGGCGACGCCCAGGCGCTGCAGCTCGTCGAGCAGCCAGGCCAGCGAGGCGAGCCATGCGTCGCAGGGCTCGAGCCAGTGGTTCAGCGGCGTCCGCGCGCCAAGCGCAAAGGCGTGCGCCAGCAGCTCCCCCAGCGACGACGCCTCGATGCGCACAGCCGCCTCGACATGCCCGCGGAGCAGCCGCCGAACCTGCGCCCGAGCCTGCGGACCGTCCTGCTCCGCGAGGCGCATCGCTGCACGCTCGATCGCCAGCTGCGCCAGCGCCAGGCGGCGCGCGGGCGCTCGAGCGAGGAGTCTGGCCGCAGCGGCGCACATGCGCTGCGGGTCGCGGCTCATGCTCCCCCTTCGCAGGCGGTACAGCGCGGTCGCGACGGCGCAGCTGCGCCAGCGCGCCCCCTTCGCCGCCAGGGTCCGCCAGAAGGCCCAGTCCTCCAGCGCCTCGAGCGACTCGTCGAAGCGCGTCCCGCCCATGGCTGTGCGCCGCGTGAGCAGCGCATGCGCAGGCGCCGGGTTGCGCAGCGCAAGGGCCGCAGCGTCGAGGCCCCCAGCAGCGGGCGCCCCCCGCCAGGCGCCTGCGCGCAAGGCGATCTCGGGCTCGTCCGCCCCTCGCTGCGCAAGGGCGCAGGCAGCGTCGAACCGCTCCTCGGGAACGAACCACCAGCTGCAGACGACGCCTGCGTCCTTCTCCGACTCCGCTGCGCGCAGGGCTGCGTCGAGCGAGCCCGGCAGCAGGGCGTCGTCAGCGTCGAGAAAGACCACCCAGCGCCCCGTGGCGGCCTCGAGCCCAGCGTTGCGCGCAGCGGCCAGGCCGCGGTTGGGCTGCGACACGACGCGCACCGAGCCGTGCTCCTGCGCAAGGCGCCCGGCGACGTCGGCGGTGGCGTCGGTCGAGCCGTCGTCCACGACCACGACCTCCACCTGCTCCGCTGCGCGCAGGGCAGAGCGGACCGCCGTCGCCAGCGTCCGCTGGGCGTTCCACGCGGGCACGATCACACTGACGCCGTCGCCCGCCAAGGCTGCTCCATCTCCTTCGTCGCGACGCTGAACGTCTCCGCCTGGTCAGCCGACGCAATCGACCAGATCCGCACGCCGCGGGCCCGCAGCGCCGCAGCTGACTCGCCTGCGAGCATGCGCCGGGCGTGCGCCGCTGTGGCCAGGAGCACGTGGGCGCCCGCAGGCACATCGTCCAGCTGGCCGACGGTCATGCTTCCCCGCCGCTGGCCCGCTGCGAAGTCGTCCACGATCCCCGCCACGCAGGGCCAGGCGGCGCGCCACCTGCGCAGCAGCGCGCAGGCCGTCTCCCCCGCCCCCCACAGCCACAACTCGCCGGCGCCCTCGCGCCGGGCGCGATCGATCAACAGGGCGAACGCCGTCAGCTGCGCGCCGCGGAGCTCGCTGCGCAGCTGCGCCTCGCTGCGCGCAGCGGCGATCGACCGCCAAGCGAGCAGCGCAGCGAGCGAGACTCGTCCTTCGTCCAGGGCCTGCTCGATGCGCGCCAGGGCCTGGTCGCGCAGGCCCTGTGTCAGCAGCGCCATGGCCGTGGCGGCGGGATCGTCGTCGCCAAGGTGAGCAGGCAGCGCACGCCAGGCCCGCAGCTGGGCCTGGGCCGCTGCGCGGGCCTGCGTCTCGTCGGCGCCCTCCAGCGGAACATGCCTGGGGGCTGTTCTGCAGTACAACGGCTCGCCCTCCACCGCAGCGAGCCTCCAGCCCTGCGCAAGCAGCCGCAGCCACAACGCGTAGTCCTGCCCGCGCTCGAGCGTCTCGTCCCACCCCCCCACATCGAGCAGCGCCTTGCGCCGCAGCAGCATGGAGCCGTGGGCCAGCTCGTTGCCCAGCAGCAACCGCCAGCGAAGCTGCGCAGGCGAGGCTGGGGGCCGCTGCACGCGCAGCACATTTTCCGCGTCGTCGACGACCGCGAAGGCGCAGCCCACGCCGGCCAATCGCGGCGACGCCCCGATCGCCTCGAGCTGGGCTTCGACGCTGTTCGGCGCCCGCCAATCGTCCGCGTCGATGCGGGCGAGGAAGGCTGCGCTCGTCCGCGCAAGCCCCGCGTTGAGCGCCCGGGCGAGGGAGGGCTTGTCGAGCCTGAGCGTCTCGATGCGTCCGTCGCTGCGCGCCTCGCGCTCGATCAGCTCGGCGCAGGCTGTTGGCGCCGCGTTGAGGACCACGACGATCGACTCCAGCGGCTGGGTCTGCTCCTGGACGCTGCGCAGAGCCCGCAGCAGGGGTCGAGGCTGCGCGCCGGGCCCTACGGGAAGGAGGGCTGCGACCGACCTGTCCGCTGCGCGCATGGTCATGGCTTGGTCATGGCTGGGCCGCGTGCTGGGGACATCGGCTGCTTCGCGTTTGGGCCGTGAAGAAGGGCTGGCCGATACGCTGAAGCATGGCTGGGCGCGACGATCCTGCGCTGCTCGTCGCCCTGCCCCACGGCATGGGCGTCAGCGGTGTGAGCCTCTGGGCGGGAAGGCTGGCCAACGGCCTTGCCAGACGCGGCTGGACCGTCGGCGCACTGGTGCACGACGTTCCCGCAGCAAGAGCCGCCGTCCCCTGGCGATGGGACCCCCGTGTGCGCCTCTTTCCCGTCGCAGGCGTTGCGCCCTTCGAGCGCTGCAACGGCGACCTTTCGCCGTATCTGCCGCTCTACCGCGACGCTCTGCTGGAGCTGGCCGGGGCCGCGTCAGGGCCGGTCGTGGCGAGCCCCAACCTCGCCGCCGACTGCTACGGCGTCTTCGCCGCGCTTTCGCAGAGCCACCCCGAGGCCCTCCGCGTCGTCGGCTGGCTGCACAACGACACCGCCTACGACCTGCTTGCGCTTTCGCGCTACAGCCCGCTCGTCAGCAGGTTCGTCGCGGTGAGCCATCAACTGCGCAGCGCCCTGGCCGAGGCGCTGCCGACGCGCGCAGCGGAGATCGACCGCGTCCCCTACGGCGTGCCCGTCCCGGAGGAGCCGACGACGAAGCCACCGCTGAAGGGCCGGCCGCTGGAGCTGCTCTACACGGGCAGAATCGACCACGACCAGAAGCGCGTCGGGGCGCTCCTGACGATGAGCCAGCGGCTCAGCGCCCAAGGCGTGGCGCACAGGCTAACGCTGGTGGGCGACGGCCCTGCGCACGACGAGATCGACGGGCGCCTCGCCGGCATGCCCCAGGCGCGCAGGCTCGCTCCCGCAGGGCCTGCGCGCATCGCCCAGCTGCTGCGCGCAGCGGACCTGTTCGTGCTGCCCTCGCGCTTCGAGGGGCTGTCCGTCTCGATGCTCGAGGCGTTGGCCGCTGGCTCTCCACCTGTCGTGGCCCGCGCCGTCTCGGGCGCCGCGGAGGCGGTCGAGCACGGCGAAACGGGCGCGCTCGTCGACGTCGCCCCCGAGGCGGACGAGCGCGCAGCGGGCGAAGCCTTCGCCGAGGCTGTCGCAGCCCTGGCCCGCGCTCCCCGGACGATCGCCGCCATGTCGCGCGCCTGCCAGGAGCGCGCCCGGGCGCGCTTCTCGCTCGAGGCGCACCTTGACGCAGTGGAGCGGACGCTGCGCGCCTGCGCCGCTGCGCCTGCGCGCCCGTGGCCTGCGTGGCTGCCGTGCGCCTTCACGGCGCCTTCGACCGCACAGGGCGCAGGCTCCGTCCCCGACGACGCCGGCGCCCGCTTCGCCCAGAGGCTCGAGCGCATTGCGCGCAAGCGCCCCGAGGCCCGCGTCGCGCTGTGGGGGGCGGGCAGGCACACGATCGCCCTTGCTGCGCAGATCGCCTCGAGCCCCGTCCCCGTCGTGGCGGTGCTCGACGACGACCCCGCCCAGCGCGGACGCGTCCTCTGGGGCTACCGCGTCAGACACAGCAGCGACGCCGCCGCCACCGGCGCCACGGACGTGATCGTCTCCTCCTGGATGCACGAGGAGCGCATGTGGCAGCGGCGCGGCGCGCTGGAGTCGCAGGGCCTGCGCGTCCACCGCCTCTACGCCGACGCCCAGACGTCGCGCCCCTCAGGCCAGATCGAGCCCAGTCTTGCTCAACCGAGCAGCGCCGCGACGACGAGCCAGGCGCCCCCCAGCGTCACAAGCCCCGCATAGAGCCCCGCCACCAGGTCGTCGAGCAGCACGCCCAGCCCCCCGGAAAGCGCCTGCGCGCGATTCGCGGGAAACGGCTTGACGATGTCGAAGAGCCGAAAGAGCACGAACGCCCCCCCCGCCAGCGCCGTCGCCGCGAGCCAGCGCTCGGCGCCCGTCAGCTCGACCAGCTGCGCAGGGAGCAGCCACTGCGCAAGGGCCAGCGCCGTCAGCGCCTGCCCCGCGACTTCGTCCGCGACGATCTCCCGCGGGTCCTTGCGTCCGCACAGCTGCTCGTGCTGCGCCGTCCACGCCAGGCACGCCGCCGAGGCCAGCGCGCCGACCGCCAGCAGCGCCGCGACGTACGCCACGCCCCTCTGGCCCATCCCCCACAGCGCCCAAGCCAGCGCAGCGGCGGGCAGCGACCCCCACGTCCCCGGCGCAGGCCACAGCAGCCCAAGACCGAAGCACGTCAGCGACCATCGCTTGAGCCGTTGCACTGGCCTCTCCTCCTGCGCATCGCCGCCAAGGCACCCCCCGCTCACGACGCCCCCGCCCTGTGCACGGCGCCGATGTCGTCCACCGCGAAGGTGCGGGCCACCGCCCGCAGGTACGGCCACGCGGAGACCGCCGTCGCCGCGAGCATGGTCCACACCGCTGCGTCGATCGTCCAGCGGGCCCAGCCGCCCTGATCGAGCGCCGCAGGCGAAGCGAAGGCCAGCAGCGTCAGCACGAGCGGCGCGCAGAGCGACTGGGCGATCATCTTGCCCTTGCCGAACCAGTTGGCGGCGAAGGCCACGCCCGAGCCCTCCGCCACAGCCCGAATCGACGTCGAGAGCAGCTCGCGGGCGATGAGCGCGACCACCATCCAGGGCGCCACCCCCGAAGCCAGCCTCGCGGCGCCGCCCTCCGCCGCAGGAAGCGCAAAGGCCGGCCCCGCCAGCATCGCGAACGTCCCCAGCACCAGCAGCTTGTCCGCAGCGGGGTCGACCACCCTGCCGAAGGCCGTCGCTGCGCCCCACCTGCGGGCCAGATGCCCGTCCAGGGCGTCCGTCAGCGCCGCCAGGACAAAGAGCCCCGCCGCCAGCGCCAGCTCGAGGCGCACGCCCTCCGCCCGCAGCTCCCCCGCATCGACGTACGCCAGCGCCGCGAAGACCGCCGCCGCCATGACCACCCGGGCCAGCGTCAGCACATTGGGCCCGCGTTGCTTCCAGCGAGGAAGCGTCGCCGCTGTCTGTTCGGGGCTCATCCCGTCCCCGCCGCTGCGGACGGGCTCGCCAGCGACAGCATGCGGTCCAGGGCCAGCAGCGCGTCGGGACGAGCCTCCGGATGCACACGCACACGGTTGACCACCCTGCCCTCGGCCAGCTCGTCCAGCGCCCACAGCAAATGCGGCTGGTCGATGCGGTACATCGTCGTGCACAGGCACTGGCAGCCGCTGAGCATCCGCACCTCGACCCCCCGCTCCTTCGCCTCCCTGGCAAGGCGGTTGACCAGGTGCACCTCGGTCCCCACAGCGAAGCGCTCGCCGGGCGCAGCCTCGCGTATCAGGCGGATGATCGCCTCGGTCGAGCCGACGAAGTCCGCCTGCTCAGCGACCTCGATGCAACACTCGGGATGCGCCACGACGCGCGCCGCGGGGTCGCTGCGACGCACCTCCTCCACATGCTCAGGGCGGAAGAGCTTGTGCACCGAGCAGTGCCCCGCCCAGAGGACCACGCTCGAGGCGACCAGCTCCTCAGGCGTCAGCCCCCCCAACGGCTCGCCCTGCCTTTCGAGCCGAGGGTCGTACAGGCAGGTCTGCGTCCGCACATCCAGGCCAAGACTCGCAGCGGTGTTTCGGCCGAGGTGCTGATCGGGCAGGAAGAGGACCTTGATGTCCTCCTCCGCCTTGCGGGGTGTTTCTCCTCCAGCCAATGCCCACTCGAAGACCTCGCGAGCGTTGCTGGAGGTGCAGCAGGCGCCGCCCCGCGCCCCCACGAAGGCCTTGACCGCCGCGGAGGAGTTGACGTAGGTGACGGGAACGATCCTCCCCCGCCAGCCCTCCGCCTCCAGCGCCTCGTGCAGCCGCTCCCAAGCCACGACAGCGTCGTCGTACGACGCCATGTCCGCCATGGAGCAGCCAGCGGAGAGGTCGGGCAGGACCACCTGCGTCGAGTCGGGCGTGAGCAGATCAGCTGACTCAGCCATGAAGTGCACGCCGCAGAAGACGACGTAGGGCGCCGCGCTGCGGGCCACGTGCTCCGCAGCCAGCTGCGAAAGCTTGAGCGAATCGCCCGTGTAGTCCGCGTGGGCGATGACCTCGTCGGTCTGGTAGTGATGGCCGAGAATGACCAGCTGCTCGCCCAGCTGGCGTCTGCGGTCCTCGATCCTGCGCGACAGTTCCTCGGGCGAGGCCCGGGTGTACTCGTCGGGAATGGGCGGTTGCCACATGTGCAGCTGCATGGGGGCCAATCCTATGCGCAGCCTGCCTGCAGCAGCGGCGCCTTCCTTGCCGACTCGCCGTCTGCGCCCTCCTCGAGGCCAGTCCCCGCAGCAGCCGCCTCCAAGACGCCCTCCCACCAGAGCCTGCGCTTGAGCGTCGTCCACTGCTGGGAAAGCGCCTCGAGCAGCGCGCCCGCCGCCTCAGGCGCCGTCGCGACGGCCTCCGCGGGAAGCCGCTCCAGAGCCCGCAGCGTCGCCTCCTGCCTCGCTGCGTCGCGGGCGGTGAGCTCGACGAACATCCGTCCCTTGCTGCGCGTCCGCTCGTCGCGCAGGTCCTGGCCGAAGAGCTCGATGGCGAATGCGGGGTTCACCTGGGCGTAGAGCCAGGCGCAGCGGCCGAGCAGCCGCTCTCTGCGCAGCAGGTCCTCGGCGCCCATGCGGTGGCGGTGCGGGGCGCGGGCTCTGGGCTCGTCGAGCACAGGCGCCCCGAACCTGCGCGACAGCCGCCAGGCCAGCTCGATGTCGTCGTAGCCGTAGGCCCTGCGCAGCTCCGGAAAGCCCCCCGCCTCCAGCGCCGCTGCGCGCGGAAACGACACGTTGAGGCCAAAGGCCTGCCGATACCCCAAATCCCGCCACGGGTCGTCGCTCGCCGTCCGCTGGAAGAAGACCATGTTCGTCTCACGGACGAGCCGTTCCAGCAGCGTCTCGTCGCGGAAGCGCACGAAGGGGGAGCGTCCGGAGACGACCACCGTCAGCGCGCCCCGCTCGCGCTTCGCCTGTCGGTGGCGATCGATGTGGGCAGCCAGCAGGCCGGGCTCGGGCTCGACGTCGTCGTTGAGGGAGAGGACCAGCTCCCCCTGCGCTTCGAGCAGCAGCCTCCTGCGCACCGCGATGTAGCCCATGCGGGGGAGCTCGAGCACGCGCAACCGACTGTCGCCACCCGCAGGCCACAGCCTCCGCAGCCGCTCAGCGAGCCCCGCCGCTGGGCCGTCCACACCCACGACGACCTCGAAAGGCTCCTCGAGGCGCTGCCGCGCCAACAGCGCGACGCATCGCGCCACAGCCTTCTCCCTGCCGCAGGTGGGAACCAGCGCGCTGACGGCGCACCGTCTCCCCTCCTTCCATGCCGTCGACACAGCGCCCATGCTGCAGGGTTATCGGCTGCTCCCGTGCGTCCGCAACAGACTGATCGGACCTGCCCCCCTCGCGCCAGCCGTCCCCTGCAACACGCGAGGCACAGGACCCGATAGAGACGCTGGCGCAGGGGGCGAGACCACGCCTCACCGTCTGCGCCCCGCGACAAGGAGTCTGCACGCCGATGCCCCCCACACCGCGCCAACCCCGTCCCGAGCGCCGCAGCGCTGTGCGCATCCCCCTGCACCGCAAAGGCAAGCTCCGCTGCGTCGAGACGGGGGAATACCTGGCTGTCGAAAGCGTCAACGTCTCCCCCACAGGCGCCCTCCTCCGCAGCGGCGGAGCTGACCTGGCTGTGGGCGACCGCGTCGTCGTAGGACTCGCCTGGCTGGGGGAGGACGTCTTGGACGAAGACGCCATGCGTCCAGCGGTGGTCGTCCGCACCACGCAGGACAACGCTGTCGCGCTGCGATTCGACTCGCCGCTGGAGCGCATCCCCACGATGAGCGTGGCGATTCCCCGCAGCAGACCACACCCCGCCTGAATCCTCTTTCCCACTCTCCCACCAGCGCCGCAGGGATCTCCCCTCAGGCGCCGCGCGTCGCGACCCAGTCGGTATGCTCCGTCCGATGCGGCGCTGTGGCGTCATCCCGTGGCTGCTTGCTGCAGTGGTGGGGGTGCTGACCGCTGGTCCCGCTGCGCACGTGGTGATCGGGACCTCGCGCAACGATCCTGCGCAGGCCCTCTGCACCGGCCCTGCAGTGGAAGACATCGCTGCAGCGGCTTCCTCTTTCCCGGACGGGACAGCTGACCTCCCCCCCGCGCCCGCGCCGCTGCGTCATCGCCACGAGCCCCGACACGACCACCGCTGCGTGCTGTGCCAGTCGCAGCTCCATCACGGCGCCCCGGCGCCAGCTGCGTGGACATGCGCGCCCCCAGCGCCGTGGCCTCGACGCGCGCCGCGCACCGTCGCCGTAGGCGCCCCAGACCGCTCCCTCAGCAGTCCCTCGCCTCGCGCGCCCCCCGCCTGAATCCCGCTGCTCCGCGGAAGTCGCCTTCGCAGCGACGCAAGCGTCCCGCCCGTCCGTCCAGGCGTCTGTCACGACGTCCGCGCCAGACGGCGGCGAACATCGTGTATTGCACCACATAGATATTGGAGTCCAGACAATGCTCAGATTGTCCTGCGCTGCGCCGCTGTGCGGAGCGCTCGCAGCGGCGGCGCCAACCCTCTGCCTGCCGCCCACCCTCGTCGCCCAACCCAAGGACGCCCAGACCAAGGACGCCCAACCCAAGAACGGCCACGCC
>CAYPBL010000005.1:10776-19173 GCA_964408965.1 uncultured Phycisphaeraceae bacterium | reverse complement strand
CCAAGGACGCCCAGACCAAGGACGCCCAACCCAAGAACGGCCACGCCACGCCGACTCCCGCCGAGCTGCTCGAACAGCTCAGGCGCCTGCAGGAGCGCGTCGACGCGCTCGAGCGACAGCGGCAGGCCGATCAACAGGTGATTCGCCAGCTGCGGCAGCGGCTCGAAGGCGCCTCCCCCGCCAAGGCTCCTTCCTCTCCAGCCGCTGCGCCGCCCCCGACCACTGCGCCCCAGCCCCAACCACAGCCGCAGCCTGCCACTCCTCCTGCGCTTCCGCCGCAGGCGCAGCTGCGCTACGACGCCTCCGCTGCGGTCTCCAACGCACAACCCACGCTCGGCCAGGGCAACCTCTACAACCCCGCCATCACCGTCTTCGGCGACCTCGGCGCAAGCCTCTCGACCAACAGCGACAACGACGCCTTCAACCGCTTCAACCTGCGGGAGTTCGAGCTCGACGCCCGCGCCGCCATCGCCCCCTTCGTCGACGGCGTCTTCATCCTGTCCTTTGGTGAAGAGATCGATTCGACCGACCAGGGAACCGACGTCTCCACCAACACCGACCTCGAGGAGGCCTACCTCTCGTTCCATTCGCTGCCCTTCGACCTCACCGCCAAGGTCGGCAAGTTCCGCAACGCCTTCGGCGTCAACAACGTGCTGCACACGCACGACCTGCCGCAGGTGACCAGGCCGCTGGCCACGCAGGCCTTCCTCGGGCCCGAAGGGCTCGGGACCGTCGGCGTGAGCGTCTCGTGGCTGGTTCCCAACCCCTGGGACCAGTTCATCGAGCTCACCGGCGAGATCGTCAATGCGGACGGCGGGGAGGAATCCCCCATTCTGGGCGGCCCCGACGCCGTCAACCCCGCCTACCTGGCCCACCTCAAATGGTTCACCGACGTGGGCGACTACGGCTCGCTCGAGCTGGGAGGCTCCTACCTCTACGCCCGCACCGCCCCCAACACCAACTTCGACGCCAACGTCTTCGGCGTCGACGCCACGCTCAAGCTTCCCGACGAAAACGCCCCGGACCTGCGCAGCTTCCTCTGGCAGACCGAGCTCTACTTCGCCGACAACGACGTGCTGGAAAGCGACGGCGGCTTTCGCAACAGCAGCGTCGGCGCCTACACCTTCGCCCAATACCAGTTCGACAAGAACTGGTACGCAGGCGTCCGCTTCGACTACACCGAGTTCCCCAACGACGAGTTCCGCGGCCCGGGCGACCGCGACTGGGCCGTCTCCCCCTATCTCACCTGGTACCTGACGGAGTTCCTGCGGCTGCGCTTCGAGTACCAGCACCGCGAGTTCGAGACCGCTGCAGGCTGGGACGACGAAAACAACTTCCTCCTGCAGTTCACCTTCGTCATCGGAGCCCATCCTCCGCACCCGTACTGGGTCAACCGTTGAAGAGGAATCGCATCATGAACATGTTGAAAACCATGGGAATCGCAGGCTTGGCGCTTGCTCTGTCACGCGCCCCCGTTGTCGCCGCCCCGATCCGCATCGTGACGACCACACCCACCTTTGCCGACATCGCCCGGCGCATCGGCGGCAAGCACGTGCGCGTCCAGTCCCTCATGAAAGGCAAGGAGGACGTGCACAACGTCCCGCCCAAGCCCAGCTTCGTCGTCAAGCTGCGACGGGCCGACCTCTTCGTGCACGCAGGGCTCGACGCGGAGCCCTGGGTCCCGCAGCTGCTGCGCACGGGCAGAAACCGCAGACTGCTCCCCGGCGGTGAGGGGTACGTCGACTGCTCCCAGGGGATCGAGCTCTTGGAGGTCCCCCCTCGCGGCGCCCTGAGCCGAGCGCAGGGCGACATCCACGTCTACGGCAATACACACTACATGCTCGACCCGCTCAACGGCCCCATCTGCGCCCACACCATCGCCGAGGCCCTCAAACGCGTCGACCCCGCGCACGCCAGCGACTACGACGCCAACCTCGCCCGCTTCACGCAGGAGGTACAGGCGCTGACGCAGCGGCTCGTCGAGAAGATGGCCCCGTACGCGGGAACGCCCATCGTCGTCTACCACCGCTCCTGGCCCTACTTCCGCAGGCGTTTTCACCTTGTCAAGGCAGGCGAGGTGGAGCCCAAGCCCGGCCTCTCGCCAGGCCCCGGCCACATCAACCAGCTGGTCCAGACCATGCGCGACACGGGCGTCAAGGTCGTCGTCGTCGAACAGTACAACCCCCTGCGCGTGGCCAGGGACATGGCCAGCCGCGCAGGAGGCGTCGCGGTCGTCCTGGCGACGAACGTGAAAGGCGTCCCCGGCGCCGACGACTACTTCTCCCTCTTCGAGACCAACGTCGATCGACTCATCGACGCGTTCAAGCAGGCAGGCATCTCGCCCGCCTCCGCCGGCGCTCTGTCGGAGCGATCCCAGCCATGAACACCGCCAGCGAACTGATGTCGATCCTCGCGCTGCCGCTGCTGGCCTGCGTGATCCTCACGGGCATTCACTGCTATCTCGGCCTGCACGTGCTGATGCGCGAGGTGATCTTCGTGGACCTCGCTTTGGCGCAGGTCGCTGCGCTGGGCGCAGCGGTCGGCGCCACGGTGGGCCTGGCTGTCGACTCCACCGCCAACTACTTCGCCGCTTTGGGCTTCACGCTCGCAGGGGCTGCGCTCTTCGCCGTCGGCCGGTTCAAGGACCGCCGTGTGCCGCAGGAGGCGGTCATCGGCATCGTCTACGCCGTCTGTTCCGCTGCAGCGATCCTGGTCCTCTCCAAGAGCGCCACGGAGCGCGACGAGATCGAGCACATGCTCACGGGAAGGCTCCTCTTCGTCTCCTGGCACGACATCATCAAGACCGCCAGCATCTACTCAGGCGTCGCGATCGTGCACGCGCTCTTTCGCCGCCGATTCTTCGCCCTTTCCCGCGCCGAGGGGCTCGACGGCCCTGCGGACCGCTTCTGGGACTTCCTCTTCTACGCGACCTTTGGCGTGGTCGTGACGAGCTCGGTCAAGCTGGCGGGCGTGCTGCTCGTCTTCAGCTACCTGATCATCCCCGCCGCCTGCGCCATGCTGTTTTTCCGCACGCTCGCCACTCGGCTGCTTGCGGGCTGGGGCTTCGGCCTGGCGGGGTCGCTGGGAGGGCTCGTCGCCGCTGCGCTGTGGGACTTTCCCGTCGGCCCTGCGGTGGTGGCGGTCTTTGGCGCGATGTTTCTGGCCTGCTCCGTCGCCTATGCTCTGGGCCTTGGCGCGCGGCGCACGACGTAGCGCGCATGCGCGCCCCACGCCTTGGCTCGTCCATCACCAGGAGCGTCCGTCATGCGCGTCGCAGCGGCTCAGGTGCACAACACGGAGGACGTCCGCGCCAACAAGGCCCGCGCAGCCGACCTCGTCGCCCGCGCAGCCGACGCAGGGGCCGACCTCGTCGTCCTGCCCGAGATGTCCATCCTGCACTTCTTCCCGCGCATTCCGCACGAGCCGCGTTTCTTCGAGCTCGCTGAGCCCCTCCCCGGGCCGACCCTCGAGTGGTTCCAGGCCCTGGCGGAGCGCCACCGCGTGCACATCGTCTACAACCACTACGAGCGCTCGCCCGAGCGGCTGCGCTTCGACTGTTCGGTCGTCGTGGACCGTCAGGGCCGCTTCGTCGGCGCCCAGCGCATGATGCACCTGGCCGAGGAGCCGGGCTACAACGAGAAGTTCTACTACGCGCCAGGCTGGGACGACTACAAGGTCTTCGAGCTCGACGGCTGGCGTTTCGGCCTTGCCACCTGCTACGACAGGCACTTTCCCGAGGTCTTCCGCGCCCACGTCCTGCAGGGCGCCGAGGCGGTGCTCATCCCCACCGCCGTCGCTGCTGACGAGCCCTTCGCCGCCGTCTACGAGCTCGAGGCCCGCGCCGCAGCGGTGACCCACGGCGTCTACATCGTCATGGCCAATCGCGCAGGCCCGGAGCCGCCGCTGACAATGATCGGCCGGTCCATGGTCGTCGACCCGCTGGGCGAGGTCGTCGCGCAGCTGGCCGACGAAGCGGACGCCTTCGCCCTGGCGACGCTCTCGAAGGAGACGCTCGACCGGGCCAGGCTGCTCTTTCCTTTCCTGCGCGACCGCAGACCCGAGACGTACGGCATCGTCGCGGAGCGGCCCCGCTCCGCGCAGCTCCCCGAGCCCCGATAGACTGGGCGCCATGCAGGCCGACGTCCTCTCCCCCGAAGCTGCGCCCGCCGAGAGCGTCGATTGGCTCGACCGCGCCCGCAGCTGGCTCCAGCGCGCCCTGAACGACCAGCCCATCGACCGCGCCGACGCCCTGGCGGCGCTGACGGAGCAGGTCCCCCTCACGCTCGCCCTGCACGTGGCCACACAGGCGCGACAGCGGTTCTGGGGTTGCGCGGTGCAGCTGCACATGCTCCACAACGTGCAGAACGGCGCCTGCCCCGAGGACTGCGGCTACTGCGGCCAGAGCTGCGCCTCGAAGGCGCCCATCCAGCCCTACACGCTCAAGAGCGAGGAGGAGATCCTGCAGGAGGCCGCCCGCGCCAAGGCCAGCGGCGCCTACCGCTACTGCATGGTCCTCTCCGGCCGCGGCCCCGACGATCGCGACATCGAGCGCATGGCCCGCTGCATACGCCAGGTCAAGGAGCGCTACGGCCTGCAGACGTGCCTCTCCGCAGGGCTGCTCGACGAGGCCAAGGCCCGCAGGCTCAAGGAGGCGGGCCTGGACAGACTCAACCACAACCTCAACACCTCGCGCGCCCACTACCCGAGCATCTGCACCACGCACACCTACGAGGACCGTCTGCGCACGCTGCGGGCTGCGCGCGCCGCGGGCCTTGCGCTGTGCTCGGGGCTGATCGTCGGCATGGGCGAGACGCACGAGGACGTCGTCGAGACGCTGCTGGCCCTGCGGGAGGCGCAGGCGGCGTCGATCCCCGTCAACTTCCTGCTGCCCATTCCCGGCAACCGCGTGGCGGAGCCGATCTGTCAGGGTGCGCCGCTGACGCCCCGCTTCTGTCTGCGCGTGCTCTGCGTCGCCAGGCTGCTCAACCCTTCCGCGGAGATCCGCGTCGCAGCGGGGCGCGAGGAGCACCTGCGCTCGCTGCAGGCCCAGGCCATGGGACCCGCCAACTCGCTCTTCGTCGACGGTTATCTGCTGACCAGGGGGAGCGACGCGCGAACGACGCTGCGCATGCTGCTGGACGCGGGCTGCACGCTCGAGCTGCCCGACGGCGCCCCCGCCGAGCTGCTCGAGGCCGTCGCGCAGGAGCAGGCCCGCTGCGCCGTGCAGCCCGACGTCGCGCTGCTCAAGGAGGACCGCCTCTCGCCCCGCAAGCTCGCCAAGCTGCGCGTCGCGCACCGCGACGCTCAGCCGACGGGCTCGACCAGGGCCAGCTGTGTAAAATCCTCCCAGAAGGTCGGGTAGGTCTTGGCGACGCAGGCAGGATCGTCGATCTCCACGCCCCACAGCCGCAGCCCAAGAAGCGCCAGCGTCATGGCCATGCGGTGGTCGTTGTGCGTCCTGAAGCGCACGGGCCGCTCGAGCGCGTCTTGGCGCCACAGGCCCGCAGGCGGCTCGATGCGCAGCGCCTCGTCGCAGCCCCGCGCAGCGTCGCGCTCGACGATCTCGACGCGGGCGCCGATTCTGCCCAGCTCCGAAGCCGTCGCCTCGAGACGATCGCACTCCTTGTCGCGCAGCGTGCCCAGGCCGCGCAGCGTGGAAGGGCCGTCCGCAAAGCACGCCAGCGCCGCCAGCGTCATGGCCTGGTCGGGCATGTCCGTCAGATCGACGTCGACGGGCCGCAGCGGCCAGGCGCCCTGACTGCAGCGAAAGGCGTCCTCTTCGAGCTCGATGCGCGCCCCCATCGCCTCCAGCGCGCCGAGCAGGGCGACGTCCCCTTGCAATGAGGCCGATCCCACGCCCTCGACCCTCGCCTCCATCCCAGGCAGCAGCGCCGCCGCTGCAGCGAAGACCATCGCTCCGCTGGCGTCGGGCTCGATCGCCAGAGCAAAGCCGTCGACGCCCGTCGGCTCGACGGCGTAGCGCTGCGGTTCAGGCTGCTCGACGCGCGCCCCCACCTGCCGCAGCAGCGCGACGGTCATGGCCACGTAGGGCCTGCTCACCAGCGGCGTGGTCAGCTCGACCGTCAGCCCCTCCCTGCACCAGGGGCCGATCAGGAGCAGGGCGGAGAGGAACTGGCTCGACACGTCGCCAGGGAGCGCGACCGACCCGCCGCGCAGCCCTTCCCTGCCTGCCCAGAGCCGAGCGGGTAGGCGATCGCCCTCATCAGCCTCGACGTGCGCCCCCGCCTGCCGCAGCGCCTGGAAGAGGGGCGCCATGGGCCGCTGTCGCAGCCTGGGCCTGCCCGTCACCGTCGTCGGCTCGCTCCCCAGCGCCGCAGCGGCCGCGAGGAAGCGGGCCGTCGTCCCGGACTCCGCCGCGTCGACGACGCCCCCCCCTGCGGGTCTTCCCGCTGCGCCTTCGACGCGCAACGTCAGGCCGTCGCGGCGGATCGTCGCGCCCAGCGCCGCAGCCCCGGCCAGTATGGCTGCGCCGTCGCCCGCCTCGACCGAGGCGCCTGTGAGCGTGGACCCGCCCCGGGCAAGCGCCGCCAGCGCCAGGGCCCGGTTGGTCAGGCTCTTGGAGCCAGGCGGCCTGACCGCGACCGACGCAGGCAGGTCCGCTCGCCGCTGCAGACGCAGCGCAGGAACAGCAAGGCCGAGCGGGCCTTTCATCCCTGTCCGTCCGCGTCGCGCCGGAAGACCGCAACCACGTCCTCGACGGGCACGACAAAGAGCCTGTTGTCTCCCTCGAAGTCGACAGGAATGGCCTGCTTGGGATTGAAGAGCACGCGGTCGTAGCGCTTGATGGGGTAGTCCTCGTCGTGCTCGACCTGCGCGCTGACCGCGACGATGCGGCCGGTGAGCGTGGGGATCTCGATCTTGTCAGGCAAATGCAGGCCCGACTTGGTCTGCTTGCGGTCCTCGTCCTTGCGGATGAGCACCCGCGCTCCGATGGGCTCGACCACCTCCAGCGCAGGTTTGGCTCGCCTGGCGTCTCCCATAGGCGGTAGTCTACGCGCCGCCTTCACCAAGCTGGAGCGACGCACACATGGAGCAGCTCAGCCAGCTCATCCGCGACATCCCCGACTTTCCCCACGAGGGGATCGTCTTCAAGGACATCACGCCGCTGCTGGCTGACCCCGCTGCGCTGGCCTTGGCTGTCGAACTCATGGCCAACCCCTACCGCAAGGAGCGTGTGGAGCTGGTCGTGGGCGCCGAGAGTCGAGGCTTCATCTTCGGCGCCGCCGTCGCCCAGGCGCTCTGCGCCGGCTTCGTCCCCATCCGCAAGCCGGGCAAGCTCCCCTACGAGACCCACCAGATCGAATACGGCCTCGAATACGGCCAGGACCGCGTGGAGATCCACACCGACGCTCTGCAGCCAGGCCAGCGGGTGCTGCTGGTGGACGACCTGCTGGCCACAGGCGGCACCATGGAGGCCTGCTGCAAGCTGATCCGCCAGCTCCAGGGCGAGATCGTCGGCGCCACGGTGCTCATCGAACTGACCGCGCTCAAGGGCGCGGAGAAGCTCGCCCCCTTCACGACGGTGCGCGCGGTCCTGCGATATTGAGCCTCGCAGCGACCTCCGCGGGAGAGAGCCCCTCGACGCGAAAGGTCTTGCGCGGCTGTGTCGGGCCCTCGACCAGCTGCACGTCGCGTCTTCCCACGCCCAGGCGCCGGGCCAGCAGCGCCGCGATGGCCTCGTTGGCCTTGCCCCCTTCCGCAGGCGCCGCCACGCGGACCTTGAGCCTGTCGCCCAGCAGCCCCGCCACAGCGTTTCTGCTTGCGCCCGGAACTGCCTTGACGCGCACCAGCGCCGCGCCGCCATCCGCCGCCTCGACCACCCACGCCCGCAGCTCGCTCACACCGCGCTTCCCGCCACCGCTTCGCGCACCACGCTGATCAACCGCTCCGCTTCGTCGCGCGAGGGCGCCTCAGCGATAACGCGCACGATGGGCTCGGTGTTGCTCGCCCGCGCCTGCGCCCAGGCTCTCTTGTCGGACAGGTCCACGCGCACGCCGTCGCTGCGGTCGATCGCGGCGCCTTCAAACCGTCCCGCCACACGCTCCAGCGCCGCTTCCACATGCTCCGGACGGGGCATCTTCGTCTTCACCGTGGCGTACTCGGGAAGCTCCTGCGCCAGGGCGCTGACGGGCCGCTGCGTCCGGGCCATCAGCGCCAGCGTGAGCGCCATGGCCGAGAGGCTGTCGCGGATCAGCACGACCCTCGGCCAGATCACCCCCCCGTTGCCTTCACCGCCGATGACCGCGCCCTCGCGCTCCATGGCCTCGACGACGTTGGCCTCGCCCACCTTGGCTCGCACGACGCGGGCGCCAAAGCGAGCCGCCACATCCTCGACCATCCTGCTGGTGGACTGGTTGGCCACGACGACGGCGCCGC
>CAYPBL010000005.1:0-10676 GCA_964408965.1 uncultured Phycisphaeraceae bacterium | reverse complement strand
CCCGAGGCGTTGACGCTGTCGACCGCAGCGGCGCCCGCGCGGGCCTTGATCGTCTCGAGCGGACACACCTGCTCCACCGCCGCCAACACCGCAGCGGTGTGCACGTGGGCAGCGGTCTCATCAGCGTCCGACTCCCCAAGCCGCTCCACTTCCGCCCACTGCTGCAGCGCGACGCCACGCTCGAACAACTCGCGCAGCTTGGCCGCGCAGGAGGGGGTCGGCGCCTTGCCCTCACAGGTGATCGGCTTGACGCCGCACCAGGGCTGGGGATTGTGGCTTGCGGTGACGACAAAACCGCCGCAAGCGTCGTGATGCCTGACCATGACCCCCGCGGTGGGCGTCATGGCCACGCCGACATCCACCACATTCAGCCCCGCCAGGCGCAGCGTGGCGCCGACGATGTCGCGGACCGCGTCGCTTCCTCTTCTCCCGTCCCGGGCCAGCACGAACCGCGCCCCGGGCCTGCACGAGCCTCCATGCTGCGCGAAGATCTGGCGAAGATGCGCCGCTGTATAGCGGACGACAGCCTCGGGCGCAAGCCCTCGCCCGAAGACCCCCCGCATGCCGCTGACGGAAACGATGAGCTGCTCTTCGTTCGTGCGCATCGCCGCCCTCCTGCGCCGCGGACGCTCACTCTGTCCCTCGCCTCCCCTCGCCGCTCGAGAACACGGTGAAGAATAGCCGCAACCCGTCGCCAGCGACTCGTATACTCGCTGCGTGCACGAAATCACTGTGGAAATCGAGTTTCCCGCTTCGCACGCGCTGACGATCGCAGGCACACGCGAGCCCGAGCACACCCACCAGTGGCGCGTCAGCGCGACCGTGGCCAGCGAAGAGCTCGACAGCGACGGCCTGGTCTGCGACTTCCATGCGCTGCAGCAGCTGCTCGAACGGATCGTCGAGCCCTGGAAGGACCGCTCGCTCAACGCGACCCCTCCCTTCGACAGGTGCAATCCCTCAGCCGAGCGCGTCGCCCTGGTGGTGCACGAGGCGCTGGCGAAGTCGCTGCCCGCCGTCTCCGCCTCAGCCCGCCTCATTGCAGTGGGCGTCACGGAGGCGCCAGGCTGCCACGCCGTCTACCGCCCCTCCCCCGACCCGTGGCGGGAGCGTGAGCGCGCCCAAGCGTCCTCGCCCGTTGGCCGATGCACCGTCTAGGAGGCGCCAGGCGTTCGATGCCCGCTCGCGGACGACACAACGGCCCGACCGCAACGCCGCTCCCTGCGCGCCCTCTGCGCATGCTTGACACAAGCCAGGACGCGGCCCTGACGCTGGGCGACCCGGGAACGTCGACCACCCCCTCCTCGTTGTCGGATCCCGCTCCCATCAACCGCGAGCTTTCCTGGTTGGACTTCAACGCCCGCGTGCTGCACCTGGCCAGCGAGGCGGACAACCCCCTGCTGGAGCGCGTCAAGTTCCTGGCGATCTCGGAGACCAATCTCGACGAGTTCGTCATGAAACGCGTGGGCGGCCTGATGAGGCAGATCCGCTCGGGGGTGGCCCGTCGCTCGCCCGACGGCAGAACCCCGGGCGAAACGCTGGACGCCATCCGCCTGCGCATCGCCGCCATGCAGCGCGACCAAGCTGCGATCTACACCGCCGATCTGCTCCCAGCCCTCCGAAACGTCGGCGTCGAACTGCTCACCCCGGAGCAGCTGCACGAGGAGGAACGGCGACGATTGGCTGCGTGGGCGCGCGCCAGCGTCTATCCCGTGCTCACCCCCCTGGCTGTCGATCCAGGCCACCCCTTCCCCTTCATCTCCAATCTCAGTGTCTCCCTGGGGGTGATGCTGGAGCATCCTGAGCGCAAGGAGCGGCTCTTCGCCCGCGTCAAGTCCCCGTCGATGCTTCCCCGCTGGGTGGACGTGGACAGGCCGGGCGAGCCCATCGAAGGCCGCCAGCGCCTCAGGCTCATCAGGCTGCGCGACGTGCTCGTCCACAACCTTGCGGACCTTTTCCCCGGCATGCGCATCGTCGCCGTCATGCCCTTCCGTCTGACCCGCAACGCGGACATCGAGCACGAAGCCGAGGGCGCCGACGACCTGCTCGCCGCCGTCGAGGAGGAGATGCGCGAACGCCGCTTCGCGGAGCCCGTCAGGCTGGAGACGGGCGAGCATCCCAATCCCGAGCTGCTCTCCTTCGTGGTCCGGGAGATCGGCCTGGACGAGCGCGACGTGTACCGCAGGCCGGGCTGCCTGCACTTCGCCGACCTCTTCGAAATCGCCGCCATCGACAGGCCCGATCTGCACTATCCCCCCCACCGACCCGTCGTTCCCGCCCGACTCGCCGACGACGAGGCGGACATCTTCTCCATCGTCAGGCAGGGGGATCTCCTCGTGCGCCATCCCTACGAGTCGTTCGCCGCCAGCGTCGAGCGATTCATCCGAACCGCCTCGCACGATCCCGCCACGCTCGTCATCAAACAAACGCTCTACCGCACCAGTCGCGACTCGCCCTTCGTCCCTGAGCTGATCCGCGCAGCCGAGGCGGGCAAGCAAGCCGCCTGCCTGGTCGAGCTGCGGGCCCGCTTCGACGAAGTGGCGAACATGGAGATCGCCCAACAGCTGGAGGACGCAGGCGTCCACGTGGCCTACGGCGTGCTGGGGCTCAAAACGCACGCGAAAATGGCCCTTGTGGTGCGGCAGGAGCGCGACGCGCCCAACAGACTGCGCGCCTACGCGCACATAGGCACAGGCAACTACAACTCCCTCACCGCACAGCAGTACACAGACGTCGGCCTGCTCACCTGCGACCCCGACATCACCGCGGACGTCGTCGATCTGTTCAACTACCTCACCGGCCGATCGCTCAAGCGCGACTACCGCTGCCTGCTCGTGGCGCCCGCGAACATGCGCAGACGGTTCCTCGAGCTGATCGACGCGGAAATCCACCACGCCCGCAGCGGCGCCCCCGCGCGCATCGTCGCCAAGATGAACGCCCTGCAGGACGAGGAAATCATCCACAAGCTGTACGACGCCTCACGCGCAGGCGTGCAGGTGGACCTGCTCGTGCGGGGATTCTGCTGCCTCAGACCGGGCGTCGCCGACGCCAGCGAACGCATCCGCGTCGTCTCCGTCGTGGGACGATTCCTGTCGCATTCGCGCATCTACCACTTCGCGCAGGGGCGAGAGGACCCCCTCGAAGGCGAATGGCTCATAGGCTCCGCCGACTGGATGCATCGCAACTTGGACGCCCGGGTCGAGGCGGTCGTTCCCGTCAGAGACCAGACCCTGCGCGCCCGACTCCACGAGATCGTGCAGGCCAAGCTGCGCGATTGCCGAGGCGGATGGGAACTGCTCCCCAGCGGCCGGTGGCGCAAACGCCTGCCTCCCCCCGACGCCCCGCCCGATTCGCCCGAAAGACTCGGCGCCTACGAATGGCTGCTGCGCAGAGCCGAGGAGGACGCTGCCTCTCGCTGACGCAGCAGCCGCCCGCAACGCCCCGCTGTCACGCAGCCTGCGCCTCGTCGTCTACGGCGCGCCCAGCCTTGTCCAGCAGTGCAACACACACAGCGATGAGCCCCTGGCGATCGATGGGCTTGGTGCGGTAGTCGTCGCAGCCCGCTTCGACGCAACGCTCCCGATCCCCCTGCATCGCGTGGGCGGTCAGCGCCAGGATGGGCGTTTCCAGCCCGATTCTCCGCAGCGCCCGCGCTGCGCCGTATCCGTCCAGTTCGGGCATTTGCATGTCCAGAATGATGAGATCGAACGGCTCGTTGCGCTTGATCGCCTCCAGCGCGCGTTCGACCGCCAGCCTGCCGTTCTCGACGATCTCGACCTGTGCGCCCGCCTTGCGCAAAATATGGCCGATGAGCCGCTGGTTGTCAGGGCCGTCCTCAGCCAGCAACAGCTTCGCCTCCGCCAGCGGCTGAAGCGATTCCGCTTCCTCACTACCGCGCTCGTCCTCCTGACTGCGCACGCCCTGGCCAAAGCGAGGCTGCGTCAACGCCGCCTCGGCGCAGCTTCCCGCGGGAATGATGACGGAGAATACGCTTCCCTCGCCAGGGAGCGACGCCACCTGAATATCTCCGCCCAGCATCCGCGCCAGCCTGCGGGAGATGTGCAGCCCCAAGCCGGTCCCGCCGTAGCGCCGCGTCGTGGACGCGTCAGCCTGCGTAAAAGGCTCGAAGAGAATACGCTGCTTCTCCAGCGGAATCCCCACGCCTGTGTCTTCGACGTTGATGCGCAGCAGATTCCCGCTGCGCTGGCGAAGCAGTGCCAGGCGAATGCGAACTTCTCCGTGCTCGGTGAACTTGATCGCGTTGCCCACGAGATTGACCAGAATCTGCCTGAGCCTGAAGGGATCGCTCTGCACCGTCCGGGGGACGGGCGTCTGCGCCTCAGCGCGAAGCGCAAGCCCCTTCTCCACAGCCCGCACCTGCATCAGCGACAGCACCGACTCGATCAGCGAAACAATGTCCACCTGAGCCTGCTCAATCTGCAAGGCGCCCGCCTCGATGCGCGACAGGTCCAGAATATCATTGATAATATCGAGCAGATGGGAGCCGTTTCTCCGAATGATCGACGCCGCCTCGCGGGCTTCATCGAGCGATCCCCCGGAGCGCAGCGCCTGGTCCAGCATCTCCGCGTACCCCATGATGGCGGTCATGGGCGTGCGGATTTCATGGCTCATGTTGGCGAGAAACTCGGTCTTGGCCCTGCTGGCGGCTTCGGCGCGCTCCTTGGCCCGCTGCAGCTCCGCCGTCCGCTCTTCCACACGACGTTGCAGCGAGACGTTGAGCTCGCGCAGCTCCTGGTCGCGCTGCAGCACCCTGCTGCGCATGGTCTCGAACGCCTGGGCGACGGCGCCAATCTCGTCGTCGCCCGCCGCTGGAAGCGGCGCGTCGTACCGGCCCTCGCCGAACAGCGCCGCCGCCTTGGCGATTGCTCCCAATCTTCTACCCCAGCGGTGGGCGATCAGACTGAAGAGCAGCGCCGTCACCGCCGCCACCGCGGCGCCAATGCACAGCGTCGTCACAGCGTGCCGACGCGCGATCGCCGCAGCGTCCGCCAGGGACGCGCCGACGACGACGCGCCCGACCTCTTCCGCCGCGTCGTGTCGCCCCGCCTTCGCCGACGCCGCGTCGCCCAGCGGCGCAAAGTCGCCCGCTTCGCTCGAGGACGTCAACGACCGCACCACCTGCGACGCGGTCAGAACCCCCTTGTCGTCCTTCATCCCCAGCAGCGCCCGCCTCGCGGTGTCGAGCAGATGCGGATCGGTCTTGCGCTCCTCCAGCGCCGCCGCCACTTGCACGCCCTTGGCGTCGTACACCGCAGCGAAAAGTATTTTCTCCGAGACGAACGCATGCAGAATGCGCTGCAGCTCCTCGGTGTCGCCCACAGTCAACGGCAACTCACACGCCTTGGCCAGACTCTCCGCCGCCAGCGCCAGTGAATCCTGCTTGGCCAGGACAATCTGCCGCTGCACCTGCACGACGTTGACCGCCGCCATGCCCGCCGTGGCCACGAGCGCCGTCGCCACTCCCAACAGCGTCATCCGCAGCCTGATGGACCGCAGCCTAGGCAGCTGCGCTGTCCGTTTCGTTCGCGCAGCGACCTTCATCTCGGCTTCACCTCCGCAGCCTCCGCCAGCGCCTCGTGGGAAAAGCGGCTGCGCATCTTCTCGACCACCAACGCGTTGACGACGAGCAGCGCCCTGGGCGCCAGCGCCCTGGAGACGGTGGTCGCCTCCCCTTGCAGCGCCGCTTCCCGAGCAAGCTCAGCCAGCCTTCTGCCCTGCGCTGCGGGATCCACCTGCACGCCAAGAGCCGCTCCCGCCCGCACCAGCGACGCGGAAAACCCGAAGACCGGCGTTCGCTCGCGCAGAGCCCGGATCAACGTCGCCTTGACCGTCCCTGCGTTGTACACAGCGGGATCCGCGATCATCCACAGCGCGTCGACATCCTGAGCGAACAGGCGCTTCAGCGCCTCCGAGAACGCGTCGCTCCTGGCCACATCCTCCGCGACAAGTGTGAGGCTGTCGCCCGCTGCGCTCCGGGCCTGCTTGAGCGTGTCGAGGCTTCGCTTCGAGCCGCTGTGGTACAACACCCCCAGACGCCTGACCTTGGGAAGGGCCCTGCGCAGCAGGCGCAGTTGGTCATCCACGGACGCCTCAGCCAGCACACCCACCGTGTTGGGCCTGTCCAGCAGACCAATGGCGCCGGGAGAGGCGACCAGGCAGTACCGCACCGGCGCCCCTGCAGGCGCGCGCTTCGCCAGCGCCGCTGCGGACCGCGCCCCCGCCGCCAGATACACGTCGGGGCCCGCCTCATCGCTCCCGATCGCTCGCCAGGCGTTCGCTGTGTTCAACTGCGATTCGCTGAGCACAACGACGTCGAAGTCTCCCGCCAACTCTGCAGCACAGACCTCCGCCGCCCGCTGGTACGCTCCGCCTTCGCCGTCGTAGACCAACAACGCCGCGACGCGATGGGCGGCGCGAGCCTGACCAGCCTCCGCCGCCACCGCGCACAGCGCAGCTGAAAAGAAGCCTCGCAACGATCGTCGTTTCTCCGCAGCATGGCTCATGCTTCCGCTGCGAGCTCCTCTCTCAAAAAGACGCCTGCAACCGCACAAAGAACGTTCTGCCAGGCGTCTCGAAGGGCTGCACGCCCGACCCGACGGTGTCCACAGCCAGATCCGTGTCGTCGAAGACGTCGCGCACACCAATCTGCAGCTCGCTGACGCTGCCCAGCTGCATCGTCGCCACCAGATCAAGGCGGTTGTGCGCGGGAATCGCAGGCGTGAACAGCGATGCGGGCGTCACACCCGTGTAGCGGTAGTTCGCCGTCAGCGTCAGCCACGACAGCACGTCGGCGCGCAGCGACGCCCCCACCTTGTGCTTGGCGGGCTCGAAGGCGCGCGCGTTCTGCATCGCGTCCTCCCGAAAGTCGAACTCGTTGACCGCCCACCACAGCGACGCTTCGAGACGATCCGTCGTGTAGCGCAGCTCCAGCTCTGCGCCCACAGCGTTGGCGTCGCCCAACTGCTGCAGCTGCGCTATCGTCCTGCCCAGCTGCAGGGGATCCGGAAACAGCGCCGCGCCTGTCAGGTCCTGATACCGCTGGTAGTAGGCGTCGGCCCGGAAGGTCAGGTCCTCCGTCAGCCGCCCTGTGTAGCCCGTCTCCAGCGACCAGATTTCCTCGTTGTCCAGCCCGCCCGACGGCAGCAGCTGCGCCGCGAACGTGCCAGGCGGCGTCGGCGGCGAGGGGAGCTCCACGCGGTTCGTCGCAATCCGCTGCAGTCCGCTCTGCGGCGCCCTGAACGCCTTGGCGGCGCTGAAGCGCAGCACATGCGCATGCCCCTCGTCCAACGAGAGGAACGCGCTGAGCCGCCCCGACCAATCGACCGTCGTCTCGGAGTACCAGTCAACGCGAATCTGCCCCTCGAGCGTCAGCCAGTCGAGGGGAGAGAAACGGTCGAGGGCGTAGGCGCCGAGCCACTGTTCGTCGAGCGTCGCGTCCCCCAGACCATCCTCAGGCCTGATGCGCCGCGTCCGTATGCGCACCAGACGCAGCGCCGCTCCGACCATCGCCTCGTGCCCCTCCGCGGGAACGAAGCGCAGCGACCCCTCCAGCGAGTTGTCCGCAGAGCTGTATCGCCACAGCGTAGGCCTGTTGACGTCTTCGAACGTGCCGTACCACTGCAGAACGCCGCCTTGATCCTCGCCTTCGCCCCACTCGTACTGCGCGTGCGCCGTGGTCGAGTCGATCCGCTCGTTCAAGCCAGGCTGGAAGACGAGAAAGGGAAAATCCCCTCTAACAATATGTACATGTGAGGCGCCGAATCGCAGTGAGCTCGATGCGGAAAAGCGGTACTCCGCTTCACTGTCAAAGCGGAAGACGCGGGAGAAGTCGCGCGAGTCGAAATCGTCGCCCGAGATCGCGTCTTCGCTGCTCACCTCCTGGTCGTAGCCAAACGACAGACGCCACGCCAGCGGCCCCTGCTCCGCGCCCCAGCGCAGCTGCGAGTAGGCGTCGCCGAACTCGTCCACCGTCACGGAGGCCAACGCGCCCAGCGTTTCATGAGGTCGCTTGCGGATGAAATTGACCACGCCGTTGAAGGCGTTGGCTCCCCACACCGCCCCTCCAGGGCCTCGGCCTATCTCGATTCTCGCCAAGTCCTCGACGAAAAGCGGCAACCTTTCGAAATCCACCCCGCCAAAGAGCGCATTGCTGGCGTTGCGTCCGTCGATCAAGAAGAGCGTGCGGTCCGAAAACTCCTGATGCAGCCCCCGCACCCCCACTGCGAAACGGTTGCGGTCCACCGCCAGAGCGTCCACTCCCGGCGCGAAGAAGAGCGCGTCGACCACCGTGCTGAAGCCGCCGAAATGCAGGTCCGCAGCGGTGATCACCGAGATGGGCACGCCTGTCATGTTCGCAGGCTGCGCGGTTCTGCCCGCGGTGACGACCACGCCGAAATCCTCGAACAGCAGGTCGACGACGCTGGCGGCGTCGCTGGCTTCCTCCAGAGGCTGCTGTTCGTCGATCCCCTGCTGCGACGCAGGAGGCTGCTGCGTCTGGAGCTGCTGCTCCTGCGCGCGCCCTGCTTCAGCCGCCGCCGCCCACACCGTCATCGCCGCCAGCGCAAGGCGCGCACAACAGGCGCCTCCCGCAGCTGCGCCCCCACGCAGCCTGTCCGAGCCGCGACGCATGCCGCCTTCTATCGGCCGCACAGCCGCTGCAGTTGTCCCGAAGACAGCGGTTCGTGGTTATCAGTCCTTCGTGCGCACCGCGCTCCATCCCGCCTTCGGAGCGCACGCGCCGCTGATCCACATCACCACCGTGTGCGATAGGTGTATTCGACGACAGCCTCGCCTCCCCCCTCGATCACCACAGGGAAGCGGACCACCGACGCGGACCGCCTCTCCGCCTTCGCCCCCTCGACGTGGAGCAGCTCCGACTCCCTGCCTTTGGGCAGGCGAGCCAGAATATCCACCTCCACCCGATCCTCCTTGCGGTTGCGGACGGTGATCCGCACCGTCTTCTCCTCCCACCGCTCGCCTCGCTTGACGCTCAGCGTCCGCTTCTCGCCGACGATGTCGAAGGCGTAACCGATGCGCACGTCGACCCGCTCGTCGCGCGGCGTGTGGTCGATGACGTCCTCGCCGAGGAACTCCAGCGCCCCGTCCGCCTCGTCGCGCTTGAAGACGCGCACCTTGCCCGCAGGAAGCGGCATGCCCAGCTGATTCTCCCTGCTGTTGACGAAGCGCATGTATACGCCCGTTTTGAGCCTCTGCGCCCCGTCGTTTCCCGCTGCGCTCTGCACGACAGCCCCGGGCGCGTCCGCGTCGATCACATACCGCTTCTCCACCGCCACCCCATGCGCAGGGTCGAAGAGCGACAGCTGCATCGTCGAGTTGTCCATCACGTCGGTCCTGCGAGAGAGCGTGTAGAGGTGGTATTCGGAGAAGGATTTCTCCTCGAACCCTCCCGGCGCCTCGGATGCTCGGGCAGCAGCGTATCGCTCCATTTCATAGCGTCTGTCGCTTCTCGCCCGCTGCACGTCGCCCGCGACGAGCTTGAGCCGAGCGTTGCGGTACGAGGCGCCCGAGAGGTTCATCAGCGTCACCCAGGCGCTCAGGTCCGCACGCTCTTCGCCTTCGTCCAGAACCAGGTTGTAGTCCGCCCGCCAGGTGAGGCCGTCGCTGAGGTAGGCAATCTGCAGCCGGTGGTCGCCCGCTTCACGGGCGCGCAGCTTCCACAGCAGCGTGGGCCTGGCGATGAGCTCCTCGGGAAGCGACGGCAGATGGATGCGCTGGTCCCACGGGCCAAGAAAGAGCAGCCCCTCCTCCGTCTGCAGAACGAGCCTGCCTTCGTTGATGGAGAGCAGTGTGGCAGGCTTGACCACCTGCTGACCGCCCACATTGACGCGCAAGCCGACCTCCTTTCCCACATACTTCTGATAGATCTTCGTGGGGCTGACCAGGTCGAACCGGAACGCCTGCTCGAGCACGACCACGCCGTCCGGATCGTCCAGGTCGCGCAGCGCAACGGACGTGGGGTCGATGTGCGCCGCGACATCGGTGAAGCGCAGCTCCTGCACACCCCGGTTGAGCTCGACCACGCGCGTCTCGCGCACCACACCAAAGCCCGGCGCGCTGGAAGCGCTGTAGCCGGAGCGGGCGCCGTTGACGAAGGCCTGCGGGTTGAAGGAGGCCGGGTCCGCAGAGGAGTAGATCGTCAGCGCGGGCCCCTCCAGGACCTCCTGCGCCGTCGTCTTCTCCTGCAAGGCCGCTGGGGCAGGCGAGGGCGCAGCGACCACAGCGGCGAGCAGGACTCCCCCCGCGAAGCGAAAACCGCCAGCAGCAGACGCGATGAGTCGACGCACGATCATGGCGAACTCCTTTCCGGAGCGGCGAGGAGCTCCCCCGCCGCCCACTCCCCAGCCAGGCCTTGGACGCCGCCCAGGCAGCGGCGTTCCCCGACAGCCCAGCCCCGCAGGCTGCAGCGCCCGCCCAGCCGACGCCATCGGCCCTGCCCGCACGCAGCTGCGGCCAGCTGTACGCAGCCCCCTCCCTGCCGCTGACAGCTGGCACGCGGAGCGTATAATGCGTCCCGCCGCAGCTGGCCTCAGTGTTTGTGGACGGTCAGGCTGCGGCGATCCTGGGCGATTGGCGCAGTTGGCTAGCGCGCCTGTATGACACACAGGAGGTCACTGGTTCGAGTCCAGTATCGCCCATTC
>CAYPBL010000004.1:68100-82236 GCA_964408965.1 uncultured Phycisphaeraceae bacterium | reverse complement strand
GGCTAGAGTCCCCCATGGAGCAGGCGCTTCGGGTCAGCGAGATCTTCCACTCGATTCAGGGTGAATCGACGCGGGCGGGAAGGCCCTGCGTCTTCGTCCGCCTGGCCGGCTGCCACCTGCGCTGCAGGTACTGCGACACGACCTACGCCTTCCGCGGCGGCCAGAGGACGACGGTGGAGGAGGTCCTCGAGCGCGTCAAGGCCTGCGGGACCACCCTGGTCGAGGTGACGGGGGGCGAGCCGCTGCTGCAGAAGGGCGCCCCCCTGCTCATCCGCAGACTCTGCGACGAGGGCTTCGAGACGCTCGTCGAGACCAGCGGCGCCTGCGACATCGACCTGGCCGACCGCCGGGCCGTGCGCGTCATGGACGTCAAGACGCCCGGCTCGGGCGAGTGCGACCGCATGGACTGGAACAACATCGAACGACTCACCCAACGCGACGAGGTCAAGTTCGTCCTCTGCGACCGGGCCGACTACGAGTGGGCACGGGCGGTCGTCCGCGAGCGCGACCTGCCCAGGCGGGTCGGCGCGGTGCTCTTCTCGCCCGTCGTCGAGCAGCCCGGCGACGCGGACGTCGCGGGGGCCGAGGGGCTGGCCCTGCGCGACCTGGCTGGGTGGATCCTCGAGGACCGACTGCCCGTGACGCTGCAGATCCAGCTGCACAAGCTCATCTGGGGCCCCGCGACGCGCGGCGTCTGAGCAGCGGCGGCCTATTCTCGTTCCGCAGAGCCAGGGAGCCACCCAGCCTCGGCCAAGGAGCCCTCCTCATGCGCGTCAGACTGGTCAAGGAGATGCGCTTCGAAGCGGCCCACTTCCTGCCCACCTTCCCCGAGGGGCACAAGTGCCGTCGGCTCCACGGCCACTCCTTCCGCGTCGAGGTCGTCGTCGAGGGCGAGGTCGACGAGGACAAGGGCTACCTCGTCGACTACGGCTCGATCGCCCAAGCCCTTGCGCCGCTGCGCGAGGCGCTGGACCATCGGCTGCTCAACGAGATCGAAGGGCTCGAGAACCCCACCAGCGAAGTCATCGCTGCATGGATCTGGGAGAAGCTCTCGCCCGCCCTTCCCCTGCTGCGGGAGATCGTCGTGCACGAGACCTGCACCACGCGCTGCCACTACGCAGGGCCCGCTGCGTAAGCGGCGCGCAAGGTGATCGGCCAGCTGCGCTCAGGGCACGATCCGCACCGTGCTGACGCCCTCGACGAGCAGCTCGTAGACCACCTCCACGTCCTCAGGCAACAGCCTGACGCAGCCCATCGAGGCGTCCTTGCCTATCGAGTCGGGCTCGATGGTGCCATGGATGCCGATGCCCATGATCGATCGGGTCTTGTCGTCGACCCCCTCGAGACCTATCCAGCGCTCGCCTATGGGGTTGTCAGGGTTGTCTGCGCTGAAGACCTCGCCTGTGCGGGGGTTGACCCAGTGGGGATTGATGAGCTTGGAGCGAGGCCTGACGATCCAGGCGCCCTCCGGGGTCTGGTTGTGCTCGCCCAGGCCCACGCGGAAGGAGCGGATGTAGAGCAGGTTGTCCGCGTCGCCTGCATAGAGGTCGAGGCGGTACTCGCTCTTGTCGATGATGGCGTGGAACGGGCCGTGCACCACCTTGATCGTCTGGCCCACTCGAATCCGCCGAGGATCCGCGATGCGGTTGATCCGCTGCAGAAACCGCCAGTCGATCTGCAGATTCAGCTTCCTGGCGATGACCGACAGGCTGTCGCCCGGCCTGATGGTGTAGCGCTGGGCCAGCGGGTCGCCGTCGTAGACGGCGGGGGAGAAGACGAGCGTGTCGTTGAGCGCGGTGAGCCGCTGGCGCAGCAGATGGCGCTCCGCAGCGGTGGCGGAGCGATCGTGCAAGGCGCGGTTGTAGACGGCGCGGGCCTCGACGAGCCTGTTCTCCGCCTCCAGCGCAGCCCCCTGCTCGATCAGCGCCTGCACGGGGCCCGCTGCGGAGGAGGGGCCGACGCTGCTGGACGCAGCGGGCGCAGGCGCAGCGGCAGCGGTCAGCGACGGACGGCTGTTGCTCGCCGCCACCGTCTGGACCGAACTGGCGACTGGGGCGGGCTCCTTGGCCCCTGCGGACGAGCCCATCTCCATCACCACCAGCGGCTGCTGGGCGGGCTGATCGGCTCGGGGCTGCTGCCGTGTCGGCTCGTCCCTGGCGGTCATGCGCGCCGCAGCGAGGCTGCGAGCCAGCGCCTCGGCGCCCGAGCGCGCAGGCGGCTGATCGGCTGCGGCAGGGGGAGCAGCGGTGTCGCTGCGCTGCGAGGGGGCGTCGGCAGCGAGGGTGGGAGCCGTGGCGGGCGGCTGCGCAGGCCCGTTGGAGCTGACGAATCTCCACAGGAGCAGAACCGCGACGACTACGATCGCAACCCCTGCCAAGGCCCGCAGACGACGGCGTCTTCTACGGCGCCTCCACGAGCCGGAACCTGCTCCCCGCACGCGTCCTGTCCAGCGGCTTCGCGTCGATTGGGATGTCAGCGTCATGGCGCCCCTTCCGTGGCGCAGCGACGTGCTGCAGCTGCCTCCGTGCCTGCCTTGGGCGACTCACCGCCTGCAAGGCCCGACGACCCGACGATCGGTCGTCACCACGTCCATTTGTACATCATGATCGGACCTTGGCACAAGCGGGATCAGCTGAAAATCGAAACACAGCCCGAAAACGTCGGCCCGGGCCAGCTCGGGCCTGGCGAGGAAGCGGTCGTAGAAGCCTTCGCCCCGGCCCAGGCGCCACCCCTGCTCGTCGAAGGCCAGGCCCGGCGTCAGGACCAGGTCGATCTCGGACAGCGGCACGGGCCTGGCGTCCTCGGCAGGCTCGCGCACCCCGAACCGCCGCACCTGGCAGCGGGCCAGATCGAACGCGCTCAGCTCGACAGGGGTCAGCCGCTTGCGCTCCCAGTCCACACGCGGCGCACAGACGGTCTTGCCCAGCTGATAGGCCCGCAGGGCCAGCGGCGTCGTGTCCACCTCGTCGGGAAGGGAAAGGTAGAGCATGACGACGACGGCCTCCTCGAAGGCCTTCGTGGAGGCGACGGCGTCGCAGGCTGCTTGGGATCGCTGCACCCGCTCCTGCGGAGGGGTCGCCTCGAGCAGCTCGCGCATGCGGCGCCGCAGTTTGCGTTTCTCTTCACAGACCGTCGTCGCGGCGCCCACGACCCACCTCGTTTCCCAACCCTCTCTTCGGAAAACACTTCGGCGCTGATGCACTGTTCCGCGGTTTTTCCCCAAGGGCGCGAAAACGACGCTGCGGCTGCGCGGACGACGGGCCCTCAACGGCCCCGACGCGCTCGCGGCGCTGCGCACAGGTCCGCGAACCGGGCGGCGTCGACAGCGGCCCGCAACGCAGGCGAGGGCTGCTTGACGTCCCATCGGGGAACCTGCGGCAGCACAGCCAACACAGGCGCCTGGGCCACGATCCCCAGCCAGCGCCGGTTGCTCTCCATGCTCGGATCAGGACTGTCAGGTTCGTAGCCGTTGACGACCACGCCCGCGATGCGCAGGCCCCGCTGCCGAATCGCCTGGCAGGTCAGCGCGGTGTGGTTGAGCGTGCCGAGCCCTGCTCGAGCCACGACGACGACCGGGTAGTCCAGCGCCGCCATGAAGTCCAGCGCGGTGACGAGGCCCGTGCGCGTGCGCGCCAGCGGCGTGAGCACGCCGCCTATCCCCTCGACGACGATCCAACGACAGGCCTCGTCCTGCCTGCGCATCGCCCGGGCCACAGCCTCGACGTCCAGCTCGCCGCCGCTCCGCTCCAGCGCCACAGCGGGGGCGAGGGGCGGTCGAACCCGCACAGGGCAGACCACGTCCAGATCCCCCACGTTCGGGTCGAAGTCGGCAGCGTGGGCCAACGCCTCCGCGTCGGGACTGACGAGTCTTTCGCGCTCGAGCCGGCAGCCTGAGGCGAACGGTTTGAGCACACCCACGCGCTCCCCCGCGCCTCGCGCACGGGCCTGGCGGCGCAGCTGATCGGCGATCAGGCACGCTGCGACGGTCTTGCCCACTTCGGTGTCGGTCCCCGCGACGAACAGTCCCGGGGCGCGGAGCGTCGGCAGCGATGCGAAGAGGTCCACGGCGCGCATGACAAGCGCAGCGTACGCTCAGGCTGACAATGGAGCCGTTCCTGCACATCACGCTGCACCAGCCCTGCATTCCCAACAACACGGGAACCATCGGCAGGCTCTGCGTGGCCACGGGCTGTGCGTTGCATCTGATCCACCCGATCGGCTTCGACACCTCGGAGAAGGCCTGCAGAAGGGCTGGGCTGGACTACTGGCCTCGGCTGCGGGTGTGCGAACACGCTGACTGGGAGGCGTACCTGCGCGACTCGGGCGCGACCGAAGAGAGACTGTGGCTCTTCAGCGCCAGGCGGGGCCTGCCTGTGTGGGAGGCGACGTTCTCCCTGGGCGACCATCTGGTCTTCGGCGGGGAGACGCAGGGTCTCCCCCAGCAGCTGCTCGATCGCTACGAGCAGCGGACGCTCAGACTGCCTCTTGCGCCCGGGGAGCGATCGATCAACGTGGCGTGCGCCGCAGCGGCGGGGCTGTTCGAAGCCATGCGGCAGCTGCGAGGCGTCTGGGAGCGGCGAATCGCTGCAGCGCTTGGCAAGGAGGCGGGCGGGGAGGCGTCGAAGGGGTACCATCGCGGGCATGGCTGAGCGGCCCTTGCCTTCGACGTCGAAGCCTGCGGAGGAGCAGGCGGCGCCGCCCGAGCGCTCCGCGGCGCGATTCTTCCGCGCTGCGGCAGTGGCCGCGCTGGCGGTGGTGCTGGGGGTCTTTGCGTGGAGTTTCTGGCGGGCGGGTCAGGCGCAGCCTCCTCCCAGGCCTGCGCATCTGCCGCCGCCTCGCGCAGCGGCGCCCTCGTTCGAGCAGCCCCCTCAACCTGCGCCGGGGCTTGGAGGCTCCCAAGCTCCCAACATCCTCGCGGAGGTTGAAGGGGGCGCCCTCAAGCTCTACGACGAGCAGGGCGTGTACGCGGAGATCGACTACAAGACGCTGACGCCCAAACCCGCAGGGCGGATCGACCTCGACTCCCCCAGCGCATGGCTGCTGCTCGACGGCGGCCGTGCGGTGCGGCTGCGCGCAGAGCGAGGCAGGCTGACGCAGCCGCCAGGGGCCAGCAAGCCTGAAAGCGGCCAGTTCGAAGGACAGGTGCGCGTCGAGCTGTTCACCTTCCCTGGCGGCGACTCCCGCAGCGCGTCGCGCACGGAGGCGGACCTGCCCCCTGCGGACCTGATCGTGCAGACGGAGCGGGTGCGTTTCGATCTGGCGCTGGGCGAAATCGAGGCGCCCGGCCCTCTTGACGCCGCTGGACCTGGCGTGCGAGCCACGCTTTCGAATCTCGTCGTGCGCATCGACGAACAGGACCGCTCGCTGGCGCTGCTTGTCAGCGATGGTCCTGGTCTCTTCGCCTACAACTTCGCTGCGGCGCGCCGCGACGAGGCTGCTGACACGACTGCGCCTCCGGCAGAGCAGCGTCCGCCAAGCGGCGCCTCGGCGCCACAGCGAGGCGACAGCCGCACACCTGTGGAGCATTTCTACCACGCGCAGGTGGACGATGCGGTGAATCTGCGCTGGGGCAGTCGGGCAGCGGTGGCGGATCGACTGGAGCTGTGGGCCAGGCTGTTGGACAATCGCCTGCCCGAGGGGGCGATCTTCTCGCAGCTGCAGCTGAAGGAGGAGCGGTCTTCCGCCAACGCGGCGCCGTCCGAGGCGCCCTCGCCGGGGACATCGCCCGGCAAGGAGGCTGCGACGTTCGAGGACGGCTTCGTCGCGGATGTGCTGGCTCGCTGGACGGGCCCGCTGCGGGTGGAGCCGTCCAGTCGCAAGCCTCGCCAGCTGCGCGACGACGACGTGTTCCTGTCGCTCTCCGCCCCGCGGACGGGCAAGACGACGCTCCGCGACGACGCTGCCCAGGTGCGCGCCGCCTGCGTGTCGCTGGAGGCGGGGCTGACCCGCGGCGTGGTGGCGCTGGTGGGGGCGGGCGACGTGGGCGTGACGATCGAGCGCCAGGGGGCCGGCGCCGCGATCGCGGGGCGGTTCGAGCTCGATCTTGCCCGGGGCATTGGGACCTTTCCGGGACCCGGGGTCGTGCGCGCAGGACTGGTGGAGCCCGGGCCTGACCTGCCGCCGCTCCGTCGCGAAATCTCCTGGCGGGGGGGAGCGGATCTGCTCTTTGCCACGCGAGAGGGCGGGATCGATCTCGGCGCGCAGGCCCCCCTGCGCGAAGCGGTCTTCCGCGAAGGCGTCGAAGCCCGCGAAGGCGACACGTTGCTGACCGGCGGCTCGCTGCGCGCGCTCTTCGCGCCAGCGACAGGGCTGCTGGCTCGGCTCGTTGTCGAGGGGCAGGCGCTGCTGGACGCGGACGAGCGCGGACGACTCGCTGCGGATCGGCTGGACGTGCGGTTTCAACCTGCGCAGCCCGTGCAGCTGGAGGAGCAGGGAGGAGGGCTTCCCGACGTCGATGTCGAGCCTGTCGTGGCCACCGCAGAGGGCTCGGTGCGCGCGCAACGGGGAGGCGCCTCGCTTCGAGCGGACCTGGCGGAGGCGACCTTCGGCCGAGGCGAAGGAGGCGAGCTGCTCGTCACGACGCTCAACGCCTCGGGGGAGGTGCGCGTGCGCACGCCCGAAGGCGCCCAGGCTCTGGCCCACACGCTGCGGGCGGACCTGGTCGCCCAGTCGGCGCAGTTGACGGGTTCTCCCGCGTCCATCGCCCAGGAGGGCGCACGCGTCGAAGGCGCCTCCATCAGCCTGACGCAGCAGCCTGGCTCGATGACCGTCTTCGGCCCGGGCTCGCTCGTCTGGACGCCTCGAACTCGAAACAGCTCGGCGCAGCAGGGGTACGACCACATCGAGGCACGGTTCACGGGCGTCTTCGAGTTTGATCGGGAGGCGCTGACGGCGCGATTCGCCGGCGGGGTGCAGGCGAAGGGACGCGGTCCGGGTGTGGAGGATGCGCTCACCTGCGAGGCCCTGGACCTGTGGCTCGACGAGGGGACGAACGACACGAAGGGGTCGACGGGACAGCGCCTGGCGACGCTGACGATCGCCAAGGCGGTCGCGCAGGGGGACAGCGAGAAGGCCCCTGCGACGATCGAGCGGCGTCAGCGGGAAATCGACCCCACCGGCGCGCCGCGACTCACGCAGCTGGTGTACCTGGAGGGTCGACTCGTCGAAGCGGACAACGAGGCAGGGACGCTGCGTGTGCCCACCGCGGGAAGGCTGCTGGTCGAGCGCCGGGAGCACGCCCAGGCCCAGCCGCTGCGGGCCGAGGACGACGGGAACGCGATGGCCAGGCTGGCAGGGTCGCCCGGGACGACGCTCTTCGAATGGCAGGGCCAGCTGCTCCTGGACAGGCCTCGCGGCGTCGCTGCGATGACGAAGCAGGTCCGGATGCGGCATCTGCCTCGGGGCGCAGCGGAGGCGGCGATGATCGAGTGCGAACGCATGGAGGCGACCTTCGACACAGCGGACGCGCCTGACGAGGCGGCGTCGCGCCTGCGGTTGACGAAGGCGGAGGCTCGCGGGGCGGTGTACGCAGCCATGGGGTTGCGCGAGCTCATCGCGGACGCCCTGCTCTACGACGCCCGCAAGGCGGCGCTGGCGGCGCGGGCCAATCCCCCCAACGCCATCATTCTGTTCGACCGCTCGCAGCCCACGCCATTGACAGGCTCGGCGCTGGTCTGGCGGCTGGACGAGGACCGGGTCGAGTGGCGCGACGCAGGCACGTTGTCGGCGCCCGCTGCGGGAATCGTCACTGCGCAGCCTTCCGCAGAGCAGGCGCCTCCCCCGCCGCTGCACGAATAGCCCCCTGGCCCCAGCGGTTGGGCTTGGCCAGACGCCGCCTAGGATCGCTCATCGCGCCACCGTGCGCTGCAGCGGCTGGCAGGTCGTTCGCAGCGACGGAGGTGCGCGAGGGGGGGCGTGCGCTTCACAGAGAAGGGACGTCCATGCGAACACTCATCGCCATACCTGTCTACAACGAGGAAGCCCATGTGCAGCGGGTGCTGGCGCGGGTCCGTCAGTACGTGCCTCGCTGCGCTCAGGAGATCCTGGTCATCGACGACGGCTCGACGGACGGGACCGCGGCTCTGCTGGCCAGGGAGCGCGGGGTGCGGGTGTTCCGTCACGAGGGCAATCTGGGCTACGGACGGTCCCTCATCGACGCCTTTCGCTGGGCGCAGCGTGAAGGGTTCGACTGGGTCGTCACCATGGACTGCGATGAGCAGCACGAGCCCGATCGCCTTCCCGACTTCGCTCGCGCCATCGCCCAGGACGACGCGGACATCGTCAGCGGGTCGCGCTATCTCGATCAGCAGCTGCAGCGATCTGCCCCTCCCGCGGACAGGCGGGCCATCAACGCGCAGCTGACGAGGCTCATCAACCAGACGCTGGGCCTGGAGCTGACGGACGCGTTCTGCGGCTACAAGGCCCACCGCGTGGAGGCGATGGCCAGACTCAGCCTCGACGAGCCGGGGTACGCCTTTCCCATGCAGCTGTGGGCCCAGGCATGGGCGTTCAACCTTCGCGTCCGCGAGATTCCCGTCAGTCTGATCTACAACGATCCCAACCGAAGCTTCGGCGGGCCGTTGGACGACCCGAAGGCGAGACTGGCCCACTATCTCGATGTGTTCCGTCGCGAGCTGGCCCGCTTCGGCGGGCCCGCGAGGTCCATGCCCGTTCGTGGCAGCTGTCCGCTGGAGTGTTGCCGGTGAAGGGCGCCTCGGTCGTCGTCGAACCTGCGCTCGATCGGTGGGTGGAGCTGGCTCGGCGCCGACGCCGAGCGATCGACGACGAGGCGCTGGCGTTCCGAGGCCAGCTGGGGCTTCCCGTGGACCGACCCGTGGTGATGACGGGCCATCAAGCGACGTGGTGGCATCCGGGGATTCTGGCCAAGTTTCTGGCGGTGGAGATCGCGTGCGACGCAGGCGAGGCTGCCTCGGCGTGGATCGTGCCTGATCAGGACGAAGCGTCGCACAGTCGGCTGGCGGCGCCTGTGCGGGCGGCGCAGGGCGAGGCGGACGCAGCAAGGCTGGTCAAGGCGCTGTTGGCGGTGGCGCCCCAGCCCGGGCCGGGCGTCGCTGCTGCGTGCGTGCCTGCCAGTGCGCCTCTGCCGCTGCGCTGGCCTGGCGAGCCTGCGCTGGAGTGTGTGCGGCAGGGAGCTGAGGCGATCGTGGAGGCGCTGGGCGCGACGCGGGCGCAGGCGAACACCGCAGCGGAGCAGGTCGCGGAGGCGCTGCGCCTGCTGGCGAGCGACGTTGTGGAGCTCGCGCCGCCCCTGTACGCCAGCAGGCTCAGCCAGACGACCCTGATGCAGCAGTTGATCGAGCGCATGGGAGCTGACCCCGAAGCCTGCGCCGTGGCGTACAACGAGGCTGTGGCGGCGCATCCCGAGGCTGGGCTGACGCTGCTGCGCAAGCGCGGCCCGGTGTGGGAGCTGCCGTTGTGGAGGCTGCAACGGGGCTTTCCGCGCGAGCGCGTCTTTGCGGATCAGCTGGGGACGATCCCGCCTGCGGAGCTGGCGCCTCGGGCGATCTGCATGACGGGCCTGCTGCGGCTGGCTGGGTGCGACCTCTTCGTCCACGGCTTGGGGGGAAAGCGCTATGACGGGGCTGCGGAGGCGTGGATCCGCCGATGGCTGGGCAAGACGCTGGCGCCGCTGGCCGTCGTCAGCGCCACGCTGCCGCTGCCTCTGGACAGCGACGAGCCGCTGCGCGAGAAGGACGTCCAACGAGCCGTGCAGCGAGCCCACGCGGCGCAGCACAACCCCGGCCTCGTGGGGGACGGGACGGCGCAGGCGCACAAGCTGGCCCTCGTGCAGCGCATCCGTCAGCTCAAGGAGGCTGGCCGACACGCTGAGGCCCGGGATCTCTTCCGCGAAATGCACGACCTGTTGCTCGAGCATCGTCTGTCGCACGCGCAGGCCATTGCGCAGCTGGAGGCGGAGGCGCAGCGACTGCGGGCCCGCTTCGCCTCGCTCGATGTCGTGCGCGACCGGACGTGGGCGTTTCCGTTGCATCCGACGGAGTCGCTGCAGCGGCTGCGCAGGGCGATTGCGCGGGGGGCCTGCGCCGAGGTCTGCGCGCAATGAGTCGGCGCAGAGCGGCGATGGGGGTTCTGGCGACGCTGCTTGCCTGCGCTGCCCTGCAGGGATGCAGCGGGGGCGCGGAGCAGCCGGCGCAGCCACGCGGCGCGCTGCGCATTGCGGTGTTGAGCCCCGCCCTCGGGTTGATCCTGACGGACCTGGGCCTGCGCGATCGCATCGTCGCTCGGCACGGTTACGATCGCTTTCTGCCTCGCAGCGTTCCTGCTGCGGGGGATCAGGCGGGGATCGACTACGAGCGGCTCGTAGCGGTTCATCCCACACTTGTGCTGCTGGAATGGGGCCGTCGGCCGCTCCCGGCCACGTTGCGGGCCCTCGCCCGCGCCCGCGGCTGGCGGGTGGAGTCCTTCACGCTGCTGTCGCTGGAGGACGTGCGCACGACGACGCGAGCCATCGGGGCGCTGACGGGCGTGGAAGATCGCGCCGCGCAGGCGATCGCAGCCTTCGATGCAGCGTTGCGCGTGGACCCCACGGTGCGCGACGCCCTGGGCCGCACGCTCATCCTGTATTTCGTGGATCCGATCGCCGCAGCGGGGCCTGCCTCGGCGCTGTGGCAGGTCGCTGCGGCGCTGGGGGCGCGCAGCGCGCTGCCTCCTGAGGCCAGGCCCTTCGTGTCGCTGGATGCGGAGGACCTGCTGGCCTTGGACCCGGATTCGATTCTCATCGTCGCTCCGGGCGCAGAGGCTGACCGGGCTCGCGAGGATCCCCTTGCCTTCGCTGGGCCGATCGCTCAGCTGCCGTTGCGGGCCGTGCAGCAGAGGAAGGTGGGCGTGATCGTCCACCCAGCGGCGCTCTCAGCGAGTCTGCGTCTGCGCGAGGTGGCGATGGAGCTCCGCGCCGTGGCGCAGCGTCTGGCTCAGGCGGAGGCTGCGGACGCCTCGGGAGGCGCGTAGCTGGTGCGGATGCAGAAGCGGTAGCCCAGCCAGATCAGAATCACGCCTCCCAGCTCCCCCACGTACAAGGCCTCGACGACGCCTGCCTTGGCCATGGCCCCGCCGACGCCCGGGAGCGTGGCGCCCACAGCGATGAAGACGTTGCCCACAGCCCGGTTGAGCGTCTCGCGCGACTGGAAGAACTTCGCTGCGGACCAGACGGCCCCACCTATCAGAAAGATCACAGCATAGGTGTTGATGACGGGGGTTCCCGGAAAGCGGATCCAGGTCCACTGAAGCAAGGCGCCTGAGGGCTTGATCGGTGAAAAGGCGTCCATGTTCACGGGAGAGAGAATCGTGGCGACGGAGAAAACGACCACCCAGGAGAGCGTGACGAGGCTCAGGACATGGGCCACGCGCCGCGACAGGTGCAGATAGACGCTGCCCTGGGCCAGGGGCCAGGCGCCAAAGAGGGCGCCCGCGATGAACCAGGCCTTGTTCAGCGCCACGGAGTTGCCCAGGAGCGTGATCGACGACTCCAGCGCGGTCCCCACGCCGTACGTGAAGACGCCAAAGGCCCACCACAGCAGATGCGGCGGCCACCCCTTGCTCCGCGCCCGCCGCAGCAGAGCGACGACGAAGGCGAAGGAGATCAGCGTGGAGGCGATGGGCAGGTAGTGGATCAGCCTGGGCGCAGCCGCTGCTGCATCAACGGCGCCGTGCACAGCGTGCACTCCGAGCGACAGTGTGAGGAGGGGCATGGACGGGTCCTTTCGAGCATGCAGGAGAGCAGTGAGGATAGGCTTGGCCCATGCAGGCGCTGCTGCTGGTCGACGCGGACATGCACAGGCGTGAAAAGCCCCTGCTCGACCGTCTGCTGGTGGGGCTGCTTGACGAAGGCGTCAGGCCGACGCTGGCGGCGCCTGCTGCGGCCCTGCGTGTCGACGCGTCGCAGCCCGAGCCCGCGTCCGCTGCGCGCAGCAGCGGCGGAGGAGAGAATGAAACGGGGTTCGTCCGCTTGGTCGAGATCGAGCCGCACCTGCCTGGTCCAGGGGAGCGTGGCGAAGCAGCGTCGATCGTCGAACGGGCCAAGGTCGACGAGAAGGACGCAGGTGTGGTGCATGCCTGGGGAGAAGGAGTGTGGCGACTGGCCATGCGCTGCGCAGCGAGGCTGGGCTGGCCCTGCGTCGTGGAGGCGTGGCGGGTGTGTCCACCGTCGCAGCTGCGCGCCGCCAAGCGGTTCTGGAGGAGGCTCGCCCAACGGTCGCCCCTGTGCTTTGCCGCCTCTGACGAGAGGCTGGCTGAGGCCCTGACCAGGGGACTGGGGCGTGAGGAGGGCGTGATGGTCCAGACATCGCTGTGGGGATCCCATGCAGCGTCGACGCCCTTGCTGCGCAGAAGCGCCTCGCCCCCCCTGCTGTGCTGCGCGCTGGCGACGTCGGGTCGCGATGTGGAGGCGCTGGTGGCGGCGGTCGAGGGATTCACCGCGGTTGCGCGCGACGACGACGGCGCCATGCTTTTTCTCGACGAGGAGGCGACCAGCCGCTCCCGCGCCGCCTGGCGCAGGGCCAAGGCGCTGCAGGCGCTGGACAAGGTGACCATGCTCCCCGATGCGGAGGCCAATCGCCTCTGGACGCTGCGGTGTCCCTTCGTGCTGGCGCCCGATCGTCTGGGCGAGCGTCGCAGCGCCCTGCTCGACGCCCTGGGGCAGGGAGCGGTGACGCTCTGCAGCGACGAGCCCTGCCCGCCCCGGTGGTTCCAGGCGGACACGACCGCGGTCGTCGTTCCCGAGGCGACGCCGCAGGCATGGGCGGCGACGCTCGAGAGGCTGTGGCGTCAACCTGCACAGGCCGCTGCGATCAGCGAAGGCGCCGCTGCGTTTGTCCAGCAGGAACGGTCCGTGTGGAGGCACGTGCAGGCGACGCTGGCGGTGTACGCCGAGGCGGCGCGCCACGCGGAGGCCTCGTCGCCGTAGCGGAGCGGGGGCATTGCTTGCAGCAAGGCCTACCGCTGCGGTGCGCTGCTCGCAGCGTGGTCGCTGCGCACGTCGATGCGGATCGACCCGTTGCTCGTGTCCAGCACCGACCGCTGCGCAGCGTCGTTCTGGTCGCCAAAGCGCAGCGTCAAACTGTTCCTGCCTGCGGAGACGAGCGTGGCTTGCCCGCCCGTCAGGCGCACCCGGCCGTTGCTCGTGCTCGCAGCGAGCTCTCCCGCAAAGGCTGGGCTGAGCGACACGGTGATCGAGCCGTTGGAGGTCGTCGCGCGAATCGGGCCGGGATTCTCCGGCGCAAGCGACACGGTCATCGAGCCGTTGGAGGAGTCCACGTCGATGGGGCCGTCGACGTTCTGCGCGACGACCGAGCCGTTGCTCGTGCGGGCGAGGACCGGGCCAGCGTGGTCGTATACGCGAATCGAGCCGTTGCTCGAACGCAGATCCGCCTTGCCTGCCAAGCCCTCGATGAGGATCGAGCCGTTGCTCGTGCGGACGACGACGCCCTCGGCTGTGGGGACGCGGACCTCGAACGAGCAGCCCTCGCTGTTCAACCTGCCCGGGGAAGGCCACCGCACGGACAGCCGCAGCGCGTCGCCGTCCTTCTCCGCCACGACCTGCGTCGCTTCCAGCCGCTCCTGCGAGCGCGCCCGCACCACAGCCGTCACCTCTGTCTCGTCCACCTGGGCGCGCTCGACCGTCACCTTGCCGTTGACCGTCTCCACGACCAGCGGCGAGGGCGCCTGCACGGGAGCGGTGAACACACGCGTCTCACTGAAGGGGGCGCCGAAATCGACGCAGCCGTTCATCGTCGCCCCGCAGGCCAGAACCAGCGAGGCAAGCGCGGCGCGACTGGCGCGATGGACCATGGCGAGGCTCCTTGCTGCACGCGGCGCAGCGCCGCTGCTGCAGACTTTTCGGATTGGACACACCTGCGTTTCAGACCACAGCTCTGCAGGAGGGCCCAGCTCCCCTCAGCCGCTGCGCCGCTGGGCCGCGTCCAGAGCGAGAATCTCAAAGAGCACATGCGCAGCCAGGAACGCTGTGGCGCCCGCGGGGTCGCGCTCGGGCAGCGTCTCGACGACGTCGGCCCCCGCCAGACGCACGCCCGCAAGCCCCTGCAACAGCTGCAGCATTTCGTGCGTCAGAAAGCCGCCCGGCGCGGGCGTTCCCGTTCCCGG
>CAYPBL010000004.1:40760-68000 GCA_964408965.1 uncultured Phycisphaeraceae bacterium | reverse complement strand
GCTGCAGCATTTCGTGCGTCAGAAAGCCGCCCGGCGCGGGCGTTCCCGTTCCCGGTGCGCAGCTGGGGTCCATGCAGTCGATGTCGAAGGAGAGGTACACCAGCTGGCCCTCGATGCGGCGGAGAAAGTCCTCCAGTCGCTGGGCCCCCTCCCCACTGCGCCACTGCCGGCAGGTGACGATCTCCACACCCAGCTGCTGGGCCTCCTCGAAGTCCGCAGGGGTGTTGACCGGGCCGCGCAGGCCTATCGAGAGCATTCGACTGGGGTCCACGAGCCCCTCCTCGAAGGCCCGCCGAAAGGGCGAGGCGTGGCTGTAGCGCTGGCCCCACAGCGTGTCGAGCGTGTCGATGTGGGCGTCGAAGTGCAGCAGGGCCAGCGGCCCCTGCCCAAGACGGGCGCACGTCGCTCGAAGATTGGCCAGGGCGATCGAGTGGTCCCCCCCCACCGCCAGGAGCTTTGCGCAGCCTGCGCCGGGAAGAGCCTTCGCCCACGAGGCCATGGCCTGCAGGGCCTGCTCGCAGTCGTAGGGCGCCTCGATCGGCGCGTCGCCCGCGTCGCACAGGCCCAGCGTCCGCGGCACGTTCACGTCGTGCTCGAGGTGGTGGGCCTTGACGTACTGCGAGGCGTCGCGGATGGCCCGCGGGCCGAACCGGGCGCCCGGACGGTAGCTCACGCCGCCGTCGTAGGGGCAGCCGTAGAGGATCCAGTCCAGCTGCTCCCGCTGCGCGTCGCTGAGCGCGGTCAGCAGCGGATAGCGACAGAATGTGGAGACGCCTGCATAACGGGGCTGGACGCGGGAGTCGGGCAGCTGCGTCTTCCAGTCATGGGCCATGGCGCCTGAGCGTAGCGGAATCGGAGCGGGAAGAGGTCATGGCGCCCGGCTTGCGGAGCAGGAGCTGGCTGGGGATCCGTGTGACGGACGCTGGCCCTGAGCAAGGAGGATCGCCATGCGCGTCGACAGTTCGCTTCCGCCTTCGCTGCTCCTTCGCACGCTCGCTGCGCAGCGGCGGGAGAGTGCGTCGTCCCTTCCGGCCGCCCGCGGTCCAGCGGCTTCTGCAGCTTCGCTGCGGGCGCTGGAGCGGACGCAGACGCTTCTGCCCGGAGTGCGGACGAACCAACCCCGGCTCTTCGCCCTGCTGCGCTCCCATGAGCTGCGCACACTGCCTCGGGCCTTCGACCTGCCCGCTGCGCAAGAAGCGCCTCGAGCGTCGGCGAACCGTGCGCCCGAGGCGGCCAACGCTGCGCCGCCCGCGAGCAGCGCGCAGAGCCAGTCGCCGACGTCCGCGACACAGGACGAGACAACGACAACGAAGACACCCCCCGCTGCACCGCTGCCCGCATCCTCGCTGCACCCGGCCAGCGAGGCCTTGGGCGCTCCTGTGCACCACGGGCAAGGCCATCCGATCGCAGCGGCGCACGACGCAGCGAACGTGGCCAGCGACGCGACAACTGATGCTGCACCAGCAGCGCCGCCGCCCGCAGCTGCGTCTTCGCTGTCCGAACCCGCTGCGCCGGAGGAAACCACAGCAAGGCGCTTCACGCAGGACGACATCAACGCCCTGCTCAAGGAATACGGCCACAGCGCCGAGACGCGCGGGGCGCCGCTCGAGTACGACCTCGACGGCGACGGCGTCGTGGGACCTGCCGACCTCTTCACGGCGCTGGCCAACTTCGACGGGCACAAGACGAGAGCCCAGACGCTCCTCGAAGGCGTGCAGCAGATGTACGGCGCCCGAGCAGGCGAAGAACGCTACAACCCGACGTTCGACATGGACAACGACGGCGCCATCGGGCCGTCGGACCTCTTCAGCGTGCTGGCCAACTTCGGCAGCCTGACGAACGGGTGAGCGCCAAGGGCCAACCGCATCGCCCGCTCAGGCGGTCACGTCGAGCGAACCGCCCAGATTCGTGTGCAGCTGCGTCGCCGCGCTGTGCTGTTGCGCAGGACTGCGGTAGAAGGGAATCGCGTCCGGCCTGCTCGCGCGGACGGGAACACCCGCTTCGTCGAAGTCGATCCCGCCCGGGACGACCGCAGCGACGAGCCTGGCCAGGCGCTCGCGCCGCTGCGCGTCCTGCAGACTCGCTGCGTCCGTCTTCGCTGCAGACGCCTGCTGCTCGACGGTTGCTGCGCGCAGACGCAGGGCGTCCTTGACGGCGGCCGCCCGCGACGCCTGGGAATGGGACGCAGCAGCGGCGTCCGTCGCGGAGCTGTAGGCAGCGGCGAGGTGATGGGGATTGGTCGGAGGAATGGGCGCCACGATGGGATTGTACCGCGCTGGGGAGTGCTGCGGACGAGCCCAGGCCTCGAGCTGCAGGGTCGACTCGCTGCGGGCGGGTCGGCCAATGCGGGCGAGAGGATTCGAACCTCCACGTCCTTGCGGACACGGGAACCTAAATCCCGCGCGTCTGCCAGTTCCGCCACGCCCGCGTGTCGGCGTCCGAGCAAGGGTATGCTTGGCTGCACGAGTGGCTGGCCTGGCTGTCGCGGCGAGCGGCGTCGCATCGGACGGGTCGCAACCGCGAACGCCCCGGGGTGAGCACACACGCGATCAGGAGCTTGCGCCATGACGCTTCGACAGAGGTTGGCGATGTCCGCGGCGCCGGTGTTCTTGCGGCTGAGCTTGGCGGTGGTCTTCCTCTGGGCAGGGATGGGCAAGCTCATGCCTGCGTCGTTCACCCCGGAGCAGGCAGCCAAGCTGGCCAATATGGGTGAGCGCTCGTTTCTGCCCAAGGCCCCAGCGGCGCCCTCCACGCCATCGACCCCAGCTGGTCAGCAGACGCCTGCAGCGGCGCAGCAGACTGCCCCGCCGCCGCTGGTCGCGCTTGTGCAGCAGGAACAGCCCGAGCAGACGCCTCAGGAGCAGCCTGCGCAGCAGCCGCCTGCAACGGAGCAACCCGCTGCGGAGGAACCCGCCGCTGAGAGCCCTCCCCTGCAGCAGACGCCTGAGCCGGCGACGGGCGAAGTGCAGGCTGCAGCGTCTCCCACGATCGGCCTGACGCCTGCGGACTACGCAGGGCCTGTCGAAGGCAGACAGCTCTTCCAGATTGCTCTGCTGGTCGACGCAGCGGCGCACCCCGCGGATGGCGGCAGAGCGATCTGGCCTGCCTCCATGGCCAGGGGCAGGCAGCCCGTCTGGATCGCTTGGGCGGTGGCGCTGACGGAGATCGCTGCGGGTGCGCTGGTCTTGGTGGGGGCGCTGGCCCGCCTGGCGGGACTGGCCCTGGCGGGGGTGATGCTCGGGGCGATGTGGCTGACATCCGTCGGGCCGTATCTGCTGGGCGGCCAGCAGGGCTGGCTGGGATTGCTGCCCCCTGCGGACAACTTCCAAGCCTGGCAGACGCTGCTGCTGCAGCTGACGGTCTTCTGCAGCGCCATGGCCCTCTTCTGCACCGGAGCGGGCTGGCTGAGCCTGGACCGGCTGGTCTTCGGCAGGCCCGGCGCCAAGGACAGCGACGACGCGGACGAGCTCGACTGATATCCGCCCGCTGAATCACCGATAGCGATGACTGCGCCCCCGGCGTGGTGCGGGCGCAGCGGTCATGACGCGCACGACGGGACAAATCAGCCTGGGCAGGGCGGGGATGGGCGCCTCGGTGGCTATTGGGTTCTGCTGCGCCGCTGTGGCGGCGCAGCAGCCCTGGCTGAGCCCCCCTGCGGAGGACGTGGCGGTCGTCGTCGAGGCGATCGCGTCGCGGCGCCAGGCCCTGGAGGAGGCGGCGGACCCCCGACAGCAGGCGAGGCTGCGGCTGGAGCTGGCGGAGCTGCGGCTGCTGGCGCTGCGCATGGACGCTGCGGACACGGCGGCCCTTGTGGGGCTTCCCACACACGAGCAGCGTCGGCGCGTCGAGCGCGCCGCGGAGGAGGCGCTGACGCTGACGGCGCAGGCGGCGCACGAGAGAGGCCCTGTGGACGAAGCGACGCGGATCAGACTTGCGCTGGCGCGGGCCCGAGCGCTGCTGCTGCTGGCGGGACTCTCCGCTGAGGGCGCCGCCACCCAGCGCCGCCTCGCTGTCGAGGCGCAACAGCTGCTTGCACAGCTGACCGTTGCGCCGGGAACGACGGAGGCGCAGCGGCTGCTGGAGCTGGGGCTGTGCGAGCTCTTCGGCGCCCCTCGCCGTGCGCCGCGCAACCGCAGCCTGCCCCCTGCCTTCGCTACAGACATCCCCGTGTGGTTCGACATAGCGCTGACGCTCGAGGCCCAGACGCCTTTCTGGCGGCTTCCCGATCGCGAACGGATCGAGGCGACGCTGGGAAAGGCCCTGGCCCTTGCACAGGCGGGGCAGGCGTCCAAGGCTCGGCTTTTTCTGCAAAACGCCATCAGCCAGGCGCCCGCAGTCGCAACCAACGGCGCACGGCAGCCCGTCTGGACGCTGCGCATCGCGGAGGCCCTGTACCGGGTGGGGCTGCTGGAGGCGGACCGGGCGCCCGGACCTGCCAGCGGACTGCGGGCGCTGGCGCAGGGCTGCGAGGCCTTTGCCTGGCTGCTGGAGCAACCTGCCTTCGGTGGATTCGATCGAGAGCGAACCGCGGCGCTGGTCCTGGAGAAGGTCGCTGTGGCTGCTGCGCGCTGGCCGCGGGGCGCCGTCACGCCCCTTGCGCTGCTCCGCCGAACGCTCGAGGCTGAAGACGAAGCGCAGCTCGCAAGGGTGGAGGCGGACCTGGCCCAGTGGGACAAGGCGGACCCGGAGGACCTCGGCCGCAGCGCCGCGGTCCTGCGACGGGTCGAAACCCTCCTGGCCAGCAGGAGACTCGCCCTGGCGGGCGAGGACGGGTGAGCCTGGCGACGCTGGCGGACCCTGCGCGTCCTCCCTGCGCGAAATCGCCTGCACCCCTTCCCAAACAACACGCTGGACAAGGCAATCGAGGACGCCCGGACGGAGCAGACCCGGGCGGGGGACCCCTCGGGAAAGGACACACCCATGGCTGGCGTGATCAAGAGCATCATCCGGTTCGGCCTCATCGGCGGCCTCGTGGCAGGGGGCGCCATCCTCGTCGCGGGCCCGCACAGGGCGATGGCCCTGTTCCACCAGGCGCGAGCGAAGATGGTCGGCGTCATCGACAACGCGGTGGACGACCCCGTGGCCCTGCGGGCGCAGCTGCGCGAGCTGGAGGCCAAGTATCCGCAGCGCATCAGCCAGGTGCGGGCGCAGCTGGCGGACATCCAGGAGGAGATCCGCCAGGTCGAGCGCGAGCGGAAGGTCAGCCAGCGCGTGGTCGATCTGGCCAGCGCCGACCTGACCAACATCCAGTCGCTCATCGCCCGGGCCAAGGCTGTCAAGGAGCAATCGCCCTATAGAACAGTGAGTGTTCGATGGGACGATCGGCCCATCAGCCTCGACCAGGCCTACGCCAAGGCCAACTACATCGCTGCAGCGGTCAAGGCCTACCAGGCCCGCAGCCGCGACGCGGAGCGCAACCTGCAGAGCCTGCGGCACGAGCAGGAGCAGCTCGAAGCGCTGCTCAGCCAGCTCGAACAGGAGCAGCTGCAGTTCCAGGCCCAGCTCTTCCAGCTCGACAGCCAGATCGACGCTGTCGCCCGCAAGGAGCGCCTGGTGCAGATCATGCAGGACAGGCAGAAGCGGCTCGACCAGCTCAGCAGGTACGAAGTGGCCAGCCTCGACCAGTTCCGGGCGCGTCTGGCCAAGAAGCACGCGGAGCTCGACGCGAAGATCGACCTCTACACCCGAGGCGACGCTGCGACGAACTACGAGCACAAGGCCCAGTTCCAGATCGACACCGAGTCGTCGGCTCAGCTGCGGGAAGACGCTGTTTCGCCCGCGCTGGAGCTGCCCTCGTCGATCGTCGAACCTGACGAATCCTGTGAGGACGACGCGCCAGACGCCATCGCCTCGTCCAGCGGCGCAGTCGTGATCGAGTGAGCAGACGCCGAGGCGCCGCCCTCTCCTCCGGCGCCGCCCGGCCGCTGTGAACGCCCGACGCCGCTGTCCTGCCCGGGACCGCGGCGTCGTCGCGCGCAGCGGCCGCGTCCGCGCGCGCAGGAGGCGAACATGTTCTGCGTGGAGCGCTCGACGGCGCCGCGCAGGCGTCCCAGAACCCGCCTCGGTTGACCGCGCCGGCGCCGCCGCTACCGTCCCCCTCACGGCGCCCGACGTGGTGGTGTTCAGAAAGGGCAACCGCTGCATGACCGACAGACGAGCGACCAACATCCACTGGCACGAGGGGAACATCAGCCGCGACGAGCGCTGGCGCGCCCTTGGCGCGCGCGGCGCCACGCTCTGGTTCACCGGCCTCTCGGCTTCGGGCAAGAGCACCATCGCCTCGGCCCTGGAGCAGGCGCTGGTCCACCGCGGCGCCCCGGCCTACCGCCTGGACGGCGACAACATCCGCCACGGCCTCAACAGCAACCTGGGCTTTTCAGCTGAGGACCGGGCGGAAAACATCCGCAGAATAGGGGAGGTCGCCAAGCTCTTCGCCGACGCCGGCCTCATCGCCCTGACCAGCTTCATCAGCCCCTACCGGGCCGACCGCGACCGCGTACGCCAGCTGCACGACGACGCGGGCCTGCCCTTCTTCGAAGTCTTCGTGGACACGCCGCTGGAGGTCTGCGAGGCCCGCGACCCCAAGGGCCTCTACCGCAAGGCCCGCGCAGGCGAGATCACGGGCTTCACCGGCGTCGACGACCCCTACGAGCCGCCCCTCTCGCCGGAGCTGGTCCTGCGCACCGCGGAGCAGGACGTGGCGGCGTGCGTCGAGGCCTGTCTTGCGCTGCTCGAACAGCGGGGCGTGCTCGCCGCCTCCTCCGGAGCGACGCGCGATGCCCGCTGAGCAGCCAGGCCCCGAGCAGCTGCTCGAAGCGGCCATCGAAGCCGTGGCCTGCGCCTCGCGCATGTGCAAGGACCTGCAGAGCAGGCTGCTGGCCGGCGACGCCATCGACAAGGCGGACCGCAGCCCCGTCACCATCGCCGACTTCGCAAGCCAGGCCCTTGTCGCCCGCGCGCTGCGTCAGCGGCTGGGTCGGCGCCTCATGGTCGCGGAGGAGGACTCGCAGACGCTGCGCAGGCCCGAATCCACAGCCCTGCTTGGGCGCGTCGTCGAGGCCGTCCGCACGCAGTGGCCGGGCGCCAGCGAGGCCGACGTCCTCGAGGCCGTCGACGCAGGCTGCGCCGACCCCGCGGAGCTGGACGCGGGCGGCTTCTGGACGCTCGACCCCATCGACGGCACCAAGGGGTTTCTGCGCGGCGGGCAGTACGCGGTGAGCCTGGCCTGGATCGAAGGGGGCGCCCCCACGGTCGCCGCGATGGGCTGCCCCAACCTCAGCCCCGATTTCTCCAGGCCCTTCGACGAGCCGGATCCGCACGGCCTGCTCTTCGCCGCCTGCGCAGGAAAGGGCGCGTGGCGCCTGCGTCTTGGCGATCCGCCGGGTGAGCGCGAGCCTGTCCACCGCCAAGGCCTGCCCGACGCTTCCGCCCCCCCCAACCGCCCCCTGCGCGTCTGCGAGTCGGTCGAGTCGGGCCACACCAGCAGCGAGGACCGCCAGAAGGTCATGGCCCTGGTCGGCCCGACCGCCCCCCCCGCCAGGCTCGACGGCCAGGGCAAGTACGCTGTCGTCGCCCAGGGCCAGGCCGACGCCTACCTCCGCCTGCCCAGGCCGGGCAAGCGCTACGTGGAGAAGATCTGGGACCACGCCGCCGGCGACCTGATCGCCCGCGAGGCAGGCTGCGTCGTCAGCGACATCCACGGCCGCCCGCTCGACTACAGCCACGGCGAGGTCCTCGCCGCCAACGAGGGGATCGTCTGCGCCGATCCCGCAATCCACGGCAGGATCGTCGAGGCGATCGCCCGCGTGCACGGCGCCTGAGCCGGCGCGTCAGCCGCCTGTTTCGCCCTGTGGAAACGCTGCCCGCAAGGCGTATTTCGCCTACAATGCAGCGTCGCTGGAGCAGGGACGCCCGCGCCCCCGAACCAGCCCGTCAGAGCCAGACGACGCGTCGTTCGTGCGCGCCGCACACCGTCAGGAGCGCCCGCATTGCCGGAGCCCCGCATGCCCCCAACCCAGGCCCAGACTCCACCTTCCACCGCTCCGAGCGCCGCTGCCTACACCGAGGCCCAGATCCGCGTTCTCGAAGGCCTCGAAGCCGTGCGCAAGCGGCCGGGCATGTACATCGGCGACACCGACGTGGCCGGCCTGCACCAGCTGGTCTGGGAGGCTGTGGACAACGCGATCGACGAGGCCATGGCCGGCCGGGCCCAGCACATCGTCGTCCGCGTCCACGCTGACGGCTCGCTTTCGGTGATCGACGACGGCTCGGGCATCCCCGTCGGGCCCATGCAGCACGAGAACCCCGCTCTGGACGGCAAGCCCGCCGTCGAGATCGTCATGACGGTGCTGCACGCGGGGGGCAAGTTCGGCGGCGAGCAGAGCGCCTACAAGGTCTCGGGCGGTCTGCACGGCGTGGGCATCTCCTGCGTCAACGCCCTGTCCGAGTGGATGGAGGTCGAGGTCCGCCGCGACGGCAAGATCCACCTCATCACCTTCGAGCGGGGCGTGGTGGACCGTCCGCTGCACGTCGTGGGCGAGATTCCCCCCGACGATCCCCGCCCCACGGGCACGCGCGTCACCTTCAAGCCCGACCCGCAGATCTTCGGCCAAGGCGCCGCCTTCGACAGCCAGATCATCGCCACGCGCCTGCGCGAGCTGGCGTACCTCAACCCGGGCGTGGACATCCTCTTCGTCGACGAGCGCGTCGGCCCCGACGGCGAAATCCTGAAGAAACGGTTCCGCTTCGACAAAGGCGTCGTCGCCTTCGTCGAACATCTCAGCGAAGCGAAGAACGCCATCTCCCCCATCGTCAAGCTGCACAGCGTCGACGAGGCCCGAGGCCTCGAATGCGACGTCGCCCTGCAGTACAACGACAGCTACTCCGAAACCCTCCTCTCCTTCGCCAACAACATCAAGACCGTCGACGGCGGCACGCACGTCTCGGGCTTCAAGACCGCGCTGACCCGCGTGCTCAACGCCTACATGCGCAGCGCGGGCATCCTCAAGGACAAGGACCCCTCCCCCACCGGCGACGATCTGCGCGAGGGGCTCGTCGCGGTGCTCTGCGTCAAGCTTCCCGACCCGCAGTTCGAGGGCCAGACCAAGGGCAAGCTGCGCAACAGCGAGGTGGAGGGCTTCGTCGCCCAGGTTGTGGGCGAGCAGCTGGCCACCTGGCTCGAGGAGCACCCCGCCGACGCCAAACGCATCTGCCAGAAGGGCGCCTTGGCCGCCCAGGCCCGTGAAGCCGCCCGCAAGGCCCGCGAGCTCACCCGCCGCAAGAGCGCCCTCGAGAGCGGCTCGATGCCCGCCAAGCTCGCCGACTGCAAGACCACCGACGTGGAGCGCTCCGAGCTGTTCATCGTCGAGGGCGACTCCGCAGGCGGCTCCGCCAAGCAGGGCCGCGATGTCGAGACCCAGGCCATCCTTCCCCTCAAGGGCAAAATCCTCAACGTCGAGAAAGCCAGACTCGACAAGATCCTCGCCTTCGAGGAGATCCGCACCATCATCAGCGCTCTCAAGTGCGGCGTGGGCGACGAGTTCGACATCAGCAAGCTGCGTTACGGCCGCGTCATCATCATGTGCGACGCCGACGTGGACGGCTCGCACATCGCCACGCTGCTGCTCACCTTCTTCTTCAGGCAGATGCCCGAGCTCATCAAGCGGGGCGTGGTGCATCTGGCCCAGCCCCCGCTCTACGAGGTCCGCAAGGGCAAGCGATCCGAGTACGTCCTCAACGACGCGCTGCTGGAAGAGGCCCTGCTCTCCATGGGCCTCGAAGGCGCCTCACTGCTCGTGCGCGACATCTCCGCTGCAGAGCCTGGCGCCGAGCCGCCCGTGGAGCGCGTCGTCGAGGGGGAGGACCTGCGCCGCCTCGTGCCCCTGCTGCAGCGCCTGCGCGAGCTGGTCAGCGTCGTCGAGCGGCGGGGCGTGCGCTTCGTCGATTTCCTCCAAACCCGCGACCAGGACCCGCAGGGCCAGCGCCGGCTCCCCACCCACCGCGTCTCCTGGCCGCAGGGCGACGCCTGGGCCTGGTCGGAGGAGCAGGCCCGCGCCATCATCGAGGAGCTTGGCCTTCGCCTCGACTCCATGGACGCGGTCAACGGCGACGCTGAGGACGCCCCCCCTGCAGGCCCTCCCGCCGTCCTGCGCGAACTCCACGAGACGAAGGAGCTGGAGCGCCTCTTCGCCGACCTCGCCGAGCTGGGCGTGGACATCGACGACTACGGCCTTGCGCCTGAGGAGGACGTCACAGGCCGCACCCTTCCCGCCAAGTACGCATGGTGCGCCCCGCCGAAGAGCCGCGCCGCTGCCCCCTCCTCCACCCCCTCGACGCCAGGGGAATCGACCGTCCTCGACGCCATGACCAGCAGCGAGGACGAAAGCCAGAACGAGCGTGCAGCGCCCTCCGCGGCGCAGGGCAAACGTTTCGAAGCCCACAACGTCCCCGCCATCCTCGAGTCCCTCCTCGCCATGGGCAGGCAGGGCATCGAGATCAAGCGTTTCAAGGGCCTGGGCGAGATGAATCCCGAGGAGCTCTGGCAGACGACGATGGACCCCGCCCGCCGCACGCTCAAGCGCGTCAGCTGGGACGCAGCGGGCGAAGCCGACGTCCTCTTCTCCGTCCTCATGGGGGAGAATGTCGAGCCGCGTCGGCGTTACATCGAAGAGCACGCGCTGGACGTGCAGCTGCTCGATGTCTGACGCCCCGCCTTCCTCCTCGCCGACCCCGGCGCCGCGTCGACGGCACACGATGTACTACGACGGCGGTTGCGGCCTGTGCTCCCGCTCCACCAGACTGCTCACTGCGCTGGATTGGCTGGGCCTGCTCGAGCGTGTGGACATGCGCACAGCTGCGCAGCGGGGCGATCTGCCCCTCCCCTGGGAGGCCGCCCTGCAGGGCATGCCGCTGCGGACGCGCCAAGGCCGCGTCCTGGTGGGCTTTCCGGCGGTTCGTTATGCGCTGCTGCGCACGCCGCTGGGCTGTCCGCTTGCGCTGCTGCTGCTTCTTCCGGGCGTCTCGCACGGCGCTGCGGCGCTGTACCGCCTCCTGGCCCGCAGCCGGCCGCGCTGCGCCGCAGGCGATCCGCCGCCCCGCACCAGCCGCCGCGAAGCCTGATCGGGCCGCGCACTGCTCTATACTTGTCCTGCTTGCGTCGCAGGCTTCGGCGCGCGCCAGCTCGGGAGGACCACGCCATGACCACCGCCACGACCCAGCCGCAGACGTCCCGGTCCGCGGATCCGCTGGACCTGATCGACATCGACCACATCCACTTCTACGTGGGCAACGCCAAGCAGGCCGCGTACTTCTACGCCTACACGTTCGGCTTCACCATCAGCCAGGTCGCCGACCTGACCACGGGCAGCCGCGAGTCCGCGTCGTACCTGCTCACGCAGGGGAACGTCCGCTTCGTCCTCACGACAGGTCTGCACAAGGACCACCCCGCCCAGCAGGAGGTCCTGCGCTACGGCGACGGCGTCAAGGACGTGGCCCTGACGGTGCACGACGCGGAGAAGGCTTGGGAGAAGGCCGTGTCCAACGGCGCCGAGCCAGCCGCCGAGCCGCAGACGCTCAGCGACGAGTCGGGCAGCGTCACCACCGCCTCGATCAAGACCTACGGCCGCTGCGTGCACACGTTCGTCAGCAGAACGGGGGCCTACGCGCTGCCGAACGTCAAGCAGGGCGGCCGCCTGAGCCCCGCCTTCGAGCCGCTGTCGATCGACGCCCTCAACGAGTACAACCGCCAGCATCCCTGCGGCCTCAAGTTCGTCGACCACGTCGTGGGCAACGTGGAAGAGGGCAGGATGAACCACTGGGTCAAGTGGTACGAGGACGTGCTCGGCTTCCAGATGTTCAAGCACTTCGACGACAAGGACATCTCGACGGAGTACTCCGCGCTGATGTCGAAGGTGATGGCCTCGGGCAACCACCTGATCAAGATGCCCATCAACGAGCCCGCCGAGGGCAAGAAGAAGAGCCAGATCCTCGAGTACCTCGAGTGGCATGACATGACGCCTGGCGTGCAGCACGTGGCGCTGCGCACCGACGACGAGCTGGCCAGCGTGGCGGAGCTGCGCCGCCGGGGCGTGGATTTCCTGCGCATACCCGAGACGTACTACGAGGACGTGTGGGAGCGGGTGGACAGCACGCTGCGGGCCCACGGCCACGAGCCGGTCAAGGAGGACCACGAGCGCATCCGCGACCTGGGCGTGCTGGTGGACGCCGACGACCAGGGCTATCTGCTGCAGCTGTTCACCAAGCCGCTGCAGGACCGCCCGACGCTCTTCTTCGAGATCATCTGCCGTCGCGGCAGCCAGAGCTTTGGCAAGGGCAACTTCAAGGCGCTCTTCGAGTCGCTGGAGAAGGAGCAGGCCCGCCGGGGCAACCTGTAGGAGCCCGTCCAGCCGAGCCGCCGCGGGCCGCTGTGCGCGTCACCCCTGCTCCGCCAGCCAGCGCTCCGCGTCGATGGCGGCTCTGCAGCCCATGCCCGCAGCCGTCACCGCTTGGCGGTAGACCGGGTCCGCCACGTCGCCTGCTGCGAAGACGCCCTCGATGTTGGTCCTGCTCGAGGCGCCCTCGACCTTGACGTAGCCCTTCTCGTCGAGCGCAAGGCCCGAGCCCTGGAGGAACTTCGTCGCAGGCGTGTGGCCGATGGCGACGAAGAGCCCCCGCACCGCCAGCGTCGAGCGCTCGCCCGTCCTGACGTCTTCAAGGACGACGCCCTCGACCTTCTCCTCGCCCAGCACGTCCACGACGACCTTGTTCCAGTGCACCTGCACGTTGGGCTTCTCCAGCAGTCTTCGCTGCATGACCTTGCTTGCGCGGAACTGGTCGCGGCGGTGGATGACGTGCACGGTGGAGGCGAACTTCGTGAGGTAGACGGCCTCCTCCATGGCGGTGTCGCCGCCGCCGACGACGGCCAGCGGCTGGTCGCGGAACATGGGAAGCGCCCCGTCGCAGACGGCGCAGGCCGAGACGCCCCCGCCTGAGCGGGCCAGCCGCTGTTCGTTCTCCAGACCCAGCCAGTTGGCCGTCGCCCCCGTGGCGATCACCACGGCCTGCGCCCGCACCATCGAGCCGTCGTCGAGCTCGAGCGCAAAGGGCCTTGCGCCGAAGTCGCAGCGCACGACGTCGCGCTCGACAGCGTCCGCCCCGAAGCGCTCCGCCTGCCTGCGGAAGCGCTCCATCAGCTCAGGCCCGGTGATTCCTTCTGGGAAACCAGGATAGTTCTCGACGTCCGTCGTGAGCATGAGCTGCCCGCCGGGCAGCACGATCGAGGGGTCCTGCTTGGGCCTTCCCGTCAGGCACAACGGCGCCAGCTGCGCCCGAGCTGCGTACAGCGCCGCTGTCCACCCTGCAGGACCCGATCCGACGATCGCCAGCTGCACAGCGTTGTTGCTCGTCGCGCTCACAGCAGACCCCCGCTTTCGTGTGCAGGCGCCGCAGCGGCGCCCTGGGGGTGCGCCTGCGCGCCAGCCGGCTCCTCCTCGATCTCCACCGTCGTCCCGGGCCGCAGATGCCGCTGCCTGTACAACGACAGCAGCGGCGGCCAGAGCAGCTCGTCCGACCCAAGCGGCCCTGCGCTGCGCGCCCAGTCCGCCTGCAGGTCGAAGCCTACCGAGTAGAGCACGAAATCGCTCTCGTCCAGATCCACGCCGAACCGCGGCGCCCCTTGCGCCGCCGACCGGCGCTGCACCGTCATCGCCGCCCGCTCAGCCTCCACCAGAATCGTGCGCAGCGTCCGGTCGTCGACCCGATTGAGCCTGATCCTGCCGCGACCGCTCCGCTGCACGACCGAGCTGTAGGCCTTGCGGAACGGCTCAGACTCCGTGAAGAGCGTCCGCACCACCTCCAGCGCGAAGTCGACCTGCGCCGCGTCCGCCCCCAAGGCCTCCGCGAGCTGTTCCCTGGCCTTGCCCAAATCCGTCGCCAGCACCGTCTGGGCGTTGTCGACCGTCACTCCCAGCGCCGCCAACGCTTGCAGCAGCAGCGTCGCCTGGCTCCTGCGGGCGCGAAATGCCTGGTCGTCCTCCTCCACCTGCTTGATCTCCAGCGACCGCCTCCACGCCTCGAGCATCGACGGCTGCGCCTCCAGCTCCTGCGCAAGCGATCCCGTCACGACGATCCGATGGGGCTTGGGCAGCTCGCGGGGCCCGCGCCGCTGGTCGCGCACAGGCACGAAGAACTGCACCGGCTGGCGCAGCTGCGCAGGCGCCAGTGGATCCACTGGCAACCGCCGCACATATCGCGGTCGAATCGCCGTCAACGGCTTTGGCCAGATCCCCCGATCCGCTCGATATCCCAGAATCCCCAGCGCCGTCCTCGCCCCAGCAATGCGCGTCCGCAGCCGCAGGCGCAGCTCCATCAGCCGCTCCTGATCGAACAGCGTCCCCGTGAGTATGGCGAACTTCGCAGGGTCGAGCCTGCGAAACTCCGAAGGCCTGCGCAGCACAGGGTCCTGCGGATCCAGCTTCCACCGCAGCGCCCAGTCGTCGAAGACGCCGCGGAGCGCATCGACCGTCTCGAACACCCCCGCATGCCTCTCCATCGCCCGCTTCCACCACTCCGCGCGGGAGATCGCCAGAGCCGGGTCCTCCGCGCTGGCCATCGCCGCCAGGACAGGAAAGGCTGCAGGATCAGGTCCGTCGCGCTCGACGAACGCTTCCTGCACCAGCTGCTCCGCCGCCAACCTCTCTCCCACAGGGGGCAGCAGCCTGTCCAGCTGCACCGCGTCGTCCTGCAGCGCCTCCTGCAGCGTGCTGAGCTGCTGGGCCGTCACGCCCTCGCCTGCGCGATGCAGCGCATCCAAGGCTCTGCCCAGGCTGAACCGCATCAACAGCAGGCCGAACTCCATCTCGCGGGCGAAGGCGCGGTCCGCCACCAGCCTTCCCATCCGAAACAACTGCAGCGCCAGGTCCGCCGCCGCCGCCGCCTGCCCCTGCTCCAGACGCCGTTCGATCTCCACGCTCACCAGCGCCGCCAAGGCGCGGAGCCTGTCGAAGTAGCGAAACTGCGCCGCCGCCAGCAGCGGCGGGTCCCCAACCTCGACGCACAACCCCGCCTGCGCCCAGCCGCTGTCCACGCGACTGCAGTCGTAGGGCAACGCCAGGCGCGCCCCGTCCTGCATCGTCGCCGCCGACTCCAGCGCCGCCAGCGCCTCCCGCTGTGGCGGCTCCAGCGCCCACGCCTCGATCGTCGCCCACTCCGCCTGCCCGGACCAGAGCAGCGCCAGCGTCGGTTCGTCCAGCGGCGTCGGCGCCGGGGCCATCTTCGCCAAGGCGGGGAACAACGTCCGTTCGACCCGCGCCTCGTCGGGCGTCGAGGCGAACCGCTCGTTGACCGCCTCGAGAAACGCTGCAGGCGAGCGGGGCTCGAGCGTCTGCTGCCCCTGCGCGTCAGCTTGCAGAAGGAACGCCCCCGCAATCACGATCCAACGTCCGATCACACCCAGCCTTGCCTGCACGATGTGGATCTCCCGTTTCCTGCGCTCCCTCCTCACGCCGCCACAGCGCCGCGACCGCCCGAGGCGCAAGGAGCATCGTAGCCTGCCTCGCTTTCCCCGCAGCAAGCGTCCCCTACACTCCCAGCCGTCGCGCGCAGGCCCCTTCCGCCTCCGCGCCGCTTGCATCGTCTGCACGAGCCCTCGCCGCCGCGCGCAGGCGCCAACGGAGTCCTCAACCGATGCTCATTGGCACGCCCAAGGAAGTGAAACCCGACGAGTACCGCGTAGGCCTGACGCCCGTGGGAGCGCACCTGCTGGTCCAGGACGGCCACACCGTCCTGCTGCAACGCGGCGCAGGCGAAGGCTCAGGCTACCTCGACACCGACTACGAACGCGCAGGCGCCCGCATCGTCGACACCGCCGAAGACATCTACAGCCAGGCGGAAATGATCGTCAAGGTCAAGGAGCCGCTGCCCCAGGAGATTCCCCTCCTGCGCGAGGGCCAGATCGTCTTCACCTACTTCCACTTCGCCGCAGACAAGGCGCTGACCGTCGGCTGCCTGGAGCGGAAGATCATCGCCGTCGCCTACGAAACGCTCGAGGCGCCGGGCCCGCTGGGCAAACCCATCCTGCCCCTGCTGACGCCGATGAGCGAAGTGGCCGGCAAGATGTCCATTCAGCAGGGCGCCAAGTACCTCGAACGACCGCAGGAGGGCCGGGGCATTCTGCTGGGGGGCGTGCCGGGCGTCGAGCCAGGCGAAGTCCTCATCCTCGGCGGAGGCGTCGTCGGCGCCAACGCCGCCCGCATGGCCTCGGGCCTTGGCGCCAACGTCACCATCATGGACATCGACCTGGAGCGTCTGCGGTTCCTCGCCGAGGTCATGCCCCCCAACGTCACGACCATCTACTCCGACCCGCACGCCATCGACGCCCGCCTCCCCCACGCCGACCTGGTCGTCGGCGCCGTCCTCATCCACGCCGCCAAGGCGCCCAAACTGGTCCGCCGCGAACACCTCAAGACCATGAAGCAGGGCGCCGTGATCGTCGACGTCGCTGTGGACCAGGGAGGCTGCTGCGAAACGACCCGACCCACCACGCACCACGACCCGACGTACATCGTCGACGGCGTGGTGCACTACTGCGTGGCCAACATGCCGGGCGCCGTCGGCAGAACCAGCACGCAGGCGCTGACCAACGCCACGCTTCCCTGGGCGAGGAAGATCGCGGAGCACGGGCCGCTGGCGCTGGCGGAGCAGGACCGCTGGTTCAGGCCGGCCATCAACATGGACCGCGGCAAACTGCTCAACAGGCCCGTCGCCGAGGCCCACCACCTGCCCTGCGACTGCTGATCCGCCCGGCGCTACGCCGCCTCGCTGCGCAGGTCCTCCGCGCTCATGCCTGCGAAGGGGAAGCGGTCCTCGAGCGCCTCTCCCAGCGCCTCCGCCTCCGCGATGACGAAGTACACAGGCAGCGCAAAGCGCCGCATGGCGAAGCGCAGCGCCCGCGGCAGATCGCGCTTGGTCGTGGCGACCATGATCTCCCCGCCGTCGCGCCGGATGGGCAGCACCCGGAACTGCCACGCCTGCCTCGCCGACACCAGCTGCAGCGCCTCGCGGTCGTAGCGCTCCTGACGGGGATCGACACTGTGGGCGATGGAGGCGTACTGCTCCGCCCACGCCCGGTCCACCGCCGCGGGATCGACGCCGAAAAGTCGCTCCGCCAGATCCCCAAAGGGTCTGTGGTCTCGTCGCTGCTCCTCGAGAATCGTCTCCACCTGCTCCTCGGAGAGCAGACCAAGCTGCACCATCGCTTCGCCCAGGCGCACAGCCATGTCGCACGCTCCTTCCCAGGACGCTGAGCCTCCGCCCAGCCTCCCCGCGTGCTGCAGGCATCGACGCTGCGCATGCAGCAGGTGACCCGATGCGCCGCCGAGCGACAGCGGGCGCGCCTGTCGCGCGCCTGGCGCGCGTTTCGTCGACGGCGCGCATGGCGCAGGCGAACGCGATCCCTTCCGCAGCGTCCCTCGCCTGTGCGTCTGGCATCGGCGCCAACCCCGTACTGCGCAGGCAGGAACGCCCGGATGATCGGCCCTCCGCGCCGCCTCGGGGAGAAGGAGCGTCCAGGCCGACCCGTCGTTTTTCTCCCATCGACCCTTGGCCAAGCCTGTGCGTCCGATACGATCGCTCCGTGTCCAGCGAATCCTCCAAAGACTCCGACGAGCAGCAGTCCCCCACCACCCCGTCGACCGGGCAGCCTCCGTCCGAGCAGGGCGACGCGGTCGTGCTGCGCGAGGCCGACGCCCCCCTCGAGGTCGACCCGCAGATGGCGGCGCTGGTGCAGGAACAGGCCACGCCCGAAGAGGCGGCCAGCGTCATCGAGACGCTCCCCCCTCCCGACGCCGCCGACACGCTCGAGGAGCTGGAGCCCGAGGACTCCGCCCGCATCCTCGACGCCATGGAGGCCGAGCGCGCCGCTGAGGCGCTGGCCGAGATGGAGCGCCCGCTGGCCGCCTCCATCCTCCTGCACGACCTGGAGGTCAGCGAAGCCGCCGAGATCCTCGCCCAAATGGAGCCGGACGACGCCGTCGACCTGCTCCAGAGCCTCCCTCAGGACCGAGCCGACGCCATCCTCCGGGCCATGCCCCGGCGCAAGGCCCGGGCTCTCCGCGCCCTGACCCGCTACCACCCCGAAACCGCAGGCGGCGTGATGACCACCGACTTCCTCCGCCTGCGGGAGGACTGGACCGTCGGCCAGGCCCGCGAAGCCATCCGCCAGCATCCCGACGAGATCGAGTACCTCGACCTCTACTGCGTCGACGACGAGGAACGGCTGGTCGGCGCCGTCAACATCAAGTCCCTCCTCCTCGCCCGCAGCGGCCAGCCGCTGCGCGACGTGATGGACCGCGAACTGGTCATCCTCAAGCCCGAGCAGGACCGCGAGGAGGTCGCTCGCATCTTCGACCGCTACGACTACCTCACACTCCCCGTCGTCGACGAGGACCGCCACCTTCTGGGCGTCGTCACCATCGACGACGTGCTCGACATCGTCAGGCAGGAGAACACCGAGGACGCCTACAAGCAGGTCGGCGCCGGCCCGGGCGAGGCCGTCTACAGCCCCATCGCCAAGAAGGTCCGCTCCAGGCTGCCTTGGCTGACGGTCAATCTCGTCACGGGCTCGCTGGGCGCCTTGGTGATCTCGCGGTTCGAGCCCCTGATCGCCAACGTCGCCTTTCTCGCCGTCCTGATGCCCATGATCGCCAACCAAGCGGGCAACGCCGGCCAGCAGAGCCTTGCGGTGACGCTGCGAGGCTTGGTCCTCGGGGAGGTCCGTCGCGGCCGCATCCTTCCCCTGCTCGCCCGAGAAGCCGCCCTCGGCGCCATTTCAGGCGCCCTCGCTGGCGCCCTCCTGGGCGGCATCGTCGCAGGCCTGAGCCTCGCGGGAATCGTCGACGCCCCCTGGCAGCTGGGCGCCGTCGTCGCCGTCGCCATGACCGGGGCCCTGACCGTCGGCTGCCTCGTCGGAGCAGGCATTCCGCTGATCATGCAGCGGCTGGGCCAGGACCCCGCCACCGCCAGCACCATCTTCCTCACCATGCTCACCGACGCCAGCTCCTTCTTCACCTTCCTCGGACTCGCCTCCGCCATGCACGACGTTCTGGGACTGCCCGCCCTGGGCGCTTGACCAGCCCTCGGGCGACAGCAAGACTCCACCACTGCGCCGCAGCGGCGGAACCGTCGCTGCAGCGACCGCGAATACGATGGAGGCCGTCAGCCGCGCCGTGGTCGGTGCGCGCCTCGGCGTCCCCAAACCGAACCTCCACGCACGGGAGCGTCCGTTTCATGGCTGGACCCACCACCGCCAACACCTTCACGCGTGTCGTCATAGGCCTGCTCGGCGTGCTCCTCCTGGCCGCCTTCAGCTTCGCGGTCTATTTCTTCGGCCTCTCGCAACGCAAGGCCAAGGAGCTCGAGGAGCAGCAAAGCGCCCTCAGCCAGATCATCGCCCCGGGCGAGGAGAACAGCGACCGCGTGCAGCGGCTGCTGCAGGACAAGCCGGGCGGCCAGAGCCTCTTGGGGTATCTCGCTTCCTCGTGGGAAACCGCCATGAGCCGCGTCACCGGCGAGCAGAGCCTGACGCCCAGCGAGTTCGCCGCGCGCCTCGATCAGATCCCAGGCGCCGACCAGACCGCCCTTGTCGCCCTCCTGCAGCACACGATGCAGCAAGCCCAGGACAACCAGAAGAAACTGGAGGCGACACAGCAGGCCCTGACCCAGGCTCAGGCTGATCTGCAACAGGCCATCGACCGCGTCGCGCAACTGGAGCGCGATCACGCCGCCGAACTCGACGCCAAGGACCAGCTCATCGCTTCCTACCGCGCCGAGCTGGAGAAGTACCGCAGCGACGTCAACTCCGCCATCGACCGCGCCAACCAACGCGTGGACGCCATCCGCCGCGACGCCGCAGCTCGCGAAGCCGCCCTGCAGAAGGAGATCGCCCGCCTCGAACAGGACATCCTCGTGCAGCGCGACATGATCGAGCAGCTCCGAGGCGAGCGCCAAGCCACAGCCCTGCGTCCGCAGGACGAAGCGTCGCTCGTCGACGCGCAAGTCGTCGGCGCAAGCCCCGCGGAAGGCGTCGTGTTCCTCAACGTCGGCCGCAAACAGCGCGTCGTCCTCGGCATGACCTTCCAGATCTACTCCGACCCCTCCGCCATCCGACCCGACGAACACGGCCAATACAACCCGGGCAAAGCCACCGTCGAAGTCATCCGCATCAACGACACCTCCTGCGCCGCCCGGATCATCCGTCAGGCGCGAGGCGTCTCCATCAGCGAAGGCGACGTCGCCGCCAACGCCCTGTACGACCCCAACAAGCGCTACACCTTCCTCGTCTTCGGCGTCTTCGACCTCGATCAGGACGGCTCGCCCGCTCCGCAGGAGGCCAACGCCGTCAAGGCCCTCATCCAGGAATGGGGAGGCAACGTGGTCGACGAGCTGACGGGCGCAGTGGACTTCCTCGTGCTGGGCCAGCGCCCCATCCTTCCTCCCGAGCCTCCGCTGGACTCCCCCCCCGCCGTCATGCGCGCCTACATCAACCAGCGCAAGCTCGTGGAGCGCTACGACGAGCTCTTCCGCACCGCCTCGCAGACGGGCATCCCCGTCCTCAACGTCAACAGGCTCTACACGCTCACGGGCCTCGACGCCAGGCGATAGCCCGACAGCGCGCCGCCCGCTCCCCGCCGCCGCTGCGCCCAGGCCCGAGCGGACTACGCTCGGACGCTGCGATGCTGCCCACGCGCGCCCTTGAGTACGACCTCCCCACGGAGCTGATCGCCACCGCTCCCGCCACCCCCCGCGACAGCGCCCGTCTGCTGGTGGTCAGCCGCTCCGACCCCGCCCTGCGCGAGCTGACGACCGTTCGGCAGCTGCCTGGCCTGCTGCAGCCGGGCGATGCGGTGGTGGTGAACAACTCGCGCGTCCTCCGCGCGCGCCTGGTGGGCAGGAAGGTCCCCACCGGAGGCCGCGTCGAAGGACTTTTTCTCGAGGAGCAGGCGCCAGGGGTGTGGCTGACGGCGCTGCGCGCCAACAGTCCGCTGCGCCCCGGCCTCGTCGTGGCGCTGACGCCTCCCTGCCCCCCCGCCTCCCGCGAGGCGTCCTGCGTCGAGCTGACGTTGCTCGAGCGCCGCGACCGCGCCTGGCTCGTCCGCGCAGCGCCGCCCCACCCTGCGGAGACGCTCCTGGAGCAGGCAGGCCGTCCGCCGCTGCCCCCCTACATCCTTTCCGCCCGTAAAAAAGCGGGCCTGTCCCTGGAGCGCGACGACGACGCCCAGCGCTACCAGACCGTCTACGCCCGCGCAGAGGCTGTCGACGCGTCTCTGCGCTCCGTCGCCGCTCCCACCGCGGGGCTGCATTTCACGCCCCGATTGCTCGACGAGCTCGACGCCAGGGGCCTGGCGCGCGTCGAGACGACCCTCGCTGTCGGGCCAGGCACCTTCCTCCCCGTCGAAACCGACACGCTCGAAGAGCACCCGATGCACGCGGAGCGTCTTCGCGTCGGCGCTGCAGCCCAGCGCCGGTTGGCAGCGATCCGCAAGGCAGGCGGGCGCATCGTCGCCGTCGGCACCACCACCGCGCGGGCTCTCGAGTCCATTCCCCCCCTGACCGATCCCCGCGCCTCCTGCAGCGACATCGACACGACCACGACGCTGCTGATCGCGCCAGGCCACACGTGGCGCAACGTCGACGCGCTGTTGACGAACTTCCATCTCCCCCGCTCGACGCTGCTGGCGATGGTCGCTGCGCTCTTTCCAGGCGGCGTCGAGGAGCTGCTCGCGCACTACCGCTTCGCAATCGAGCGACGCCTGCGTTTCTATTCCTTTGGCGACGCGATGCTGATCCTGCCGTGAGCGACGCTGCTCCGCGTTCAGCCCCCTCGGCGCCGCAGCCTTCAGACAATCCTGCGACGCTTGTACGGCACGATCAGGCGCAGCTTGCGCGGAATCAGAATCCTGCTCAGTTGAAGCTGCCTCTGTGTCGCCGTCGCCGTCGCTGTCGCTGACGCGGCGCGTGCGCCGAAACGCTGCGTCTGCCCCTCCGCTGCGCCCGTCAGCAGCGCCGCCGCCAGCGCCAGAAGCGCCAACGCCCGAGCCGACCGCCGCCGCACCGTTGTTCCAAGGCGTCCTGCCCGCATGGTTGACTCTCGTCTTGCGTTGTGCCCACCCGGGAAGACTCCGCTTCCCGTTGTGACGAGCCTACCACAAAAAGCGCAAAACGCAAGAGAAAACATCCCCCTTCCTCTCGCTGCGTCCTCGCGACAGGCGCACACGACGCAGCCCGACCACATCATGCGCATTCGGACGTGTATAACCACAAAGAGACGGGGTTATCTGGACGCCCCCAGGACGCTCACGCACGGCGCCCGTCGCTGCCCAGCCACGGTCGGCCACCGCCAGCGTCTGCTTTTTCGTTGCATTTTCGGTGCAGCCCCGTAGGATGGAGCCCGCGGGGATCGCCGCCTTCGCCGCTGCAGGGCAGGCCCGCGCCCCCGCTGCCAGGATTCGCGCCCATGCCTCAACCTCGCCCCTCCACCGCCTCGCCTCCCTCGCTCCGCCGCCAGGTCGTGGTGGTTGGCGCCAAGGGCATGCTGGGAAGCACATGGCGGGCAGCGCTGGAGCGAACCCCCCTTGCCGACCCTGCGGATCCAACCGCTCCCCCGCTCGCCAACCGCTTCCTGGACCTTCCCGACTTCGACCTGCGCAGCGAGGAGCGCGTCGCCCAGGCGATCGACGAACGCGCCGCCCTCGTGATCAACTGCGCAGGCTACACCGACGTCGACGCTGCGGAGCTCAACCCCGACGCCGCCTTCGAGATCAACGCGCGCGCAGTCGAATCGCTGGCCCGCCGCTGCGCCCAGACAGGCGCGCTGCTCGTGCACTACAGCACGGACTATGTCTTCGACGGCCAGCGCGACACGCCCTACCCAGCGGACCATCCCGTCAACCCTCTCAACAACTATGGTAGAAGCAAGGCTGCGGGCGAAGCCGCTGTTCTCGCCTCGGGCGCCGCGGCGCTGCTGATCCGCACCAGCTGGCTCTTCGCCCCCACAGGCCGCAACTTCGTACGCACCATCGCTGACCTCTGCAAGCGGCGCAGCGCGCTGCGCGTGGTGGACGATCAGCGGGGCCGGCCCACCTCGACCGCCCATCTCGTCGACGCGACGCGCAAGCTGCTCGAGGCGGGCGCCCGGGGCCTCTTTCACGTCAGTCTGCAGGGTCAGTGCAGCTGGTTCGAGTACGCCAAGGAAATCGTCCTTTCGGAAAACGCAGGCTGCGTGGTCGAGCCGTGCTCCTCGGACGAGTACCCCCTTCCCGCCCCGCGCCCGCGCTACAGCGCGCTGGACCTCAGCGCCACCGAAGCCCTCATCGGCCCCGCGCCGCACTGGAAGGACGAGCTCCGCCGCATTCTGCCGCTGCTGGCCGCCTCGACACAGTCCAGGTCCGATTGAGCCGATACGCTTCCCTCGCGCCGGTCAGCTGTCGCGTTGCCTTGTGCAGCTGACGGCGTCCGGGTCTGCGCCGGCGTCGGCCTGCGCAAAGGGGGCGTCCACATGCGAGCGCTGGTCACAGGCGGAGCAGGCTTCATCGGCTCGAACTTCACGCGCTTTCTGCTGCGCGAGCGGCCCGAGGCGGACGTCGTCGTCCTCGACGCCCTGACCTACTCGGGCAACCTCGAGAACCTGGCCGGCCTGGAAAGCGACCCGCGCTTCACCTTCGTCAAGGGCGACATCTGCGACCGCGAGCTCGTCGAGGACCTCTGCCGCCGCTGCGACGCCGTCGTGCACTTCGCCGCCGAGAGCCACGTGGACCGCTCGATTCTCGACTCCACGCCCTTCGTCCGCACCAACGTGCAGGGGACACAGACGTTGCTGGACGCCGCCCGCGCAGCGGGGATCGAGCGCTTCGTGCACGTCAGCACCGACGAGGTCTACGGCGAGCTGCCGCTGGACAGGCCCGAGCTGAAGTTCACCGAAGAGACGCCGCTGGCCCCCAACAGCCCCTACGCAGCGAGCAAGGCCGCCAGCGACCTGCTCGTCCGCGCCGCCTGGCGCACCTTCAGCTTTCCCGCGACGATCACCCGCTGCTCCAACAACTTCGGCCCCTACCAGTTTCCCGAGAAGGTGATTCCTCTCTTCGTGACCAATCTGCTCGAGGGCCAGTCCGTGCCGCTCTACGGCGACGGGCTCAACGTCCGCGACTGGATCCACGTCGAGGACCACTGCGAGGCTGTGCTGGCCGTGCTCGAAGCGGGGGCGCCAGGCGAGGTCTACAACATCGGCGGAAACAACGAGCGTTCGAACCTCGAGCTGACGCAGACCATCCTCGAGATCATGGGCTGCAGCCAGGAGCGGATCCGCCGCGTCCAGGACCGTCCGGGCCACGACCGCCGCTACGCCATCGACGCGACGAAGATCCACCGGGAGCTGGGCTGGGCCCCGTCGCGCAGCGCCTGGCCGCAGGCCCTGGAGCGCACCGTCCAGTGGTACCGCGACAACGAGTCCTGGTGGCGCAGCGTCAAGTCGGGCGCCTACCGCGAGTACTACCAGCAGCAGTACCAGGGGCGTTGAGAGAGCTTTTCGGACGCCCTGCCCTTTGGCCGAATGTCCCGCCCGCCCCGCAGCCGGACAGGTCAGCCGACGTTTGCGTCGTATGCTTGTCTGCGGCGCACGGGCCGCGCCTGGGGCGACGCTCGGGGCGGCGCTTCAGAGAGCGGGAGGGGCGCCGCCAACGCAGACCGCACCATGCGCACGAGACGCCAGGCATGCTCAGCAATCTGACGACCAACTTCGTCGCCAGACTCCGTGCCCGCGACGAAGCAGCCTGGTTCGAGCTGTGGGAAACGTTCGGACCCGTCCTTCGCGCCCAGCTGTCCAAGTGGGGCAAGGGCCGCATCGGCCCCGAGACCGCCAACGACCTGTCGCAGGAAACCCTCGCGGCGCTGTCCGACTCGATCGACAGCTACGACCCGACTCGAGGCGCCCGCTTCTCCACCTGGCTGCTGGCCATCGCCAAGCACACGCTGGGCGACGAGATCGACCGCCGCATGGCGCTGAAGCGGGGCGGCGGCAGGAAGGCCGCCTCGCTCGACGACGCCTGGATGGCCCGCAGCGGCGACCCCGCAGTGGACGCCGAGTACGAAGCCGCCGTCTTCCGCGCCAAGGTCGAGGCCGCCCTGCGGGCCGTGGAGCGCGAGGCCGACTTCACCGACTTCGCCATCTACCGCATGCGGGTGCTCGACGGCGTCAGCGGCAAGGAGGTCGCCAAGCAGCTGGGGATGAGCGAGCCGACCGTCAGCCGACGCCTGGCCAAGGTCCGCGACCTGCTGCGCACGAAGCTGCAGGAGGTCGTCGCCACCTACTCCTTCACCGAGGAGGAGCTGGCCGAGCCCGAGCGAAACGGCCTGTCCCCCAATCCCACAAAGACCAACGACGCCCTCTTCGACGAAGCCGTCGCCGAGATCATCCACACACAGGAGGAGCTGCGGCGACGGGATCGTCAGCGGATGGGGCTGGTCTAGGAGCGGCCAGCCTCCCGGGAGGGGCTGTGGGAGAACCGATCATGAGCGCCATAGGCGGCATCCTCGTCACGGTCTTGGGCATGACCGTCGCCGTGCTCCTGATCATGTACGTGGTCGTCCCGGTCTTTCGGGGCCTGGGCTGGCTGATCAGGCACGTCGCCTCGTTCATCGTCGGCGTTATCAGCGACGTGCTGCGCGCCCTCGGCGCGATCGTGGCGGCCCCGATCTACGTCCTGGCCACGCTGGGCTCGATCGTGCTGGGCCGCTGGTCCGCCGCCGCCCACTTCGGCCGGGCCCTGCAGGACGAGCTGCTGACCGTGGTCCGCAGCGCGTACAACATCGCCATAGGCCGTCCCGCCAGACTGCTGCTGCTCAAGCCGCTGGTCGAGGGCATCGAGGAGCGCGTCCCGCAGGCCTTCGCCCAGGCGCCAGGGCCGGACAAACCCTCCCGCAAGACCGGGCAGTTCGAGGGCTACCGCATCGTCGGCTCGCTCAAGGGCGGCGGCTCGGGCGCCCGTCTGTACATCGCCGAGCCCGACGAGCGCAAGCTCGCCGCCTTCGCCCGCCAGGGTCGGCCCGCCGCGACCCGTGTGGTCATCAAGGCCTTCAGCCTCGCCGAGGGCTCGACGCTGCCGCAAATCGTGCGCGAGAGCAGGGCCCTCGAAGCCGCCCGCGACCTGGGCCTGATCCTCGACCACGGCATGTCGCAACAGCGGTTCTTCTACGTCATGCCCTACGTGCCCGGGGAGGACCTCAACGTCGTCACCCGGCGCATGCACCAGACGAGCGGCCCGCAGGGGCTGGAGGACGAGCAGCTGCGCGAGGCGCTGGGCTACATGGTCGACCTGCTCCGCACGCTGGACCGCTACCACCGCGGCGGCCTGTGGCACAAGGACGTCAAGCCGGACAACATCATCGTGCACGACGGCGCCGCGCACCTGGTGGACCTGGGCCTGGTCACGCCGCTGCGCTCCGCCATGACGCTGACCACGCACGGCACGGAGTATTTCCGCGACCCGGAGATGGTGCGCATGGCCCTCAAGGGCGTGAAGGTGCACCAGGTGGACGGCGCCAAGTTCGACATCTTCGCCGCCGGCGCCGTGCTCTACTCGATGGTCGAGAACTCCTTCCCCATGCACGGCGGCCTCTCGCAGGTGACCAGGCGCTGCCCCGAGTCGGTGCGCTGGATCATCCGCCGGGCCATGGCCGAGTACAAGAGCCGCTACCCCAGCGCCGCGGCGATGCTCAGCGACGTCAAGCACGTGCTGGCCAGCGAAGACCTCTTCGCCGTCAGGCCCGCCGATCTTCCCAGCGTCGCCCAGGGCGACAGCCCCGACCTCACCCAGCCGTCCGCCGCCGCAGACGCCGCCGCCGCCTCGCCGCCCGCCGCAGGCGCACAGGGCGACGCTGCAGCTGAGGCGGTAGCGACCGCTGCGTCTTCGTATTCAGGCGCTGCGCAGCAGGCGGGCGCGGACGCCCCTCCACGCGTGACCGTGCGCAACTGGTGGACGGGCGCCTTCAGCGTCGATGGCTCCGACAGCGACGCCCCACAGCAGCGCCGCGCCGACGCCAAGCGGCCAGGCTCGCCCGCGTCGCGTGTCGCTCGAACTCCACATCCGCCCCGGGCCGCGGCGCCGCGCGCCTCTGCGCAGGAGCAGCTGCGGCGCGCCCGGGCGCGGGTCGAGGCTGCGAGGAAACGGGCCCAGGCCCGTATGGGCCGCCGCG
>CAYPBL010000004.1:0-40660 GCA_964408965.1 uncultured Phycisphaeraceae bacterium | reverse complement strand
CGGGCGCGGGTCGAGGCTGCGAGGAAACGGGCCCAGGCCCGTATGGGCCGCCGCGCGGGCTCGCCCAACGAGAAGATGAATCCGGGCGTCTGGGCAGCGGTGTCCGTGGCCATCGTCGCCGCTGTTGTCGTGGCCAATCGTCTCGAGAATCGCTCGACGCTCCACTCGAGCCTCACGATCCGCTCCGGGGCCCACGCCGCTGCCGACGACGGCGCAGCGCTTGCGCACACGATTGAAAACGACACCGTGGGCTCCACCGTCGACGCTGCCTTGGACGAGCTTCGCGATGTCGCTGCCTCGATGCGCGATCGGTTCCTCAAGCCTGCTGTCACCGCCGCTGCGCACGCAGCGGAGGTGGTCGAGTCCATCCCTGCAGCCCCCGCTGCACGCGGCCTGTGGCTGGTGCTCGACGACTTGGGCCCCGCTGCGCCGCAGCCGCTCCGCGCTCAGGTCGACGGGGCCTTGGCGCTGTTGGCGATTCGGGGCTGGTCGCTGGTGGGCCTGGGGGACAGCGACCGCGACATCAACCTCGCCGCCTCTGCGCGCAGCGCCATAGGCGTGGACACCCTCCACGCTGCAGATCGGCTGCGCGACTGGCTCGACGACCAGGGCGACCTCCTCAAGGGCGTTCTCCTGCTGCAGCGCGATGGGCGCGCCGAGACGGTGGAGCCCATCCTCATCGTCAGGCCGGAAGCGCAGACCACGCTGCCCATCGCCCAGGCGCTGCGCGCCGCTGCAGCGGAGGCAGGCTGACGCTTCACGCCGCCCCCGCCCCGTTCAGCCCACCCGCACCACCTGGCTGAACCGCTGCAGCCTCTGGTCGATCTCCTCTCTGCTGATCGCCGCCAGCCTGTCGAGACTGAAGGACTCGACGGTGAAGCTGGCCACGACCGCCCCATGGGCCAAGCTGCGCTGCACCGTCTGCAGCGCCAGCGCCTCGGCGCGTGTCGGCGGCTGGCCCGAACCGCTGGCCACGCCCGACGCCACCGCTCCCATCATGCCTCCCGCAAAGGAGTCGCCCGCCCCCGTCGGATCCACCACCTGCTCCAGCGGGTAGGCAGGCAGCGCCGCGAGCCCTTCGCGGTGGGCCATGACGCAGCCGTGCTCGCCCTTCTTGACCACAGCGAAGGTCGGCCCCAGGTCGAGAATGCGCTTGGCTGCGGTGATGGGGTTGCGCTCCTCGACGAGCAGTCTGGCCTCCTCGTCGTTGAGCAGCAATCCGTCCACCTCGCGCAGCAGCGCCAGCAGTTCGTCCTTGGCGGTGTCGATCCACAGGTTCATCGTGTCCGCCACAGCAAGGGCCCTGTCGGGGAAGTGCTCGAGCAGTTCGCGCTGCACAGCGGGATGCGTGTTGGCCAGGAAGACGTAGCGCGAGTCGCGGTAGGCCTCGGGCGGTGTGGGGGGATCCTCGCCCAGCACGCCCAGCTCGGTGAAGAGCGTCTCGCGGTCGTTCATGTTGTCGAGGTAGCGTCCCCCCCAGGCGAAGGTCTTGCTGCCGGGCCGCACCTCCACACCCTGCACGCAGACGTTGGGGAAGCGCTGGAGCACGCCGTGGTGTTCGTCGGTGAAGTCCCCCCCCACCGCTGCGACCATCCGCACCGGCCCGTAGAACGACGCCGCTGCAGCGAAGTAGGTGCACGAGCCGCCCAGCACCCGCTCAGCCATGCCGTGCGGCGTGTGCACCGTGTCGATGCCGATGCTGCCTGTGACGATGAGCGTCATGGTCGCTGCGTCCTTTCCCGGGTGATTGGCAGTCTACGCCAAAGGGCTATCCTTGGCCTCATGTCCTCCTCCACCGCTGCGCCCGCCGTCGTGACCCGCTTCGCCCCGAGCCCCACGGGAAGGCTGCACGTGGGCGGCGCCCGCACAGCTCTGTTCAACTGGGCCTACGCCCGGCGCAGAGGCGGCGTCTTTCTGCTGCGCATCGAGGACACCGACCAGGCCCGCTCCAGCCGTGAGGACGAGCGGGGCGTGCTCGAGTCCCTCGCCTGGCTCGACATCCTGTGGGACGAGGGGCCGACCTTCGCCGCCGAGGCCGGCGCGACCGTGGGCGGCGACCCCCGCAGCGTCGGCCCCTTCCGCCAGTCCGAGCGCAAGGCCCAAGGCCTCTACGACAGGTATATCGAGCAGCTGCTGGCCGAGGGCAGGGCCTACCACGCCTTCGAGACGCCCCAAGAGCTGGCCCAGCTGCGCGAGCAGGCCCGCCGGGAGAAGCGGCCCTTCCGCTACGACCGCGCCGCCGCCCTGTCGATCCCGGAGCAGGAGCGCCGCCGCCGGGCCGAGGCGGGCGAGCCGCACGTCGTCCGCTTCCGGGCGCCCGACGACGAGCCCGTCGTGGTGCGCGACGAGGTCCTGGGCGAGGTGGTCCTGGCGGCGGGCGAGGTGGACGACTTCGTCATCCGCAAGGCCGACGGCTTTCCCACCTACCACTTCGCCTGCGTCGTCGACGACGAGCTGATGGGCGTGACGCACGTGATCCGCGGTCAGGAGCACCTGGCCAACACCCCCCGCCACGCGCTGCTGCAGCGGGCGCTGGGCTTCTCCACGCCCGTCTACGCGCACCTGCCGCTGATCGTCAACCCGGACGGCTCGAAGATGTCCAAGCGCGACCGCGACAAGGCCCTGCGCGCCGCGTGCAGGGCGCAGGGGATCACGGCGCCGCCCGTCGCGGACCTTGACGAAGAGACCTTCCGGCGCTGGCTCAGCAGCGCGAAGGAACAGCTTCCCGCCGAGACCCTCACCGCCATTGCGCAGGCGTTGGGCGTCGCGCTTCCCGAGATCGACGTGCAGGACTTCCGCGAGGCGGGCTATCTGCCCGAGGTGCTGTGCAACTACCTGGCTCTGCTGGGCTGGTCGCCGGGAGGCGACGTGGAGAAGTTCGACCTGGACTTTCTCGCTGCGCGCTTCGACCTGGCGAGGCTCGGCAAGTCCGCTGCGCGCTTCGACCGCGACAAGCTGCTGGCCTTCAACACCGACGCGATCGCCGCGATGGACGACGAGGCCTTCCTGGCCCGCTTTCGCGCCTGGGCGCAGGAGCGCGAGCCGGAGCTGCTGGCGGCGCTTGGCGAGGAGCAGCTGCGTCTGCTGTGCCGGGGCCTCAAGCCGCGCTCCAAGACGCTCCGCGCAGCTGCGCAGGGCATGCGCTTCGCCGTCGTCGCCGACGACGCCCTGGCCTACGACGCCAAGGCCGTGGAGAAGACGCTGCTCAGGGGCGAGGGGCTGGCGACGCTGGAGCAGCTGCGCCAGGCGCTGGCGGGGCTCGAGCCGTTTTCGCCCGAGGCCGTCGACGCCCAGCTGCGCGCCCTTGCGGAGGAGCGTGGCGTGGGGCTTGGCAAGGTGGCCCAGCCGCTGCGCGTGGCCCTGACGGGCTCGACGGTCAGCCCCCCCATCGACATCACCGTCGCCGCCCTTGGGAAGGAGCGGGCGCTTGCGCGGATCGACCGGGCGCTGTCCCGCTTCGCCAGCCAGCAGCGGGCCGCCCAAGACGCCCACAACTGAGACGCCCCCGGCGCCGCTCTTCTTGCAACGCCGTCGTCAACGGCTATACTGGTGGACTCGACGAGGTCAGCCGTCGAACCGCTCCCGGCGCGGGCCTGGAGCGGACGTTGTGGGCCCAAGCTGTCAACCTGCCGCTGCGCCGTCAGCGGCCCTGAAGCGCGCCCCGAAACGGACCGCGCAGGGGAGGCCCGAGCCTTCCCGCTGACCGGCGCGCCCGTTGGCGTCGCTGCCAGCAATCGGAGAGCCATCCATGGCTGAGTCGCTTGTGCAGGAGCTTGTCGAGTCGGGCATTCACTTCGGGCAGCGCACCAGCAACTGGAACCCGAAGATGGCCCGCTTCATCTACGGCAAGCGCAACGGCATCCACATCATCGACCTGCGGGAGACGATCAAGGGGCTGCTGCTGGCCAAGCGGCTCATCGCCAAGATCGTCGCCGAGGGCAAGGACGTCTGTTTCGTCGGCACCAAGCGTCAGGCCAAGCCCGTGCTGGAGACGCGCGTGCCCGAGGTCAAGATGCACTACGTGACCGAGCGCTGGCTGGGCGGCACGCTGACCAACTTCCGCACCATCCGCTCTCGTCTGAAGCGTCTCGAGGAGCTCGAGGCCATCGAGCAGACGGACAACTTCGCCAGCTACTCCAAGAAGATGGAGAGCAGGCTCCGCCGCGAGATGCGCAAGATCCGTCGCAACCTCGAAGGCATCCGCCGCATGGACAAGCTCCCAGGCGCCCTCGTCGTCATCGACGTCAAGCGCGAGATCAACGCTCTGCGCGAGGCCCGCAAGCTGGGCATTCCCACCATCTGCCTGATCGACACCGACGGCGACCCGGACTGGGCCGACATCGCCATCCCCGGCAACGACGACTCGATGCGCTCGATCGACGTGATCGTCCGCGAGCTCTGCGCCGCGGTGGTGGACGGCCTGCAGGGCCGCAAGGCCCGCGCCGAGGGCGCCAGCGAAGCCTCGGACCAGGAAGCCGACGCCGCCGCCGCTCCGCCCCGCCGCAGCCGCCGGGCCCAGTTCCGGGCCAGCGACGAGGCCCCGACGCAGGAGCAGCCGCCCGCCGACGCCGCCGCGGCTGCGCAGCAGCAGCAGGAAGGCTCCGTCGTCGTCGGCGCAGGCGAGAAGACGCCCACGGAATGACGCGCTGCACGACCAGGCCGCACAGAGCCAGGCCTGCCGCTGCCTCGCCTCGCAGCAGCGACAGCGACGAACAACACCGAACCACCAGACCGCTCGAACACGCAGCAGCCCCACACTGCGGGCGCAGGAGCAGGGAGCCAGAGTCATGTCCCAGATCAGCGCAAAGGACGTCATGGCGCTTCGCAACGCCACGGGCCTTGGCATGATGGAGTGCAAGAAGGCCCTGGAGGAGACGGGCGGCGACGCGGAAGCCGCCACCGAGCTGCTCCGCAAGAAGCTCAAGGGCAAGATGGACGCCCGCACCGACCGCGCCGCGGGTGAAGGCCGCCTGGCCCTGGCCGTCGAGGGCGAGGCCGCGGCGATCGTCGAGGTCCGGGCCGAGACGGACTTCACCGCCCGCAACGACGAGTTCATCGCGATGACCGAGGCCGTCGCCCGCGAGGCCCTGGCCCTTCCCGCAGGCGCCATCTCCCCCAACGACGCCATCGCCGCCGCCATCGACCAGATCCGCATCAAGACGGGCGAGAACGTCAACTTCAGCCGCGGCCTCAAGCTCCAGGGCGACTCGGGCGACCGTTTCGGCTCCTACATCCACCACGACGGCAAGACCGCAGTCCTGGTGCAGGCTGCGGGCGACGTGAACGACGAGCTGCTGCGCGACATCTGCATGCACATCGCCGCGGTGATGCCCAGACCCCAGGGCGTCACCGCCGAGGACATCCCCCAGGACGTCGTCGAGAAGGAGCGCGCCTTCGCCCTGGAGCAGGCCATGGAGTCGGGCAAGCCGCAGGAGATCGCGGAGAAGATCGTCGAGGGCAAGATGCGCAAGTTCTTCGAGTCCGTCGCCCTGCTCGAGCAGCCCTTCGTCAAGGACCCCGACCGCAAGGTCAAAGAGCTGCTGCCGCCGGGCGCGACCATCAAGCGCTTTGTCCGCTGGCAGCTGGGCGAGACGGACTGAGCCTTCTTCACAGGGTCAGCGCCCGCAGCAAGCCGAAAGAAGCCGACAGAAACAGACGCGAGCGCTCCTATGCGCCCGCGTCTGTTCGTTTCCTGCGCTTGCGAGGTCCGCTGCGCCGGGTCGCTCAGCCGCCCGTGTCGCCTGCAGGCTCGACGAGCACCGCAGGCGGCCCCTGCTTGGCGACCAGATCGTTGAAGCGGGGCACGTCCTCCTCGAGCACGCGATTGAGCCTGGTCAGCTGCGCATCGAGCCTGCGCGACAGGTCCTCGAAGACCGCCCTGGCCTGCTCGGTGACGGGGTAATCCCCCTCGACCACGCTCGCCAGCGCCGCGATCTTGTTGTTCAGGCGGATCGGATAGTTGAGCGGGTCCTGCGGCGCCTTGATGCGCTTCTGCACCAGCTGCTCCTCGATGGCGTCGAGCTTCTTGCGGATCTCGTCCGCCAGGCTGCGGACGCTTTCGCCGTCGCCGGCCTGTTCGACGCGTTTGGCCGCCTGCTCGACCTGCTCGCGCACGGAGCGCAGCTGCTTGATCGCCCGGTGGGTCTGGCTGAGCCTGTCGCGGATGTCGATCAGCAGGGCGAACTGCTCCTCGAACTGCTCCTGCGTCGTGTCGACGCGCGGGTCCTTGCGGATCTCGAAGGGCTGCTCGAACGTCTGGCCGTCGACGGTGAGCTTGACGGTGTAGCTGCCGGGCGGCGCAAGCGGCCCGCGCGTGCTGCCGCCCCACATGATCGCCCCGGGGAGCTCCTCCGCGTCCGGGTAGCGCATGTTCCAACGGAAGAGGTTCATGCCCTTGTTGGGCTCAAGGGCCGTGTCGCCGCCGCCTGCGCCGAAGAAGAAGGCGAAGGAGTCGCTCTCCTCGCGCTTCTCGTCCTTCTTCCTGCTGGTGAACTCGCGGATGAGCCGGCCCTCGTCGTCGTAGAAGGCCAGCTTCACCTCACCCTGCGGCTCATCCCTGAGGTAGTAGTGCACGCGGACCGCATCCCACGAGACGCGGTGGGTGATTCGCGGAGCCAGCAGCTTCGCAGGCTCGTCCAGCAGCTCCTGCGACAGCGCCCGCAGCGGCGTGATGTCGTCGAGGATCCAGAAGGACCTGCCCTGCGTGGCCACGACCAGGTCGTCGCCGTGCACCACCAGGTCCGTGACGGGCGTGCGGGGCAGATTCAGCTGCAGCGGCTGCCACTGCTCGCCGTCGTCGAAGGAGACGTACACCCCCGTCTCGGTCCCCGCGAAGAGCAGCCCTTCGCGCACGGGGTCCTCGCGCACGGCCCGGACGAAGGCGCCGTCGTCGATGCCCCGCGTGATGCGCCGCCACGTCCTGCCGTAGTCCTCGGTCCTGTAGATGTAGGGGGCGAAATCGTCCATCTTGTAGCGGTTGACCGCCGCGTAGGCCTTGCCGGGCCTGTGGGGCGAGGCTTCGATGAGGCTGATGAGGGGCCACTCGCCCATGCCCTTGGGCGTGACGTTGCGCCAGGTTGCGCCGTCGTCGCGCGAGACGTGGATGAGCCCGTCGTCCGAGCCGACCCAGATCACGCCCTTGCGCAGCGGCGACTCAGCCACGGTGAAGATCGTGCAGTAGTACTCGACGCCCGTGTTGTCCTTGGTGATGGGCCCGCCCGAAGGCCCCTGCTTGCTCTTGTCGTCGGTCGTCAGGTCGGGGCTGACGGCCCGGAAGGACTGCCCCTCGTCCTCGCTGACGAAGAGCACGTTGGAGCCCACATAGAGCCTGTTCGGATCGTGCGGCGAGAGCACGATGGGAAACGTCCACTGGAAGCGATACTTCATCTCCTCGACGCCGGCCCCCATCGGGTTCTCAGGCCAGACGTTGATCGTGCGGCGTTTGCCCGTCTTGTGGTCGTAGCGGGTCATGTACCCGCCGTAGGAGCCGGCGAAGACGATGTCCGGATCGTCGGGCCGGACCGCGATGTAGCCGCTTTCGCCGCCGCCGACCGCGTAGAAGTCCTCGCCCCTGCGGAAGAATCCGCCGGGCCGGTTCTGGCTGGAGATGGAGACGGTGCTGTTGTCCTGCTGGGCGCCGTAGACGCGGTAGGGGAACTGTGTGTCGGTCGTGACGTGGTAGAACTGGGCCGTGGGCTGGTTGCTCTCCGTGCTCCAGGAGCGTCCGCCGTCGAAGGAGACGCAGGCGCCGCCGTCGTTGGCTTCGATCATGCGTCTGTTGTCCTCGGGCGCGATCCAGAGGTCGTGGTTGTCGCCGTGGGGGACGCGGATCGTCTCGCGGAAGGTGCGGCCGCCGTCGGTGGACTTGTGGAAGCGGACGTTGAGGACGTAGACGGTGTTCTCCTCCTGCGGGTCCGCGTAGATGTGGGTGTAGTACCAGGCCCGTTGGCGGAGGTTGGGGTCTGCGCTGGTTCTGCGCCAGCTGTCGCCGCCGTCGTCGCTGCGGAAGACGCCGCCGTCCCTGGCCTCGACGATGGCCCAGACGCGGTCGCGCCGCGCGGGCGAGACGGTCACGCCGATCTTGCCCTTGATCCCTTTGGGAAGGCCCTTGGTGAGCTCCTCCCAGGTCTCGCCGCCGTCGGTGGAGCGGTAGAGGCCGCTGCCCTCGCCGCCGCTTTCGAGCGACCAGGGCGTGCGCGACACCTGCCACATGGCCGCGAAGAGCACCCGCGGGTTGTGCGGGTCCATCGCCAGGTCCACCGCGCCGGTGCGGTCGTTGACGTAGAGCACGCGCTTCCACGTCTTGCCGCCGTCGGTGGAGCGGTAGACGCCGCGTTCTTCGTTGGGCCCGTAGACGTGCCCCAGCGCCGCGACGTAGACGATGTCGGGGTTCTGCGGGTGCACGCGGATGCAGCCGATCTGTCTCGTGTCCTCGAGGCCCAGATGCGTCCAGGTCTTGCCCGCGTCGAGGCTCTTGTACACGCCGTCGCCGTGGCTGAAGTTGCCCCGCACGCACGTCTCGCCCATGCCGACGTAGAGCACGTTGGGATCGGAGGGCGCCACCGCGATGGCCCCGACCGAGCCCGTCTTGAAGTAGTTGTCGCTGATGTTGGTCCAGGTGGCGCCGCCGTCGGTCGTCTTCCAGACGCCGCCGCCGGTCGAACCCATGTAGTAGGTCATGGGATCGCCAGGCACGCCGGCGACGGTCTGCGCTCTGCCGCCCCGCGAGGGTCCGACCAGACGGTACTGAAGCGAGGAGAACGCCTCATCGGGATAGGTCGACTGCGCAGGCGCCGTCTGGAGCGCAACAGCGCCCATCGTCGCCGCCATGGTCAATGCCAGCGCTGTCTGCGCCGCGTGTCTCCGCCGTTGCATGGCCCGTTTCCTCCGTCTGTTCAGGCGCCGCTTCGCCTGCGGCGCGGTGTTCATTCAATGCTTCCGTCAGACGATCGAGCGCAGCCAGCCGCCGTCGACCGGAACCGCTGCGCCTGTGACGCTCGAGGCTTTGTCCGAGAGCAGAAAGGCCGCCGTCGCCGCGAACTCCTCCACCGTGGCGATGCGGCCGACAGCCGTCTGCTGCGCCCAGCGCTCGTAGACCTGCGTAGGCTCGATGTGCTCCCGCGCTGCGATCCCACTGGCGAGCTCCTGCAGCCGCTCCGTCGCGGTGTAGCCGGGCATGATCGCGTTGACGGTGACGCCCTCGCGGCCGACTTCGCGCGACAGCGTCTTGACGAGCCCCGTCACCGCCGCCCGGAAGGCGTTGGAGAGCAGCAGGCCGTCGACGGGCTCCCTGGCGGAGATCGACGTGATCGCCAGGATCCTGCCGAAGCGCCTGTCGCGCATGTCCGGAAGGGCAGCGCGGATCAGCCGCACGGCGCTCATGAGCGTGAGCTGAAAGGCCCGCTCCCACGCAGCGTCGTCGAGCTCGTCGAAGGTCCCCGCAGCGGGCCCTCCCGCGTTGCAGACGAGCAGCTCGACTGGTCCAAGGGCGCTGCGGGCCTCCTCGACGAAGCGCGCAGGGCCGTCGGGGCTGGCCAGGTCGCAGGCGACGGCGGTCGTCTGCGCCCCTGTCTCGCGGGCGATGCGCGCAGCTGCGCCCTGGACGCGGGACTCGTCGCGCGAGCACAGCGCCACGCGCGCCCCCTCCGCAGCGAGCCTGCGCGCCACAGCGAAGCCCAGTCCGGCGCTTGCCGCCGCCACGCACGCGACCTTGTCCGCAAGGCCCAGGTCCATCAGCCGCCTCCGCGCAGGTAGGCGTCCGAGCCGTCGAGCCAGTCCTGCCTGGGAGGCGTGAAGACGTCCATGTCCAGCGTGTCCTCGAGCGCCCAGGCTTCGTGGGGGAGGTTGGAGGGGATGAAGAGCGTCTGACCGGCCCGGACGACGACCTCTTGCTCGCCGTCCTCTCCAAGGGCGAAGCGCAGCGCCCCCTCAAGAATGTAGGTGAACTGCTCGTTGGCGTGGCTGTGCTTGGGGACGTGGGCCCCCCTGGCCAGCCTGACGTGGGCGAGCATGATCCGCTCGCCCGTGATGAGCCTGCGCGCGATCGTCGGGCTCAGCCGCTCCCAGGGAACGTCCTCCCAGCCCGTCAGCCGGGCTCCGCCTGCCTGCTGTGACGAATCGCCCACGCCCACAGCCTACCGATCCTCCGCCCGCTTGGCCCTGCCCTCTTCGACGAGCTCCAGGCCAAGCGTCCTGCCCTTCTCGACCGCAGGCACGCCCCGGACCATCCACACCGGCGCAGGCGCCCCCTTGAGGTAGTGGTCGAAGAACTGCTGCATGCGGATCGCCCAGTCCTTCTGGTTCTTCCACTGCCGAAGGCCGTGGGCCTCGCCGTTGTAGTTGAGCATCCAGACGGGTTTGCCGAGCCTGCGGAGGGCGACGAAGAACTCGATGCCCTGGTACCACGGCACCGCCCCGTCCTCGTCGTTGTGCATCATGAGCAGCGGCGTCTGCACCTTGTCCGCGAAGAAGAGGGGGGAGTTTTCGATGTAGCGGTGCAGGGCGTTCCAGAGCGTCCCGCCGATTCTGCTCTGCGTGTGCTCGTACTGGAACATGCGCGACAGGCCCGAGGCCCAGCGGATGCCGCCGTAGGCGCTGGTCATGTTCGAGACGGGCGCTCCCGCCTCGGCCGCGGCGAAGATGTTCGTGCGGGTGACGAGGTAGGCCGTCTGGTAGCCGCCCCAGCTGTGCCCCTCCACGCCGATGCGTGTGGGGTCCACGAAGCCCATGTCCAGGATGTGCGTCACGCCGGGCACGACCGCGCTGTAGGCGCTTTCGCCGGGAAAGCCGATCTTGTAGGGGATGTCGGGCACGAAGACCACGTAGCCTCTGCTGACGTAGAACGTGATGTTGATGATGCTTCTGCTCGGCGCAGGCGCCCAGTGCCGATGCAGGTTGTCGCTGTTGCGCTCGTAGAAGTAGACCATCATGGGGTATTTCGCGCTGGGGTCGAAGTTGTCGGGCTTGTAGAGCAGGCCCTGGAGCCGCTCTCCGTCGCCGCTGGTCCACTCGACGAGCTCGACCGTCCCCCACAGATACTCCGCCTGCTGGGGATTGGCGTGGCTGATCTTCCTGGCCCCCGAGAAGTCGAGCCCCGCGACCCACAGATCGGGAAACTCCCGGAAGTCCTCCCTGCTGTAGAGCAGTCTGTCCGCGTCGTCAGCCTTGACGGGCGTCGAGAAGCGCTTGGGCGCCATGAGCAGCTTCTCGGGAAGCTGGTCGCCGCGCACGCGGTCGCGGAAGAAGCCCGCGTTCTTGGTCCGCACGTCGAAGGCGCTGAGCAGCAGCGGCGCCCGCGGATCGATCGCAGGCTCGTCCGGCTCCAGATCCACCACGCGCAGCCGCAGGTGGTGCTTGCGGCCGAAGCCCTCGGTCACGCAGCGGGGCGGAAAGCGTCCCGCAGGATCGACCAGCCACACGTCGAACTCGTCGTAGAGCAGCGCGCCCTCGTCGTCTTCGAGCCAGCCCCCCAGCCCGTAGGGCGGCGGATACGAAGGCGTGTCGTGCAGGCGGTTCCACAGCTGCCCAAGCCCCTTGGACAGCTCGACGATTTTTTCCGTCCGCGTGTTCAGCGCCTTCCACGCGGACTGCTCCAGATCCCACCAGTAGACGTATTTGCCTTTGGGCGACAGTCCCGCAGGCGCGCCGAAGCCTCCTGCCCGGACCTTTTCCACCACCTTGCGCCGCTGCCCCGTCGAGGGCTCGACGAGGTACAGATCGCTGTACGCCTGTATGTCCCACGAGCGCATCCTGCGGTAGGGCAGGTTCGACCAGCCCAGGGCGATCTCGCCGTCGCCCTCGTCAGCGACGACGACGTTGGGCACGTCCTCCGTGGCCAGCTGCACGACGATGTCGTCCTCCGCGTGGTAGAGGTGGGCGATGGCCAGGTAGGAGCGCTTGCGGTCCTGCTCCAGCTGGACGAGCTGCTCGGGCTGAAGGCGGTCGTCCGTCCAGGCCCAGATGTCGACCTTGACCTTCTCCTCCTCGAGCAGGTCGTCCTCGGGCTCGGGCTGGGGTCGTGGGGCTGTGCCGAAGAGCAGGTGGTGGCCTGCTTTCGAAAAGGCGGGCGCGCGGTGTTCACTGACGGCCCAGCCCTCGGGGACCCCCTCGACGCCCGGCCCCGCCACGAGCCTGGCGCCGCGCCAGCCCGCCCGCCAGCGGTAGAGCGCAAAGGCCGGCGCCTCCGCCTCGACATCGTCGCGGTCGGTCAGCCAGGCCAGCTGCTCGCCCGCCTCGTCGAAGACGAGCGATTTGTACGTCCCCTCGCCCCGCTGCGCCGCCAAGGGCTCCGCGGCGCCCTTCTCGCCCAGCTCGACGACGAAGACGCCGTCGCCCTTGCCGTCCTTCGTCGCAGCCGCAAAGGCCAGGCGGTCGCCCTTCTCGTTGAACGCGAACTCGACGACGTGCGGATAGCGCGTCTCGACGCCCGAGGGCAGGTGCCGCAGCACGAGCGTCGTCCCCTCCTGCTTCTTTTTCTTCTTGTTGTTCGCCTTCGCGTCGCCTTCTTCAGCAGGCTCTGCGCGCTTCTCCGCAGGCTTTGCCTTCGCCCTGCCCGCCTGCTCCTCCGCGGGCCCCTTGGCATCCTGTTTCTTCTTTTCCAGCAGCGGCTTTTCGAGCAGGTAGGCGACCCAGTCCGAGCCCTCCTCGGGGACAGCGAAGCGCTTGACGCGTTCGACGCGTTCGATCGCGCCCGTCGCGAGGTTGACGATGGCCAGGCCCGCCTTGGGCATCTCGTCGGGCTTCTTCTTCGCCTTCTTGGCTTCTCGGACGTCCTTCTTGGCAGGTTCGACACGGGCGACGACGTACGCAGCGTCCTCGGTGAAGGCGCCCCGGCTCCCTCGCTCGACAACGATCTCCTCGTCGGTGCGCAGATTGTGGACGCGCAGCTCGCCGTCGCCGTCTCCGGGCTTGAGCTGGTACAGCGCCCAGAGTCCATCGTCGCTGATCGCCCGCTGCGCGATGCGGCGCCAACCGTCGTAGACGCTGTGGTCCAGGGGTTTTTTCTGCGCCAGCGCCGTGGGCGCAGCGACGACGAGGCTCAGGGACAAGGCGCCCAGAACGCGCACAACGGATCGGCGTGTCGTCAGCATGATCGCTCCATCTCTCTGCTCATGCAGCGGGGCGCCCGCCCTCGGGCGCGCACGCTCTCCGCTCAGCGATACCAGCCCGCCCGCGTGGGGCTGCACAAGCTGGTCCTGACGCAGTCTGCACGCGCAGAGCGCCTCAGGCAACCAAAACCACGCGACGCGCCCCGGCGCCCGTCCGGAATGCGCCTAGAAGCGGAACGTCCAGCCCACCTTGGCGCTGATCTCCGTCGACAGCGAACGGAAGGCGCCGTCCTCGACGTCGAAGCCCTGGTTGACGACGAAGAAGACCTCGCTGCCAGGCGTGACGATCCACTTGATCCTGCTGTTGATCCCCAGCGTGTTGGAGACGTTGTCGTATTGCACAAGGTTGCTCCACGTCAGATCGGGCGAGAAGGAGATGTTGAACCTGGCCCGGGCGATCTTGGTGACGAAGTCGCCCTCAGCGAGGTTGATGTCGTTGCGCTCGAACTCGATGGAGGCGAAGAGCGTGGCGTTGGGTCGAAACTGCAGCCCGTAGACCGTGTCGAACCTGCTGCCGTCGAAGAATCCCCCTCCTCTGAACTCGAGCCGAAACGACAACGGCCTGCCTGTGGAGGTGTTCACCTCCAGCTCGAGTCGATGCCAACGGTAGTCGCCCGTCGGAATGACCACCCCGTCGCTGATCTCGAAAGGCGCCGTCAACACCTCCCGCTGGAAGATGTGCTCGAATCGCAGGACATCCCCTGCGCGCGTCTCCAGAAACAGCTCGGGCGTCGAAAGCCGCACCGTTTCCGCATCGCCGCTGAGATCGGTGACGAGGCTGCCGCTGAGATCGAAGTCGAACCGCTTGAACGGCCCGTCGAACCGCCACCTTCTGCCGAACGTGGCGAAGTGCTGCTGCACGCCTCGTCTGCGCACGAATCCCAGCGCGGGGTTGATGTTGGCGCCAATCTGCTCAAAGGCGTATCGGAGCCTGAGCCTGTCGCTCTCGTAGGCGCCCCGCACGCCGAAGGCGGTTTCGTCCGAGCCGTCGCCCACGATCGACGCGCCGCGCGAGAACGTCTGCTCGAACCACACGCTCCCCGTCACCACCGCGTCGCCGAAGTCCTTGCTGTTGCGGTAGTTGAAGTCTGCGCCGACGAGCGAGTTGTCGCCTGTGGAGCCTGGATCGCCGTTGGTGAAGATGGCGCCGACGGTGGACTCCCCCAGCACGTTGAGCGTGAAGCGCCCTACAGCGAGGTTCTTGCGGCCAAGCTCAGGGTCGTCGTCCATCTGCACGTCGAGCAGGCCGAAGTTGAGCCCTTCATAGCGGCCCGTGAGCTTGAGGCCCGCCAGGATGTCGCGCTCCTGCCCGTCGGGCCCGATGCCGATGCGCCGGGAGAAGAACGGCAGCGGCGAACGGCGGATCCCCGCGAAGTCGAAGATGCCCGCGTCCTGCAGGAAGAATGCCCGCTTTTCTGGAAAAAACAGGGGGAACCGCGTCAGGTTCACCCGCCGCTCGTCCACTTCGGTCTCCGCGAAGTCGGTGTTGAGCGTGAGGGCTGCGGTGAGGAAGGGACTGGGCTTGTAGAAGATGTCCAGCGAAGGCTCGAGATCCAGATTCCGCTGAAAACTTGATCCCCTGCTGCGGTTGCGCAGGACGACGGAGGGCTTGACGTCCAACCCGAGCCCCTGCTGCAATCCCTCCAGCCCCGTCAGTTCCCCCGCCTCGCTCAGCGAGATGAGCCTGCGGTCGCGCGTCGGCGCCGCCCAGCGGATGTTCTCGTTCTTCCTGCGGATGAAGCGCGAGGCGTTGAACCCCCACGTCGAGCTGGTCGGATCGAACGACAACGTCTTGAACGGGATGCGAAACTCCGCGACCCACCCTGCGTCGTCCACGCTGGTCTTGACGTACCAGATGCCGTCCCAGTCGAAGCGCAGGTTGCGCTGCTTCTCCACCAGGGCGTCGCGCCGCGCCCCTGCGGGATTGGTCTCGAAGAAGAAACCGTTGCGGCCGTCGTGGAAGGTGTCGATCACGAACGAAACGCGGTCCGACCCTGACAAGTCCGCGTCGCGCTGCAGCTCGCGGGCGAGGATCCCCTGCGGGTCGCTGTCATAGCAGCGGAAGAGCACATAGAGGTTGGCTGCGTCGTAGAGCAGACGGACTTCGGTGCGCTCGGTCGGCGCCGCGCCCTCGTCAGGATCGACCTGCGTGAAGTTGTCCACGAGCGGCGCCTGGTCCCACTCGCCCTCCTCGATCACACCGTCGATCCGCGGAGGGGCGGCCGCCTTGACGAGCGGAACCCGAAACGCCTCCCGCTTCTGCGACGGGGATCGAGACGGCGCAGCCCCTGTTGGCTGCACCAGCAGAGCGGCCTCAGCGAGGAACGTTCCCCCCTTCCGCTGCTGCGCATGCCCCTGTGCGTGCGCAGCGGCAGCCGCGGCCAGCGACGCCAGCGTCCACAAAGCGACCATCCCCGCACAGCGCACGCGCCCTCCACTGCGCAAGGCGCCACCGCCTTTCTCAAACCCCGCCAGTCTTCGATGCGACGCGACCCTGGCTGCGCCTGCGAACACCGCCGCCGGCGCAGCCGACGTGCCCAGGACGTCTCGGCGCCTCGCCTCCGCCCAGACAGCCGGGCCGCTGGTACCCGCTCAGGCTGGGGCGGTTGCAGCCTCTTCCGAGGCCTCGCCGTCAGCCTTCTCCTGTGGGGAAGACGCCGCTGCAGCTTCGTCGCCCTCCGCCCGCTCCTCGGACGCTGCAGGGCGCTCGATGAGGTTGCCCTCGTTGTCGAACTCCAGATCGGGAGGCGCCTCGACGTCGAGCTCGCGGTCAGGGACCACCCAGACCTTGATCTCCGTCTCCAAGTCCACGTCGAGCCTGAGGGGCACCTGGTAGGTGTCGATGCGCTTGAGCGCCTGGGGGAGGCGCACATCACGCACCCGCAGCCCAAAGCCATGCTCCGCCAAGGCCTCGACGATGTCCTTGGCCGTCACCGAGCCGTACAGATGGCCCTGGTCGTTGCAGGAGCGGACGAGCGTGATCTCGAACCCCGCCAGCTGCTCGACCATCTCCTCGCGTCGCGCCCGCTCGAGCTTGGCCTGCCGCTCCGCCTCGGCCCGGCGTTGGGCCAGGGAGCGCATGATCTCCTCGTTCGGCTCCGTGGCCAGGCCCAGAGGCAACAGGTAGTTGCGCGCATAGCCGGGCTTGACGCGGACCACATCGCCCACGATGCCCAGCCCCTCGACGTTCTCCAGCAGCAGCAGTTCAACAGGTTTGGCCATGACGATCGAATCCTCATTGCGCCGTCTGGGCGCCGTTGCCTCGTGGCTGCGCAGGCTCGCCCGAGCCCCACATCCGCTGCCTCTCCTCACAGACCCACGGAGCCTGCGCGGGAACACTCCCGCTGGAGCAGAATCAGAAGGGAATGTCGTCCTCCTCCAGCGGCTCGTACGCGGTCTCCGGGCTGCGCGAAGCAGCGGGAGCGCCTGCTCTGCCGCCGCTGTCGCCTCCCTTGCTGTCCACGAACTGGAAGTTCTCCACCACCACCTTGAGCCTGGAGCGGTTGTTCCCCTCGCGGTCCTGCCACTGATCGAGCTTGAGCCTGCCCTCGATGAAGACGGGCCTGCCCTTGTTGAGGTACTGGCTCATCAGCTCGCCCGTTCTTCCCCAGGCTTCGCACTCCACGAAGGTGGTCTCCTCACGGTTGTCGCCGTCGCGTGTGCGGTAGCGGCGGTTGACCGCAAGGCCTATGTGGGCCACCGACGTGTCGGGCGAAATGTGCCTGACCTCGATGTCCCGCGTCAGATTGCCCATGAGAAACACTTTGTTGACGCTGCCCGCCATGATGGTCGTCCCCTGTCTTGCAGTGCGTTCCGCTGCGCGCGCCCGGCGCTGCGAGAGCGCCGCTCACGCCTGAGCTGACGCTTCCGCTTGCGCAGCGGGCGAGGGCTCGCCTTCCTGCGTTTTTTCCTGCTCCTGCGCCTCGCTGGCGGCCAGACGCGCCGCCCGCTCCGCCGCCCGCGCCTTGGCCCGCTCGCGGCGCTCCTCGATGTCGCGGGCCAGCTCGTCGCGCGCATCGTGCGCCCGCATCTCCTCCTCCGAGAGGTGGTCAGCCCGGAGGATCAGCGCCCGCAGAATCTCCTCGCTCAGGTTGCAGTCGCGCTCGATCTGGGCGAGCTTGTCCGCGGGACAGGCGAAGTGCGTCAGCACATACACCCCCCGCTTGTGCTTCTTGATGGGATAGGCGAAGCGCCGCTCGTCCCACTTGCTCATGGCCAGGACCTCGGCGCCTGCGCGGTCGAAGATCTCGAGCACGCGGTCCACGCCCTCCCCCAGGTCTCGAGCCTGGGCGAAGACGAACATTCCCTCATAGTAGTTCACGCCTGTCTCGCTCATGCTGGCGCATCCTCGTCACGCGCCCCGTCCTTCGCGCTGGAAGGCGCCTGGGGCGTCTGCTCGTCGCTTCGCTGCGCTTCGCGGATCTCGCGAGCGCGGACGTTGAACCGGTTCATGGCGGCGGCGGCGCCCTGACGGGCCCACACCTCCACAGCGTCAGCCGCCTGCTGCACAGCGGGCTCGATCAAGGCCCACTGCTCGGGACGGAAACGCTGCAGCACGTAGTCCGCCTGCGGCGTGTCGCCCGGACTGTCGATCCCCACACGAAGCCTGGCCCAATGGCTGGTCCCCAGCGCCCGCTCGATGTCGAGCAGCCCCTTGTGCCCGCCCGCGCCGCCTCGCTCGCGCAGGCGGATCGCCCCTGCAGGCAGCGCCACATCGTCCACCACCACCAGGAGGTCCGTCTCGACACAGACCTTGTAAAAGCGGACAGCCTCCGCCACAGCCAGGCCCGAGCGGTTCATGTACGTCATGGGCTTGAGCAGCAGGCAGGGCCCCGCTCCGGGCAGCTGTGTCTGGACCGCTGCAGCGTGGAAGCGGCAGCGCAGCGCCTCGTGCGGCGCGTGGCGCGCCAGCAGTTCGTCCACCACCAGGAACCCCGCGTTGTGCCGGGTCCGGGCGTACTGCGCTCCGGGATTGCCAAGCCCTGCGACCACCTTCACTCGCTCGCCTTTTCCTCTTCCTTCTTCTCGCTGATGACCTCGGGCTCTGCGCCCTCCGCTTCGACCTCAGCCTCCTCACCCACCTCGACGTCCCCCTTCTTCTGCACGACGATGGTGGCCAGCACCGTCTCGGGATCGGAGACGAGGGTCATGCCCTCGGGAAGCGCGATCTCCCCCGCGTGCAGCGAATGCCCTGTCTCCAGGGCTGAGACGTCCACGTCCACATGGTCCGTCACGTTGGCCACGGCGCAGCGGCAGATGATCTCCGTGGCAGGGTGCAGCATGATGGCGCCTGCGGTCTTGAGGCCCACAGGGTCTCCCACGAAGTTCACCTGCACGTTGACCTCGACGGTCTCCGCGAGGTCCACGCGCTCGAAGTCCGCGTGGATGACGTTGGAGCCCAGGTAGTCGTACTGGATGTCCTTGAGCAGGGCGGTCTGCTGCCCCTTGCCTTCGATCTCGAGGTGGAACACCCTCGTCCCGCTGTGGATGAGCCTGAGGCACTCGCGGGCGTCCAGGCTCATGGCCAGCGGCTCCTCTCGGTGGCCGTAGAGCACCGCGGGAAGCCTCCCCTGGGCCCGCAGCCGCTGCGCGTACCGCGAGCCCACTTTCTCCCGGGGCGTCGCGGTCAGAGTCGCTGTCTTGCTCATGGCGAAGCTCGCCTCCATCGCGCTGCGTCAGGCGGCCAGAGCCCCCGCCAGCGCGTCATGCTGCGTGTGATCACCGTTTGGGCCCCGTCCCCAGCCTGAACAGGGCGCTGACGGACATGTTGTGGTGAATCCGGTGAATGGCGTCGCCCAGCAGCGGGCCCACGCACAGTTCGACGAGTTTATCCGCGATCGGCGCCCTGCGTCCATCCGCGGGGATGGTGTTCGTCACCACCACCTGCTCGATGGGCGCCGACGCCAGCCGTTCGATGGCCATGCCCACGAAGACCGCGTGCGTGGCGCCGACGATCACGCGCTCAGCCCCGCGGTCCATCACCAGCCTCGCCGCCTGGGTGACGGTCCCCGCTGTCGAGATCATGTCGTCCATCATCAGGACGGTCTTGCCTCGCACATCGCCCACGAGGTTGGCTGTGTTGACCTCCACACCCGAGAGCCTGCGTTTCTCGACGATGGCCAGGTCCCCCCCCAGCAGGTCCGCGTAGCGGTTGGCCACCTTGACGTTGCCCACGTCCGGGCTGACCACGACCAGATCGCCCAGCTCCTCGCGACGCTGTTGGAAATACTCCACAAAGACAGGCGACGCCGAAAGGTGGTCCACGGGAATGTCGAAGAACCCCTGAATCTGCGCTGCGTGCAGATCCATGGCCAGGACGCGGTCAGCCCCAGCCTTGGTGATGACGTTGGCGATGAGCTTGGCTGTGATCGGCACCCGCCCTTCGTCCTTGCGGTCCTGTCTCGCGTAGCCGTAGTAGGGCACCACCGCTGTGATGCGCCACGCGGAGGCCCGGCGGAGACAGTCGATCCACAGCAACAACTCCAGGATGTTGTCGTTGACGGGCTGGCAGGTCGAGAGCACGATGAAGCAGTCCCGTCCCCGCACATCCTCGTCGACCTTGGTGATGAGCTCGCCGTCGGGAAAGGTCTCGCAGCGCCCCTTGGCCAGAGGCAGCTCCAGACGCTCGCACACCCGCTGCGCGATGACGCTGCTTCTGCTTCCCGCGAAGACCTTCAGGTTGTGCGCGTCCGCTTGAGCCATCCTTCACCTGCCTGCTGGCCCTTCCACCCGGCGAAGCAGCGCCTGCTCCGCCTGGGCCAGCTGCTGGGGCGTGTTGACCGACAGCGCCTCCTCGGGCTCGATCCCCTCCACGACCTCCACCCTGCAGCCCTGCTTCGCCAGCAGCGGCGGCACATCCGTCAGGTAGAACTCGCCCGAGACCGCGTCGCGCTCCACCTTCCCAAGCGCCGCGAAGAGCGGGCCGACCTCGAAGCAGTAGTACGACGGGTTGACCTCGCGGATGGCCAGCTGCTGGGGCGTGGCGTTCTTCTCCTCGACAAAGCCCAGAAACCGTCCCCCTTCGTCGCGCAGCGTCCTGCCGTAGCCCGACGGGTCGTCCAACGTCGCTGTGGCCAGGGCGCAGGCCGCCCCTGTCTCCCGTCTGCGTCGGGCCAGCCTCTCAAGCGTCTCAGGCCGCACCAGCGGCCCGTCGCCGCAGAGCACGAAGACGTCCTCAGCTCCGCTCTCCCGCACGAGGGACTCAGCCTGCCCGACCGCGTGGCCGGTCCCCAGCTGCTCCTCCTGCGTCACGAACCGGAGGTCCTCCTCGCCCGCCAGCGCCTCCTTGACCTGGTCCCGTCCATAGCCGACGACCAGAACGATCGGGCGGGCGCCCGCTTGACGGGCTGCGTCGACCACCCAGCGCACCAGAGGCCTTCCCGCTGCCTGGTGCAGCACCTTGGGAAGGTCGCTTCGCATGCGGGTTCCCTTTCCCGCCGCCAGGATGACCGCACACAGACTCACAGCAGAGGCTGGGCACGAACAGCGGAGCCCTCGGGGGCGACGGAGCACTTGGCCCGCCAGGATTCGAACCTGGACTCACGGCTCCAAAGGCCGCTGTGCTACCGTTACACCACGGGCCAGCGCGTCCCTGCGGATGGACGTCGAGGCGACGCTGTTTTCGTGCCCAGCGAACTCCTTTTGCTCCTGGCCGCCTGGACGCCTCCCACAGCCATCCACGCAGCGTGCGAACACCACGGACCGTCGCGGCCCGCGTCGCAGTGGAGCGCGTCGCCGCGGCGAACCGATCCGGAGCTGGACCAGAGACCGCCGCTGGCTCTCTGGCCCCTGCCCGCGCAGAGGCGAGGCATCGACGCCCGCCTCCTCACGGTCGGCTCCCCACAGGATCAGCGACGCCAGTGTAGAGCCTGCGTCGCTGGGGTCAATCGCTCCGCGCCGAAGGCTCCGGGCCTTGTCTGCACCCGTCGTCCCCCCCTGCGTCGCAGCCCGGCGCCTCCGCTGCAGCGAACGCGGAACAGCACGTCGCCAGCAGCCCGAGCATGGGAAAGCGTCCATCGCGAAAGGGCGAAGGGCCGAGCCTGCGCAGCAGGGGGTGGCTCGTCGCTGCAGGCTTGGGCGTCAGATCGAGCGTCTCCACCGAACGCCCAGGCCTCCAGAAGCCGCTGGTCGCCCCTGCCTCGGGGGAAGGAGGCGCCTGGAGGTAGGCGGGCTGAGCCCCCTGCCCCCTTCCCAGCGCCGCTGCCCGCCGCCTGCGCACCGCCTCGACGACAGCCTCGCCCTCCATGCCTCGCCATGTGAAGAGCGACAAAGGCTCCCGGGCGATCCGCTCAGCCAGCGCCCGCACAGCCCAACACCGCAACGGCCCCCATTGCTCCGACTCGGGGCCTTCCACGACCAGATCCTCAGCAGCAGCGGGGAAGAGCCTCGCGCCCAAGGGGGCAAAGGCGTCGTCCACACTCGTGGGAATCCTCCCCACCTGCAGCGCCGCAGCGTAGATCGCCTCCCCCGCCAGCCGATCGATCGCCCGTCGCCACATCTGCGAGGACAGGACAGGCCTGGCTGTGATGACGAACTCCTGGGCGCCTCTTCCGCGCGGTCTGATGGTCACCGCCGCCTCGCCTCGCTCGACAGCCACACGCACGACCTGTCCCTGCCTGGCCAGCGTCTCCGCCTTGGCCAAGGTTTCGGCGCCGACCCGCTCCTCCATCGGCCGCACGATCCGCTGCGCAAGCCAGCTGGCCTGGGATCGCTTCGAGCCCGATGCGCCAACGGATCGACGCCCTCCGCCTCCACTGGCTCTGCGCGCGGTGGTCGTTTTGCGTCTCGCCATGATCACTCTCCGCCTCAGGCAGCCTCCACCGCGGGCGCTTCATCGAGCGCTTCCCGCCGCAGCGTCAACACGTCGCGCAGCTCCTGCGTGGACAGCTCGGTGAGCCACTGCTCGCCCGACCCCACGACGCTGCGGGCCAGATCCGTCTTCTCCTCGAGCATCTCGTCGATGCGCTCTTCGAGCGTTCCAGCCACGACGAACTTGTGCACCTGCACCGTGCGGGTCTGGCCGATGCGGTGGGCCCGGTCGGTGGCCTGGCTCTCCACAGCGGGATTCCACCAGCGATCGAAGTGGAAGACATGGTTGGCTGCGGTCAGGTTCATCCCCACGCCTCCCGCCTTGAGCGACAGCACGAGCACCGGCGCCGAGCCGTCGCGCCGCTGAAAACGGTCGATCACGCGCTGCCGCTGCGCTCTGCTGACGCCGCCGTGGAGCAGCAGCGCATCGCGGTCGAAGCGTCGGCAGAGCAGGGCGGCGAGCATCTCCGCCATGACTCGAAACTGCGTGAAGACGATGGCCTGATCGCCTTCCTCCAGCGCCTCCTCGAGCATCTCGAGCAGGCGCAGACACTTCCCGCTGCGCTGGGCGAAGCCAGCGTCGATCCGCGCGCTGGCCACAGGCTCCGACAGCGCCTGTGCGGGGTGGTTGCAGATCTGCTTGAGTCGGGTCAGCCCCGCCAGGATCACGCCCCGGCGCTGCTGCCCCGTCGCGGCGTCAACGCCCGCGAGCATGCGCTCCACCGTCTGCTCGTACAGGCTCGCCTGCTCGAGCGTCAGCGAGCAATGCTCGCGCGTCTCGATCTTCTCAGGAAGGTCGATCTCGATGGCGGGGTCGCTCTTGACGCGGCGCAGCAGGAAGGGCCTGATGAGGGCGCGCAGCCTGCGACGCTTCGACTCGTCGTGCTCGCGCTCGATGGGCCCTGCAACGTTCCTGCGAAACGCCTCCAACGGCCCGAGCAGCCCAGGATTGCAGAAATGCATGATCGACCACAGATCCGTCAGGTGGTTCTCGACGGGCGTCCCCGTCAAGGCGAGTCTGGTCGTCGCCGACAGCGAGGCCAGGGCGCGCGTCTGCTTGGCCTGCGGATTCTTGATCTTCTGCGCCTCGTCGAGCACGATCCGCCTCCAGCGGAGGCGGCGCAGGTCCTCCACGTCGCGCTGGGCCAGGGCGTAGGTCGTGACCACAGCGTCCACGGCGCAGGCCTGCTCCGCGAACGCCTCGCCATGGAGCCTGGTCGGACCGTGGTGCGGATGCAGCTTGAGCGAAGGGGCGAACCGGCGCCCCTCCCGCAGCCAGTTGGTCATCACCGACGTGGGAACGACCAGCAGCGTGGGAGGAGGCGGCGCCGCCCCCTCCTTCGCCGCGGTTTCCCGCTCGTGCAGCAACAGCGCCAACACCTGGATCGTCTTGCCCAGGCCCATATCGTCCGCCAAGCACCCCCCCAGCCCGTGCGCCTCCAGGAAGATCAGCCACGACAGCCCCTGCAGCTGGTACGGTCGCAACTCCCCCAGAAACGCCGCAGGCTGAGACACAGGCTGCAGCGTGGAGGTCTCCGCCCCACCCTCCAGCAGCGACTCGAGCCACCCCTTGGTGTCGACGCTGACGACGGGAAGGGACGCGACATCCCGCTGCACGCCCAGCGCCACGCCTATCGCCTGCCGCAACGGCATGGCCCGCGTCTCGCTGAGCCTGAGCAGCTCGCGCGCAGCGTCGAGGTCCTCATCGAGCAGTTCGATCCAGCGGTCCTCGAAGCGAACGATGGGCGACCCCTCGCGGGCCCAGCGCTCCAGCTGCTCGGCGCTCACCTCGCGATCGCCAATGGCCAGGCGCCAGCGCAGCTGCACCATCTGTTCGAGCCCCTGAACGCTGCCCCGCACGCCGCCGTGCTGCTCGCTGGATCCTGCCGACACGCCCCCCGCCGCCTCCACAGGCTCCTCCTGCGTCGGAGCGACAGGTTCGAGCGTCAGACGCGCGCCCAGCCTTCCCTGCGGCTGCCCCCACCAGGACGGAGGCTCCACATCGACGCCCTGCTCCAGCAGAATGGGCCTGTCCTCCCGCAGCAGCCTGTGGGCCTCGCGGACCGAAAGCTCCATCTCCGCGGGCTGCTCCTGCCTCAACAATCTTTCGAGGAGGGGACAGAGCCTGCTGGCCCGATCCAGCTCCGCCAGGAGCAGGTCGTGGCCGCGCTCCAGCCGCACCCCGTCCACGACGATCTCCTGCTCAGGCCGCCCCCACAGCTCCGCAGCGGTCAGGACAGGCCCGCCGTCTGTTCGCGTCGTCAGCGCCAGTTGCAAACGCCACGCCCCGTGCGCCCCCAGCACGGGAATCGCATCAGGATCAGGCTCGATCACACGCAGCTTCAGCCGCCACGAGGCGTCTTCACCCCGGTCTTCGAGCCTTCCCAGCCACTGCCTCGCGCCTTGCAGCAGCGCTTCGACGCGCTCCCGCGACATGGAACGCAGCGCCGACGCTCCCACCAGCCCCGACAGCCACGCAACATGCGGGTCGTCTTGATCCCGCCCCGCCAGCGCCTCAGCCAAGGCCAGCGGTCGCAGCGCCTCTCGGCAGCGGGCGTCCACCAACGCATGCAGCGCCTGCTCGACGACGGGCCACAGGCCGACCCGCTCCTGCTGCACGGCGCAGACGGAGCGAGGCGCAGCTTCCAGCAGCGCAGCCAGCCTGCTGCGCGTCGCCTCGTCGCTGTGCCAAGCGAACCAGCGCGCCTCCACGCGTCCCTCCTCGGTGCGAACGAGCATGGGCGCAGCGTTCTCCTCCCGCACAAGAGCGCAGGCAAACCGAGCCAGCGCCGCGAAGAACCGCAGATCCTCGCCGTGCGCCGCAGCAGGCTGCATCCACCGCTCCTGCACCAGCAGTTGCAGCGCCTCCAGCGGCTCCAGCGCAAGCCCGGGCGCATGGAAGGTCCCCCACTCCTCGTTCGTCGCCTCGTCAGGCGCCGTCGCCCCAGCCAGATGCGCCGCGTGAGGGCTCGGGGCAGGCATTGCGTCCTGCAGCGGCAGCCGCAGCGGCAGGCGCGTCGTCGCTGCGCGCGCTGCGACACCGCCCAGCGCTGTGCGCAGCGCCTCGACGCTCGCAGCGAAGGGATGGTCGCGCCCCTGCGACCCTGCCGACTGCGCAGCACGCTGCAGCGTGTCGAGCAGCGCCGTCAGCGTGGCAGCGTCCTCCCCCCAGAGCAGCAGCCTGCCGCCCCCCCAGCACGCGTGCAGCGTCAGCAGCGGCGCAGCGGCGGGCGCCGTCATCGGTGCATCGCTTGCAGCAGGATCACACGCCATCCGGGCGACGCCTTCAGTCCTTCCCTGACGTGAGGGCGGTGGGACTCGAACCCACGACCAGCGGCTTAAAAGGCCGATGCTCTGCCAACTGAGCTACACCCTCGCAGCCCAGCCACGACGGCGTACGCCGTCTGGAGGGATCGCGGATCCTATGCCCAGGCGACGCTGCAATCGAGCGCGCAGCGACGCTGACCACTGGCGAAGCGTCGTTGCATCGGGCACACTTGCGTCATGGATCCCTTGGCGGAGCATCTTGCGCAGCGCGTGGCGGGCGCCGTCGCCGCGGTCGATGCGCTGCGCAGCCAGCTGGACGTGGTCGAGCGTCTGGCCCGCGCCGTCTCAGCCTCGCTCGCCGAGGGGGGGTGCCTGTTCACCTGCGGCAACGGCGGCTCCGCCGCCCAGGCTGCGCATCTGGCCGAGGAGCTGACGGGCAAGTACCGCTGTGTGCGTCCGCCGCTTCGCGCGGTCTGTCTGTGCGCCGACGCTGCGGCGCTGACCTGCATCGCCAACGACTTTGGCTACGAGCGGGTCTTCAGCAGGCAGCTCGAGGCCCTTGCGCGCAGGGGCGACGCGCTGCTCGTCCTGAGCACCAGCGGGCACAGTCCCAATGTGCTCGAGGCCCTCGAGGCTGCGCGGCGCCTGGGCGCGACCACGCTGGGCCTGCTGGGAAAGGACGGCGGCCGGGCCCTGCCCCTGTGCGACACCGCCCTGGTGGTCGCCAGCGACGACACCGCCCACATCCAGGAGGCCCACCAGGTCGCGGTGCACCTGATCCTCGAGACGGTCGAGCGGTCCCTGCCGTGAGCGGCGCAGCTCAGCGTGGCGCCGCCAGGGCCCCGTAGAGGTTGCGCCTCGCTGCGGGCTGGCCCTTGAACCGCCTGCGCGTCTCCTCCTTGAACGGATAGAGGTCCTCGAGCTGCATGTCGAGGATCTCGAAGCCAGCCCGCTGGGCGATGGCGCCAAGACGCATTGGCGTGGTGGGGTTGCAATGCTGCCTTTCGACGATGGCCTCGCTGTGGGTCGCGCCCTCGTTGAGCGCAAGCCAGGCGTCGTGCAGCGCCGCGTAGGCCTTGGTGAGCCTGGTGAAGGCGTCGGCCTCGAGCTCGACGAAGGGTGCAAGGCCGCGCCCGACCCTGCCTCCGCTTTCGTGGAACAGATACTCCCACTGCGTGGGGAAGGTGTGGAAGAGCACGACGCCTCTTGGGACCAGCGCCCGCCTGAGCTGCCAGAGGAGCGCCCCCATCTGGTCGTCGAAGAGGTGCTCGAAGATGTCGAAGCAGACCGCGACGTGGAACGGCCCGTGCTCCCTGGCCGCGTCGAAGACGTCCGCGGTGGAGAAGGCCGCCTCGACGCCCTCTTCGCGGGCGAGCCTGCGGGCGGTATCGATGGCCGTCTGGTCGTAGTCCACGCCCACGCACAGGCAGCCCCTCTTGGCGAACTCGACGGCGAAGGTCCCGATGGAGCAGCCCACGTCGAGCACGCGCAGCGGCCGCTGCTCGGTGAAGCGCGGCGCCGCGTGCCTGTCGAAGAGCCGATGGGCCAGCTCGACGCGGATCCGCCAGTGGTTGCGCTCGCGCTCTCGATACTTGCGCAGCTGCTCCTCCTGATACTCCACGCCGTACGCCTCTGCGCCGGGCTCGACCACGACGCGCTCTGTGGAAGCTGTTCTGCTCATGCGGCGCTCCTCTGTGGAGGGAACTATCGACCGAGCAGCGTCAGCCCGTACACTCCCCGCCATGCTGCCGCTGATGGACAGCGTCCCCCGCCGCTCGCCCCCCGTGGCCATGCACCTGATCATCCTCGCCTGCGCGATCGTCTTCGCAGGCGAACTGACGCTGACGCAGGAGCAGCTCAAGCAGGTCTTCTATCTCTTTGGCGTCGTGCCCGCCCGCTACACGCACCCCGCGTGGGCCCGCTGGGTGGGCTTTCCCATCGACGACTACTGGCCGTACCTGACGAGTCTGTTCCTGCACGGCGGTTGGCTGCACATCATCAGCAACATGTGGGCGCTGTGGATCTTCGGCGACAACGTCGAGGACCGCATGGGGCCGCTGCGCTTCACCCTCTTCTACCTGCTCTGCGGCGTGGGGGCGGGCGTGGTGCACACGCTGACCAACCATGACTCGACCGTCCCCGCCGTCGGCGCCTCGGGCGCGATCTCAGGCGTCATGGCGGCGTACATCCTGCTCTTTCCCACCGCCAGGCTGCTGTTGATGATTCCGATCTTCTTCGTGCCCTTCTTCTTCGAGGCGCCTGCGATTCTCTTCGTCTTCGTCTGGTTCTTTGCGCAGTTCTTCAACGGCGTGGCGTCGCTGCTCTCAGAGGGCGCCGTGGGCGGCGTGGCGTGGTGGGCCCACGTGGGGGGCTTCGCCATGGGCGCTCTCCTCACGCCGTTGTTCGTGCGCAGAGGCCCCGCCCTTCGACCCCTGCAAAACGACGAAGGCGCCCTCGAAGCCGCTCTGCGATCGCGCAGGCGCAGCGTCCGCCGTTGACAGGAACACCCCCACCGGGAGGCGACCACGATGAACGTCATGGACCTGTTCTGGATCTTCTTCATGCTCGCTGCGCTGCAGCCTGCGCTGCGGCAGCGCATGCTCGAAGCAGCCAGACAGCGGCTGATCGCCAAGATCGAGCGCGACCGCGGCAGCCGCGTCATCGCCCTGGTCCACAGACAGGAGACGATGAGCCTGCTGGGCTTTCCCGTCTTCCGCTACATCGACATCAACGACAGCGAGGAGATTCTCCGGGCAGTCGACATGACCGACCCGAACATCCCCATCGACCTGATCCTGCACACGCCGGGCGGGCTGGTGCTCGCCGCCACGCAGATCGCCCGGGCCATCCAACACAGGCCGGGCAAGGTGACCGTCTTCGTCCCCCACTACGCCATGTCGGGCGGCACGCTCATCGCCATGGCGGCGGACGAGATCGTCATGTGTCCGCACGCGGTGCTGGGGCCGGTGGACCCGCAGCTTGGCCCAAAGCCCGCAGCCTCGGTGGTGAAGGTGCTGGAGAAAAAGCCCATCGAGAAGATCGACGACGAGACGATCATCCTGGCCGATCAGGGCGAGAAGGCCATCAGGCAGGTGCGGCAGACGGTGCGCAGTCTGCTCGTGGAGCACATGCCCGAGGAGCAGGCGGAGCGCATCGCCGCCAGGCTCAGCGAAGGGACCTGGACGCACGACTTTCCCATCACCATCGACGCCGCCCGGGAGCTGGGACTTCCCGTCTCAGACAAGATGCCGCCGGACATTTTGAAGCTGATGGCGCTGTATCCGCAGCCCGTGCGGCGCCAGCCGAGCGTGGAGTACCTGCCGATCCCCCGCCGCAGCGCCCCCGGCGAGAAGACGGGCGGCGCCTGAGCAGGCGCGCCATGTGGCCGCCGCTTCGCGGCAATCGGGGCGATGTGCGTTCGTTTGAACCCTTCGTTTCCGTTTGCGTCGCTGTAGTCTTGCGAAGCGTCCTGTCGGTCCGGATCCTCAGGTTGTGCGCTTGTCAAGGCCGGTGATAAGCCCACTGATCATCTTGGCAATTTCCTCGAGGTCGGCCTTGAGCTGCTGATGGCGCTCCGCCGTGAGCAACCCTTGCCGGGTGGCGAGCTCGAGGAGCGGCACACACTCTTGGACGCTGCCACGAGCAATGCCGAAAAAGTTCTTTCGATCCGGCTTCGTGAAGCGCCCATTGCCTTCGGCGAGGTTGGCGGCAATGGACAATGCGGCGCGGTTGAGCTGGTCGGCCAGAAAGAAATAGCCGCGGGGAAAGTCCCTTGTCAGCGAGCAGCAGGCATCGGCGAATACAACGGCCTTCTGATAAACAGCCAGCTTCTCGAACGCAAACGCCATGACGTAAACCGTAGCAAAGAAAGGAGAAAGGAGACAGGAGACCGCAGGAGAGCCTCTCGCGACCGATCAGGCTCGTTCGCCGACGGGTGACCGCCGAGCCGCTCGCCTTTCTCCTTTCTCCCTCTCTCCTGCTCTATTGCCGCTTCGCGGCAATCGGGGCGACTGGATTTGAACCAGCGACCTCTTGACCCCCAGTCAAGCGCGCTACCAAGCTGCGCTACGCCCCGCAATGTATTGTCGCCCCAGTCTACGCCGCCCTCCGCCCCGCTTCAATCCACTGCCGCCAACCCCGCCGTCGACGGCTATCGTCCACACCGTGCACGCAGACCAGCCCGCACAGCCCGACAGCCCCGGGCCGCGCCCCACCCTCCTCCGCGCAGCCCGCGTGGTCGACCCCGCCTCGGGCCTCGACGAGACCCTCGACCTGGCCGTCGACGAACAGGGCAGCATCGCCGCGATGGGCCGCGGCCTTGACGCCTCCGCCGCCCAGCTCGTCGTCGACGCCGAAGGGCTCATCGCCTCGCCAGGGCTCATCGACCCGCATGTGCACCTGCGCGAGCCCGCCCCCAGCCCCGCCGAGACCATCGAGGGCGCCACGACCGCCGCTGTCCGCGGCGGCTTCACCACCGTCGTGGGCATGCCCAACACGACGCCCCCCATCGACACGCCCAGCCGACTCCGCTGGGTCCTCGAGCAGGCCCGGCGCAGGGCCCGCTGCAGAGTCTTCCACAGCGCCTGCGCAACGGTCAGCCGCGCAGGCCGGCAGGTCGCGGACATCGCTGCGCTCGTCGCAGCAGGCGCCGTGGCCGTCACCGACGACGGCGACTGCGTGGTCGACGACGCGGTCATGGCCGAGGCTCTTGCGCAGTGCCGCGACGCGGGCGTCGTCTTCATGCAGCACGCCCAGGACCCCGCCCTGACGCGGGGCGCAGCGATGCACGAGGGCGAAGCAGCGATGGCGATGGGGCTCATCGGCTGGCCCCGCCCGGCTGAGGCGAGGATCGTCGAGCGCGACATCGCCCTGGCCCGCTCGCTGGGGGCGCGCTGGCACTGTCAGCACGTCAGCTGCGCCGAGACGGTCGAGCTGCTGCGCGCAGCCCGCAGCGACCCGCGCACCGCCCAGCTCGTCAGCGGCGAAGCCTCCCCCCACCACCTCACGCTCACGCACGAGTCCTGCCTGGGCTTCAACACGCAGGCCAAGATGAACCCCCCGCTGCGCGAGGCCCGCGACGTCCTGGCCCTGCGCCAGGCTGTCGCTGAGGGCGTCATCCCGGTCCTGGCCACCGACCACGCTCCGCACACGAGGTCGAGCAAGGCCGCGCCCTTCCCCCTGGCGTCCTTCGGGATTGTCGGGCTCGAGACGGCCCTGCCGCTCTACGCCGAGGCGCTGGTGGCGACGGGGCTGCTGGACTGGCCGGCGCTGCTCGAGAAGATGACGATCAACCCCGCCAAGCTCTGCGGTCTTGACGCCAAGGGCCTGGGTCAGCTGCGCAAGGGCGGCCCCGCGGACATCACGCTCATCGACCCCGAGCACCGCTGGACGTTCCGCGCAGCTGAAGCAGCCGGCCGCGCCCGCAACAGCCCCTTCGATGGCGCCCAGCTGCAGGGCAGGGCCGTCGCGACGTTCGTCGCAGGAAGGCTTGCGCACTGCGACCTTGCGCCCGAGCGCGTCGTGCAGGGAGAGGCCGCCTGCTGCTGAGCCGCAGCTCAGCGCCCGACAGCTGCGGGCGCCTCTTCGACCACCACGCCATCCTCGAGCCTGACGACGCGGTCGGCCCGCCTTGCCACCTGCTCGTCGTGCGTGACCATGACGATGGTCAGCGGCGAGCGCGGCGCCTGCTCGGTCGAGGCGCGGGGCTTGACCGCCCGGGCCTGTTCGAGCGCGTCGAGGATGGCCCGGCCCGCAGCCCGGTCGAGGTTGCCTGTGGGCTCGTCGGCCAGCAGGACGTCGGGCTCGTTCATCAGGGCCCTGGCGATGGCCACGCGCTGCCGCTCGCCGCCCGAGAGCTCCGCGGGACGGTGCCGAAGCCTGCTGGAAAGGCCGAACGCCTCGAGCAGCCCCACCGCTCTTGCGCGCAGCGCCGCCGCCCGCTGCATGTACCCAAGCCTGCCGTGCCGCACCATCGCCGCGATGAGCACATTCTCCAACGCCGTCAGCTCAGGCAGCAGGTGGTAGAACTGAAAGACGAACCCCACCGAGCAGCTGCGGTAGCGGTCGAGCTGGGCGGGGCGCATGGAGGCGAGGTCGACGCCACGATGGCGCACCGGGCCGCTGGTCTGGTCAGGCCTGTCAAGCCCACCCAGCAGGTGCAGCAGGGTGCTCTTGCCCGAGCCCGAGGCCCCCAGCACCGCCACCCACTCCCCCTGGCGCACCTGGAGCGAGGCTCCCTTGAGCACAGGCACGCGCACCCGCCCCATCCTGTACGTCTTGCGCAATGCGCAGGCCTCGAGCACGGGGGGCTGTTCGTCGGTCATGGCCATATGCCCTGCAGAACCTTTTCGCGACGATGCGCGTTCACTCGAAGCGCAGCGCCCGCACGGGATCGAGCCTGGCCGCCTTGAGCGCAGGAACCAGCGCTCCGGTGACGCTGAAGAGACACGCAGCGACGAACACGAGCAGCGCGTGCCACGGGTCGACCTGATTGGGAATCCTCGTGAAGTAGTAGATCGACGGGTCCCAGATCGTGATATGCAGCGCAGCGCTGAGCCAGCTGTGGATGGCGTTGATGTTGCGCACGATCAGGAACGCCAGGGCCAGCCCCACCGCTCCCCCGACCACGCCCAACGCAAGACCGTAGCGGAGAAAGAGCCACGCCACGCCCCTGCGCGACACGCCCAAGGCGCGCAGCACGCCCACGTCGCGCGTCTTTTCGCTGACCATCGCCCAGAAGATCGCGAAGACCAGAAAGACCGCAGTGAGGGAGATGAAGCCGAAAAGCCCCAGCACCAGGCTGATCTCCTTCTTCACCGCAGCGATGAAGGTGCGCACGCCAGGCCGCTCCTGCCAGGTGTAGAAGCGGACGTAGGCGGGATCGGGCGCCTCAGCATGCGCCTCTGCAAAGCGGGCGTAGACCTCGCGCATGGCCTGCTTGACCTGCTCGGGCGCCACGCCCGGCGCTCCCGCCGCCAGCACGCTCGTCGCCCGGGCAGGCTCGACGCCCACGACGCGAGGCGCAGCGAACCGCTCCTCGCCTGTCTGCGGATCGACGACGGGGACCAGCTCGCCCACGTCCTCGACGCGCTGCGCCTCGTCCATGCCCAACATCTTCTGCAGCGCGTCCAGGCGCACGAGCACGGTGCTCGCGTCCACTTCGTAGACGTCGGTGCGAAACTCGTTGGCGATGGGGAACCGCCTCGCTTCGACGCTCACCACCACTCCCTGCTGCGACAGCGGCAACACGGAGAGCGTGGCTTCGTCGTCGAAGAGGAACGGCAGCCTCTGGAGACGGATTTGCTCGCGCGGCGCGTCGGGATCGGGCGAGAGGCGCCTGCTGACGATCCAGCCGTCCTCGTCCGCCCCCTCGACGCGCATGCCCATCGTCTCCCACCACCCCGAGGGGTCGCGCGGCGTCAGCCCGCCGGTGGGTGTGCGCTGGTTGTAGCCGCTGACCTCCACACCCAGGACGATCGCAGGCTTGGGCTCGCCCGTGGTCGGGTCGGGCTCGGTCAGCGTCAGGCCCTGCTCAAAGTACCGGCGAGGGACCACCCTGCGCAGATCGTCTTCAGGCAGCCGCTGCGCCTCGCGCGCCTCGATCGGCCTCCACCACAGGGTCTTGGCGTAGCCTGTGACGCGGTCGTAGCTCTCGCCCTGCACGCCCACAACCTGCACGGTCCGCACAGCCCCTCCGGGAAGTTTCAACAGTCCGGGCGCTTCCAGAGTGGGTGTCGCATGCGCAACACGGTCGTCTGCTTCGAGCGCCTCGACGAGCTCCTCATACCAGGGAATCCCCCGCACGGGATAGCTCAGCGCCGCGTCGCCCATGAGCGAGCGCCCCGAGGCCAGGAGCATGTTCAGAAAGCCCCCCATCACCGACCAGACGGTCAGCACCATCGCCGCCGACAGCGCCACCCCCAGCGCCGCCAAGAGGGGCATCACCTTGCTGGTGAGGTATCTGCGCGTCAGCAGCGCCTGGTGCATGGGTGCATCCTACGAGGGCGAGACAACGTCGAACCGTATCGGACGGCTCGTGCGCGTCGAGCCACTGGCGAACGCTCGCCCCCCGTCGCCGCAAGGCCAAAAGGCCGCGGGCGCCGGGTCGCCCCGACGCCCGCGCTCGACCGCGCGTGGACGGTAAGCCGAATTCTGTCCCGCCCGCGACCAGCAGGCCGCGCGCGGGGGCGGCCATTTCTCTTGCGCCGCTGTCGCCAGCGACGTCGAAGCGGTCCACCCGTCCCCACGCCGTCCGGACCAGACGTCAGCGAACGCGACGGCCCGCTGGGGGGACTGCTTGACCTTGCACGCGATGGGGCTTGCCGTGCCCTGACTGTCGCCAGCCAGGCGGTGCGCTCTTACCGCACCCTTTCACCCTTGCCTGTGCGCCCCTTGCGGGGGGCGCCATCGGCGGTCTGCTCTCTGTGGCGCTGTCCCTCGCCCGCGTCGACCGGGCGGGTGGGCGTTACCCACCATCGTGTCCTGCCGTGTTCGGACTTTCCTCCGCCGGGCGCCCCTCCCTTGCTTGACGGGGGCTCGAAGGCGCCCGACAGCGGCCGCCTGTCCACGCGTGCAATGGATCATACGCCCGACGCTGTCGCACGTTCCCCTCCCGCCCGCTGACGGCAGCCTGCTCAGAAGCTGTAGACGAGGGTGAGGAAGTAGTCGACGTCGGTGCTCTTGGCCTGGCCAGGCGTGGAGTCGAAGCGGTGCTCGGCGCCGAGCCTGAGCTTGAGCGACTTGTCGTCGGTGAGCAGGATGTCCAGCGAGCCCCGCAGGAGCGAGCGGAACTCGCCCGTGTCCTGCAGGTCGGGGTAGATCTCCCCCAGACTGCGCAGCTCGAGTCTGCTGTTGAAGGCGTGGCGCAGTTCGACCGACGCCAACGCCTCGGGCTTGATCGCGTCGTCAGGCGAGCCGATCTCGCGGGAGAAACCGCCACCCACTCGGACAATCAGCCTGGTCGCCTTGCTGTCGAGGAACCGGTAGCGGAAGCCGCCGCTCATCGCCACACGCGCGTCGTAGTCCTGAAACTCGTCCAGCTCGAGCGTCTCGGTGAGAAAGAGCCGCCAGGGCCGTTCGTCGCCTGCGGACTTCCACTCCTGGCGGGAGCGCAGCTCGAGCCTGTTCTCGACCGTCGTCTGGTTCTCCAAGGCTGTGCGGTAGAGGGCCGCCAGATACAGCTCGTCGCGCGGCCGCTCGCGCGTGGCTTCGGCGCTGAAGCGGACGTTCACCCGCTCGGTGTTGCCTTCTGAGCCGTTGAGCCCCAGCTCGACAGCGCCCTTCCACTTCTCGCGCGGCTTCGGCGCAGCGGCCACGTGCGATGGCGTGGTCGTTCTCTGCACCCGCTCGATCGGCTGGGCAGGCGCAGGGGACTGCGTCTCCTCCTGCTCCCCCCGCTCCCCCCGCTGCGCACGCTGCGCCGCTGCGGCGCGCTCCTCGACGCGCAGAATCCGATCTACGGGCAGCTGCACCTGACCCAGCAGCGGGTGGTGGAGCGTGAGCGTCTTCTCCCCCCATGCGACGATCTCCCCCACAAGCACGTCGCCCGTGGTCAGCGTGACGACCCAACGAGGCGCAGCCTGCTCTTCTCGCACCGCAGCCTGTTGCACAGCGATGGCGGTGTCGCTCCCTGTCCATGCTGCCGCCCCCAGCGCCGCGATGAACGCGAGAGCCCGCACGACGCTGGGGCTTCTTCGTCTTCGATCCATGCTGCCTCCGTGCACGGTCCATCCCCAGGCTGCAGCGCCTGGACTGCGTGAACGATCTGCGCCACTGGCTCGCCCCGTCCGCCTGTCTTCGAAGCCGCCGCTGGGTGCTCAGGGAGGCTCGACCCGCAGCAGGGTGCGCAGCTGCTGATCCTCCGCCTCGACGATGCGCTCCAGCGCTTCGCGCCAGGCCCGCCGTTGGCTCGGCCAGAGCAGATCGTCCCAACGCCTCGTCCAGCGCCAGGCGCTGTGCTCTTCGTTGAGCGCGGGAACGAAGTCAGCCGTCACATCGACCACGAACCGCGGGCTGAGCACGATCGCCTCGATCTGCGGCACGTAGTAGGGCTGCACGCCCTCGATCGCCCACACGGCCAGCAGTTGCCCCCCTGCAGGCGTCAGTCCGATCTCCTCCGCCAGCTCGCGAAAGAGGCACTGCGCAGCTGACTCGCCCTGCTCCATGTGCCCCAGCACAGGCTGCCAGGCGCCGGCGAGAGGAGGCGTCGCCCGCTCCAGCAGCAGCAGCTCGACGCCTTCCGCCCTCCGCGCGCAGACGAAGGCCTCGACGATGTCGCTGCGCACCTGGACGCCGGCTGTGGGCGTGCGTCTGTAGCCCTGCAGATCGGCCCCGCTCACGAAACCGCCTCCGCCAGCGCAGACGCGTCGCGCCCCTCCTCTGCATCGTCCGCGACGACACAGGCGCCAGGCAGCGTCGCTTTGGCCTTGGCCAGCGTCTCGAACCATTCGCTGCGTGGGATCGAATCCGCCACGACGCCCCCGCCGACGCGCAGCGTCGCTGTCGCATCGTCGAAGCAGCCATACGCCCGCGCCGCCGCCCCCTCAATGCTGATCGTGCGGATAGCCACGTTGCAGACACCCCCGCCCTGGGCGTCGAGCAGGACGATCGAGCCGAAGAACACCCCGCGCGGCGCCCTCTCCAGCTCGTCGATGATCTGCATGGCCCGGACCTTCGGGGCGCCGGTGATCGAGCCTGCCGGAAAGCTCGCCCGGACCAGCTCCGCGACGCCCTTTGCCGGCGCAAGCCTTCCCGTCACGTCGGCGCAGCTGTGCCACACGCCCCCTTCGCCGCCTGCGGGAAAGAGCCTGCGCGCCCGCTGCACACGCACCGAGCCGACCTCGCAGACGCGGCCAAGATCGTTGCGCATCAGGTCCACGATCATCGTCAGCTCCGCAGCGTCCTTGGCGCTTCGCAGAAGGGCCTGGCGCGAGCGGCTCGTCCCCTTGATCGGGCTCGTCAGCACGCGCCGCGACGGACCGTCGAGCCGCCAGAGCAGCTCGGGGCTCAGCGACAGCATCGCCGTCCCGGGCTGCGCCGCTGACTCGATGTACGCCCCCAGGGCCGGACGCCGTGCGCCCAACAGCTCCGCAGCGAGGCTGCGGGCAGAGCCTGTGAACCGTCCCGACAGGGCGTGCGAGAGATTGGCCTGGAAGATGTCGCCCGCCCGGATCAGCTCGATCGCCCGCTGCACGTTCGCTTCATGCTGGGCTCTGCCCGCGACGGAGCGCATGGCCCCCAGGCGCCAAGCCGTCTCCACAGCGGCGCCCGTCAGAGCAGGCGGCGGACGGCGATCCACCCAGTCGCCTGCCCGATGGTCGTAGACGAACGGCTGCCTGAGCGTGCAGAGGCAGCCGACCGGCCGACCTGCGCCCACGGCGGCGCCGCCTGTCGCCACGGCGCAGGCCTTGGGCTCCAGCGCAGCGCCCAGCTCGTAGAAGAGGACCCCCACGCGCGCCTCACCAGGCGGCGGTGTGCGCTCCAGCTCCGCCAGCAGCGCGTCAGCCTGGGACGGCCCGAACCAGCGCTCCTCGACGGGTTCGCCCAGAACCGAGACGGGCCCGGCGCCGTCGAGCCTCCATGCGCTGCCCGTCAGCGCGCACACCGGCCGCTCAGCCGGCCAGCGAAGCATCGCCGACAGGGGCGGGGCCAACGCAACAGCAGATGCGGCGCAACACACAGACACGGAGGGCATCGTACCCACCCGCTGCGTCTTCCTCGTCGTCGCCGCTCGGAGCCGCGATACACTGCCCCAGCCGCGCACACAGCGCGTTTCGCGCGATTCAGCAGAAGCTGAAGGAGCCTCGCATGACGCCCGCAGCGACCCGCCGCACATCGTCCCGACGCCGTCCCCCCCGCGCCGCCTCCACAGCCCGCAGCTCCAGAACAACCGCCAAAGCCAAGCGATACATCCACTTTTTCGCCAAGGGAAAGGCTGACGGCGACGCCTCGATGCGCGACCTGCTGGGAGGCAAGGGCGCCAACCTCGCGGAGATGACCGCCATCGGCCTGCCCGTCCCCCCAGGCTTCACCATCAGCACCGAAGCCTGTCAGGCTTTCTACACAGGCGGCGAACACCTTCCTGCAGGGCTCATGGACCAGGTCCGCGCCGCCATGACCAGGCTCGAAAAAACAACGGGCAAGCGCTTCGGCGATCCCCAGCGCCCGCTGCTCGTCTCCGTGCGCTCCGGCGCCGCGGTCTCCATGCCCGGCATGATGGACACGGTGCTGAACCTGGGGCTCAACGACGAGGTCGTCGAAGGGCTCGCGCAACTGACGAACAACCGCCGCTTCGCCTACGACGCCTACCGCAGGCTCATCAACATGTTCGGCGACGTCGTGATGGGCGTGCCCCACGAGCGATTTGAGGAGGCCTTCGACACCGTCAAGCAGCGCTACGGCGCCAGGCTCGACACGGACGTTCCTGAAGAGGGCCTCGTCGAGCTCTGCCAGGCCTACAAGCGCGTCTACGAGGGCAGCGTCGGCAGGCCCTTCCCCCAGGACCCCGCTGAGCAGCTGGAGCGGGCGATCGAGGCGGTCTTCAAGTCCTGGAACACGCCGCGGGCTGTGCGCTACCGCCAGATCAACGAAATCACAGGCCTCAAGGGCACAGCGGTCAACGTGCAGACGATGGTCTTCGGCAACATGGGCGAGGACTGCGCCACGGGCGTGGGCTTCACGCGCAACCCCTCGACGGGCGAGAACCGCTTCTTCGGCGAGTTTCTCGTCAACGCTCAGGGCGAGGACGTCGTCGCCGGCATCCGCACGCCGCGGCCCATCGACGAGATGCAGCAGTGGAACCGGGCCGTCTACAGACAGCTGCTTGACGTCAAGCGCATCCTCGAAGACCACTACCGCGACATGCAGGACATCGAGTTCACCGTCGAAAAAGGCGAGCTCTTCATGCTGCAGACGCGCACGGGCAAGCGCACGGCCAAAGCTGCGCTGAAGATCGCCCGCGACATGGTCAAGGAGAAACGCATCACGCAGGAGGAGGCCCTGCTGCGCATCCCCGCCAGCGACCTGACGCAGCTGCTGCTGCCCTCGTTCAGCGAGGAGGCCAAGCAGCGGGCGACGCGCATCGCCAAGGGGCTTCCCGCCTCACCGGGCGTGGCGGTGGGCAAACCCGCCTTCACCGCAGAAGAGGCCGTCCGCCGCGCCCAGCAGGGCGAGACGGTCATCCTCGTCCGCCGCGAGACGAGCCCCGAGGACATCGACGGCATGCACTCGGCCGCGGGCATCCTCACGAGCACCGGCGGCATGACCAGCCACGCCGCCGTCGTCGCCCGCGGTTGGGGCAAGTGCTGCGTCGTCGGCGCAGGCGACATCCAGATCGACCCCGACGAAGGCGCCCTCTACGCCGCGGGCAGGCGCCTCGACCGCGACAGCGTGCTCTCCCTCGACGGCTCGACAGGCGAGGTCTTCGCTGGCGCCGTCGAGACGCAGCCGCCGCAGATCTCCGACGACTTCGCCACCATCATGCGCTGGGCGGACCGACGCAGGCGCTTGGGCGTGCGGGCCAACGCCGACACGCCTCAGGACGCCGCCCGCGCCCGCGAGTTCGGCGCAGAAGGCATCGGCCTGTGCAGAACCGAGCACATGTTCTTCGGCGACGACCGCATCCGCGCCATGCGGCGGATGATTCTGGCCAGCTCCGCCGAGGAGCGCGCCGAGGCCCTCGAGCTGCTCCTGCCGCTGCAGCGCGACGACTTCATCGGCATCTTCCGGGCCATGGACGGGCTTCCCGTGACCATCCGCCTGCTCGATCCGCCGCTGCACGAGTTCCTGCCGCAGGACGGCGAGGCCGTGGCGGCGCTGGCTCGCGACTTCGGCGTCGACGCTGACGACATCCGCCGACGCGTCGAATCGCTGCGGGAAGCCAATCCCATGCTCGGCCATCGCGGCTGCAGACTCGCGGTCAGCCACCCCGAGATCCTGGTCATGCAGACGCGCGCAATCGTCGAAGCAGCCTTGGCTTGCGTCCGCGAGGGCGTCGACGCCAAGCCCGAGATCATGATCCCTCTCGTCTCCATCGACCGTGAGCTCGAGACCCTGCGGGCCAAAGTGCAGGCGACGATCGACGAGATATGCCAACGCCAGGGCTGCTCGCGCGACGTTCCCATAGGCGTGATGATCGAGACACCCCGGGCGGCGATCACCGCAGCAGGCGTCGCTCAGCATGCGGACTTCTTCAGCTTCGGCACCAACGACCTGACGCAGATGACGTTCGGCTTCAGCCGCGACGACATCGGCTCGTTCCTGCCCGTGTACCTCGAGCAGGAGCTGCTGCCCGCTGACCCCTTCCAGACGCTCGACCGCCAAGGCGTGGGCAGGCTCGTGGTCACGGCTGTGCAGGAGGGCCGCGCCGCCAGGGCTGGGCTGAAGATCGGCGTCTGCGGCGAGCACGGCGGCGACCCCGCCAGCGTGGACTTCTTCGAGCGGGCGGACTTGGACTACGTCTCCTGCTCGCCCTTCCGCGTGCCCGTGGCTCGGCTGGCAGCGGCGCAGGCGGCGATTCGCGCCGAGCAGGACGCTCAGGACTGAGTCTTGCGCCGCTGCTGGCGTGCGGGTCGTCCTACGCTTGGGGCTTCATGGCCCTGCCCTTCGACCTCATCGCGGTGGACGTCGACGAGACGCTGCTCAACGACGCCGGGCAGCTTCCCGTGCGCAACCGCGACGCGCTGGCCCGGGCGAGGGAGGCGGGGATGCGCGTCGTGATCGCCACCGCCCGCGCCCCCCGCGGCGCAAGGCCCGTCGCAGCGGCCTTGGGCCTTGACGAACCCGACCCCGCAGGCGCGGTCAACCCGCTGATCACCTTCAACGGCGCCCTGACCTGGTGCTTCACGAAGCGCGGCCCCATCGAGCATTTTCGGCTGCCCAGGGCCCTGGCGAGGCGGCTCATCGACGCCGCCCGCGCCGCGGAGCCCTCCTGCGCCGTCTCCTTCGAAGCTGCGGACAAGTGGTACACCGACCGCGACGTGACGCAGGGCTCGGGCGAGCCCGGCCTTTCGGGGCCTGACTACGTCGGACCGCTCTCCTCCTTTTTGCACATCCAGCCGACGAAGATCGTCTTCCACGCGCCCTTCGAGTCGCTCAAGCGCGTCTGGGCGCAGCTGCGCGACAGCTTCGTCAAGCAGGGCCTCTGCCAGGCCTCCTTCAGCGACTACACGGCGCTGCAGGTGGTGGCGCCCGGCGTGAGCAAGGGGGCGGCCCTGGCCAGGCTCTGCCGCAGGCTCAGCGTCGACCCTCAGCGGGTCATGGCCATTGGCGACGCGCCCAACGACAGCGAGATGCTGCGCTTCGCGGGGCTCGGCGTCGCGGTGGCCAACGCCTGGGACGAGGTCAAGCAGCTCGCCGACGCTGTGACGCAGGCGGACAACAACGACGCAGCCGTCGCCGAGGCCGTCGAGCGCTTCGCGCTGGCCTGAGCCGGGCGCAGCGGCGCCGCGTCACCAGTCCCGCCCGCGCACGCCATGCTCCGA
>CAYPBL010000003.1:49560-92708 GCA_964408965.1 uncultured Phycisphaeraceae bacterium | reverse complement strand
CACGATGAAGCTCAGCAACACGCCCCACGGCGTGCGCGGCCGCGATTACTGACGACGCTGCCCACGAACGCCGCCGCCGCGGTCTTCGCCCCGCTGGCGCCCGCGATCACTCCAGCGCCGCTGCGCCCGAGATGATCTCCGTCAGCTCCGTCGTGATCTGGGCCTGGCGTGCCCGGTTGTACGTGCGCGTCAGCAGCTTGCCCATCTTGCCCGCGTTGTCCGTCGCCGCCTTCATCGCGACCATGCGGGCCACGTGCTCGGAGACCACCGCGTCGTTGAAACACTGGTTCAGCGTCGCCCGCACCGCCACTGGCAGCAGCTCCGCCAGCAGCTCCTGCGCAGGCGGCGAGAACTCGTAGATCGCCTGCGGCCCTGCCCCTTGCGCCCCGTCAGCCTCCCCCTCGGGCGCCCGCAGCGGCAGCAGCTGCAGAATCTCCGGCCGCTGCCTCCCTGCGCTGATGAACCGCATGTACGCCACATGCGCCGAGGAGACCTCGCCCGCGATGAACCGCTGCATGAACTCGTCCGCCAGACGGTCGACGTCCTCACGGCGGGGCCTATCGCCAAAGTGCGTGTGCTGGGCCGCGGCGCGCACGCCCGCGAAGCGCATGAAGGAGAACGCCTTCTTGCCGACCAGCTCCACACGAGGCACGCCCCGAGGCCCTTCGCGCTCCTGCCTGATCCGCTGCAGCGCTGTGCGCAGGACGTTGGCGTTGTAGGCACCGCACAGACCACGGTCCGAGGCCAGGACCAGCAGCAGCTGCGGCTTGCCCTCGGCGCCGTGCGCCGCCTGCAGAAGCGGATGCTCCACGTCGCCCGCCCGGCTGCCCACCTCGCGGACGAGCTGGAAGACGCCCTCGGTGAAGGGCCGGGCTGCGACGGCCCTGGCCTGCGCCCGAGCGAACTTGCTCGTGGCGATCATCTGCATGGTCTTGGTGATGCGGCGGATGTTGCCCACCGCCTTCATGCGCTTCTTGATGTCGCGGATCTGGGCCATAGGCGGCGATTGTAGCCCCCCAGCGGCGCGGACCACACCCGCCGCTTTCGCCGCCACAGCCCCCCACAGCCCGCTTGGACGGACCCAGCCTCAGCGGACCTGCTCGAGCACGCCTATCTGCGCAAGAGCAGCCAGATACGCCGCCACCTGCTCCAGCGGAACAGGGCCGTACTCCGCTGTGAGCACACGCACGATCGCCTCCACGCTGCGCCGGCCGTCGACGAGGTTGAGGGCCTCGTAGGCGTATTCGCCGCCCGAGCCCCACAGCCCCCGGTGCGACAGCAGCGCAAGCTCAGCCGTCGCCTCCGCGCCCAGCCTGTCGCGCAGGTAGCTGTAGCCGAAGGCGAACATCGGCCCCTTGGGGGCATCGGGCGAGCGGCGGTAGACGACCTGCGCAGCTGGGGTCGCTGCGGCGCCAGAGGTCGCGGCGCCGGCGACGCGCACGAAGGGCCCGAGCTGGGCGGCCAGCTGCGCCGCGTCGCGCTCCATGTCCACGCCCACGAAGCGGCCGATGGAGCGGACGACCTCGGCCTCGGTTTCGAGGAAGACCGAGGCCAGCGTCGCAGCAGTCTGTGCGTCGACCTGCTGCTGACGCCGGCGGACGAGCGCTGCGCGGTGGAGGGCCTCGGTGCGGGTCGCTTCGAGCAGCGTCTGCGCGTCGCTGGGCGAGGCCTGGGCCAGCGTCAGGGCGGTGGCGGCGCCGAGAAAGGCCGCACGGCCCAGCTTCGTCGCGTCGATGTTCGCAGGCTCGTCCCTGTTCGTGTGGATGTAGCGGTCGGGCCAGTCGTTGAAATACACCGCGGGGATGCCAAACGAGCCCTCCTGGTACACATGGTGGTCGCTGCCCATGGTGAAGGGCGTGATCTCCGCGCGCAGCGGTTCGTCGCCTCCCCCCAGGGCTGTCAGCGGATGCGCGACGCGCTCGCCCGCTGCGTGCCTGTACGTCTGGTCGTTGAGGTATCGCGCCCACGCTGCAGCCACGTCGTGGACGAACGAGGGCAGGCTCAGCGGGCCGCGGGTGACGTGGAAGACCGCCTTGGTCGCAGGGCCGCCGCCCACCATGTCCATGTGGATGACGGCGACGATCCGCTGTTGCAGCTCGGGAAACGCGTGCAGCAGGGCCATCGTGCCCTCGACCTCGGGCGGAAAGACGATGCGGATGGTCCTGCGGGGCGGCGGAATCCGCCCCTGGTCGACGAGCCTGCGGAGCGTGCGGGCGGCTTCGAGGATGGCCACGGCGCCCGAGGCGTTGTCGTTGGCGCCCGGCCTTTGATGATCCAGGTGGCAGGAGAAGACGATCTCCTCGTCGGCGACAGCGGGGTCGGCGCCGGGGATCGTGGCCATGGCTATGGCGTAGGCCCCCGCCTCCTGGCCCGCCTCGACGGTCGCGTGAAGCAGGATCCGCTCGCCCCCTGCGAGCCGTTCCCGCAGGGCCTGCGCCTCGTCGGGCGAGAGCATGAAGCCGAAGGTCGGCGTGCGGGCGAAGGTGTCCAGGTGTCCCCAGCGCAGCAGCGAGCCGTCCTTGCCCCACCAGGCGGTCCGCTGGTTCTGGGCGGAGCTGAGCACGCCCACGGCGCCGCGCTCCTCCACAGCCAGCTGCTGCACGGCGCCTGGCTGGCTGCTGGTCAGGACGATCTTTCCTGTTACGTCGAGGCCCTCGTAGTCCGCGGCGCTGGTCCCGGGGCCGACATCGACGAGCTCCGCGGTCACGTCGGCGCTGTGGCTGTCCTCAGCCAGGGCGATGGGCGTCTCCTCCCAGCTGGCGAGCCTGCGCACACGGCGCAGCTCGCCGCCCGCCTCCTGCACCTCCCACAGCTCCGCGAAGCGCGCGTTCCACGCGGGCCTCGAGCGCTGCGAGCCGTACATGCGCCGCCCGTCCGCGGGGATGCGCTCGACGCGGGCGTCGGTGTAGCCCGCCCGCTGGAGCTGCTCGACGACGAACGCCGCAGCCTGTAGGTGCTGCTCCGAGCCCCGCATGCGGTGGAAGGTGGTGATCGTCTCGATGTCGCGTTTGGCCCTGGCGCCCGAGACCTCCTGGGCCAAGGCGTCGACGACCGGAGCGGGCAGCAGCGGCGGCGGCGCGCTCATCGCCTCGCCAGCGGCGCCCAAGACCGCCAGAACAGCCAGCGCGCCAAGCACAGCGCAGCGGCGGGAAACAGTGCCTCGCATGGGTCGCTCCTCATGACAGCCGCAGCAGCAGAGGCGCAGTCTACCGGGTCCGCAGGCATCGCCCCGTCGCTACAGTGCTGCCATGCGGATCACGTTCGAAGAGGTCCAAGCCGCCCGCGATCGGATCGCCAAGGGCGTGCTCGAGACGCCCTGTGTGCGCTCGCAGGCGCTGTCGGACCTGACCGGCTGCGACGTCTTCGTGAAGATGGACAACCTGCAGCGGACGGGCTCGTTCAAGGAGCGGGGCGCCCGCAACGCCCTGCTCAGCCTGTCGCAGGAGGAGCGGCGCAGGGGCGTCGTGGCTGCGTCCGCGGGCAACCACGCCCTGGGCCTGGCGTACCACGGCAAACTGCTGGGGATTCCCGTCACGGTGGTGATGCCCGAGTCGGCGCCGCTGATCAAGCGGGCAGCGTGCGAGCAGTTCGGCGCCCGCGTGGTTCTGTCGGGACAGACGTTCGACGACGCCTACCACGAAGCCCGGCGCATCGCCAAGGAAGAAGGCCTGCGCTACGTCCATGGCTACGACGACCCAGCCATCATCGCAGGCCAGGGCACGATGGGAATGGAGATCGTCGAGCAGGTCCGTCAGCAGTCGGGGCGCGACCCCGACGCGGTGATCGTCCCCATCGGTGGTGGAGGGCTCATCGCGGGCGTGGCGGTCGCGGTCAAGCGCCTTGCGCCGCAGACGCTCGTGCTGGGCGTCGAGCCCGAGCGGGCGGCGACCTTCCATGCGGCGCGCGAGCGGGGCGGCCCTGTCCACGTCGACGTGGGCAAGACCCTCGCCGACGGCTTGGCCACGCCCGACGTCGGCGCCAACGCCTTCGAGACCGCCAGCCCCCTCATCGACGGCCTGGCCCTTGTCGACGAAGCGGCCATCTCCCTGGCCATTCTCCGCCTCATGGAGCACGAGAAGACCGTCGTCGAGGGCGCGGGAGCTTCGCCGCTGGCGGCCCTGCTGCGCCACGTCGAGGAAGGGCTCTTCGGTCAGGAGTGGCCGATCCTGCGGGGCAGGACCGTCGCGCTGCCGTTGTGCGGGGGCAACATCGACCCGTCCATGATCGGCCGGGTGATCGAGCGCGGCCTGGCCGCTGACGGCAGGCTGACGCGCTTCGTCGTGACCATCAGCGACAGGCCGGGCGGCTTGGCCAGGCTCACCGGCGCCATCGCCCGTGTGGGGGCCTCGATCCGCGACGTCTGGCACGACCGAGCCTTCGCCACCAGCGATCTGTCTTCCGTGGACGTGCGCTGCCTGGTCGAGACCAGCGGCCCCGAGCACGTGCGGCAACTCATGGAGACGCTGGACGCTGAGGGCTTCGACGTGCGCGTCGAGCACGGCAGGAAGGCTCTGGAGGGGCCCAACGCCCAAGCCTGAAGCGCGACGGCGCTCAGCGGGGCCTGCGCTTGACGCGTCCCTGCAGACGCCGTGGCGGGAAGGTCGTCGGCACGAGCCCCATCGGAAAGCGCGACTCGTCGGTCTCGCCCGGCGCGGGCAGCGGCGGCGGCGCATAGCGGTTGGACTCCGCGAGCTTGCGCGCCCGGGCCGCGGCGGCCTCGCGCTGCGCCTGCACCTCGGGCGGCGGCGGCGACGGCGTGAAGTCGGGATACTCCATCTTGGGGATCACGACGTTGGCCAGCTTCTCGATGCGCGTGAGAATCTCGCCTTCTTCGGGCGTGACGAAGGACCAGGCCACGCCCCGCGCCCCGGCCCGGGCGGTTCTGCCGATGCGGTGGATGTAGAGCTCCGCGTCTTCGGGGATGTCGTAGTTGACGACGTGACTGATGCCCTCGACGTCGATGCCCCGCGCCGCCACGTCCGAGGCCACGAGCACCGCCAGCTCTCCTTCACGGAAGCGCTTCATGATGGCGTTGCGCCTGCGTTGCGGCAGATCCCCGTGAATGGCGTGCGCGTCCACGCCCTTGCGCTGCAGATACTCCGCCAGGTCGTCCACCATGCGCTTGGTGGCGCAGAAGACCAGCGTCAGCGCCGGCTCCTCGTGCGTGAGCAGGTGCAGCAGCAGACGCTTCTTGTCCCAGCGCTCGACGGTGAGATAGTGCTGTTCGACTCGCTCGACGGTGAGGGAGCCGCTGGCCGACTCCACGCGCTCCGCGTTCTTGCGCATGAAGGAGCGGGCCAGCCGTTCGATCTCCTCCGAGATCGTGGCCGAGACGAAGATCGTCTGCTTCTCCCCCTCCATCATCCGCAGGATTCTGCGGATGTCGTCGCGAAAGCCGATGTCGAGCATGCGGTCGACCTCGTCGAGCACGACGAAGCGCGCGTTGCGCGTGTGCAGCTTCTTGCGCTGCATGAGGTCGATGAGCCTGCCAGGCGTGGCGACGATGATCTCGGGCCCGCGCGACAGTCTCTCCACCTGCCTGCCCATGGCGGCGCCGCCGAAGACCGCCTCGATCTGCAGGTCCGTGTGCCTGGCCAGGTCGCGCAGCTCCGCGGCGATCTGCTGGGCAAGCTCCCGCGTCGGCGCGAGGATGAAGGCCTGAAACTCCACGCCTGGCTCAGCCTGCTGCAGAAGGGGCAGCCCAAAGGCCGCCGTCTTGCCCGAGCCCGTCTTGGCCTGGCCCAGAATGTCCTTGCCCGCCAGAGCCAGCGGAATCACCGCTGCCTGGATCTTGGTCGCCCGCGAAAAGCCCACCTCCTGCAGCGCCCGCAGCAACGGCTCGCTCAGCCCCAGATCCTCGAAGGTCTTTTCGCTGAAGATCTCCTTGGAGAACTCCTCCACGGCGCCGTCGGCCGCTGGCTGTGCTGCCCGACGGCGACGACGAGGCTGAGGCGGCGCTCCAGCGCTCTTCCCCTGCCGCTGCGGCGACGATTCCTGGACTGGAGCAGCAGCGTCGCCTTTCTTCCTGCGTCGGCGACGCCGCCGTCGTTTGCGTCGAACTTCTCCTTCCACTGCGCCCGCGTTGTCGGGGGATGAAGTGACAACAGCGTCCCCGGAGGACGCTGCACGGTCGTCCCGAGCGTCGGTCATGAAGCAAGCACCTCCTGCGCCGCGGACGCCCGCGCCGTCGGATGACTCCCGCTCGTTGTCCTGCCCGCTGAGGAGGACACCGGACGGCGACCATCCGAAGAGCGACGCCCGCTGGGCCATGACGCAGCTGCTCCGTCCGTCTTCCCGAGAAGACAGCGGCGCGGCTGGTGTGCACCGTTTCCAGACGCCAAGGCAGAGCGGCTGCCGTTCTGTCCGGCGCTGGAACAATCCTAGCAGCTCGCCGCGACGCCGCCCAGACCCCGTCGACCGCGGGGGGCCGGCTCCTCCCTGCATGGCAACTGATATGCTGCTGCAGGGCGTCCGAGAACGGTCGGGGGCGCCCCGTGGGGAGCATCCCGTATGGCGCCCGTCAGCAGGCTCGAGGTCAACCTGAGCGCCATCGCCCACAATCTGGGGGTGGTCAAGCGCGCCTGCGCGCTGGGGGACGACGACCCAGCGGCGCCGCCCGTGCAGGTCTGCGCCGTGCTCAAGGCCGACGCCTATGGCCTGGGCGCCTCGCGCATCGCCAAACGGCTGGAGATCGCGGGCGTGGACATGATCGCTGTCTACACCGCTGACGAGGCCCGGGCCCTGCTCACGTCGATCGTCCGCACGCCGCTGCTGATCCTGTCCCCGCTGCGCGACCTGGAGCGGGGCGACGCCCTCTACCGCGCCGCGACCACCGGCAGGCTGCACCTGACGGTCCACGACGCGGCGCAGCTGGACGCGCTGATCTGGCTGGCGGAGCGCTTCGGCCTGATCCTGCCCCTGCACCTCGAAGTCAACACGGGCATGTCGCGAGGCGGCGTGGCGATCGAGGAGGCGCCCCGATTGCTCCAGCGGATACACGACCGCAGACGCCTGCGTCTGGCGGGCCTCAGCACGCAGTTCGCCTGCGCCCGTGACGACGCAGCCTTCACCGACGAGCAGGCCAACCGCTTCTTCGAACTCGTCGAGGAGGTGGACCTGCTCATTCCCGACGACTGTCTGCTCCACGCCGCCAACTCCTTCGCCACCTTCCGCAGCGTCGAGCACCATCTGGACATGGTGCGCGTGGGCTTGGCGTTGTTCGGCTATGTTGCGGAGGAGCTTGCGGGAGCGGACGATCCTGCTCTGCTCGATCTGGCGAGGCAGCTCGTTCCTGCGGTCCGTTGGACCACGAGCGTGGCGCACATCGCAAGGATTCCCCAAGGCCAGTGCGTGGGCTACGGCGCCACGTGGCGGGCTGAACGCGACAGCCGCATCGCCCTTGCGCCCGTGGGGTATGCGGACGGCTACCCCATGACGCTGGCCAACCGCGGCGTCGTGAGGGTGCGCATGAGCGAAGAAGACGGCCAGTGGCGCGAGGCGCCTGTCGTCGGCGCCGTCAGCATGGACCAGATCACCATCGACGCGACCGACCTGCCCGAGGATATCGCACAGGTGGGCGCCGAGGTCGAGCTCGTCGGCTGCGACCGCGATGCGTCCAACCACCTCCCGGCGCTCGCTGCGCAGGCACAGACCATCAGCCACCAGCTGCTCTGCAGCGTCGGTCCGCGCGTCAAGCGCGTCTACATCTCGGGCGAGGCTTCGGACCCTGCGGCGCTGCACACGTCGATCCCCGCTACGCGCGGCTCGCTGCTCTCGATGGCGCCGCCCCGCCGTTGAGTCCCCACTGCAGCTACGCTTGGGCATGCGAGTGTGTGGATTGAAGGCCCTGGCCTGGCTGACGACGCTGGCCGTCGCGGCGACGCTGCGGGCGGAGCTCCGCGAGGTCTTCCCGCACGTGCGCGTGGACGTGGAGGCGAAGGTCGTCGAGTTCGACGCCCGCGTCCCCACCGTGATGAACGACCCGACGATGGCGCCGGCCTTTCTCGAGGTCGTCGTCTGCATCCCCGACACGAAGGAGCACGAGACGCTGCTGGTCACGCAGGCCAGGCCCAGCCACGTCCACGCTGCCCTGCTCATGATCGGCCTCGAGCCGGGCTCCCCCGGCCGCTGGGAGTGGGACGGCCAGCGCATGGTCCCCGTGCAGCCCACCGGCGACCCCGTCGACGTGCGCTTCGTCTACACCGACGCGACAGGGCAGCAGCGCGACGAGCCTGCCTGGTCGTGGATCAAGCACGACAGGACGGGCAAGACCATCGAAGGCCGCCCCTGGCTCTTCGCGGGCTCGCGCCTGCTCGATCGCGGTTATGGCGAGATGTACGACGCTGACGGCGTGGGCACGCTGATCGGCCTGGCGACGTTCGGCTCGGAGACGCTGGCCTGGCCCATTCCCTTCAGCCCCGACTCCGCGGTCGACGAGCCTGTCTGGGTGGCTGACCCGTCGCGCGTCCCGCCCGTGGACACGCCCGTCGTCGTGAGGCTGTCGCCTGCTGACTGATCGTCAGCTAAGCGCCTCCTGTGCGTGGCGCTGGGCGAGGGCGACGGCCTCGTCGATCTTCGCTGGATCGGCGCCGCCTCCCTGCGCAGCGTCGGGCTTGCCTCCGCCCTTGCCGCCCACGACGCCGGCAGCGGCCCGCACCCATTGTCCCGCGTTGAGCCCCCGCTCGACCAGCGCCGCAGCTGCGCGGGCGACGATCGCGACCTTGCCCGACGATGCGTCAGCGGAAAAGAGCAGCACGGCGCCGTCGGGCTTCTTGGCCATGACCGCGTCCAGCGCCGCCAGCAGCGCCTGCCTGTCGCCGCCCGCCTCGACCCTGGCCACGACGATGGGCCCCTGGGCCTCTTCGGCGATCCGTCGCGCCTGCTCGACGGCGCGGGCGCGGAGGTCCCTGGCCTGGGCCTTGTCCTGGACCTTGCGCTTCTCGCGGGCCTCGTCCAGCAGACGCTGCGCCCGGCGTCTGTCGAGCAGCGGCGTCGTGCGCTCCTGCAGAAAGGCCGCAGCCTGCTCGATCACAGCGGCGTCGGCTGTCTCGAGCGCCCGCTGGGCCAGCGCGACGGCGCGCCTGCCCGCCTCGATCGCCTCCTGCGCAGCCTCGCCCGTGAGCGCCTCGACGCGGCGCACGCCCCGGGCGACGGCTTCCTCGGCGACGATGGTGAAGGCCAACGCCTCGCCCGCGCGCCGCAGGTGGGTTCCGCCGCAGAACTCGATGGGCAGCGTCCGCCACAGCGGCGAGTCGGGCTCAGCCAGCAGCTGCTCGACAGGCGCCCCCACGCAGACGACGCGCACCGGATCGGGATACGTCTCGCCGAAGACCGCCCGCACGCCGTTGATCCGCCTGGCCTGCTCCAGCGGCGCCATGCCCGTGAAGACCTGCGCGTCCGCCTCGACGCGCTCGCGCACGATCGCTTCGACCCGGGCGAGCTCCTCGTCGGTCAGCGGCGCGTCGTGGGAGAAGTCGAAGCGCAGGCGGTCGGGCGCGACCAGCGAGCCCTTCTGCTCGACCCTCTGGCCAAGGACTTCGCGCAGCGCGAAGTTGAGCAGGTGCGTGGCGGTGTGGTTGGCCATGGCGCCGCAGCGGCGGGCGCGGTCCACCCGGGCCTCGACCACGTCGCCCACGCGAATCTCCCCCCGCACGAGCCTGCCGATGTGCAGCACGAAGCCCCCTGCCGACTGCGCGTCCTCGACCTTCAGCTCGCCGCCTTCGTGCGCGTCGCGCGCGCTCGTGCGCGCCTCCTTGACGACGAGCAGCCTGCCCGCGTCGCCCACCTGGCCGCCTGCCTCGGCGTAGAAGTTCGTGCGGTCGAGCACGACGGCCACGCGGTCCCCTGGCCTGAGCGAGGAACTGTCGACGGCTTCGTCGAAGTCGCGGCCGTTCCAGATGGCCTTGACCTGCGCCCGCACGGGCTTGAGGTCGGGGTCGTACTTGGCCTTGTCGTCTGTAGGGGAAACTCCCAGTGACTCAAGCGCCGCCACAGCCTTGGGCGAAAACGTCGCGACAGCGTCGCTGTCCTTTCCAGCCCCTGCGGCACGGGCCTTCTCCCGGGCCTGCTCCATGAGGCGCTCGAACCCCGCCACGTCCACCGAAAGCCCCCGCTCCTGGGCCATCACGCAGGTCAGATCGAGAGGAAAGCCGTAGGTGTCGTGCAGCTTGAAGGCGTCCTGGGCCTGGACGACGCCTCCTTCGGCCCTTCCCGCCGCCTCGTCGAAGAGGGCCAGGCCGCGCTCGAGCGTCCTGCCGAAGGCCTCCTCCTCTGCGCGGATGACGTCGGCCACGCGCTGTGGATTGTCGCGCAGCTCGGGAAAGGCGCCGCCCATCTTCTCCACGATCGTCGGGACCAGCTCGCAGAGAAACGGCCCCTCGGCGCCCAGCGTCTGCCTGCCGTGGCGGTGGGCCCTGCGGAGGATGCGCCGCAGCACGTAGCCGCGCCCCTCGTTGCTCGGCTCGGCGCCGTCGGTGATGGCGAAGGTCAGCGCCCGGGCGTGGTCGGCGACGACGCGGTAGGCCACGTCCTCGCGCTTCTCCAGCGAGCCCGTGTACGGCCCGCAGCGGCAGACCTCCTGAATGCGGGCAAAGAGCGGGGCGAACAGGTCCGTGTCGTAGTTGCTGCGCTTGCCCTGCAGGACGCGGGTGATGCGCTCAAGGCCCATCCCCGTGTCCACGTGCCTGGCGGGAAGCGGCGTCAGGCCGTCCTGCTGACGGTCGAACTGTATGAAGACCAGGTTCCAGATCTCGATGACGTCGGGGTGGTCGCGGTTGACGAGCTGGGCCGCGGGAACGCTGCGCCGCTCCTGCTCGGGCCGGGAGTCGTAGTGGATCTCCGAGCAGGGCCCGCACGGCCCGGTCTCGCCCATCTCCCAGAAGTTGTCCCTGGCGCCGAAGGCCAGCACGCGCTCCGCGGGCAGCTTCTCGAGCCACAGCGCCTTGGCCTCCTCGTCGGGCTCGAGCCCAAGGTCCGCGTCGCCCTGGAAGTACGTCGCGCAGAGCCTGTCGGGATCGAGCCCCCAGCGCTCCACGAGCAGCTCCCAGGCCCAGTCGATCGCCTCGCGCTTGAAGTAGTCGCCGAAGGACCAGTTGCCCAGCATTTCGAAGAAGGTGTGGTGGTAGGTGTCCCTGCCCACGTCCTCGAGGTCGTTGTGCTTGCCGCCTGCGCGGATGCACTTCTGGCTGTTGGCGGCTCGGCGGAGCCTTCCCAGCGGCGTGTCGGGCGAGGCCTTTCCCAGAAAGATGGGCTTGAACTGGTTCATGCCCGCGTTGGCGAAGAGCAGCGTGGGGTCGTCGTGCGGCACGACGGGCGAAGAAGGCCAGAAGGTGTGGGCCTTCTCCTTGACGAAGAAGTCGATGAACTCGCTGCGGATCCGCTCGCTCGTGCGCAGGCCCTCGGTGACGGTCTTGGCGCTCATGGGGGCGATCCTATTCCTCGACGACCACCGTGTTGCGCAGCGTCCCCACGCGCTCGATCTCGACCTCGACGACGTCGCCTTGTCGCAGGAATCGAGGGGGCGTGCGGGCGGCGCCGACGCCTGCGGGGGTCCCCGTCAGGATGACGGCGCCGGGGGGAATCGTCGCGCCCTGGCTGATCTCGGCGAGCAGCTGCGCCGGCGGAAAGAGCATCTCCGCTGTGCTTGCGCGCTGCACGACCTGGCCGTTGAGCCTGGTCGTCAGCTGCAGCGCGCCCGGATCGCCGACCTCCTCGAGCGACACGACGCGCGGCCCGAGCGGACAGAACGTGTCGAAGCTCTTGCCTCGGTGGAACTGCCCGCCGGCCCCCTCCTTCTGCCACCAGCGGGCGGAGACGTCGTTGGCGCAGCAGACGCCGAGCAGGGCCGCCAAGGCCCGCTCCTCAGTCGCGTCGCGGATGGGCTCGCGCACCACCAGGGCCAGCTCGCCTTCGTAGTCCACCTGCTCGGGCTCCCGGCAGAGGCGCGGAACGCGGATGGCTTCGTTGTGCAGTATCGCGCAGGCGGGGTTCTTGGCGAAGAGCATGGGCCGCGAAGGCGCCTCGGCGCCGCGTTCCTTCGCGTGCGCCGCATAGTTGCGGCCGACGCCGAGCAGCAAGACCAGCGGCAGGTCCGTCCCGCCCGGGCCTGCGCCCTCGACGGCCAGCAGGCACTCGCGTCTGAAGAGTCTCCACGACCGCGCCATGGCCAGCAGTGTACGCCTGCCGACGCGATCACTTGGGGGCGAACTGCAGCAGCTGCTTGTCCAGATCGGGGTCCTGCTGGTCGAGCTTGGCGCGGAGCTGGCGGTACTGCTCCATGCCCTGGGGCTCGGGGAAGAGCTGGTCGAAGGCGGGCTCGCGCGGCTTGAGCGTCTTCACGAGCAGGTCGTACGACGCCTGCCTCAGGCCCCGAGGCGCCCGCTCCCAGATCAGGTGCGCCTCCACCTGCCCCACCTCGCCGCTGAGCAGAAAGTCCACGAAGGCGTTGACCGCCACATCGATGAACCGTGGCGGCATGATCGCTGAGCCCATGCGGTTGACGTTCGGATCCGCGGTGGTGGTGACGTTCTGGTACTCCATGTACTTCTTGTGCACCTTGTTGGCGTATTCGATCGCAGCGTTGAACCGCTGCTGATCGCCCCGCAGCAGCCCCTGCACCCAGGCGCCGTGCAGCGCTGCGATGATCTCGGTCAGGGCGAAGTCCGCGGAGACGATCCGCTCGTCCAAGTCCAGCGCCACGAACTCCTCGAGCGTCTTGCTCTGCTCCATGAGCTGCAGCAGCGTGTCGGAGGTGTTGCGGATGGTCGTCTGGCGGAGATACTGGAAGTATCGCTCCGCCTCGCTCGTCTCCCCGCGACGGTACAAAATGCGGATCACGTCGCGCAGGAAGTTGTGGTAGCCGGTGGTGTAGAGGCTGTAGGCGCGGTGGGTTCCCTCGAAGCGCTCGTCCTCGCGCTCGCGCAGCACGTCCAGCGCCTTCGTGTAGCTGTCGATGAAGTTGAGGTTGGGAAGCGCCACGTAGGTGTCGTCGAGCATGTTGTAGAACAGCTCGCCGAAGCGGAAGCACTCCTGCAACCCGTGCAGGACCAGACGGTCGGTGTTGACACGGTCGAAGTCCTGGGAGTTGACCCTGCTCAAGCCCTCCTCGACGCCTCGACTGGCCCAGTACACAGCGTGGGCAGCGGGGACGCGCCAGTCCAGCGGCCCAAACTGCCTCGTGTAGCGGATCATCCGGGGCAGCTCCATGTGGTACTCGTTGACGATCAGCTGCTTGCGGAGAAAAGGCAGCAGCGCCCGCCAGGCGGGCTGCAGCCGCTCCTCGTCGCGCAGCAGCTTCTCGAAGGCGAGGTTGCGCTCCTCGTCGCGCAGATTGAAGGCCAGGCTCACGCCTTCGGTGGAGGCGTATTCGAGTCTGGTCATCTCCAGCGCGCGCTGCATCTCGAAGAGCTCCAGCAGGTGGTACCCAGGCTCGACGCCCGCCTCCTTCTTGAGTCGGTCGATCAGCTCCTTGACGAGAGGCTCGCGGCGGAGGAGCTCCTCCATGGTGTCAGGGGCGTCGTTGATGTATTGCAGCCTGCGCACCTTGCGTTCGATGTCCGCCTCGCGCAGCGCGTCGCGCATGGTGGGCTCTTCGAGAATCACCCGCGCCGGATCGGCGCTGTGCTTAAGCTGCTCCTTGCGTTTTTTCCATTCTTCTTGCAGTCTTTTCCAGTGTCGTTGCACATCCGCGTCGCCCACGCGCGGCGCCGCCACAGGCGGGCCCATGACGATGGTCCACTCGCGGGCGTGCTGTCGCTTGTAATAGGCATGGGCCTCGTCGGTGCGCCCCTGCATCTTGTGCACGAAGATCCACGCCAGCTCGCGGTGCAGCCAGGTGCTGTTGGGATTGCGGGGAATGCCTTCCTTGCGCAGCAGATCGATCCCCCGCTTGACCCACTGCCAGCGCTCCTGGGCCGTCGGCGCCTCGACGGAGATGTTGTAGGCCATGTCCCACGCCTGGAAGACCCAGACCATGGGAAAGTGCGGCTGCAGGCGTGTGATGGCCTCGCGCAGGGCGACGGCTTCGTGGAACTTGCCCTGCCTCTTCATGTTCTCCGCCCGCAGCCAGAGCATGTTGACGAAGAGACCGCGAAAGGCGCCCATGGCCACGCCCAGCGCCACCTCCGGCCGCTCGCCCTCCTCAGCGACGTCGGTGTAGACGAGCTGCGCCCTTCCCGCCAGGGACCCTGCAGCAGCAGCCAGGATGCCCGACACCGCCACGCACAGCGCCGCGACCAGCGCCGCGACCAGTTGCACTCTGGTGTCGGACCGCAGCCCCATGCCTTCAGCCTCCCGAATACAGGGCCAGCTCGCGTCGGCGGAAGACGAGCCAGCCCAAGAGCAGCGACGCTGCGGTCCACCCCCCCACCATCAGCAGCAACCTGCCCAGCTGCGACGCCGTCACAAGTCTGCCGTCGACCAGCGCCGCTGTGGGGTTGATCTTCGCATAGGCGCCAAAGGCCAGCACGACGGGCAGCGCCCCCGTGCGCACCACGGCGCCAACGGGATCGAACGCGCCCGAACTGTCAAAGTAGGGAAACTCCTCCAGCGCCTGCTCGACGAACCCCGCCGTCGAGGCGCCAAAGACCAGCGCCAGCGCCAGGAGGCAGGCCACGGGAAAACTCAGAAAGGCGCTGGCGCCTATCGCAGCAGCGGCGATGAACCCCAGCTTGAGCCACAGCGACGCTGCGACGCGCAGGAAGTTCGCTTCGTAGGAGGCTGCGGTGTAGAGCACCTCCAGACCGTCGGGCGGGAACCGGAAGGTGAACTGGTTGACCTCGCCCGTGGTTGGATCGCCGTTGTAGACGCGCAGATGCATCGCGCCGTCCTCACCCACCGCCTGGGCGCGCAGTGGAATCGTCTGGAGCGTGTTGACCGTGGCCTTGGCCCGCACGGGCGAGCCGTTGACGACGAAGAGAATGGTGAAGATGACCGACGGATCGTCGCCTGCGCCGTTGATCGTGTATTGCAACGTCAACGGCAGGCCCAGCTCCCTGGCTCGCGCAAGCCCTTCGAAACGGAAGTCCCGGTAGGCGAAGCCGAACTCGCTGGCAGGCGGGATCGACCAGCGCTGGGTCTTGAGCTCCTGTCTGATCTGCTGCTCGACCTCCTGCGCGAATGACGGGTCGTCGCGCAGCGAAGGATCCCTGCTGTATTCCTCCTCAAGCCTCTGTGCCACAGCCTGTTTGAACGCCTGTGGCGGAACTTCGGGCGGCTTCGCCTTGATCCCCACTCGCGCGGTGAGCACCTGCGACTCGAGAATGAGCCGATCCGTGCTGGGGTGCGTCAGCCCGTCGGAGCCGTCCTCGTTGACAAAGGGAGCGACCTCCCCCAGCGCGGGCTGCTGCCGCAGATGCTCGACATAGAGAAACGTCCCCAAGGCCCCCGTCGTCAGCGCGCAAAGCGCAAGCGCCATCACACCCAGCCACTTTCCCAGGAGATACGCCCAGGGCCGCACAGGCTTGGCGAAGGTCTGCCAGACGACGCGGTCTCGCTGCTCGAAGGCCACCGTCGCCGCAGCAAAGAAGAGGACGACGATTCCCGTGATCCAGAAGGCGCCGGAGACGCTGTATTGCAGAAACGACTGCACACGGTAGCGCAGGGGCTGCGCAGGGTTGAGCCACAGCGTCACCGCAGCGAGCCAGACGATGAGCATGATCGCCAGCCCCGCGCTGACGCGCTGGCGCGACGCCTCCAGCAGCGTCGTGCGCGCCACGCTCAGCGTCTGACCGGGCCCTGCGAGGGCCGAAACCAGCGCCCGCTCAATCGCTGTGTACAGCGCAAAGAGCCCCACAGCCCCGGAGAAAACGAAGGCCAGCTGCCGTGTCGGCTCAAAGGCTGCGAGCACTCCCGCCGCCGCCGCCGCCAACGTTCCCAGTCCTGCATACGTCAGCGCCAGGCCCAGGCTGATCACCACAGCCCCTCCCGCCAACGCCGCAACAGTCGCCGTGATCGCTGCGGGCAGCCCGCTGCGTGAGCGCAAGGCCTGCTCCACCTGCGTCAGTCGCTGTTCGAGCGTGGGGCCAGCTTGGGGCCGCGACGCGCGCGCTCCTTCTTCGTGTTGTGGTGCGCTTTGAGAAGAGGGAGGCGGCGCTGGGGCGGCGCCGCTGGGCGTCTCCGACACCGCCGCCGGCGCGTGCACCGCCACCCACCATGCGCCCAACCCTCCCATGCACAGGACCGTCCACAACGCCAGCGCAACGACGCGAAACCGCGTCGAGCGCTGCAGCTGATCCAGCCTCTCCAGCACGGCGCTCATGGCTCCTGTGCAGATTCGTCAGGCTTGCGCGCCGAGGTCAGCGCGTCGAGCAGCGCGCGGTCGACATCGTCGCGCTGCGCAGCAGCCTCGTCTTCCTGACGCTGCGCAGCATCCACAGCGTCCAAGCCGCCGCCCGCAGGCTCCTCCTCGCCGGGTTCGGTCGACGCCACGAGACGCTGCAGCAGATCCTCCGTCGACCCTTCCTCCTCGGAGTCCGCAGCAGCCTGGCCGTGCGCAGGCGGCTGCTCTTCCGACGCCTGCTCCGCTGCAAGGGACTGGAGGAGCTGTTCGCCCTCCAGGGCAGGGGCCTGCTCCTCTTCCTCTCCTCGCAGGAACGCAGCAGGGCCGCTGCCCGCCACTGCGCCAGCGGTCTCCACACGGTCGCGCTGCGCCTGCTCCACAATCTCTAGGAAGAACTCCTCCAGGTTCTTGCGAGGCCTGGCGACACGACGGATCGTCGCGCCCGCCTTGTCCCGCAGAACGCGTGTGACCTCCTCCAGGGCGCGTTCGTCCAGCGCATCGGTTTCGATGACGACCCGATCAGGCTCGTCCAGCAGCTCGTCGATGGCGCCCTGCGCGCGGATCCTTCCACCATACAGAATGGCGGCGCGATCGACGCAATCCTCCACGTCAGCCAGCAGATGACTGGAAAGCAGCACCGTCTTGCCTCTGCTGCCCAGCTCGAGAATCAGATCCTTGACCTGCCTGGCGCCGATCGGATCCAGTCCGCTGGTGGGCTCATCGAGAATGAGCAGCTCGGGATCGTTGATGAGGGCCTGAGCCAACGCGACGCGGCGCTGCATGCCCTTGGAGAACTCGTGCAGCTGCCGGTGCTGCGCCGCGGTCAGCCCCACCATGTCCAGCAGCTCGTCGACGCGTCTGCGGCGCACAGGCGCGTCGAGCTGAAAGAGCCTCCCATAGTGCTCCAGCGTCTCTCGCGCCGTCAAAAATGGATATAGATATGTTTCCTCAGGCAGATAACCGATGCGCCGCTTGATCTCCACATCCGTGGGGGAACGGCCAAAAACAGCGACCAGCCCGCTGGTCTTGTGGAGCAGCCCCAGCAGAATCTTGATGGTCGTGGACTTGCCCGAGCCGTTGGGCCCGAGCAGGCCGAACACCTCGTGAGGACCGATCTCCAGATCGATCCCGTCCACCGCCCGGACGCGAGGCCGCATCCAGAAATCCTTGAAGACCTTGCGCAGCTGCCTGACGACGACAACAGGCTTCTCCTCGCGCGATTCGAGGTGCGTGTCAGCGTGGATCATCCGCCTCCTCCGCTGGACGAGGATTGCTGTTCCCGCCTTTTGCGACGGAACTCCTCCGCCTGTCTTTCGATGGCCTTCTCTCGCGCCTTCTTGGCCTCAGCGGTGTTGCGGGCCTCCTCCAGTCGTTTGGCGATTTCCGGATCACTGTTGAGCAGAATCTGCACATCCGACGCGTTCCCAGGCAGGTAGAAGGCCTCATCGACGCCCTGATCGCGGAAAGCCTTGTAGGCTCTGCTCCACTCCGAGGCTGTGAAGACGCGCGGATTCTCCCGGTACAACGGCAGCTTGGCTTCGAAGGCAGCTGCCCTGCGGCGCGCCTGCGCCACGACGTCGGTGCGATACCGACGGGCCTCGCTGATGATCTCCGCCACCTCGCCCGAGACGACGACCGTCTGGCCGTCGATGGCGACCGCTTCGCCGTTGAGCAGACGGTCGATCGTCGCCAAGGCGTCGTCGGCGCGGGAGGCGTCAGCAGCGTCCAGGGCCTGCTCATAGTCGTCGATGAGCTTGAGCAGGGCGGAAGCCGCCTGGCCTGCGACGCTCGTCAGCGTCTGCTGCGCGTCGCGCAGGGCCTGCTCCCGCTCCTGCGCCGCCTTGGCGGAGGCGGTGGTGACGTTGTTGAAGGATTCGAGCACGAACAGCGGCGGCGTCCTTCTGCGAAGAATCACCTGATCGACCTGCATCCCTGCGTTCATCCGGTCGAGCAGCTCCTGCACACGAAGCCGCACGCGGCGCTCAAGCCTGGCCAGGGCCCCCGGAGCCTGCCCCAGCAGCTCGTCCACCGTCACACCCGCCAGCGACTCCACAACCGCCTGGTCCAGCAACGCCCGGACAATCGCCTCCTCCTGTCCCGCAGCGATGGCGCGAGCGTATCGAGCGGGATCGCTGACCGAATAGAGCATGCGCCACTGCGTGTGGGCCAGCGCCCCTCCCGCGACCAGGTTCGCATGATCCTTCCCTGGAACCAGCTGGCGTTTGCGACCGGCCAGCTCCTGCAACGCCTGTTGCTTCTGTCCTTTCGTCAGGTTGGGCCAGAAGTCCTCCTCCAGGTCCAGCGAGCGCTGCCCGACGTCGACCCGGACGACCTCGCCTATGGGATAGGGCCACGCCCACGTGTAGCCCGGCCCGACGTTCTCTCGCACCACCTTGCCGAAACGCAGCGTCACGCCTCGCTCGGACTCCCCCACCTGCTGGAATCCACTGGCCAGGAAGAGCGCGATCAACGCGATCAGCACCGCCCAGACCACGCCAAAGGTGATCCGCAGCGCGTCGGTGAGCGACCGCTGCGCCGCTTCGAGCGACACATCCACCCGGCGAAAGGTTGAGGGCGACAGGTCGATCGTCGCAGGCCTGTGCGACCGCAGTGGACCACTGTCGCTGGCAGCGACAGGCGAAGAGGCGGACGACGCAGCGGACGACGCGGAGGAGGGTCGCTCCCTGCTCATCGCCCTGCCCCCTCCTCAGCAGCGGCCTCGCTGTGCTGCGGTGAAGCAGGCTGCGCACGATCGTTGGCATAGGGAGAACGCCCCGAGCGACCTGCGTCCGCGACGAAAGGCGCCAAGCCTTTGTCGTTGAGCCTGGTGAGCAGATTGGGGTCGAAAACACTCATGCCCGGCGCCGTGACCGGGACGATGAGCGTGGCTCTGCGGGCGTAGAAGGTGCGCAGCAGGTCCAGTTGATCGAGAAAGACCGCCAACTCAGGTTCCTGGGCGAGCTTGGCGATCCACTGTTGCGCCTCGACGTCCCCCTGATTGCGGATTTCCTCGGCGCGGCGACGGGCGAAGGCGCGGATTCTGCTGGCGGCGGACTCAGCCTCGGCTCGAATCGCCGCTGCCTGGGAGGCGCCTTGGCTTTCCGCCTCGGCGGCGAGTCTCTCGCGCGAAGCCTTCATGCGCTCGAAGACGGACTCCGTGGTGTCTTCAGGAAGGGTGATCTCGCTGACGCCCACGAGCAGCGGCTCGACGCCGAACGACGCCAGGTTCGCCCCCCCTTCGCCGACGCTCTTGAGCTGGGCGAACATGGACTCCTCCAGCTGCGCCACAGCGCTGTTGTCGCCAGGCTGGAGCAACTCGTCGAGCGTGAAGCGGGACGCCGCCGCCATGGCGCTGCGGAGTATGGCCCTGATGGTCTCCTCAGCTTGACGGTAATGGTCCTCCGCCTCCACGCCTGCGCCGCTGAACTTCTGGTAGAACTTGAGCGGATCCGCCACGCGCCAGGTCGCAAAGGCCTGGGCGACGATCTGACGGTTGTCCGCGGTCTGCAACGTCTCCAGCGTGGCCCGCACGAGACGGGCACGCGTGTCGTACTTCGTCACCTGCTGGATAAGCGGTATGCGAAACCGCAGACCCGGCGTCTTGACCACGTCGCCCGCGTCAGCCTTCCCGAACGTGGCCACCACCGCTGTTTCGGTGAACCGCACGGAATAGGTCACCATGAAGCCGACCACCGCCAGCGCCGCTGCGGCCACCACGATCAAGGTCAGTCTGCTGCGCATGGTCAGGGCTGCTCCTGTTTGGCCCGCCGAAGCTCGAACGGATCGAAGCTCGGCTGCATTTCCGTGAAGTCGAACTGCACGTTGGACGTGTCGAAGGTGGTGATGAAGACCCGGGCGTCGGCAAGGACGTCGCGCAGCGTCTGCAGGTACAGCATGGCGGTGTAGACATAGGGAGCGGCCCGGTAGGCGAGACTGCGTCCTTCCTGCCTGGCGGCGCGAGCGCGGGCGTCCATGTGGGCGCGCCAGCGGTCGGCCCGGGCCTGGGCTATGAGCGAGGCAGCGTCGCCTCCTGCCTGGCTCAACAGCGCGTCGATCTGCTTTTCCTGCGCCTTGACGGCCTGGGGATCCGCGTCGCCTCGCTGCGCCGCACGCTGCTCGAGCCTGTCGAGCGCAGCGACAATGCGGCGCGCCAGCTCCGCTGTTCCCGCAGCCTTGGCCAAGGTGCGGACCTCCTCAGCCTGGGCCTTGCTGATCGTCGCCAGACGCCGCTGCTGCGCATCGACCACGTTGTGAAACGCCTTGGCGACCTGTTTCTCACTGGGAGGGTGCACCGCCTGCAGATTGACGGCCAACAGACGAACGCCCGCTCCCAACGGCTCGCCCGTCTCCGGATCGGGATTGAGCGAAGCCCATGCCCGCTCGAGCCTGCGGCGAAGCGACTGGACAATCGCCAACCTTCCGTCGCCCAACGCCTCGTCCACGCTCCGCGAGCCCAACTCGAGCGTGAACTGCCGCTTGGCGATCGCCTCGAGCACGCCTCGCCGCAAGGCGTCGGGATCGTCGGGGTCGTCGCTGTCCGCCGCCAGCAGGTAGTAGGCCTTGAGGCTGACCACTTCGTACTGCACCAGGAGATCCGCCCCCAGCAGAGCCCAGTCGCCTGCGCCTTCGGCGCCGCTGGAGGCCCGGACGATGTGGTAGCGCTCCTTCCCTGCCACATGAGGCTCGGTCCACGTGACCGGGGCGTGTTCGTCCAGAGGCGCCTGCCGAAGCGCAATGGTGTTGACCGCCCGAACAGGCCTGCGCACCACCGAGCCGATGGGCCATGGGGCCTTGACATGGAGCCCGGGACCAGCCTCGCGCACCAGCGCTCCTGAACGCAGAATCAACGCCTGCTCGTTGGGCTCGACGACGACAAAGGCTGTCAGCAGCCACAGCGCCACGCCCCCCAACGCCAGGAGCGAAAGGGTCCAGCGGCTGAGCAACTGGTAGAACCATGTCGAGGAGACGTCGAACCCGAACTGGTAGTTGATGGCTTCGCTGATCGTCTCCGCAATGCGGTCGGGCGCTGCAAGGAAGGACAGCAGCCTCGAATCGAAGGCGGGTCTGGGGGCCTCCCCCGGCCGGCGCGGCCTGTAGAGGTTGAGCAGGAAGTTGAAGAGGATCTCGACGCCGAGCACGATCATGGCGCCGGGCAGCCCCTTGTGCAGCCCCGCCAACAGCCACTGCATTCCGCCGTACGCGAGGGCATGGCCTGCGCCGAGCAGCCCCGCGGTCAGGGCCACTCCTATGGCGGCGCTGGCGCCCGCTCGCAACAGGGCCCAGACCTCGTGGCTTGCCATCCCCGCCACGAAACGCGCGAAGATGAACGCTGCAGCAGCCATGAGGAAGCCCACGCCCACTCCCCACCCAGGCTGCGTCGACCAGGCGTCAGCAGGCGCCTCGACCGTCAACCGCAAGGCGCCGAATCCGATGTAGAGCCCCGCCACGAGCAGGCTCATGGCAGGACTGAGGTAGCGGTGCATCCAGGCCAACCGCCTCGCAGCGACCTGCAGATCCTCAGGAGCCTCGTCGAAGATGGACGCGGTTCCCTCCGCTTCGCGCGCGGTGAGCGCCTCGAGCTCAGCTGCCTCCAGCCGCTCCAGGCGATGCTGGTGGTAGAGCAGGGCCAAGGTGATCCAGATGATCGCTCCCGGCGCGACGTAGAGAAAGGCCGTCACCGCCACGCGATCCGCCGCCAGCGTCCCGTAGACGATCAAGACCAGCGCCGCCAGCAGCTGCAGCGCCAGCCCCGCCAGACTCACGGCCGTGGCTCGCCGAAATGCGACTGGATCCTGCGTCATGGGCGCTCCTGCCGCTGCGGGTTCGCCTGCCCAGCAGCGGATCGTGGGATGAACGACATCGGCAGGGCAGAGGAGCAGGCTTCGATCCGCTCACCCTGCGCAGCCTCGGGAGGCATTGTCACGCAGCAGGCCCTGCAGGGCAAGCCTGTCCGAGGGCCTTCGTTCTCCGCCTCGTGCGGGGCTGCTTCCCGGCCTCCTGCGTCGACGGCTGACGAACCCTGCGTCCCTCCCTGGCGTTTGAACTACGCACAGGCTGGCCATAAGTTCGTCAGGCGTCCCGCCTCGAGAGGGGCGCCGAGGCTTCCCTTCACGCCTGCCTGCGGGTCGTCCCATGCTGCGTCAGCTCTTCGCCATTGCCCGCATCACCTTCGTCGAGGCTGTCCGCCAGCCCATCTTCTTCGTGCTGGTGATGGCGGGAGGACTGCTGCAGATCTTCAACACGCTCCTGTCGGCCTACAGCATGGAGTACACCGACAGCGCGGAGGTGGTCAAGGACAACAAGATGCTGCTGGACATGGGCCTGGCCACGACGCTGGCCCTGTCGGCGCTGCTGGCGGCCTTCATCGCCACGAACATCCTCAGCAGAGAGATCGACAACCACACAGCGCTGACCGTCATCAGCAAGCCGCTGGGCAGACCTGTCTTCGTGCTCGGCAAGTTTCTCGGCGCCTCCGGAGCGCTGCTGACGGCTACGACGTTGCAGATCATCTTCCTGCTGTACGCCCTGCGGCACGGGGTGCTCTCCACCAGCGCGGACATGATCGATGGGCCGGTTCTGCTGTTCGCCTCGCTGGCGGTGGTCGGCTCGATCGCTGTGGGCGCGTGGGGCAACTTCTTCTACGGCTGGGTCTTCTCCTCAGCGACGATCGCGGTGATGCTGCCCGCGTCGATCGCGGCGCTGGCGGCGATCTACCTGATCGACAAGGAGTGGCGGCTGCAACCCATCACGACGGATCTGAAGCCTCAGGTGCTGCTGGCCAGCGCAGCGCTGCTGCTGGCCACGACGCTGCTGACGGCGCTGGCGATCGCTGCCTCGACCAGGCTCAAACAGGTGATGACGATCGCCCTCTGCGCAGCTGTCTTCCTGCTGGGGCTGATGTCGAACTACCTGCTTGGGCGCTGGGCCTACCGCAACGAGCCCGTGGCGCGCATCGCCCAGGCCCAGCCTGTGCGAGACCGCGACGAGGACCTGGCTGATCCTGCAGACCTGTGGACGCTGCGGCTGCGGGAGGCGGCGACGGTGGAGCTCTCGCCGGGGTTGGCGATCTCGTACGGCCCCGTCCCCAACGGTCTGGACCTGGCGGTGCGCATTCCCCCACACGGCTACGAGGGCGATCCAAGCGTCGACGCTGATCTGACGACCAGCGAGAAAGGAAAGGCGCTGGTCGTGCGGGAGGTCGACGCCCAGGACAGCCGCACGGTGACCGTCGCCAACGCTGGTGGAGTCAGCGTCAAGCGCCTTCCCAAGGAGGGCGACTACCTCTTCACCACCCCTACGCGGATCAATGCGCTGGCGTGGCTGGCGTGGGCGGTGATTCCGAATCTGCAGTTCTTCTGGCTGGTCGACGCTGTGGCGCAGGCGCATCCCATTCCGCTGTCGTACATGGGGCTGCTGGTCCTGTACACGCTTGTGCAGACGACGGGGCTGCTGGCTGTGGCCGTTGCGCTGTTCCAGAAGCGCGACGTCGGCTGAGACGGCTGCTGGGTCAGGAGGTGGCGGCCAGCTCGCGCTCCAGCGAATCCGCCAGCTCACGCTCCTGGTCCGTGAGTCGGCGGCGCCTGGCTTGGATCAGCGCCTTGTGCGCACCGTCGCTGTCGCCGACTTTCATCTGCGACAACGCCAGCATCAGCGCCATGCGGCCGGCTTCAGCGTCGTCGCGGCGGCTGTGCAGGAAGGCCTCGCACAGGACGCGGACCAGGGCGTGCTCCTCCTGCTCGTACGCAGCCCGGGCCAGGCGCAGCAGGGCGTCGCGTCCCAGCGAGGCCAGCGACGTTGCTGAGTCGTGCAGCTCGTGCATCGCCGCCAACGCGCTGTGCACATCGTCGCGGGCCAGCGCCTCGCGCACGCGCCGTCGCAGTGCAGCAGCGCGCTGCGCGCTGCGCGACGACGCAGCGCTGCTGCGCTCCCGCTGTCCCGCTTCGGTTGACCGCGCAGCGGCGCCCTCCCATACACCTGCGCCCTGGCGCTGCATCACCTGCTTGAAGAGGCGGCGCCTGCGGGCCTGCCTGCGCACGCTGAAGAGGTCCCACACCTCGCGCTCCAGCAGATGCGTCGCCAGGAGCGCGTACGCGACGACTCCGCCGTACAGGTAGCCGCCCAGATGGGCCGCGTAGGCGACATTCCCTCCCCCAAAGGCGGAGAAGAACACGTCCTTGGCCACAGCGAAGCCGATGAACCACATCGCGGGGATCTGAAAGACTCCGATGATGAAGAAGAAGACCAGCGTGCGGATGTGCGTGCGCGGAAAGAGCACGAAGTACGCGCCGGTGACCGCGGCGATGGCGCCTGAGGCGCCGACGACGGGAGCGTCGCTGAAAAGCAGGTGGGCCGTTCCCGCCACGACGCCGCCGACAAGATAAAACGCCAGGTAGCCCGCCCGGCCCAAGCGGTCCTCGACGTTTGGGCCGAAGACCCACAGAAAGAGCATGTTGCCCAGCAGGTGCAGCGCGTCGGCGTGGACGAACTGGTAGCTCAGAAAGGCCCAGGGCTTGACGGCCTGCGGATCGAGCCACAGCGCCGCCAGGGCCTCCTCGAACAGGCCCGGCCTGCGACCCTGCAGCAGACGCAGCGCGACGAAGACCAGCGCGCAGAGGCCCAGCAGGGCATGGTTGACCCTCGTGGGCCTGCGCAGCGGTCGGTCTGTGCCCAGCGGCAGCAGCACAGCTCAGATGGTAGGGCTGGCGGCGAGCCGTCCCTGCACGAGACGCGCAGCGATGAGCGTCGGCGACCAGTTGTAGAGCAGCCTGGCCACGAGGTGCTCGTCCAGCCACGTCTGCGGCGGCTTGAGCACGAGCAGGTCCGCAGCGGCGCCCACGTCGAGCCTCCCCGCGTCCTCCCAGCCAAGCGCTCGTGCGCCGTCGCGGGTGATCAGCCGCCAAGCCTGCGCAGCGGTGGGGACCGTCGCGCGGGGATCGACCGTCAGCTGCCTGACCTTGGCGGTCTCGATCATCGCCCGGGCGACGCGGGGCATGGCCAAGTCCACGCCCGCGCCAAGGTCCGAGCCCAGCGCCAGGCGCACGCCGTGCTCGCGGGCCTTGTCCAGATTGAACAGCCCCGAGCGCAGAAACAGGTTCGCCTGCGGGCAGTGCACGACGACGCACCGGCGCTGGGCGATCAGCCGCCACTGCTCGTCCGTCAGGTGGACGCAGTGGGCCAGGAGCGTCCGCGGCCCCAGCAGGTTGTGCTCATCGAGGATCGCCGTCGCGTGCGGCGCGTCAGGGAAGAGCTCCCGCGTGCGGGCCAGCTCGTCGGGGGACTCGGCCAGGTGGGTCTGGACGACGAGCTCGGGCCTGTCGCGCAGCAGCCAACCGATCTCGGCCAGCAGCTCAGGCGTGCAGGCGACGACGAAGCGCGGGTTGACGGAGACTTGGCAGCGCGACGAGGCGGGCTGGGCTGGCAGCGCTGGCGAGGGCGCGGGCGTCTGCTGGGCGCGAAGCCTGTCCTCGCGGACGAGCTCCTCGGGGGCTTGGCGGTCCATGGCCACGCGCCCCAGGATCGTCCGCAGCGGCGGGTTTCCCCGCACGCCCCTCGCCGCCAGCTGCGCGACCTCCCACGCCGCTTGGGCATGGCTCGTCAGCCACCCCGCCACGCCCAGCGTCCCCTCGTGCAGCAGACGGTCGAGGGCCCGCTCGGCCAGCCTGACGCCGCCGGTCCTGCCCCACCAGATCTCCGCGGGATACACGACGCGGTCGAGCCACTCGAGCAGCGGCAGGCCGTCCACGCCCACCGCGTCGAACTGCGGCGGGTGGGTGTGGGCGTCGATGAAGCCTGGGCAGACGACGGCGTCGCGCCCGCCGATCGGGGCTTCCTCAGCGACGCGGGGCGGCTCGCCCAGCTGCTTTTCGACGATTCTGCCCGAAGCCTCATCCACCCGCAGCCACCCCAGGGGCGGGGGGTCGCTTGGGTCGTCCAGGAGCAGACCGTGCAGAATCAACGGATTCCCTTCAGCCAGGCGTCGCGTCGTCCGAAAAAGAGCATCGCCCGGCTCAGCTGGGTTGAGGCGGCGCAGCGGCTGCGATAGGCTGCCTTGTCGCGCACGGGTCGATTCCCGAAACGCGCTGCGAACGGGATCCCCACAGCGGTCAACGCAGGCTCGCAGCGACTGCAGCGCCAAGAATACCGAGACAGCGGCGCCTGTTGACTCGCTCAGCATGGCGAGGGCACAGCTCCGAACATCACCCGTCCACGGGCGAAAGGACGCACAGGAATGACCACCACCATGACCACAGACGCCAGCAAGGGGCTCGAAGGCGTCGTCGCTGCGACGACGGAGATGTCCTTCATCGACGGCCAGAAGGGCGTGCTCGAATACGTCGGCATCGACATCGACGAGCTCGCCCGCAACAGCTCCTTCGAGGAGACGGTCTTCCTGCTGTGGAACCGCCGCCTGCCGACCAGGAGCGAGTTGGAGGCCTTCACCAGCCAGCTGCGTTCGCGCTACGCCCTGTCGCCGCAGGCGCTGGACCGGGTGCAGCGCACCCCCACGGGCGCCCAGCCCATGCACATGCTGCGGACGATCGTCTCCTCGCTGGCCTACGACGATCCATCGCCCAACGAGACGGCGCCCGACGCGGTGCGCGACAAGGCGCTGCGGATCCTGGCCCAGGCGCCGACGATCGTCGCTGCCTTCGACCGCCGCCGCCGTGGGCTGGAGATCGTGCCGCCCGATCCGAGCCTCTCCTTCGCAGCCAACTTCCTGCAGATGCTCAACGGCGAGAAGCCCACGGAGACGATGGAGCGGGCCTTCGACGTGTGCATGATCCTGCACGCGGACCACGGCCTCAACGCCTCGACCTTCACCTGTCGCGTGATCGTCTCGACGCTCAGCGATATCTACTCAGCCATCACCGGCGCCATCGGCGCCCTGCGCGGACCGCTGCACGGGGGGGCCAACGAGGGCGTCATGCGGATGCTCAACGAGATCCCCAGCGTCGACGCCGTCGAGGAATACGTGCTGCGCAAGCTCCGCAACAAGGAGCGGATCATGGGCTTCGGCCACCGCGTCTACAAGGCCTACGACCCGCGGGCAAAGTTCCTCAAGACGCTCGCGGAGCAGCTGGCGAAGGACACGGGCAACGAGGAGCTCTACCTCAAGAGCAAGAGGGTCGAGGAAGTCATGGAGCGCGAGGTGGCCAGCAAGGGAATCTACCCCAACGTCGACTTCTACTCCGCGACGACGTACCACAGCATCGGGCTCTCGCTGGACCTCTTCACGCCCATGTTCGCGCTGTCGCGCATCGCGGGCTGGTCGGGCCACGCGCTCGAGCAGCTGGCGGCCAACCGCCTCATCCGGCCCAAGGCCGAGTACGTCGGCCCGCACGGCGTCCCCTACACGCCGCTGGACCAGCGCTAACGCCGCTGCGACTGCTGCTGCGAACCGCTTGGCTGACGCTCCCGCAGGGGGGCGTTTTTTCTGCGCGACAGCCCTTTCCCGGCGCCCTTTCCGACGGCCTTTTCCGCGTGCACCCACTGAACGGTCGCCATGCGGCGGCGCAGGCGTTCCCCGCCGCCGGTTTTCCAGGAGGTCTGGCCATGCACATGTCCCGTCGACTGATCGCTGGATTCGTCTTCGTCGCGCTGGGCGGAGTCGGAACGGCGCTTCCGCTGTGGGCGGGGCCGTTGAGCCCCCCCGCTGGCCCCGTCGCGCCCAGCTACAAGACGCTGCAGGAGGTCGAGCCCCGCGTCGCCGTCAACCAGGACAACACGCCCGGCGACGCGACGGCGGTCTACGTCATCAGCGCGCCCGGCTCGTACTACCTGACGGAGAACCTCACAGGCCAGCCCGGCAAGAACGGCGTCCGCATCGCAGCGTCCAACGTCACGCTCGACCTCAACGGCTTCACCCTCACAGGGGGCGCCAACACGCTCAACGGCATCACGCTGGGCTCGGAGGTCGTGGCTGTCGAAAATATCCGAATCCTCAACGGCCTGGTGCAGGGCTGGGGAGCGGCGGGCGTCGACGCCAACGCCCCCCGCTGCGTCGTCCGCGACGTGCACGCGCTGAACAATGCGCTCGACGGCGTTGTGCTGGGCGACTCGGGACAGGCGCAGCGGTGCACCGCGGAGAACAACGGCGGCTTCGGTTTCAACGCCTCCGCCACCGCTGTCAGCGTGCGCGAATGCATCGTCAGGAACAACGGAGCAGGCGGTGTGCGCGTCGGTTTCAGCGCGCTCGTCGAGCGCTGCATCGTGGAAAACAACAACGGATCAGGCATTCTCGCAGGCGACGGCTCGACGATCGCCCACTGCCTCTCCCGCAGCAACAAGGACACAGGCATCGCAGGAGCGGGCGGCAGCTTCGTGCACCACAACACGGTCGTCGCCAACGGCAGGGACGGCATCAACGTCTCCAGCGAGTCCTTCGTGCTGCAGAACACCTGCACGAGCCACAAGAACGTGTTCGGCGGCGTCAGCGCGGGCATCAAGGTCGCGGGCAGCCTCAACCGCATCGAAGGCAACCACCTCAACGACAACGACATCGGCCTGCTGATCGCACAGGGTGGGGCGAACAACATCATCATCCGCAACAACGCCCACGGCAGCGTGGTCGCCAGCTTCAGCTTCGACATGGCGGCCAACATCTGGGGCCCCATCATCACGGGCCCTGGCCAGATCACGAACTTCACCCCCGACGCCAACTATGGCGACTGAGGAACGCCCCTACGCTCCCTGGGCTGTTCCCTGTCCGTCGCTGCACCGCTTCAGCGCTTCGCGGGCCTGAGCAGCTCGAGCGTGTCGTGGAGGATCGCACGGGCCTCGACAGCGTCGCTCTGCGGGGCGATCTCCACCTCGACCACCACGCTGCGGCGGGTTTCCCGAGCTGTCAGCGTGGCCCTGCGGGCGAAGAGCTCACTGAGCGGAGACTCGGGGGAGACCGCTGTGCGAGCCTGCACCACAGCCCGTCCCTGCGTCACGTCGTCCCGCGTCAGCGAGTAGCCCCGGCGTTGGAGGGCGCGCTCCGCTGCAGCGGCGATGGCGGGTGGCGACGCAGCCAAGGGCAGCGTCGCTCGAGCCTGACCGCTGACAGGCAAGGTCGAGATCAGCGCGTCCACGTCCCAGCGGTTCAGTGCGCGCACGCAGCTGAGGCTGCCCGCAGCTGCACAGAGACAGACGACCCCTGCTGCGGCCCTCGTCAGCGACGGCCTCGGCGGCGTTTGCGGGGCCGTCGGGGCGAGGGCGGGAAGTCGTCCTCCGAGGCGGGCCTGAGCGTCTCGGGCGGCGTGTCGGCGTCGGGCAGCCATCGAGCCATGTCCAGATCGGACAGGCGCAGCTGATCGGGCCACTCTTGCAGCGCCTGCAGCAGCAACGGATCGACAGGCGCAGAGGCGCCAGCCTCCTCGGCGCACGGCGAAGGCGTCGGAGGTCGCTGCTCCTGCTCGGGCATGCCCGCCCGGGGCTCGGCGCTGGGAGCGATGGCCAGGATGGGGTCCCCCGACAGCCCCAGGTCGTCCAGCCAAGCGTCCACCGCAGGAGGCGTCAGCGGAGCGCGCGGTTTGGCGGGCCCCGCTGGCTTGGCAGGAGTGCGCAGATCGTCCGCGAGCTTTTCCAGGAACGCGGCGCTGCTGAGCGTGTGAGCGCGGCGGCGTCTGGCGACGCGGACGATGGCCTGATCGCTGCTGACGACCAGCAATCTGCGCGGCGCGGAGTGTGCGCGAATCAACGCAATGATGAGGCTGTCGGCGTCCTTTCCGGCGCCGGCGTAGCGGATCTCGACGCCTTGGACGGGTCGATGGCTCGTCGACCGCTCCTGCGGACCGCCGTCGCAGATCAGGATCACTTCTCTTCTGGCCCAGCGGCTGGCGGCGATGTAGCGGGCCAGGTCCTCCACGCTCGGTCCCGCCAGCGCCGGCGGCAGGACGCCCGTCACATGGAGCACGTTGTAGGCGTCCACGAGCACGGTCATGCTGGGGGACCATAGCCTGCGCTTTCCGGGCGAGAACCTGATTGACGCCAGGGAGAGTTGCAAACGCTCCGGAGGGCGCCAATACTTCGACTCGGTTCAGTCCGCACCCACACCCCGCAGGGCCCCAAGGCCCGCACACCAGCTGGAGGCGACGGCGCATCATGGCGATCCGCATCAAGGCGCGAGGAGGCGAGAGCGTCGATCAGATGCTCAAGCGGTTCAAGAAGCTCTGCGAGAAGGAAGGGCTGACCAAGGACATCAAGCGCAAGAGCTACTACGAGAAGCCTTCCGAGCGCCGCAGGCGAGAAATGCGCAAGCGCCAGAAGCGGGCTGAGGCGGCGGCGGCCCGGCGGTGACGACCGCTGCGGACGTGCAGCGGCGGCGGCGACGCTGCCCTGTGCCTCGGGAGGGAGGTTGACGACGGTCCCGACCATCGCCATGCTTCGACGCTCGGGGGATGAGCGAAGGCTGGTCCCCGCTGTCGGTCTCCAACGCTGACCGCCTGTGCGGAGCAGGCTGCGGACCCATACTTCTTGAGAACGCGACCCCGGCGGCGCGCCCGCTTGGCTGACCGGGGCGTCCATTCGGAGGCGATCCATGCTCGCGACGCTTGGCTTGGCTGACGCTCCCGGTGTCTTCGGCGCCGTCAGCGATCTGCATCCTGCCTACATCCTCGGCCCGGTCGGCGCCGTGGCGGCGCTGCTCACCGCCCTGCTCTTCGCCCGCTCGGTTCTCAAGACCAGCGAAGGCGAAGAGGAGATGGTCCGCATTGCGCAGGCGGTGCGCGAGGGGGCCATGGCCTATCTCAAACGGCAGTACAAGGTCGTCGCGGGCGTGTTCGTGGCGATTGTCGCGGCGCTGGGCCTGCTCTACGCCCTGGGGCTGCAACCTGCGCTGTCCATGCTGGGCGTCCCCATCGCGGGGACGCTCTCCGGGCTGTGCGGGTGGTTCGGCATGAAGATGGCCACCAACGCCTCCGCCCGCACCGCCCACGCTGCCAAGCAGTCGCTCAACAGCGGCCTGACCATCGCCTTCCGCTCGGGCGCGGTGATGGGCATGGTCGTGGTGGGATTCGCCCTGCTGGACGTGTCGGTGTGGTTCCTGGTCCTCAACGCTCTGGGCGTGGGCGACGATCTGCGGGCGTTGACGACGATCATGCTCTCCTACGGCATGGGCGCCAGCACGCAGGCCCTTTTCGCCCGCGTCGGTGGCGGCATCTACACCAAGGCGGCGGACGTCGGAGCGGACCTCGTCGGCAAGGTCGAGGCGGGCATCCCCGAGGACGACCCGCGCAACCCCGCCACCATCGCGGACAACGTGGGAGACAACGTCGGCGACGTCGCGGGCATGGGGGCGGACCTGTACGAGTCCTACTACGGCTCGATGCTGGCGACGATGGCGCTGGGAGCGGCGGCGGCCTTCGCCATCCCCAGTTTGGGCGAGCACACAGCGGCTGTGGCCATGCGGCTGGCAATCGCCCCCATAGGCGTGGCGGGGCTGGGCATTCTGTGCTCGATTCTGGGCGTCTTCACCGTCCGGGCGCGGGAGGACGCTTCGTTCATGGAGCTCCTCAAGGGCCTGCACCGCGGCGTCTACGCTGCCTCGGGTCTGATCGTCCTGGCGGCGCTGGGGTTGCTGTGGCTGCTGCTGTCGCCCCGCTCGGGCGAGGCCGCTGCAGCGGCGGCTGAGGCGGGCGTCCGCTGGTGGGGCGTGGGCCTCTCGATCATCTCCGGCCTCATCGCTGGCCTGGTCATCGCCCACGCCACCGAGCACTACACCAGCTACGAGTACGAGCCCACCCGCCGCATCGCCCTGCAGGCGATCACCGGCCCAGCCACGGTCATCATCGCCGGCATCGCCGAGGGAATGAAGTCCACCTGGGCCTCGCTGGTGACGGTGGTGATCGCCATCATCGCAGCCTTCGTCTTCGCGGGAGGGGCGGAGCACTTCCTGATGGGCCTCTACGGCGTGGGCATCGCCGCGGTGGGCATGCTCGCGACGCTGGGCATCACCCTGGCCACGGACGCCTACGGCCCGATCGCGGACAACGCGGGCGGCAACGCGGAGATGAGCGGTCAGCCCCCCTACGTCCGCGAGCGCACCGACATGCTCGATTCGCTGGGCAACACGACCGCGGCGACGGGCAAGGGGTTCGCCATCGGCTCCGCGGCGCTGACAGCCCTGGCGCTCTTCGCTGCGTACATCCAAGTGGTGCAGACCCAGATCACCTCCCAGGCCGAAGCCTTCGTGGGCGACAGCACGTTCACGGCGCCGCACGGAGAGTCTGACAGCGGTCTGATGGCGGTGTATCAGGGGCATCACCGCTTCGCTGTCATCAAGGACCAGGGCCCGGAGAGGAGCGTCGACGGAGCCATGGTCCTCTCTGTCGCGGGGCTGCAGGGCGAGGAGCCGTCGCTTGTGGTCCGGCAGAGCTATCCCGTACACGCTGCAGGGGAAGGGCGATATGTCATCCGCTTTCCGCAGGAGCGCGACGGCCGCACGAACACGGTCACCATCGAGGCGGCGTCGTCGCGCCAGGGGTCCATTGCGGATGTGCTCCACTACTACAACGTGACCTTCATGAACCCGCGGGCGCTGGGCGGCGTGTTCATCGGCGTGCTGCTGGCGTTCCTCTTCTGCGCCCTGACGATGAATGCGGTGGGCAGAGCCGCCAACGCCATGATGCAGGAGGCCAGGCGCCAGTTCGCCAAGATGCGTGAGGCCTTCCGCACGCAGGGCCTCTCGGAGGAGCAGATCCGGGATCCCCGCCAGTGGCCCAAGCAGGTCGAGCACGAGGGCGTGCGCTATCCCGACTACGCTCGCTGCGTGACGATCTCCACCGCGGGCGCCCAGCGGGAGATGATCGTTCCCGCGGGATTGGCGATCGTCGTGCCGATTCTTGTCGGGCTTGTCCTGGGCGTCCCTGGCGTGGTGGGCATGCTCGCGGGAGGCCTCACCAGCGGCTTCGCTGTCGCCATCTTCATGGCCAACGCTGGCGGGGCATGGGACAACGCCAAGAAGCTCATCGAGTCCTACGGCAAGATCACCGCTGAGGAGTTTCTCAACGTCGTCGAGAAACGCGAGGCTGTGCCTGCAGCCATCCGCGAGGAAATCGACCGCAGGGCTCGGGAGCTCGTCGAAGCAGGCCGCCCAGAGGCGATCGTCTACGGCAAGGGCTCGGAGGACCACAAGGCGGCGGTCGTCGGCGACACGGTGGGCGACCCCTTCAAGGACACCTCGGGCCCGTCGCTGAACATCCTCATCAAGCTCATCTCGATCGTCTCGGTCGTCTTTGCGGGCCTGGTCGTGAAGTTCGGCCCGGTGGTCGCGTCGCTGCTGGGGTTGGACTGAGACGAAGGGGCTGACTCAGCCGCGTGCGCGGCCGGCGCGCAGGGCGCAGGCTCGACGTGAACGACGCTCCACATTCCGCAGCGGCGGACCCGGCGTCGCTGGACGCCCCCGAGCAGGAGCTGCTCCGCCGGCGCAGGCTGCTCTTCGTCGCAGGGCCCCTGGGATCGGGCGGCATGACGCGGAACATCGTCGAGCACGCCCTGGTCCTGCGCAGCGCCGAGGCGGAGGTGGGGATTTTCACGCCCGCTGGCGGCGGCCTCGACCGCGCAGCGGAGCAGCTTGCGCGCAGCGGCGTCGTTCTCTTCCGCCCTGTCTCGATCAGCCGCTCAACTCTGCGCGAGGCGCTGCGCGCCTTCGGGCCCGACGCGGTGCGGCTGTGCACGGGCGCCTTTCCCCCCGACACGCGCATCGCGCTGCGCCTGCTCGGCCTTGCCCCTGCGGTGGTCGAGACGCTGCACCTGCTGCCCAGACGCCTGCGGGTCAAGGCGGCGCAGCGGCTGTTCCATCGCCTGCGGCCCAGCCAGCGGTACCGCCTGCTCGTGCTCAGCGAACGGATGCTGCAGGAGGTCAGGCAGCGGATTCCTGCGCTGGCGCCGGTGTGCGAGAAGATCGACAACGGTGTGGCGCTGCCTGCGGCGCCGTCGGCGCGCGGCGCGTCGTCCAGCGGCCCTGTGCGCGTCGTCACCGCGTGCAGGCTCGACGAATCGCACAAGGACGTGACGACGCTGCTGCGGGCTGCGGCGCTGCTGCGAGGTCGCGGCGTCGACGTTGAGCTGCTCGTGCTGGGCGATGGGCCTGACCGGCTGCGCCTCGAGGCGCTGGCCGGAGAGCTCGGGGCGCCTGCGCGCTTCGCGGGCTGGGTCGAACAGCCGTTCGAGCGCGTCGCGCAGTGCGACATCGCGGCGCTCTCCACCCGCCGGGAAGGCCTGCCGCGCTTTCTCGTCGAGGCGCAGGCGCTGGGCCTGCCTGTCGTGGCCTCCGACGCCCCGGGCTGCGCGGACGCGGTGGCGGTGGGCGAGACGGCCCTGCTTGCCCCGCCCGGCGACGCGAAGGCGATGGCGGAGGCGCTGGAGCGGCTCGTGCGCGACGCGGCGCTGCGCCGACGCATGGGCGAGCAGGCGGCGCGCTTCGCCCAACGCTTCCGCATCGAGCGCTTCGCGGTGCGCTTCGCGCAGGTGGTCGAGTCGCTGGTGGACGGCGCGTCGTACACTCAGGCCAAGCCATGACGCTGCGGACCACACAGCCTGCTGTCGCTTCGGAGGCGCTGCCCGAGCCGCCCGAGTACATCCGTCAGCTGCGGCCCCGCCGCTGGACGCCTCGGGCGCTGCGGGGAAAGCCTCTGCGCAGACTGCAACGCGAGCTCTGCCAACGGCTCTACCGCTATCCTCACCGCAATCTGCTGGCGATGGCGCAGGCCAAGAGCGGCAGCACGTGGCTCTTCCGCATGCTCTGCGAGGTTCCGGGGTACCTGCCCTGGTCGCCGCCGACGGTCAAGACGTGGACCGACCACCACCTGCGCCTGCAGGACTTCTCGCCTCCACCCGCTGGCTACACCGTGACCAAGACGCACACGCCGCCCACTGCGGACAACGTGCAGGTGGTGCATGCGCTGAATCGGCCGTATGTGACGCTGATCCGCGACGTGCGCGATCTGGCGGTGTCCTGGTCGTACTACGTGGCCAACAAGCGCGACTGCCGCTACCACAGGCAGGCGGCGCCGTTGAACATCGACCAGCGGCTGCGCTTCTACATCGAGCATGTCGCGCCCAAGTGGATCGACTGGGCCATGGGCTGGCGCGAGGCGATGCACCCGCAGCTCGGCCTCATGATCCGCTACGAGGACATGCTTGAGGACTGCTTTGGCGTGATGCGGCGCGTCTTCGCCCATTACGAAGTGGGCCTTTCCGACGAGCGCGTCCGGGCGATTGTCGAGAAACACCGCTTCGAGCGCGTCACCGGCCGCAAACCCGGCCAGGCTGACCCCAAGGCCTTCAACCGCAAGGGCGTGGCGGGCGACTGGCGCAACCACTTCCGCAGGGAGCACATCGCTGCGATGAAGCGTGTGGCGGGCGAGGCGCTCGTCGCGCTGGGCTACGAACGCGACGAGGCGTGGTGAGGACGCTCGAGCCTGCTGCGTAGCAGACGGTCGGGCTGCGCATTGAAGTCGAAGGCGTCGCCCAGCAGATCCGCCAAGGCGGCGTTGGGCTGCTGATAGAAATCGCGCAGCAGCGACGCTGCATCGAGCGGGACGGGCTCGTCGCCGCCGACGTTGCGGGGCGCAACGCGAGGCCAGTCGAAGGGCGCAAGCCCCAGAAACGACGCCGCCTGCGCAAGCGTCTCTCGCGTCCTCCAGCGCAGCTGCTCCGAGCGAACGATGAAGAACCGCTCGCGTGGAAACTGCGCCAGCCAGCGGCGCAGCTGCTGGGCGTACAGGCCTCGCGAAACATAGGAGAAACGGACCAGCTGATCGTCCCATTCAGCTGTCCATGGCGCCCCCGCCTGCGCCTCCTGCACACGCGGGTAGATGCGCTCGATGTCCGCGTGGATCGCTTCGAGGAACGGTCGCTGCTCGATGCCCTTGCGCACGTTGTGCCTGTAGTGCGACCAGGCCCGCTCGACAGGGTCGCGCAGCGTCAGCAGCAGCTTCGCCTCGGGAAGCAGCGCCCGGGCGCGGGCCGCCGCTGGGGGGTAGTAGAGATACGCAGGCGTCACGTCGCCCGTCTGGACGCCGGCACGGCGAGGAGGCCTGGGAAACTGCCTGGCGTACCAGCGAACGCCCCGTCCGTACAGTCTGTCGAAGAAGTGCAGCTCCTTGCGCAGCGCCGGCGCAAGGTCGGGATGCTCGCACAGATCGAAGTAGAAGGACGTCGTCCCCCCCTTCTGGGCGCCGATGAGCAGAAACGACGGCTTGAGCCTGCGCGGCCGATCCGGCCAGGCGTCCTGCAGCGCCCCTGGCGCCGTGGCTCGGCTGCGAAACAGCGGGGTCATGAGGCGGAAGATACGGCTGGGGAGCTGTACCACGGATCGCCCAGCGAGGCGATGGCGTCGTCGAGCCGGGCCCGTTGCTGCGGCGTCAGCTCCTCCAGGTGCCCCCCCACCCGACCTTTGCGGGTCTTGAAGGCTGAGGAGTCGCGCCCCCTGGGCTGCAAGGTCCCCGACGAGAAGGCCCCTGCAGCTTCGAGCCGACGCATGTTCTCGAAACGGGCGAACTCGACCGCCCGCGCCAGGTGCTCCTCGCGGACGATGTCCACGCCAGCCAGGTCCAGCACCCGCTGCAGCTCGCGCAGCGGCGCCTCGTGCAGCGCTTCGTAACGCACCACGATCGCCCGCTCGCCCATCCGCCCAACAGCCTCCGCCCAGAGACGGTGGAAGTGGACGACCTTGCGCACGCCAAAGAGCGGCGAGTCGAGAAAGGAATCGATCAGCAGCGAACCATCCGCTGTGGTGCGCAGCTGCGCGCGGTCGTAGAACTCCTGACGGGTGAGCCGTCCTGCGGGCGTGTCGGCGCGATCGTCGCGCTCGTCGGCGAAGCGCTTGCGGCCGACGAGCTGGTGGTAGTGCGAGACGAGGACGTCGCGCGGATCGCGCACCAGCAGAACGACCCTGCCGTCGGTGGCGGGAGGGCCTGCGCGCAGCTGCTCGGGCGCGAGCATCGCATCGAAACTCGCCCCCTCGTGCGAAAACGTCATGGGCGGCATGCGGCGGCGGGCCCTGCGCGGCTGCCTGGGCCCTTTGAACAGCTCGAAGAGCTCTCTGTCGCCAAGCCCCAGCGCGTCGCAGAGGGCCTTGCCCAGCAGCACCGTCAGCCAAGTCCTGCCGCTCTTGGGGTAGGAGACGATCGTCACCGGCGTCAGGTCGAGCATGGCGCCTCCATGGCTGCGCCAGCGGCTGTGTCGGACGGCTGGCGAACCTCATGCCTGCGCCGCCTTGCTGCTTCGTCGCGGCGTCGCAGGTCCACCCCCAGTCGACGGAGCAGGCTGCGGCGCGCCCGCCTTGCAGTCCAGCGCGCCTCCTCTAGCGCGTCCGCAGCGAGCCAGCTAAGCCTGGCCTTGCCGCTGACCGGCTCGTAGCCCAGCGCGACCATCTCCGCGGCGCAGACGCGCTCCACAGCGCTGAGCTGGCGCGGCGAGAGCGCACCAAGGCCCTTGCCGATCGCGGACGGGTCCAACGGCTTGAGCGTGTCGCCCTTCCAGGGGGCTTCGCGCGGGCTGAAGCCCGCCTCCCGCCGTTCGTAATACCGCAGCATGGCAGGGTCGAAGATCTCGCCCAGAAAATCGCAGACGCGCCGCAGCGTCGCTTCGGGCTCAAGCACCAGCGACTCGAATCGCACGGTGTGGTGTCTGTCGGGGCCCAGCTGCTCCGCCAGGAGGCGCTGGCGGCGCACGGCCTTGGCCCAGGTGCGGGCGTGGCGGCGGGCGGAGCTGTGCCCTCCCCAGCGCAGCTTGACGATCGAAGCCACCACGTCGCGCGGATCGCGGTGGATGTGAATGATCTTCGCTTGCGGAAACAGCTCCAGGATGCGCTCGACGTGTTTGTGGTGCCCTGGGGTCTTCTCGCCCAGACGGGGCTTGCCCAGCCTGTCGCGCCACTGGGCCATCACGCCCAGAAACAGGGCGCGGGCGCTGCGCCCCCCTGCCTCCGCGTCCCGGAGCAGCTGCTCCTCGTCCAGCGCCAGGTCCTGCCAGAACCACAGCGTCCCGGCCCAGGCGAGGTGCTGGCGAAGCGAGGCTTCGTCGGGAAGCGGGTCCGAGATCCGCAGCATCGGGTCCCACTCCTGGAAGAACTTGGTCTCGGGGGGAAGCCCCAGCCGTGGATGACGCGAGAGCATGGCCTGCAGCAGCGTCGAGCCGCACCGGCCTGTGCCGACGATGAAGAACAGACCCTGCGCGATGTCGTCGTGTTCCGAAGCGGCCATGCTGTCGGCTCGGGCGGGAACGCGCTGCGGAGGGGAGCCCCCCGCGCGGCGCACAGTATAGACCAGGGTTGCCCCGGCGCCCCTTGGTGGTCTAGGGTCCACGCTTTGCAGGACAGCGCTTCCAGGACGACTTCGCTCGAGGCGCGCGATGTGGCGGTGGCGATCGCGCGCGCCCTGGACGAGGCCAAGTGCGAGGACATCCGCGTGCTCGACGTCCGGGGCCTGAGCCAGGTGACGGACTACCTGGTGCTGGCCAGCTCGACCAGCGAGCGGCAGTCGCGCACCGCGGTGGCCAAGGCGGCGGAGCGTGCCAAGGAGCTGGGGGCGACCGTCTTTCGCCAACAGGACGACCCCGTCTGGGCGCTGCTCGATCTGGTGGACGTGGTGGCGCACGTCTTCGAGCCTGCAGCGAGGCAGCATTATGCGCTGGAGCTGCTGTGGGGCGAAGGAGAGCGCGTCCCGTGGCGCGACGACGTCTCCGCCCCCCCTGCGTGAAGCGCGTTCCTCCTACACTCGACTGTCATGGGGCGCGAACTGTCGCTGGCTGACAAGTGTCTGCTGCTCTTCGGCGCAGCCATCGTGGCGCTGCTCACCGCGGCGCTGGCGACGCCTTGGGTTCGACTGCGCTACGTGATCGACGAGTCGCTGCTGGACACCTCGCGGCAGATCGCGAGGCTCTGGCCCGGCGTGCTGGAGACGGAGACATCCTTGGAGGCGTTTCTCGAGCCGACGCCCGCTGCGGCTGTGGAGACTCCGCCCGCGGAAGGAGCTGGTGGAGAGGACGCTGCAGCGTCTGTGGACACGACGCACGATCGGGTCAAGCCGCCCGATCAGGTGCGCATCGCTGCGGTGTCGGGTTCTGCGGCGGCGCAGCTGGCGCAGCGGACGGGATTCGCTGCGACAGCGGCGCGCGCGGCGCTGCGCGATCCGAAGCGGACGGAGTACGCGGAAGCCGTCTGGCAGGGGCAAGCGCGCGTGCACCACTATGCGCGCATCGTGCGCAACGAGGAGGGGGAGATCGAGGCGATCGTCTTCGTCGAGCACCGTTCCCCCCGGGCTGCGGCGCTGCTCTTCGTCAACCGCGTGTACATCCTCGCTGCGGGATTGGCGGCGGGAGCGCTGGCTGTGGTGGTCTTCTCGCTGATTCTCAAGCGGATCGTCTTCAGCCCCGTGCGCGAGCTGCGCCTGACCGCGACGCGCATCGCCCAGGGAGAGACCGCCGTCCGGGCGGACATCCACACGGGCGACGAGTTCGAGGACCTGGCTGAGGCCTTCAACGCCATGCTCGCGTCGCTGGAGGACAGCCAGCAACGTCTGCGCGAGCTCAACCGCTCGCTCGATCTGCGGTTGGCTGAGGCGGAGCAGGCCAATGTGGCCCTGCACGAGGCGGCGCGCGTCAAGAGCGAGTTCCTGGCCAACATCAGTCACGAGCTGCGCACGCCCCTCAACTCGATCATCGGCTTTGCGGAGCTGTTGCTGGAGATCGCGCGCAACGACGCGGAGCGGGAAGGCTCGCGATTTCCTGCGCTGCACGAAAAACGCGTGCGCTATCTGGAGAACATCGTCGTCGCAGGGCGTTCGCTGCTGGAGATGATCAACGACCTGCTGGAAATGGCCAAGCTCGAAGCGGGCAGAACGGAGCTGCGCGTCGAGCCCTGCAACATCGTGGACGCGTGCGAGGGCCTGCTTGCCCTGCTTCGCCCGCAGGCGGAGCGCAAGCGCCTGACGATGCGCCTCGAGGCGCCACAGGACGCTGACTCCTTCTCCCGCAAACCTGCGCCCGTCGTCATCCGCACGGACGCCCGCAAACTGCAGCAGATCATCTTCAACTTCCTGAGCAACGCGGTGAAGTTCACCCCTGAAGAGGGTATGGTGACGGTGCGGATCGAACGGGTCGTCGGCGCCGACGCCTGCGAGCGCGTCCGCGTCAGTGTGCTCGACACGGGACCGGGCATTCCGCCCGAGGCGCGAGAACGCATCTTTCAGAAGTTCACCCAGCTGGAGAGCGCCGTGCACAAGGGAACGGGCGGGACAGGACTGGGACTGGCGATCGCAGCGGAGCTGGCCAGCCTCATCGGAGCTGACATTCAGGTCGAAAGCGAGCTTGGCGAGGGGTCGATGTTCAGCGTCATCGTCCCGGTGGACCTGGTGGTCCCCCCTGCTGCGTCGACGTCCACCGGTTCCGACGCAACGGCGCAGCGCAGCGATGGGGCTCTGCGCACAGCAGTTCACCTGGGCGCGCAATCAACCAGCCAACGCAGCTGAGCGCACCGATTGCCGCTCCACTGCAACGTGACCACATCGATGCGCCAGGCATCCGCAGGGGCGTTGAGCTTGGCTGTGGCGGCGCGAGCGGCCCGCCTGAGCCTGTGCAGCTTCCGGGCGTCGACAGCGGATTCGAGGGGCGGCTGATAGCCTGCTCCAACCCGCCTGGCCTTCACCTCCACAACGACGACGCGTCTGCGATCGGGCGAGAGGCAGAGCAGGTCCACCTCGACACCTGCCACGGACGCGTTTTTCCCCACGATCGTCATGCCGTTGCGACGCAGATGTCGCGCCGCCAACCGTTCGCTGACTCTTCCAAGTGTGTGCGGTCCGCCCCGAGCCAGTCGCCAACGGGTAAGAGGCCCAGGGCGCAGCAGCGTCCGCTCCACGACAAGGCTCACGGGAGCGAGGGCGGCGGCGAGGCGGTCTGCCTTGTCGGCGAGCGGCTGGCGGGAGCCTCGTCGGAGGACCGCGACGACGCCTGCGGAAGCAGGTAGCGTTCGATCGCGAAGGCGAGCAGCCTTCGCTCCATGCGCGCCAAATCCGTCAAACTTCCCCGGTTGATGAGATCCTCCAGGTATCGCTGCTCCGCCTCCTGCAGTCTGCGGTTGCGCAGCTCGTTGTACAGCTGCAGCTGCGCTTCGAAAAGCGGCGTGGAAGGCTGCTCGATCTTCTCGAGGTACAACCAGTGCAACGCGTTGTTGAACGCAATGGGCCCTGTCCAGGAGCCTGGCGAGAGTGAACGAGCAGCTTCGTTGAGCGGCGCAGGGCCGAAGATGTCAGCCTGCGCCAGGCTCGGCGCGTCCAGCTGCAGGGCGCCGTCGCGAGGGTAGAGCCCTCCGCCCTCAGGATTCCAGGCGCTTTCCCGTTTGGCCACGGCCTCGAACGACTCGCCCCTGGCCAAGGCTTCCTCGACGCGTCGGCGGCGGTCAGCGTCGTCCGCGGGAATGCGGATCATCCGCAACGTGATTGTCGGAGGCGGCTGAAACTCGTCCTTGCGACGCTCGTATTCGATCTCCACCTCGCGCCAGGAGACTTGGACCTGGTCAGCCAGCGCCTTGCGCAGCTGCATGCGGAGGAGCTCCTGATCGAGCAGCTCGCGCGCTTTTTCATCGAGCGTCGCGCCTTCCTGTTCGAGCAAGGCACGCTCAGCGATCTCTTCGCTGCCCTGGTTCTGGCTGACGAGCGTCTCGCGGAAGTTCTCGATGAAGGCGAGCAAGCCCTTGCGCTGCTCGGGGGTGAGCGAAGCGCGGGCCTCAGCCAGCAGCAGCTCGTTCACGACCCGTGTGCGCAGAGCCTGACTGATCTCCCTGCGGGCGAACTGCACCCACTGCTGTGGAGGCAGCCGTTTCGCCTCGGCGCGAAGTCGTGCGTCCATGGGCGCGAAGAACTCCGAGGCGAACAGCGGTCTGCCGTTGATCTGCCCCACCAGGGCGTCCACGCTTCGACTGTCGAGCGCAGCAGCAGCGGTCGGCGACGGCGATGCGGACGGGGCTGGTGTCGCGTCCGGCGCATCCGTCGGCGCCGCCTTCGTGACTGCAGCTGTAGTGGGCGGCGCAGGCCCTGCGGCAGAAGGAGAGGGCGGGGACGAGGACGGGGGAGCCCCGACAACGACGTGCACCGCTGCGGAGGCGGAAGCGTCGGCGTCGAACTGTTGCAGAGGCTCCGGGGGAGCGGACGCAGCGTTTGCAGCGGAGACCTGCTGGGCGCGCGTAGCGGCAGGGGCGTCCGCTGCGCGAAAGGCGCTGGGGGTGAGGACGTGTTCGGTCGACGAAGTGGGCGTGGTCGAGCAGGCTGTTTGCGCCGCCATCAGCAGCCCCGCGGCGAGCAGCGAGGCGCAGGAGTTGTGGCCTGGGCTGCGAAGGATGTTCCACATGGCGGCGTTCCTTGGAAGAGAGGCTGCCTGCTGCATGCTGGCAGGGAGGACGGCCTACACTCTGCTGCGCACCGCGTCGCTGGGACGCTCTGCGCGATTGTCGGTCGAACACTGTCGCTGAGGCCAATCCTATGAGCACGCCCGCTGATTCGCAGCCCCGGGACGACGCAGCTGCCCCCCGGATCATCGTCGACACCGATTGGAAAGCCCAGGCGCAGGCGGAGAAGGAGCGGCTGGCTGCGCAGACGAAACAGGCTGGCTCCACCTCCAGCGCCGCAGGGACGGGGCCTGCAGGAGGCGCAGAGGCCAGCCCGTTCCTCGCGCTGGTGGCGAGTCTGGCGACGCAGGCGCTGCTGTATCTCGGAGGCGTGGCGGACCCGCAGACAGGCAAGGCTGTCGTGGCGCCCGATCACGCTCGCGCCTTCATCGACATGCTCGCCACGCTCGAAGAGAAAACCAAGGGCAATCTCACGAAGGAGGAGGAGGAGGAGCTGCAGGGCGTCCTCAACGAGCTGCGCATGCGCTTCGTGCAGATCGTGGG
>CAYPBL010000003.1:19951-49460 GCA_964408965.1 uncultured Phycisphaeraceae bacterium | reverse complement strand
TCCTCGGGGGGCTCCGCCAGACGCAGGACGCGCACGTCACGGTGCTTGCTGAAGCCTGTGCCAGCGGGGATGAGCCTGCCGAGCAGGACGTTCTCCTTCAGGCCCTGCAGCGGATCCTCCGCAGCCCGGAGGGACGCCTCGGTGAGCACCTTGGTCGTTTCCTGGAAGGATGCGCCCGAGAGCCACGACTCGGACTGCAGCGACGCCTTGGTGATGCCCAGGAGGAGCGTTCGTCCGGTGGCGGGCTTGGCCTTCTTGGCCTTGGCGGGGTCGAGCCCCTCCGCCTCCGCCTTGGCGTTGGCTTCCCGCAGCTCCTCCTTGGCGACCAGGGCTCCTGCTGTAAGCGGTGTTCCGCCCGGATCCACGACGCGGACCATCTCGGCCACGGCGCGGTTGGCCTGCCTGAAGGTGGACTTGTCGACGATGTCGAACGGCAGCAGACTCGTGTCGCCTGGCGACTCGACGCGCACCTTGCGAAGCATCTGGGCCAGAATGACCTCGATGTGCTTGTCGTTGATGGGGACGCCCTGGGCGCGGTAGACGTTCTGCACCTCTTCGAGCATGTAGTTGTACAGCGCCTCTTCGCCGCGGACCTTGAGGATGTCGTGCGGCACGAGCGGACCTGCGGTGAGCGGATCGCCCGCCTGGACCGTGTCGCCGGCGTGCACGAGCAGCTGCTTGTCGCGCGGGACGTGGTGGTCCTGCTCGATGCCCGAGTCGGAGACCACACGGATGGTCATCTTGCCCTTGCGCTTGTCGGAGTAGAGCTCGACACGGCCTGAGATGAGGGCCATGAAGGCAGGGTCCTTGGGCTTGCGGGCCTCGAAGATCTCGGTGACGCGGGGCAGACCGCCCACGATGTCCTGCGAGCCCGCGGCTTGTCGAGGCTGACGGGCGAGCATGTGTCCCGCCTTGATGCGCTGCCCTTCCTCGACCTCGATGCGGGCCTTGGCGGGAAGATAGTGGAAGTCGAGAATCTTGCCCTCTTCATCCTCCACAACGATCTGAGGATGCTTCTCGCCTTTGTGCTCGATGACCACAAGGGCCTTGCGACCCTGACCTGCGTCCTCCTCACGAACGGTTTCGCCTATCTCGATGTCGATGAAGCGCACGACGCCGTTCTTCTCGGCCAGGATCGGCGCCCGGTGAGGATCCCAGCGGAGCAACTGCTGGCCTCGCTTCACCTGTTCGCCCGGCCTGACCAGGATGTGCGACGCGTAGGGGACCTTGTGCTTTTCGACTTCGCGTCCCTTGGCGTCGAGAATGGCCAGCTCGCCGTTGCGCTTCAGCGCGGTGAGGACGCGTTCGCCTTCGTCCGTTTCGATCTCGACTTCGTTGCAGTCGCGCAGCTCGACGACGCCGCCATGGCTGGCGGAGACGCCTCGCTCGACGAGCCTGGTCGTGGCGATGCCGCCTGTGTGGAAGGTGCGCATCGTCAGCTGCGTGCCCGGCTCGCCGATCGACTGGGCAGCGATGATGCCCACCGCCATGCCCTCCTCGACGAGCCTGCCCGTGGCCATGTCCATGCCGTAGCACTTGGCGCAGACGCCAAAGTTGGATTCACAGGTCAGCGGCGAACGGACAAGGACGGACTCGATGCCCAGGTCCTCGATCTTGCGCGCAGCCTCGGCGGTGATCATGCCCCCCGCCTCGACGATGAGCTCGTCGGTGATGGGGTTGGCGATGGTCTGCAGGGAGACGCGGCCGAGAATCTGCTCGCGCAGGGGAACGTCGACCTCCTCGCCCTTGTAGATGGCTCGTTTGGTGACCCCGTTGGTGCAGCCACAGTCCTGCTCGCTGACGATGACGGACTGGGCGACGTCGCAGAGTTTGCGTGTGAGATAGCCCGAGTCAGCGGTCTTGAGGGCGGTGTCGGCCAGGCCCTTGCGGGCGCCGTGCGTGGAGCTGAAGTATTCGAGGACGGTGAGCCCCTCGCGGAAGTTGGCGCGGATGGGGGTCTCGATGATTTCGCCGCTGGGCTTGGCCATCAGGCCTCGCATGCCCGCCAGCTGCTGCATCTGCGAGATGTTGCCGCGGGCGCCCGAGTCGGACATCATGTAGACGGGGTTCATGTAGCGGCGGCCCTTGTCGGCGTTGATCGGGAGATACTCGCCCGTCTCGGGGTCGCGGCGGTCGTGCTTGAGGGTGTTGACCAGCTCCTTGGTGATCTGCTCGCGGCAGTGGGCCCAGATGTCCAGCAGCTGGTTGTAGCGCTCGCGCTCGGTGATGACGCCCCGCTGGTAGTTCTTCTCCACCCGCTGCACGAGCTTCTCCGCCTGCGCGATGAGCTCCTGTTTCTTCTCGGGAATGCGCAGGTCGGTGATGCCGAAGGAGATGCCTGCGATGGTCGCCTGCCTGAACCCGATGTCCTTCAGCTCGTCAAGAAGATCGATCGTGGCGGGCCTGCCGCAACGCTCGTAGCAGTCGGCGATGACGCGCGAGGCGCCTCGCTTGCCCAGCGCACAGTTGTAAAAGGCCATGCCCGGCTTGAGAATGTCGGCGAAGAGGACGCGCCCGACCGTCGTCACCACGCGGCGATGGCCGGGCAGAGGCTGCGGCTGACCGTTCTCGCTGACGACCTGCTCGTCGAAGCCGTCGAGCCTGACCATGATCCTCTCGTGCAGGCCGATGCAGCCCGAGTCGTAGGCCAGGATGGCCTCCTTGCGGTCCTTGAAGCGGCGCAGCTCCTGCTCGGGCCGCTGGTCGTCGGGGTCCTGCACCGTGAGGAAGTAGACGCCCATGACCATGTCTTGTGAGGGAGAAATGATCGGGCGGCCGTTGGCGGGAGAGAAGATGTTGTGCGGGGAGAGCATCAGGGCGTGGGCCTCGGCCTGGGCCTCGACCGACAACGGCAGGTGCACAGCCATCTGGTCGCCGTCGAAGTCGGCGTTGAAGCCTGTGCAGACCAACGGGTGCACCTTGATGGCGTTGCCCTCGACGAGGACGGGTTCGAAGGCCTGGATGCCCATGCGGTGCAGCGTCGGCGCGCGGTTGAGCAGCACCGGGTGCTGGTCGATGACTTCCTCGAGGATGTCCCACACCTCGGGCTCGCGCCGCTCGAGCATGCGCTTGGCGCTCTTGATGGTGTCGGCGTAGCCGTGCTCCTTGAGCTTGCGGATGATGAAGGGCTGGTAGAGCTCCAGCGCGATCTTCTTGGGAAGGCCACACTGGTGCAGCTTCAGCTCAGGGCCCACGACGATGACCGAACGCGCGGAGTAGTCCACGCGCTTGCCCAGCAGGTTCTCGCGGAAGCGGCCCTGCTTGCCCTTGATCATGTCGGTCAGCGACTTGAGCGCCCGGCCGCTGGAGCCGACGACGGGCCTGCGGCAGCGGCCGTTGTCGAAGAGCGCGTCCACCGCCTGCTGCAGCATCCGCTTCTCGTTGCGGATGATGACCTCCGGCGCGTTGAGGTCCATCAGCTTCTTCAGGCGGTTGTTGCGGTTGATGATGCGGCGGTAGAGGTCGTTCAGGTCGCTGGTGGCGAAGTTGCCGCTGTCCAGCAGCACCAGCGGCCGCAGATCGGGCGGGATCACGGGAATGACGTCGAGCACCAGCCAGGCGGGGTCGTTCTCCGACTGGCGGATCTGCTCGACCAGCTTGAGCCGCTTGGCGAAGTCCTTGATCTTCTGCTTGCTGCGGGTCTCGCTCAGCGCCTGACGGATGGCGGCGGCCTCGGCGTCCAGGTCCAGCCTGTCGATGAGCTCGCGGACGGCCTCGGCGCCCATCATCGCCTTGAAGGCTGAGCCGTACTTCTCGTAGGCCTGCCGGTGCTCCTCCTCCGTGAGCATCTGCTTGTACTCGAGATCGGTGTCGCCGGGATCGACGACGATGTAGTCCTGGTAGTAGATGACCTTCTCGAGGTCGCTGGTCTTCATGTCCAGCAAGGCGCCGAGCCTGCTGGGAATGGCCTTGAAGAACCAGATGTGCACGACCGGTGCGGCCAGGTTGATGTGGCCCATGCGCTTGCGGCGGACGCGCGAGTGCGTCACCTTCACGCCGCAACGGTCGCAGATGATGCCCTTGAACTTGGTGCCGCGGTACTTGCCGCAGGCGCACTCGTAGTCGCGCTCCGGGCCGAAGATGCGCTCGCAGAAGAGGCCGTCTTTTTCCGGCCTGTACGTGCGGTAATTGATCGTCTCGGGCTTCTTCACCTCGCCGTAGGACCAGGAGCGGATGTCCGTGGGGCTGGCGAGGGTGATCTTCACCGAGGCGTAGTCGTTGATTCGCTCGTACACGGTTTCGGGCATGGTGTGCGCTCTCTGCTGGGCTCTGTGTCGTTGCGTGCTGACGCGGCGGTGAACAGCGGGGTCGACTCGAGGCTGCGGGCTCAGCGGGCCATGGGCATGCCCTCGGGCGGGGGAACCACGAGCCAACGGCCCTTGATGAGCCTCACTTCGAACTGTTTTTCGGGATCGTCGTCGCGAGGGCCCTTGTAGCCCACGACGGCGCGGTCCTCGCTGACGCGGACAACCTTCCACGTCACGCCTTGGACGGATTGCGCGAGATACTGACGGACCTGTTCATAGACCTCTTCGCCCGTGGCCTCGCGGGCCTGTTTCATGCCGTCCAGCGACTTGATGTAGGCCGTATAGCCGTCGGAGTTGATGTACAAGAGCGGCACGACGTCCTCGAACTTGCCCTCGCTCAGCAGCTGCATGTAGCGGGCGACGATCTTCTCCGGGTCGCTGTAGACATCCGCAGCCTCTGCAGCAGCTGCGTCTGACGCAGCCGCTGTGGATTCGTGCGGCTCGCTGGGGGCGGCTGTCGGGGGCGGAGCGGGCTGCGTTGGCTGCTGGCGCGCAGGCGTGCGCTGGACTGGCTCCGGCGCGGGCTGGGCGGCGGAAGCGGTCTGCTTCGTCTGCTGCTCCTCCTGCTGCTGCTCAGGAGCGTTTGCGCTGCGGCCACAGCCGCTCAGCCAGACTGCAGCGCTCAACAGCGCAGCGCCGGCCCAGAACCGAGTGCTCGTCGCGTTCGTCATCGTGGAGCGCCTCCTCAGGGGTGCAATGCTCCCGCGTTGGACGCTGCGCGCTGCGGACGGTTCGGTCACAGCAGCGGCTCCTCGTCCAGCGAACGCTTCTCCAGCGAGACGTTCAGGCACAGGCCCTTGAGCTCGTGACAGAGGACGTCAAAGGCCACAGGCATGCCCGCCTGCAGGGTGTTGACGCCCTTGACCATGCCTTCGTAGATCTTGGTTCTGCCCTCGACGTCGTCGGACTTGACGGTCAGCAGCTCCTGCAGAATGTGGGCGGCGCCGTACGCCTCCAGCGCCCACACCTCCATCTCGCCGAAGCGCTGACCGCCCGTGCGGGCCTTGCCGCCCAGCGGCTGCTGCGTGATGAGCGAGTAGGGGCCGGTCGAGCGGGCGTGGATCTTGTCGTCCACAAGATGGTGCAGTTTGAGGATGTACATGTACCCGACGGTGGTGCGCTGGTGGAAGGGCTCGCCCGTTCTGCCGTCGTAGAGCTGCACCTTGCCGCCTGGGGGTATGGTCGTGAGCAGTTCGTCCGGCGAAGCTGCCTGCGCCCCCTCCGCGAGCTCGGCCTTGCGCTGCTCGACGCGCTCGTTGGCCTCGGCGATGGCCTGGTGGACTTCCTGTTCGGTGGCGCCGTCAAAAACGGGGGTGACGGCCTGGAAGCCCAGCACCTTGGCGGCCCAGCCGAGGTGGGTCTCGAGAATCTGCCCCACATTCATGCGGCTGGGGACGCCCAGCGGGTTGAGCAGCACGTCCACAGGCGTGCCGTCCTCGAGGAAGGGCATGTCCTCGACGGGGACGATGCGGGCGATGACGCCCTTGTTGCCGTGCCGACCCGCGAGCTTGTCGCCCACGGAGAGCCTGCGCTTCGTGGCCAGGTAGACCTTGACCATCTCCAGGACGCCCGTGGGCAGCTCGTCGCCGCGCTTCATGTGCGCGAGCTTGCGCTGCTTCTCCTTCTCGATGGCCTCGATGCGAGGCCAGAAGTGGCGGTAGACCTCTTCAGCCCGTGCCCGAGCGTCCTTGGAGCCCTTGATCCACTTGAGGTCGAAGGTCTGGATCTGCTCGACAATGACCTCGCGGATGTCGGAGGCGCCGACCTTCTGCCGTGTGGCAGGGTCGACCATCTCCGTGCCGATGATCTCGTTGATCTGCTGCACCATCGTGCGGAACAGCGCGATGGCCTTGTCGTCCTGCTCCGCAGCGTAGCGGTCCATCTCCTCCTGCAGCTTGCGCTTCTGGGCCTCGTTCATGTGGGAACGACGGCTGAAGCGTCTGGCGCCGATCACCACGCCCTCGGCGCCGGCGGGCAGCTCCAGCGAATCGTTCTTCACATCCTCGCCGGCCCGGCCGAAGATCGCGTGCAGCAGCTTCTCCTCGGGCGTCAGCTCCGTCTTGGACTTGGGCGAGACCTTTCCCACAAGAATGTCGCCCGGTCCGACATGGGCGCCGATGCGCACCACACCGTCCTCGTCCAGGTTCCGCAGCATCTTCTCCGAGACGTTGGGAATGTCCCGCGTGAACTCCTCCTTGCCCAGCTTCGTCTCGCGGATCTCCACGTCGTAGGAGTCGATGTGCACGCTGGTCATCTCGTCGTCGCGGACGACGCGCTCGGAGATGACGATGGCGTCCTCGAAGTTGCAGCCGTCGTAGGGCATGAAGGCCACGAGCAGATTCTTGCCGATCGCCAGCTCGCCCTGCACGGTGGAGGCGCCGTCGGCGATGATCTGCCCAGCCTTGACCTTCTGCCCCAGCTCGACGATCGGCTTCTGGTTCAGACAGGTGCGCTCGTTGAGGCCGACGAACTTGCGCAGCGGATACTCATCAGCGTGGTCGAGCACGATCCGCTGCGCATCGACGTGCGTCACCACGCCGTCTCGCCGGGCCCGCACGATCATGCCGCTGTTGGCGCCGACGACCTTCTCCATGCCCGTGGCGACCAGCGGAGGCTCGGCCTTGAGCAGCGGCACGGCCTGCCGCTGCATGTTCGAACCCATCAGGGCGCGGTTGGCGTCGTCGTGCTCCAGGAAGGGGATGAGCGAGGCGGAGACGCCGACGATCTGCTTGGGGGCGATGTCGACGTACTCGATCTGCGACGAGTCGACCTCGACGAGCTCGCCCCCGACGCGGGCCATCACCAAGCCTTCCTTGAGCTTGCCCCGCTCGTCCACCACGTCCGACGGCGCCAGGACGGAGCGCATCTCCTCGTCAGCGCGGAGCTTGACGATCTCGTTCGTCACCTTGCCCTTCTTGACCACGCGGTAGGGCGTGCGGAGGAAGCCGTATTCGTCGATGTCGGCGTAGATGCCCATCGAGGCGATCAGGCCGATGTTCGTGCCCTCGGGGGTCTCGATCGGGCAGATGCGGCCGTAGTGCGAGATGTGCACGTCGCGGACCTCGAAGCCCGCCCGCTTGCGGTTCAGACCGCCAGGCCCCAGGGCGCTCAGACGCCGCTCGTGCACCAGCGTCGAGAGCGGATTCGTCTGGTCGACGACCTGCGACAGCTCGCTTCTGCCGAAGAAGAACTCGATCGCTGAGGAGACGCTCTTGGAGTTGACCAGGTCGCTGATCTTGGCCAGCTCGTCGGGGTCCTTGACGCTCATGCGCTCCTGCACGGTGCGGCGGAGCTTGAGAAAGCCCTTGCGCATCTCCTCGCAGGCCAGCTCGTCCAGCGTGCGCAGGCGACGGTTGCCCAGGTGGTCGATGTCGTCCACCTGCGCCACGGGCCTGCCTGTGTTCGGGTCCAGACGGTTGCTCCGCAGGTCCAGGATGTACTGCAGGACGCGAAGGAAGTCCTCCGCGCGCAGGAACATCTCGTCCTCGGGGACGTTCAGGTCGAACTTGCGGTTGATGCGGAACCGCCCGACCTTGCCCAGCCGGTAGCGGTTGTCGTCGTAGAACTTCTCGTGGAAGAGCTGCCTGGCCTTCTCCACCTGCGGGGGATTGCCCGGCCGCAGCCGGCCGTAGATCTTCAGCAGCGCCGCCTCGTGCTCGCTCTTGGCGATCTCGGCGAACTGCTCGAGCTTCTCCTCGGCGACGGTGTTGAGGATGAGCGGGTCGCCCACGCTGGTGATGACGCGGACGGTCTTGAGCGAGGAGGCCTGGATCGCCTCGAGCTGGGATCCGATCTCCTTGCCCACGGCGACGAGCTCCTCACCCGTCTCCTCGTCCACGATGGCCTGGGCGGCACGATGCTCCGGCCGCAGCTGCTCGACAGGCAGCTCCTGAATGTCGTAGAAGAGGCTGAGCAGCACCTCCGTCGGGGCCAGCTCCTCGTCGAGACAGCGCAGGAAGGTCGTCGCGGGGATCTTGGTCGACTGGTCGATCCGCATCAGCAGGACGTCCTTCTTCGTCACCTCGATCTCGATCCAGGAGCCCCGCTCGGGGATGATCCTGGCCGAGTGCAGCGGCCTGTCGGCCTCGGCGGAGACGATGGAGAAGTCCACGCCCGGCGAGCGGTGCAGCTGGTTGACCACCACGCGCTCGGCGCCGTTGACGATGAACTCGCCTCCGCCGAGCATCACGGGGATCTCGCCCAGATACGCCCGCTCCTCGATGATGTCCGGATGGTCCTGCCTGCGGAGGCGCAAGCCCACCCGGAAGGGGTAGGCGTACGTCAGCCGCAGCTCGCGACACTCGTCGGGGGTGTAGCGAGGCGGCTCGAGGTCGTAGTCGATGTATTCCAGCGCCATCGAGCCGTCGTAGGACTCGATGGGGAAGACCTCGCGCATCAGCGCCTCGATCCCCAGGCGAGGGTCTCGCTGATCGCGAGGCTTGCTCAGCTGGGTGAATCGCTCATACGCCTCCCGCTGCACGCGGGTCAGATCGGGTACGGGGATCGCGTCCCCACGCTTGGAGAAGTCGCGCACTGTGGTCGCGGCCATCGAGTCCCTCGCGATGGTGCCCTGCGGCGAGCGTTTACGCAGCGAAGCGCAGACGCATCGCACGCTCTCCCTCGGTCTGGTGCTGTGCTGTTCTCACCCGTCGTGTCGCGCCAATCGACAGTATAGCTTGTCCGTAGGCGCGGAGCAAGTCCCGCCTGCAAAGGACGCGCCACAACCCTGGAGAACCTGTTTCGACAGGATCCTGTCCTCTTCCTCCGCGGTCCGGAGACGCGAGGGTCCCCGGCGCAGCGGAGGCTGGGTTACTTGACCTCGACCGAGGCGCCCACTTCCTCGAGCTTGCTCTTGAGCTCCTCGGCCTCCTCCTTGGAGACGCCTTCCTTGACAGGCTTGGGGGCGCCGTCGACCAGCTCCTTGGCCTCCTTCAGCCCAAGGCCCGTGATCTCGCGGACGACCTTGATGACCTGGATCTTCTTGTCGCCCACCGCTGAGAGGACGACGTCGAAGGAGGTCTTCTCCTCCTCACCGCCGCCTGCGCCGCCCTCGGCGCCCGCTGCGGGGCCCGCGACCATGACGGCGCCGCCCGCTGCCGGCTCGATGCCGTAGGTCTCCTTGAGGTAGTCGCTGAGATCCACGGCCTGCTTGAGCGTCAGCCCCGCCAGGGCGTCGCCCAGCTTGACGACCTCCTCAGCGAACTCCTTCGTCGCGACTGCTTCGTCGGACATGGCGTGTCGACCTTTCTCTTCCGATGCGCCTCGCGGACGTCGTCGCTGCGAGGCTGAGGCTGGCTCGAAGAGGGGCTGAACCGCTCAGCCTTTAACCCTGCAGGGCCAGTTCGAGCCTGTTCCTGTCCGTTCCTGCGCCTTCCGCTCGCGTTGGCGTGCGGATCAGGCGACCTTCTCGATCGTTTCGCCCTGCTCGAGCTTCTCGGCGATGGTCTTGATCGCCCCCGCCAAGCGGGCGCCCGGCCCGAGCGCCTGACCGGCCAGCGTTCGAGCAGGGCTGAGCAGCAGCGTGACGACCTGGGCGATCGCCTCCTCGCGCGTGGGGAGCTTGCTCAGCGCCTCAACCCCCTGCGGCCCCTCGTAGAGCTCGCCGTCGAGGATGGCGCCCTTGAGCTCCAGCTGCTTGACCTCCTTGGCCCACTTGACCAGCTCACGAGCGACGTCGACCACGGACTCGGCGCCATAGGCCAGGGCGCTGGGCCCTTCGAGCACAGGAGCCAAGCCCTCAAGTGGACCTCCCTCGAAGACCTTGCGGGCCAGCGTGTTGCGGACCACCGTGACCCGCACGCCCTTCTCCCGCAGGCTGTTGCGCAGGCGGTTGTTCTCGTTGGCGTCGATCCCCCGCAACGACACCACCAAGGCGCCCTCGACGCCTTCGAAGAGGCTGCGGTAGTCCCGCATCAGTAGCTCTTTGACGGCTTTGCTCATGGCTTGCTCCGCTCGCTCGGGCCTGACCTGCTGCTGCTCAGTCGCCCTCGGACCAGCGGACGACCACGCCTGGCGTCATCGTGCCGCTGAGGACGACCTTTTTGATGAACCGTCCCTTGACGCTGCTGGGCTTCATCTTTTCGATGGCGTGGATGAAGTGCTCCGCGTTCTCCACGAGCTTTTCGTCCGGGAAGGACATCTTGCCCACCACGACATGGACGTTGCCCCCCTTGTCGTTGCGGAACTCGAGCTTGCCCGCAGCGTATTCGCGCACCGCGGTGGCGACATCCTTGGTGACGGTGCCTGCCTTGGGGCTGGGCATCAGCCCGCGCGGGCCGAGCACGCGGCCCAGCTTGCTGACCACGCGCATCATCTCGGGGCTGGCCACGGCGACGTCGAAGTCCATGAAGCCCTTTTCGATCTCCGCGACCAGCTCTTCCCCGCCCGCCTTGACGGCGCCCGCCTCCAGAGCTTCCTTGGCCTGCTCGGGCGGACAAAAGGCGATCACCCGTTTGGTCTTGCCCACGCCGTGCGGCAGGGCGATCGAGCCACGGATGTTCTGGTCCGCTTGGCGGGGGTCGATGTTCAGGTGCAGGCACAGCTCGACGGACTGGTCGAACTTCGGCCCTTTGAACTTCTTGAGGGCCTGGACAGCCTCGAGCAGCGGCAACGGCTCCTTGGGCTTGATCGCTTCGTTCTCTCGGACCCGCTTGGCGCGACGGCGCGAGGAAGCGGCGGCGTCCTTGCTGGCGGGCTTGGCGGTGGTTGCGGTCGCCATGGGTCAGTCCTCCACCACTTCCACGCCCATGGAGCGGGCGGCGCCTTCGATCATCCGTATGGCCGCTTCGATCGAGCCTGCGTTGAGGTCCTTGAGCTTCTCCTCCGCGATGGCCTGGGCCTGAGCACGGGTGATCCTGCCGACGATCTCCTTGCTCGGATTCGATGAACCCTTCTCGAGACCCGCTGCCTCCTTGATCAGGGCTGAGGCAGGGGAAGACTTGATCTCGAACGTGAAGGAGCGGTCGGCGTAGACCGTGACGACGCAGCCCACCACCTTGCCCTGCATCTGCTGCGTGGCGGCGTTGAACTGCTGGATGAACTGCCCGGGGTTGACGCCGTTGGCGCCCAAGACCGGGCCTAGCGCTGCGGGCGAGGCCTGCCCCGCCTGGGCCTGCAGCTTGAACTGCGCTGTGATTTCCTTCTTGGCCATGACGGTGCACCTCCCACCGGCTCAACCGTGTCGCGGCCCAAGGAGGGGGAGCGCCCCTGCTCCCTGCCCGCTGGCTCAGCTGGTGGTGCGTTCGGCGTGTGTTGTGCTCCACATCGCGTGGAGCGGAGGCGGAGTGTAGCCTGTGCACGGGAGGAGGCAAGCCCCCCGTGTATGCTCGCGCGCATGAAGCTACGCGACGCGGGGCCGCTGAGCATGGCGGGACGAGGACAACGACGCGGACGGCTGCTGCTGGCGGCGGCGGCGGGCGCGTGTCTCGCTGCGGGGTGGATGCCCGGGCCGGGCTGCGCAGCGATCAGACAGCTGGCGGAGACAGGGCCGGTGACGATGCGCAGCCTCGCTGCGGGGAGGAGGCTTGCGCTGCGTCCTGTGGCGGCGGCGAAGCGCACCGGGGAAGACGGCGCCCTGCGCGCCGTGGCCACGGACATCCCCCCCCGGCTCTGGAGCCAACCGCTGGAGACGCTGGAGGGGTCGGTGATCGTGATCGAGCGGTTCTTCGCCCCCAAGCCTGGCAGAACGCCCATGGAGGCGAGTTCGTCCAACGCATCGGTGCGATGGGTGGTGCTGGCGAAGGGAGCGGTGGGGCTCTACGAAGGGGGGGCGATGGTGGAGCACGAGGGCTCGCTCTTCGGTGGAGGCGCGACGCTGTTCCTTCGCGGAGCCACGCTTCGACTGGGGGCGCAGAGCGCAGGCTTCGTGGACGCGCTGGGGCCGTCGAGCGCCTCAGGCGCCTTCGCCGCCCCGGAAGACCCCCAGCGGGCGGCAGCGCTGGAGCGGCTCGTTCAGCGAGCAGTCGCAGCAACGAGGCCCGTGGAACAGACGCCGTCGCATCCATAGGGGAAAGCAGAGGAGAGAAGGCGGGCGCCTGGCGCCGGCGACGTATCATCAGGGCATGCCGCTAGAACAGGATGGAGCTGGGGATGTGGAGCACGTTCGAGACGGTGTGAGCTTTCGCGCCCCGCCGCTCATCTTCACGCGCCAGGGCGTCAGAGCGGTCGATCGCACAGCGGTCGAGGAATACGGCGTGCCGAGCGTGGCGCTCATGGAGAACGCAGCGGCGGCGCTGGAGCGGGCGGCGCTGGAGCTGCTGCGGGACGCCTCTGGTGGGGCGGTGCTCTGCTGCGGGGCAGGGGCCAACGGAGGCGACGGATTCGCCCTGGCGCGACGGCTGGTCAACGCGGGGATCGACGCTGCCTGCCTGGTCGCGGCGCCGTTGGAGCGGATCGCGGGGGATGCGCTGGTCAATCTGGGCATCGTGCAGAAAATGGGCGTGCTGGTGAAGACGGTGGAGCCAACGACGTCGGCGGAGGAGGCGGCGGCGGCGATAGGCGAGCTGGGAGAATCGGTGGGCGGAGCGTCGCTGGTCGTCGACGCGCTGCTGGGGACAGGCGCGACGCCGCCGTTGCGGGATCCGCTGCCTGCGGTGGTTTCGGCGATCAATCGCTTCGGCGACGAAGGGGCGCGCATCCTGGCGGTGGACATTCCCACGGGGCTGGACTGCGACACGGGCGAGCCCTTCGAGGGGGGAGCGGTGGTCGAAGCGGACGCAACGGTGACGTTCTGCGGACTCAAGCTGGGGTTCGCCCGCCCTGGCGCAGCAGCGTGGCTCGGGAGGGTGATCGTGGGGGACATCGGGGCGCCGCTGCAGGCGCTGCTCGAGCATGCGGAAAAGCCGTTGCCTCAGCAGAGGTGAACGGCGCCCTGTCGCCCTGCGTGGGGAGCGATCACGTTCGGCTGGTCTTGGTTGTCTCGCCAGCTGCGGGCGTGGTGAAGCGCGGATGCTTGGCGGGGTCCAGGAGCGTGGCCTGGGCGGGAACGAAGGTGTAGTAGGCCACCGGGATGAGCACGAGCGTCAACAACGTCGCAGCGGCGTAGCCGAAGATGATGGAAACGGTCAGGGGCCGCCAGAACTCGCCCCCTCCCGCGAGGTTCAACGCCAACGGCGTGAGCCCGCCGATCGTCGTGACGGTGGTGAGGAAGACGGGCCTGAGGCGCAACTGGCCCGCCATGACGATGGCCCGCTCCTTGGCGACGCCCGCTTCGCGCAGCTGGTTGATGAACTCCACGAGCACGATGCCGTCGTTGACGACGACCCCCGCCAAGGCCACCACGCCGATCATCGCGGCGATGGAGAAGTTCAGTCCCAGTGAGCCGAGCCCGACAGCCACGCCTATCAGGCTCAACGGCACCGCGGCGAGGATGATGAACGACTGAGTGAAACTGTTGAACTGAAAGACGAGTATGGCGAACATCAGCACGACCGAGGCGTTGAGCGCGACGGTGAGGTCGGCCAGGGCCTCGTCGCGGATCTCGTTCTCCCCGCCAAACTCAACGGTGATTTCGTCGTCGCGGTAGACGACCTCCGCGACAGGGTTGAAGAATCGGCGCAGTCTGTCGAGCAACGAGGCGTGCTCGACAGCGGGCGCGGCGCGGTCGCCCAGGGCCTGGAGGAGCTCTCGGCGGATGTCGTCAGCGATGCGGCCGGGGGCGGCGTCGGCGGAAATGGCGATCGACCGCGAGAGGTCGTATCGGCTGATCTCGTTCGGTTCCGCGACGCGCTGAATGTCGGCGACCTGGTCGAGACTCACGACGCGGCCGGTCGCTGTGTGTATCGGCAGATTGCGGATGTCCGTGAGGCTCGCCCGTCTGTTCTGCACGTTGCGGATGCGGATGTCGATCTTTTCGTCCTGGCCGAAGTCGACGTCGGTCACTTCGACGCCTCTGAGCGCAAAGGCGAGGGCTCGGCCAATGTCCGAGGCGCTGACGTCGAAGAAGCCCGCGGTCTCGCGTCTGGGCGTGGCGCGAATCTGCGGTCGCAGCCTGTGGCTGCTGCGCACGTTGCGAGCCGAGGGCAGGCTCTTGAGAAGCTGCTCGAACTCGCTGGCGCGTTGGGCGAGACGGTCCAGGGGCACGTCGTCGGCTGCGAGCACACGGAGCAGGACGTCGGCGCCGCTGGGGGGGCCCTCCGAGGGGATGTTCACGTCGTAGCGGACGCCTGGTATGTCAGGAAGCTCGCGCTCGATGGCTCGGGCGATGTGCCAGACGTCGCGGTCGCGCTTCTCGCGCAACGCGAGCTCGACGAAGACTCTGCCAAACTCCGGGCCGGACTCCTGCCCCGCTTCGAGCCTGGTCGTCAGCGCGCCAATCTCGCCGAGTGTGGTGGTCGGCTGGGCGCGGGGCGACTCGGGCGAAGCCCGCTGCCACTCCTCGGGTCTGACGGCCCGCATGACCGCAGCTTCGACCTGTTTGGCCACCTCCAGCGTGCTCGTCTCCATGTCGGATCCGAGAGGCAGCTCGAAGTAGACATCCAGCTGGGCATTGTCGGACTTGGGGAAGAACTCGAAGCCGATGGCGCCGGCTGTGGCCATGAGAACGGGCGTGGCGACGGCCATGGCGGCGAGCGTGAGCACCAGCAGGCGGTGGTGGAGGGCGTAGCGCATGGCCTTGCCGTAGAGCAACATGGTCCTGCTGCGCCGCACGAGCCTGTCCATCGCGCCAACGTCGAGCTGGCCCTCCTGGGCGACGGCGTCCTGGCCGCTGCGAGGCTTGACCTTGAGGAGATAGACCGAGAGGACAGGAAGCAGGAAGTGGTCGACGAGCATGCTGGCGGAAAGGGCGAAGATGACCACGGTGGGCATGGCGCCCATGAAATCGCCCATGATGCCTCGGACGAGGTACATGGGGGCGAAGGCGGCGATGGTGGTGAGGTCGGCGATGATGACGGCTTGGCCGACTTCGCGGATGCCCACCTTGGCGGCGTCCACGGGGGAGCGGCCCATCTCGCGATTGCGGTGAATGTTTTCGCCGACGATCAGGGCGCCGTCCACGACCATGCCTATCACGAGGATCAGCGAAAACAACGTCATGTTGTTGATCGCCAGGTCCGGCGCGAAAGTGGCCTTGGCGATGAGCATGAAGGCGGCGGAGACGAGGAGGCTGAAGGGGATGGCGATGGAGATCAGCAGGGCGTTGCGCAACCCCATGAACACCGCCAGCACAAGCACGACCAGGATCATGCCGAAGACGGCGCTGGAGCCGAGCTGGTCGAACATGATCTGGATTTCCCGGGCTTGGGAACGGTTGTAGCCGACGAACGCAGCGTCGGGCGCGTCGCTTGCGCCGTCGGTGGGAAGCCCTTTCTCTGCGACGAAGCGGTCGACGATGCGCTGGGCGGCGAGGGCGGTTCCTCGCACGTCGATGTCGCGCTGGCCCCGGACCTGCAGGACGACAGCGTCACGACCGCCGTACCGGGCGACGCTGCTGGCGGGCTCAAAGCCCAGACGCACCTCCGCGACGTCGCCCAGACGGATGATCCCTTGCTGGCGGTTGGCCACGGGCGTGCGTCGGATGTCGTCGAGCGATTCGAAACGCCCCTCGAAGCGCACGCGGCGCTCCAGGCCTTGTCCTTCGATCTCGCCTGTGGGCAGATCGACGTTCCCGCTGCGGACGGCCCGCTCGATGTCGCCCACGCCCAAGCCCAGCTGCGCCAGCCGCTCCGGATCGACGAGGACCTCCACTTCACGGTCGCGGCGGCCGAACTCGTCCACCGCGGCGACGCCCGGGAGCAGCTCGAGCCTGTCCTTGAGCTCCCGGGCGAGGTCGAAACGTCGCTCGATGTCGCCGCCTGCGACGAAGACCTGCAGAATGGGGAATGATTCAAAGTCGACGTCGTTGACCAGCGGCCCCGGATCGACCCGAGCGCGCTCGGGAAACTCGCCCTTGATGCGATCGACGACCTTGCGAACGTCCTGCTCCGCGTCGCGGACGTTGACGCCGTCCTCGAACCAGAACTGGATCAGCGCCGCTCCGTAGACCGCGGAGGACTGCACGCCGCCTTCGTCGTCCAACCTGTCCAGCTCGCCGACCGCAGCGTCCTCGATGCGACGGACGATCTGCACGTCGTTGGTCAGGGGCTGGGCGCCAGGGTTGGGGACGGAGACCAGAATGAGGGGCAGGCGGACCCTGGGCGTGCGCTCCTTGGGAAGGGCGATCAGGGCAGCGGCCCCCAGCGCGATCAACAGGAGCGAACCCAGGATCACCAGGCGGGGGTGTTCGACGGCTTTTTCGCTCAGTCGGCCCATGCAGCGGGGGTCCAGGCGAAGTCGTGACAAGCCTAGGGCTGCAGTCTCGCGCTGCGCCAGGGGCCCTGGACGGGGGGATCAGCAGCGAGGTCGCAGGACCTTTCCCAGCAGGCGCGGTCGTGGAGCCGTCCCGGCATGCCCACCCACAGCTCGACGCGAAAGGCCCAGATGCGCCATCCCCCCCAGTGCAGCGGCCTGGGAATGACGACGCTCGCAGCGGCCTGCAAGGCCTTGGCGGAGTCGAGCGCCTCGAGCGGCACGTGGAGCTTCGCTGCAGCGTCGCGCAGCGTGCGCAACAGCGTCATCCGCCCGTCCAGCGGCTGGCTTTGGCGGCTGGCCCAGGCGCCGAGCTTGCTCAGCAGCGGTCTGGTGGCGAAGTAGGCGTCGTCCTCCTCGGGGGTGGTCCGGACCGCCACGCCCCGAACGCGGGCCTGACGCTGCAGCGGATCCCAGAAGAAGCAGACCTCACAGCGGGGGTTGGCCTGCAGGTCGCGGCTCTTGGGGCTCTGCAGGTTGGTGTAGAAGACCAGCGAGCCCGCTTCGTGGTCCATGCTCTTGCAGAGCACCTGCCGCACGCTCGGCTGCCCGTCGGCGCTCACCGTCGCCAGGGCCATGGCGTTGGGGTTGGGGGTGACGGCCTGCTCCGTGGCCTCCTCAAGCCACTGCGCCAGCAAGGGCATGGGGCTGGGAGGCAGCGGGTCGGGAAGGCCCGGTCTTTCCAGATCCGCTGCGACTGGCGCGGACTCGTGCGTCACTTGCCTCCTCCTCGTCGGGAACGCTGCGCATCACGACTGCACAGGGGACCAGCGGCGTGCGGGAGCGTTGGACAGCCTGTCGCTATCTCTTCCACCGGCGCCGAGGCAAGCATAGTCTTGGCCAGCAGGAGGCTGCAGCGAAGCTATGGACGGCGCCCCCCGACAGGTCATCGAAGCGCAGCAGCCGAGTCGACGCAGTCGACAGGGTCGGCCCGTCATCGCGGTCGAGAAACTCTTCGACAGGCTGCCTCCGCATTCGATCGAAGCGGAGATGGCGCTGCTGGGCTCGATGATTCTCGAACCTGCGGTGACGGGAGAGGTGATCGAAATCGTCCGGTCGCCCGAGGCGTTCTACCAGCCTGCGCACGGCGCCATCTTCCAGACGCTCGTCAAGCTCTACGACACCAGACAGTCGGCGGATCTGGTGCAGCTGACCGACGCGCTGGCCTCGAGCGGAGCGCTGGAGGACGTGGGCGGACAGGAGTATCTGCTGGAGCTTGCGGAGGCGGTGCCGTCCGCGGCCAGCGCTCTGCACTACGCCCGCATCGTGTCGGAGCGGCACAGGCTGCGCAGGCTGATCGACGCGGCGGGGCAGATTCTGCACAACGCCTTCGTGACACAGCCCGACGACGGGCCGGGCGGCGAAGGCGCCCAGCCTGTCATCGACGAGGCGGAGCGGCTCATCTTCGAGATCGCGGAAGAGGCGCAGTCCGGGGACGCGGCGAAGCTGACCGAACTGCTCCACGAGGCCATCGACATCCTCGAGCGCCGTGAGGGCAAGACCGTCACGGGGTTGTCCACGGGTTTCTACGACCTGGACGAGCTGACCAGCGGCCTGCAGGAAGGGGAGATGATCGTCCTGGCGGCCAGGCCTTCGATGGGCAAGACGGCTCTGATGCTCAACCTCGCTGAGCAGGTCGCGCTGGGAGGCAGACACGGCGGAGGCGTGCCCGTGGGCGTCTTCAGCCTGGAGATGAGCCGACAATCGATCGCGCAGCGTCTGCTGTGCGCCCGGTCGGGCGTGGACTCGCATCTGGTCCGCTCAGGGAAGCTGAGCAAGGACCACTTCGCCAAGCTCATCGAGGCGTGCGGCGAGCTGGAGGAGGCGAAGCTGTTCATCGACGACACGCCCGGGCTGAGTGTGCTGGGTCTGCGGGCGCGGGCCCGCCGCATGGCGGCGAGGCACGGCGTGCGGTGCATCTTCATCGACTATCTGCAGCTGCTCACGGCGCCGGGCAAGGACCGCGAGAGCAGGCAGGTGGAGGTCTCGGCCATCAGCAGAGGCGTCAAAGCGCTGGCCAGGGAGCTGTCGATCCCGGTCGTCGTGCTCTCGCAGCTCAACCGCGGCGCGGAAAGCCGCGAAGGACACAGGCCGCGCATGAGCGATCTGCGCGAGTCGGGGTCCATCGAGCAGGACGCTGACGTCGTGATGCTGCTGCACCGCGAGGCGTACTACCACCAGGGCGACGACGAATGGGCTGAACAGCATCCGGACGAGGCCAACACCGCGGAAGTCATCGTCGCCAAGCAGCGCAACGGGCCGACCGGGCTGGTCAAGCTGGTGTGGGACGCCCGGACGACCCGGTTCTACGACTACGACTGGAGCGCCTCCGCGAGCAGGGCGCCGACCGCTGCTGGCGCCGCCGCACCTCCTGTGGACGACCTTCCCATCTGAGCGCGTGCGCGGGAGCTGGCGCCTGGACGCTGGTAGGCTTTGGCTGTGCTGACCGAAGCGGCTCTGCGACAGAGCGCAGCGAAGCGGGGGCGAGCGCCGCTGACGCTGCTCGCGCTGCTGCTGGCGACGCTGGCCAGCTGCGCGTCCACGTACCACAGGCTGCTTCCCGAGGCGCGCATCGATGCCTTGGCCAAGCCTGCGCAGGCGTTCCATGACGCGCGCGACGAGCTGCTGCTGGCGCCGACGCACGAGCCCGAGCAACCAGGCGTCCACGAGATGCGGGTCGCGGTGCATCGGCTGGGTCGCGCAGGCGCAGGAACCGATCCTGCCCGGGTGATCGTCTTTCTCCACGGCGTGCTGGCGGACTCGCGCACGTGGCGGTACGTCGCGGGGGAGCTGCTGGACCACAGACGGCTGTGGCTGGTGGACCTGCCGGGGGTGGGAGCGAGTGAGGCGATTCGACCTGGCGATCTGGGGCCAACGGCGTATTCGCCGCCGTGGCTGGCTGACCGTGTGGCGCAGGCCCTGGAACAGGCGATCGCTGCGCGGGGCGGGAAAACCACCCTGACGATCGTCGGTCATTCGCTTGGCGGCGCCGTCGCGTTGCAGCTGCTGACGAATCCGCACATCCGCCAGGCGCACGCTGATGTGACGGAGCGGATCGACGGCGTCGTGCTGTTGGCGCCGCTGGACGCCAACGTTCCGCTGGTCAATCCTGCGGTCCTGAAAGCCGCCAAGGCGACGGACATGCAGATTCTCCTTGGCCGCATCACCGGAGCGCTGCAGGAGAGCGTAGCCCGGAGCGTTGTCGACAACGCAGCGGATCCTTCGAAAATACCACGAGAAGAGGCTGATCTGAAGATCGCCCTGCTCAGCGAAAGCGACACGCGACGCCCCGCCCAGGCGATGATCCTGCGGGCTGCGCCCAACGACGGTCAGTCGCTCGACTGGCGCCGCGTCGAGCAGCTGGAAGAGCAGCAACGCCAGGCGCGCACGCCTGCGCTGATCCTCTGGGGACATCGCGACAGCACGCTTCCCGTGTCGATGGGCTACAAGCTCGCAGCCCAGCTGCCCAGCGCGCAGCTGATCGTGATCGACAAGGTCAAGCACTCGCCGCACATCGACATGCCGCGGACGGTCGCAGCGATCATCGACGCATTCGTGGACGCCTCCCCCCTGCCGTTGGATCCCGCACGCTGGCCCGACTTCACCGCCTCCGTCAACGGCGCCGGACTGTTCCACGCAGAACACGTCAAGGATCGCGCGCGCAGGCTGCGTCCTTCCGCAGGCGCAGCAGCGCCCTGAGCCTTGCAGCGGACCGTTCCAGGCGCTCCAGCCCGCCTTCGAGTCGGCCGTCCACCGCCGCCTTCGCCAGCGCGTGCGCGAGAGCGGGCGCTGGGTGCGGCTGGTCCGGCGCCGCGGGATTGCACGCGCACAGCGCCAGGTCCGCTCCAGCCTCGATCGCCAGGACCACCGCCTCCTCCAGGCTGAAGCGCTGGGCGATCGCCCCCATGTCCAGCGCGTCGGTGACGACGACGCCCGCAAAGCCCAGTCTTTCCCGGAGCGTTCCAGTGGTGTGCGCCCGCGACAGGCTCGCCGGCAGATGCGGGTCCACGTCGCGGTCGAGCAGGTGCCCCGTCATGACCATGGCCGGCGGGCGCTCCCCCTGCAGCAGCTTCCGGAAGGGCGCCAGGTCGCGCGCCGCGTCGAAGCGCCCCGTGACATCAGCCAGTTGTTCATGGGAGTCCTCCAGCGACGAGCCGTGGCCGGGGAAGTGCTTGACGCAGCTGAGGAGGCCGCACTCCCAGTGGACGCGGATCCACTGCGCCGCCCGGTCCGCCACGACCGCAGGGTCGTCGCTGAAGCAGCGGCCGTTTTGCACGACGACTGTGTTGGCCCGTTCCGCCGCCACATCCACGCACGGCGCCAGGTTGACGTCGATCCCCGCGTCGCGCAGGGCCTGCGCCGAGGCCCGCGCAAGCGCTTCGCGCCGAGGCGCAGGCAGCTGCGCCCAGACAGTGGCCGCCGGCAGCGGAGGAAACCCCTTCTCGGGGGACAGTCTGGCCACGGCGCCGCCCTCCTGGTCCACGAGCAGCAGCGCCTCCGCGCCGAGCCGTTGGCGCACCGCGTCGGTGAGCGTCCGCAGCTGGGCGGGACATTCGATGTTGCGTTGTTTTCCCGATCGGGCGTCGCGGTCGAAGAGGACGATCGTCCGCGCGCCCGCCTGCGCGCAGGCGTCGAGGTCCTGCTCGAAGGCGCCGGGCCCCGCCCCACGGATCCCCACCGCAAGGAGTCCGCCCGCCAGCTGCTCGGCCCGTCGGCTCTTCATGGGCTCTTCTCCGCTGCGCTGCGCCGTGCAGCTGCGCAGCAGAGGAAGGCGACGAGCGTCCCCCCCGCCATGCGCCAGCCGACGGAGGGCCTGAGCCGCTGGGGCCACGCCCCGCCCAGCTGTTCGACGACGCCCGGCCCAAACTGCAGCGCCGCCACCACCGCAGGCCCCGCGATGAGCGCAACGAGCGTCGAGCGCGCCGAGCCCCTCTTCGTGAACAGCGCCGTCAGAAAGACGCCAAGCAACCCCGCGTACGCGTAGACCATCACGCCCAGCGAGAAGCGCAGCAGTCCCTCGCCGCTAACGCTGTGCCACCACAGGCACCCCGCCGCCGCCAGCGCAAGCAGGGCCGCCAGCGCCAGCGTCGTCCAGCGCGCAAGCGCCGCGACGCTCGTCGTCTGGCCGCGTGTTCTTCGCCAGGGCTCGACGAAGTCGCACACGACCGCCGAGGCCATCGACGACAGGGCCGAGTCCAGGCTGCTCATCGCCGCCGCGATCAGCCCCGCCACCGCCAGCCCCTTGACGCCCGGCGGCGCTTCGAGGAGGAGGAAGTCCAGGAAGACTCTGCGCGTGTCGCCCGCAGCGGTCGCAGCGCCCTGCGTCTGCTCCCTCGCCCAGAGCAGCAGACCGATGAGCAGAAACAGCCCCGAGACCGCCGCCCCGATCGCCGCCGCCGTCAGCAGCGACGCGGCGCCCTTGCGGGCGCTGGAGCAGGTGAGCAGGCGTTGCGTGAGGTCCTGATCCGCCCCGTAGGCCGCTGCGTTGAGGAGGGTGAAGCCGAGCAGCGCCGACCAGAGGGTGTAGGGCGCCGAGAGGTCCATGCGCGTGTCGATCACGCGGAGCTTGGGCGTTCCCTGGGCCGTCGCGCCCTTGGTGAGCGTCTCGAAGAGCCCTGCCGCGTCTCCGGCGCCCAGCAGCAGCCACAGGGCCGCAGCCGCTGCGCAGAGGAGCACGACCGCCTGCAGCGCGTCGGTCCAGATGACCGCCCTGACGCCGCCAGCCGCGGTGTACGCCGCCGCCGCCCCGGCGACGAGGAGGATCGCTGCGAGCGTCCTGGCTGGATCCGCCCCGCCCAGCAGCACGATCGCCACGGGAATGGCCGCGATGTAGAGGCGGGCGCCGCTGGCCAGCAGTCTTCCGAGCAGGAACATGCCGCTGCACAGTTTTCCCGCGCCCCCGCCGATGCGCAGCTCGATCGCCGCGTAGACCGTCGCCGTCTTCGCCCTGTAGAAGGCCGGGAGAAACCAGCAGGCGACGAGGACCGCCCCCAGCGCCGAGCCCAGGCTCAGCGTCAGGTACGTGGCGTCGCCGAGGTAGGCGTCCTCGGGCGCCCCCAGGAACGTCGCCGCCGACAGCGCCGTGGCCACGACGGAGAGGGCCGCAGCGAGGACGGGCGTGCGCCGCGAGGCGAGGAAGAAGGCTTCTGCGCTGCGTCCCGAGCCGCGCGAGGCGAGGGCGCCGATCAGTCCGACCAGCGCCAGATACGCCGCAAGCGCCGCCCAGTCCAGCGTTTCGAGCCTCACAGCGGCCGCTCCCGGCCTTCCCCGAGGCTGGGCGGCTCCTCCTCCAGGGCCCTGCGCAGCGACCCCTGCGCAGCAGCGAGCAGCCGCTCCGCCTGCGCGCGATCCACACCGCGTCTGTACATCACGACCGCGACCTTGACCGCTCCCCCCGCCTCGTCGAGCAGCGCAAAGGCGTCGCTGCGGGCAAGGCCGGTCAGCTCCGCGACGATCCGCGCCGCCCGGTCGCGGAGCTTGCTGTTGCTCGCCCGCAGATCGACCATGAGGTTCTGGTATATTTTGCCGAGCTGCGCCATGCACGTGGTGCTGATGGTGTGCAGGGCCATCTTGGTCGCGGCGCCGGCCTTCATGCGGGTCGAGCCGGTCAGCGCCTCGGGCCCTGTTCGCAGGACAATGCAATGGTCGACGAAGGCCGGCTGCTCGATCCCCGCGCAGACGAGCAGGCCCGTCAGCGCGCCCCGGCGTTTCGCCTCTTCGAGCCCGCCGAGCACATACGGCGTCGTCCCCCCCGCCGCGATCCCCAGCGCCGCGTCAGCGCTGCACAGGCCGAGCTCAGCCAGTTGTTCGTGGGCGCCGTTCCAGTCGTCTTCGAGTCCTTCGCTGCTCGTTCGCAGGGCTTGGTCGCCGCCGGCGATGATCCCGACGACCATGCCAGGCGGCGTCTGGAACGTGGGCGGACACTCCGCCGCGTCGAGGACGCCGAGCCTGCCGCTGGTCCCGGCGCCGAGGTAGACGAGTCTGCCGCCGGCGCGGAGCCTGGCGACAGCGTCCTCGACGAAGGCCGCGATGGCGGGCAGCGCCTCCTCCACCGCAGCAGGCGCCCGATGGTCCTCAGCGTTGACGCTGCGGGCGCACTCGAGGGGGCTCAGCGCGTCGAGGTCCATGGTGCGCGGGTTGCGCCGTTCGGTCTCGAGGCCGCCGCGGTCAGGGGGCAGCCCCTGCGCGTCGCCGTCTACGTCGCCCTCCATGGCCTGACGTTGACCCATGCGCCGTCCGCCAGCTCTCCTGCGCGCGTCGCGCCCGTGACGCGGGGGAGTGTGACAGCCAGACCGTCTGCGCACAAGGCGCCCAGGACCGCCATGGCCGCCGCTTCGCGCTCGTGCGCCGCAGGGCCATGGGCGTCCGTCAGCTCGACGCCGGGCAGTCGTCGCGCAAGCGCCGCGACGAGCGCGCGGTTCTTCGCCGAGCCTCCTGCGAGCAGCGTTCGGTCAACACACGCCGCTCGACGCCCGAACGCTCCCGCCACAGCGCCCGCCACAGCCTCGACGACCGAGGCCAGCAGGTCCGCCGGCGCCAGCTGTTTCGCAAGCTCGCCGACGGCCGCCCGCGCAGCGCATGCGTCTCTCTCGCCCAGCGATCGGCCGGCGCACACCTGCGCATCGAACAGACGCGCCATCGCCTCGACCGCGCCCGGCTGGGCGGCGCCTTGGTGCGCCGCAGCCCCGTCCTCGTCGAAGGGCGCCCCAAGCGCCAGTCGCGCCGCCTCGTCCAGCGCATGGTTGCACGCGCAGATGTCGAACCCCTCGACCGCATCGACGCCGCCGCCCGCGGGCAGGAGCGTCGCGTTGGCGAATCCCCCCAGGTTCACCACAGCGACGCTCACGGCGCCGCTGCGGTCGCGGTAGAGAATCCAATCCGCAAGCGGCGTGATGGGCGCCGCTTCGCCTTCCAGCGCCGCGTCGGCGCCGCGGAGGTCGCACAGCACAGGCGCCTCGGCCTCGAGCGCGACAGGCCAGGGATCGACCAGCTGCCACGTGACAGGCGGAGCGTGCGCGACCGTCTGGCCATGCACGACGACGAAGTCGAAGCGCCCGCCCAGCTCGTCCTGGAGCCTGCGGACCGCGTCGGCGCAGCGCCGGCCGAGCGACCGCCCGAGCCTGGCGATCGTGAGCGCAGGCAACGGCTCGCCCCTCGCCAGCCTCCGCAGCGTCTCGGCGCAGCCGCCCAGCGGCAGCTGCGCAAACGCCTCGACGCGCGCCTCGCACGCCAGCCCGCGCCCCTCCACGCGCACCGCCGCTGCGTCCACAGCGTCGAGGCTGGTCCCCGTCATCACTCCCGCGATGCGCCTTTCGCACATGGGGCGACATCGTACAGGGCGCCCTCCACGATCTTCCAATCGCTACGCATGCGAAACGCCCGCCCTCATGAGGGGGCGGGCGCTTGGTTTCACTCGTCGACTGTCGGGCTCAGCTCACGGGCCAGGCGTTCGTGTGGGGCACACCGCCGCCCAGTTGCTGAGCAGACTGAACAGGTCGCTTGGGCCGAAGAAGAGGCCCCAGTTCCCAAGCATCTGGAAGAGATCGCCCGGCCCGATGACCCCGTCCCCATCGAGATCCTCCGGACACTCGACGAAGCCCACTTGTGCCCACTGGGTGCCCCAGCGGTCGAACGAAGGCGTCGCCGCCTCCGCATACTCCTGGATGGTCCAGAATGTGCGATCGTCCTTGGGATCCACCGACGTCTGGCTGTAGTCGCCCCAGCGGTTGCGGCTGCCGCTGAACATCTTCACATAACTGTCCTTGCCCACCTGGTAGATGATGGGGGCCCTGGTCGTGCCCGCAGGGTCGGTCTTGAGCCTGCCCGCGTAGCCCGCCTCGACGAACAGGCTGGGCGAGGAGTGCGAAAAGCCGATCAACACATCGTCGTTCCGGTTGACCGCGATGCTGGGGTAGAAGAAGTGCTCGTTGGAGGCGCCCGCGATCATCCCCGCCTGGACGAAGGGCGAGGCGACGTTGGCTGGGTCGATCTCGTACCACACCGCCGCTGTGCGGTCCGACGCGCCGCCGAAGGGAAGCCCTCCCGAGTTGGTCGCCCACAACTTGCCGTTGCGGAACTCCGCGTCGAGCATGCGCGAGTCGCCAGACGCCACACCCGTCGCTGTGCCCGACTGCGCCGCGTCAGGAAAGCTCAGATTGAACAGCGCAGGCGAGGCATACGCTCCCGAACCTGCAAACGGCGCAGGATTGGGCAAAGGCGACCAGGCGGGGCTGCTGACCGTCCCGAGAACGCGCGACACGCGAATGAAGGGCGTCCCCCCCGACGAACCAGGCAGGTCGACGAGGTACAACGCGTCCTCAGCAGCGTCGTGGGTGTGCGCCGGGCGCAGCGAGAACCCGCTGACGCCTCCAGCCAGGTCGAACCCCGTCGGGAAGACATGCACCACGATGGGATCGAATGCCGAGGTGACCGAGCTCTTCTCGATCACCCACATCTTCGCTCCGCTGAACTGTCCTGCAGAAATCGAGAACATGTTCGCCGTGAGGACGATCCACTTGTTGTTGTATCCCGCGTCGGGAAAGTCCGCCCAGTCCACATTCGCCGCGTCCGCGTCGATGCGGAAGAACCGCCAGTTGCCCGTCGGGTCCGCTGTCTCGCTCACCGCCAGCAGCAGCGCCGATCCCGCGTTGAAGGCGTTGTGCACCGCCGCTGCGACCCACCGGCCGGCAAGGTCGTCGTAGAAGATCCTCGGATCGAAAACGCCGAACGCGATGGGCGACCAGAACGTGTCCGTATCCATGAACGAGACGGACATCCCGTCGCGGCTCTGAATCCGCGTCTGCGTGTTGAGCATCGTCATCAGATGCTGCGGCCCGATCGCTCCCATCGTGTCGGGAGGAATGGCAGTGTTGTTGTCGAGCACAGCGGGGAAGCTCTGCTGCAGATCCAGATTGGCAAGGCCGAGCCCCGTCGTCATGCGCGTGCTGGGCGCAGCGGCCCCCTCGCCTGCGAACCGCAACGCGCTGGGGTCGATCGAGCGAGGCTGCGCGTTCGGATCGACGACAGGCTTGGTCAGATCCAGGGGCAGCATCTGCACCTGCCCGTCGGGGCCGATGCGCAGGTCCTTCGGCCCGATCCTCTCCTTGGCGCGTTCGCCGCCGTCCGCCTCGCGAAGCGAGACACCTGCAGCCCGCAGCGCCGCGTCGCGGGCCAGCAGCTCGCCCCACGACACCACAGCGCTGGGCGCAACCACCATGCGAGCCTCAGGCTCGACCCGCGTTTCCTGGGTCTGCAGGGCGTCCATCTGCGCGACAGCCGCAGCAGCAGCCATCGTCGCCCATCCCGCCGCCATCACAACTCGTCCGCAGCAGCGCATAGATTTCGTTCCTTTCCTGCTCGTGCGCTGAGAAGCGCCCCGGTTCGCTCTGCGCCTCAGCGAGGTCGTCGCATCGTTTCCGCCATCACGTTTCCGCGCGCAGCGACATGCGCTGCGACGCGCCTTCTCCCCTCCTGCGCATCTGTTCCGAATCTACCACACGCTGCACGCTGGCGCCTGCACATGTTGCGGTTTTTTGCTTACCGGACGCGTCCGGGCGCCCCATGCCCGCAGATCCCCTCCGCAGCGGACCCGCTCACAACCCCAGCGCGCAGCGAAGGTACACCGCGGTGTGCGACGCCTGACTGCGGGCGACGACCTCGGGCGGCCCCTGCGCGACCACCTCTCCGCCCCCCTCGCCACCTTCGGGCCCAAGGTCGATGATCCAGTCCGCAGCCTTGATCACGTCCAGGTTGTGCTCGATGACGACGAGCGTGGCGCCGCTGTCGGCCAGTCTCTGGAGCACCGCCAGCAGTTTGCGCACGTCCTCGAAGTGCAGCCCCGTCGTGGGCTCGTCGAGGACGTAGAGCGTGCGCTCCCCGCCGGGCCGTCCCAGCTCCGAGGCGAGCTTGACCCGCTGGGCCTCGCCGCCCGAGAGCGTCGTCGAAGGCTGCCCCAGCGCGATGTAGTCCAGCCCCACGTCGCGCAGGCACGCCAGCGTCCGGAGGATGCGCGGATGGTTCTCGAAGAACGCGCAGGCCTCCTCGACGGTCATGGCCAGCACGTCGGCGATGCTCTTTCCTCTGTGTCTCGCCTCGAGCGTTTCGCGGTTGTAGCGCAGCCCTCTGCAGACTTCGCATTCCACGAAAACATCGGGCAGGAAGTGCATCTCGATGCGCTTGACCCCCTGGCCTGCGCAGGCTTCGCACCGGCCTCCCTTGACGTTGAAGGAGAAGCGTCCGGGCGAGTAGCCGCGGATGCGGGCCTCCCTCGTCTGGGCGAAGAGCTTGCGGATCTCGTCGAAGACGCCGGTGTACGTCGCGGGGTTGGAGCGCGGGGTCCTGCCGATGGGCGACTGGTCGACCTCGATGACGCGGTCGATTCTTCCCAGGCCGTTGACCCTGCTGTGCGCTCCGGGCCGGTCGCGCGAGCCGTGCAGTTTGCGTCTCGCCGCCCGCAGCAGAATGTCGTTGACGAGCGTGGACTTGCCCGAGCCCGACACTCCCGTGACGCACACGATCCCGCCCAGCGGAAAGGCCACGTCGATGTTCTTGAGGTTGTGCTCGCGGGCGCCCTTGACGACGATCGCGTTCTTCTTCGGGTCGAGTTTTCGTCGCGTCCTGGGCGCCTCGATGCGTCGCGCGCCGCTGAGGTACTGGCCCGTGAGCGACCGGGGCTCCGCCGCCACCTGCGCCGCCGTCCCCTGCGCGACGACCCTGCCGCCATGGACGCCAGGTCCGGGCCCAAGGTCCACGATGTGGTCCGCGGCGCGGATGACCCCCTCGTCGTGCTCGACGACGATCACCGTGTTGCCGATGTCCGTCAGGTCGCGCAGCGTGCGGATCAGCCGATCGTTGTCGCGCTGGTGCAGGCCGATGGTCGGCTCGTCGAGCACGTAGCAGGCGCCCACGAGCCTGGACCCCACCTGCGTTCCCAGCCTGATCCGCTGGGCCTCACCTCCCGAGAGCGACCCCGTCCTACGGCCAAGAGCCAGGTATTCGAGGCCCACGCTTTCGAGAAAGCCCAGCCGATTGCCCACCTCGCGCACGATGGGCGCCGCGATGGCCCGCTGCTCCTCCGACAGCGCCAGGCTCTGGAGGACCTGCCTCGCCTGGGCGATGGTCAGGCGGGCGAAGTCCGCGATGTTCGCCAGCCTCGGATCGTCGTCGAGGCCGTGCCTGGCCCGCTGCCTGGCCACGCCCTCAGGCAGCGGCGCCTTGAGCGGCAGGAAGACGGCCAGCGCCTCGATGCGCAGCCGATCGCCCAGGCACGTCGGGCAGGGCGCGTCGGTCATGAACTGGCTGAGCCACTCCTTGACGAAGTCGCTCTCCGTCTTCTCCCACCACCTGCGCAGCTCAGGCAGCACGCCAGGCCAGGTCGCGCCGAAGCGCGCCTCGTCGCGCGCCGTCGCTCCGTGCAGCAGGATTCTTCTGATCGGTCCGGGGAACGTCCGCACGGGCTCGGTGTAGGAGACGCCGAAGCGTCTGCAGAACCTGCGGAGCTTTCTGGCGAAGTGGACCTTGATGGGCCCAGCTCTGGCCCACGGCGCGATCGCCCCTTTCTGCAGCGACTTCTCGTCGTCGGGAAGCGCCGCCTGCTCGTCGAACTCGACCACCGAGCCCAACCCGCTGCAGTCGGGGCAGGCGCCGAAGGGGCTGTTGAAGGAGAAGAGTCTGGGCTCCAGCTCCTCGATGGCGCACTGCGGATGGGCGGCGCAGGCGTGCTTTTCCGAATAGACCCGGTCGACCCACGCCCCCTCCGCTTGCCCGGCGCTGACGACGACCAGCCCCTGCCCCACGTTCAGGGCCGTCTCGATCGACTCGGTGAGCCGCTGACGGTCGTCGTCCTCGACGACCAGGCGGTCCACCACCGCCTCGATGGTGTGCTGTTCGTAGCGGGCAAGGCCGAGCGGGTTTTCGCC
>CAYPBL010000003.1:9926-19851 GCA_964408965.1 uncultured Phycisphaeraceae bacterium | reverse complement strand
CTTCCCTGCTGCGCCCAGCAGGTGGGTCTTCCGCAACGGGCGAAGAGCAGCCTGAGGTGGTCGTGGATTTCGGTGCTCGTGGCGACGGTGGAGCGGGGGTTGTGCCCGCCGGAGCGCTGCTCGATGGCGATGGTCGGCGGCAGCCCCTCGATCTCGTCCACGTCGGGCTTGCGCATGGCGTCGAGGAACTGCCGGGCGTAGGCCGAGAGCGACTCCATGTACTTGCGCTGGCCCTCAGCGAAGATGGTGTCGAAGGCCAGCGAGCTCTTGCCCGAACCCGAGAGCCCCGTCACCACGACCAGCTGGTCGCGCGGAATGTCGACGTCGACGCTCTGCAGGTTGTGCTCGCGGGCGCCGCGCACGCGGATGGCCCGCAACGGCTGAGGGCGACCAGCGGCCGCTGCGCGCAGACCGTCCGCAGCGCCCCGCTGCGCGCAGCCGTCGTCCGACGCCTTCACCGCCGACGTCGAGGCGGCGCGGCCCTGCTGCGACGGTCGTTGCACACGCGTTGTCGCTGCGCGAGGCACGGAAGCCATCGTAGGTCGCCGCCCTCAGCCGCTGCGCCCCCCACGGCGCCGTCGTCCCCGCTGCTTCACCGCGACGCTGCAGGGGTCGCCCGAGGCTCGTCCCGCAGCACACGCACGGGCTGGCCGTCGCGCACCAGGTTCTGCCCGCGGACGATCAACCCCTCCCCCACAGGCGGCTCCCTGAGCAGGAAATACCGATCGTCCTCCGCCACGGGCTCGATGGGCGTCAACGTGGCGACCCACGCAGCCTCGCCGTCTCCCTCAGCCGCCAATCGCCTGACCATGTACACGCTGGGCCCGCCGTCCACGTACGTGGCCGCCTCTTCAGGCACGAGGACATAGACGCCGCTGGCGATCTCCACCTCCGCCTCCGCGATCATCCCCTCGCGCAGCAATCCGCGACCGGGCCCCTCAGGCGAGTTGTCGATGGTGATCTCGATGCGAAACAGCCCCGTCTGCGGATCCGCAGCGGGCGAAACCATCGTCACCTCCCCCACGATGTCGCCCAGCTCGACGCCTCGCGCCAGCGCCGCCTGATCCTCCAAGGCCCGCACGCGAATCCTCGCCCGCTGTCCGAGCTTGAACCGCATCGCTCGTCGTTCGACCACAGCGGCGCGCACCTTGACCTTCGTGTCGTCCACCATCTCCGCGACGACCGCGCCGGGGGAGACGATCTGCCCAGGCTCGACACGGAGCTCCGCCAACTCCCCCGTCACCGGCGCGCGGAGCGTGGCGTCGTCGAGCTGCACCTTCGCCTCGTCCCGCTGGGCCTGGGCAGCGTGCAGAGTGGCCAGCGCAGCGTCGCGCACAGCCTCGGCGCTGCGCGCCCGAGCCGCCGCCGCCTGATGCGACAACCTGGCCCGTTCGACTTCGCGCTGCGTCGTGGCGCCCCGCTCAGCAGCAGCCAGCGTGCGGTCGTATTCGTCCTTGGCGTCCTGCGCAAGGGCCAGCGCTTCTTCCAGAGCCGCCTGGGCGCGATCCAAATCCGCTCGGCGCTGCTCCACCAGCGCCTCCGCCGCCTCCAGTTGCGCCTGGAACCGCTCAGGCTCCAGCTGCGCGACAACGTCCCCCTGGCGCAGCAGGCTGCCTTCGTCGATGGTCTTGGGACGCTCCTTCGTCGCCTCGGGCCCAAGCGTGGCGATCCTGCCCGTGATCTGAAAACTCAGCGGGACGCGCGCCTGCGCCTCGATGACGCCCTGCACGCGCTCCACGAGTGTGTAGGGCTCAGGCCGCAGAGGCACGATCTCCACCAACGGCGCCTGCGTGGTCCGCGACGACGCAGCCGTCGCCCCCGTCCCAGGCCTGCTGCGCAGCATCAGCCCTGCGATGAGCGCAAAGAAGACTGCCGCCGACGCCAGAATGATCAGCCGGGATTTCACGCCGCCGCTCGTCCCCTGCGCTCGCCGCAGACGTCCCTTGCTGAACGACAAGTCCGAGCGAGGAGCATAGGCTTGCTCCTCCGGGCGCCGCGTTCCAGCCGCCCGGCTGTCGGAGGCGATCACGTCCATGCCCCCAGTCCTGATGGAGCTCTCGCGCATTCTCATCCGCGAGCTCAACGACTACCAGCTCATCGAGCTGCGCGAGCAGGAGGGCGACCGCTCCTTCCCCATCGTCATTGGCCTGCCCGAGGCGCAGGAGATCGAGCGACGCCTCAAGGGCGTCGCCACCAAACGCCCCCTCACGCATCAGCTGCTCGCCTCCGTCCTCAACGAGCTGGGGGCAACGCTCGAATCCGTCACCATCAACGACCTTGCTGAGCACACCTTCTTCGCCACGCTCGACATCCGCAAGCCCAGCGGCGAAATCGCGCACATCGACGCCAGACCAAGCGACGCCATCGCCTTGGCTGTCGCAGCAGGCTGCCCTGTCTACGCTGAGGAACATGTGCTCGAAGAAGCGTCCCAGGACGTCGAGACGCCCGACGCCTCCTTCTTCGAGCCCGAAGAAGAGGAAGACGACGAAGACGACGAAGGGCTCTGAAGCCCCTTCGACGCCATGCTTCCCCCGCCTCCCGCGTATCCGCCTCGCACGGTCCAGACGCCAGGCGTCGGCGGCGTCCATCGCGCCTCGCCGGAGGATTTCGTCGTCCAGGAGCTGCCGTTGCGCCCCCCTGCAGGCCAGGGCGACCACCTCTGGCTGCTCGTCCGTAAACGCAACCTCTCGACCACAGCTGCAGCAGGTCTTCTCGCCCGCGCCTTGGGCGTCCGCCCGCGCGACGTGCGCTACGCAGGGATGAAAGACCGCGTCGCCGTGGCCACCCAGGCCTTCACGGTCCGCGTGGGCGACCGCGACGTCGTCCCCCCCCGCAGTCTCTGCAACCGCAGCGTGCGCGTCCTGGAATGGAGCAGAACCGACCGCGGGCTCAAGCGGGGCGAGTTGGCGGGGAACCGCTTCACGCTGTTGCTCCGCCGCGTCAAGCCAGACGCTCTCCGGATCGCCCGCGACGCCCTGGACCAGTTGACCGCGCACGGCGCCCCCCATGCCTTCGGCTGTCAGCGGTTCGGCGCCCGCAATCTCAACCACCACATCGGGGCAGCCCTGGCCAGGGGTCGTTGGCGCCAGGCCTTGGATCTTCTGCTCGGCTGCGCCAACGCCCAAGGCTTTCGCGACCTGCCCGCGCGCATGGCCTATGAGAAGGGCGATCTTGCCGAGGCGATCGCGCTCACCCCTCCGGGCGACAGCCCTGAACGGCGCGCCCTGGAAGCCCTGCGACGCAACAACGACCCCCACAGCGCTCTCCTTGCGCTCTCCTCCACCCAGCTGCGTTTCTATCTCAGCGCGCTGCAGTCAGCCGTGTTCAACGCCCTGCTCACCCGCCGCGTCAAACAGAACACGTGGCGCCGACCGCTCACGGGCGACATCGCCGCGCCCGTCGCAACGCTCCGCGACGCTTCCTCCGACGCAGCGACGCAACAGGACGTCTGCCCCACAGGTCCGCTCTGGGGACCCGACATGCCTCGCGCGCACGGAGAGCCGGGCATGTGGGAAGCGCACGCCTTGGACGAAGCGGGCCTGTCGCTCAGCGACCTGACTTCGCTGCGCGACGTGGTGCAGGTAGGGCCGCTGGGCGCGCGCCGACCGCTGCGCATGACCGTGCACGACGCCAGCGTCGAGCACGTCGACACGGAAGACGGCCCTGCGCTGCGCTGCTGCTTCACCCTCCCGCCAGGAGCCTTCGCGACGATCGTCCTGCGCGAGATCATGGGCGAAGCCGCCGTCGACAGCCCCGCGATCACCGCGCCTCGAGACTGACATCGATCCACCGGGCCTCCCGCGTCAGCGCCCCGACGCTGATGCGATCCACACCGCTGCGGGCGATCGCCTCGACGCGCTGCAGCGTGACGCCGCCGCTGGCTTCGAGCAGAACGCTCGGCGCCAGCTCATCGCGCAGGGCCACCGCTCGTCGCAGCGTCCTGGGCGCCATGTTGTCGAGCAGCGCGACGTCCACCGCCTCCGCCGCCCTGCGCAGCAGCGTCTCCAGCTGCGCAAGCGAGTCCACCTCGACCTCGACGAAGCGCACGCCGGGCCTTTGTCGCGCCCGGTCAGCGAAGCGCCGCACGACGTCGGGCAGCTCCGCCAGCGTCACCTGGGCCAGGTGGTTGTCCTTGAGCAGCGCCGCGTCGTAGAGCCCCCAGCGGTGGGGCCGCCCGCCGCCGCAGGCCACAGCGTACTTTTCGAAGAGGCGCAGCCCAGGCGTCGTCTTGCGGGTGTCGAGGACCTGGGCCGATCCGCCCCGCTGCGCCCGCTCGACGAAAGCCGCCGTCAAGGTCGCCACGCCCGAGAGCCTGCCCAGCAGGTTGAGCAGGGTCCGCTCGACGCGCAGCGCCATGCGGGCCGAGCCTTCGAGCCTCGCCAGCGTCCGTCCCGCCTCGACGCGTTCGCCGTCGCGCGCCGCCGTCTCGAACCGCAGCGAGGCGCCGAAGGCTTCGAAGAGCGCAGGCGCCAGCGCCAGCCCCGCCGCCACACAGGGCTCGCGCGCCACAACCGCCCCCTCGAAGCGCGCCGTTTCGGGCAGCGCCGCCTCGCTCGTCACATCGACGTCGTCGGGCCCGAGGTCTTCGAGGCGCGCAAGGGCGAAGAGCCTGGCAGCCATCCCCCCCTCGAGCAGCCGCCCGAGCAGGGCCTCTCTGTCGTCCCGCCAGGGCCCGCCGTCAGCCTGGCGCCCGTGCGTGTGGGCCATGTCCGCAGCCTACACCGCCAGCGTCTTACCGAGCAGCCTCGCCGCCTCCGTCGCGCCCAGTCTTCGCCAGCCTGCGCCGTGCAGCTTGGGGACGTCGATCAGCCCCAGCGGGACGGGCTCGACCTCCTCGAGCCACACGAGCGTGGCATAGCGAGCCAGGCGCTTGGCCCGCCAGTACGCAGCAGGCCCGCCGATGAGACGATTGTGCCGCCTGCGCAGCTCTTCGACGTCCGCAGGCGCCAGATTCGCGTACGTCAGCACCCTGCCCGCCCGCGCGCAGGCGCGCAGCGGCCCGCAGGACTCCTTGAGCAGCAGCACATCGCCAGGCGCCACCTGCCCGAAGGGCGCGCAGCGGTTGCGCGACAGCCGCGACTCCACGCGCTTGGTCCCCGCAAGAGCAGCGTCGAGATAGGGCCGCTTGAGCACGACCAGGTGCGCCGCACCCGCCCACGCCTTCTCCTCCCACACGCGCACGCCATCGCCGTCCATCAGGGCTTCCGCATCGGCTCTTCGAAGGCGCCCGCTTCGTGGAGTTTCCGCACGGCGCGCGACGTGCTGCGTCCGTCGAGGGTCCGCGCCAGGTGCACCCGTCCGCCCCAGGACTCGACCAGCTCCCCCCCCACGACTTCGCTGCGGGCGTACTCGTCCCCCTTGACGAGCACGTCCGGCCGGATCGCCTGAATGAGGGGGATTGGCGTGTCCTCCGCAAAGGGCGTGACGCAGTCCACCGAGCGCAGCTCGCTGAGGACCGCCGCCCGATCGGCGAGCGGATGCACGGGTCTTCCCGGCCCCTTGAGTCTGCGCACGGAGTCGTCGTCGTTGAGGCCGACGAAGAGCGCGTCGCCCTGGGCGCGGGCCTCGCGCAGCAGTGCGATGTGGCCTGCGTGCAGAATGTCAAAGCAGCCGTTGGTGAAGACGATCGTCTTGCCCTCTCTTCGCAGGGCCGCGACCTCGACGAGCGTCTCCTCGAGCGTTCGCAGCTTGTGCCCCTGCGCTCGCTCCTCGAGCAGCGCCGCACGGTGCACCCGCTCCAGGGGGATGGGCCGGGCGCCGAAGACCTCAACCTCCAGCCCCGCCGCGATGTTGGCCAGCCTGGCGGCGTCCTCCCAGGCAAGGCCGTTGGCCCTGCCCGCGGCCATCGCCGCCAGCACCATGTCCCCCGCCCCCGTGACGTCGTAGACCTCCCGCGCCCGCGTCGGCAGTCGGGTCGTGGCGGTCGAGCCGTCGGCCCTGCGCGCAGCCAGGGCTGCGCCGTGGCGATCGAGCGTCAGCGCCACCGCCTGGGCCTCGAGGGCGTCGAGCAGCTGCGCCGCCGCCTCGAGGGCCTGTGTCGAGGCAGGGTCGATCTCCACCCCAAGCAGCGCCTCCGCCTCGGTCCGGTTGGGCGTCAACGCCGTGCAGCCGCGGTAGCGCTCCAGGGGCGCCCCCAGCGCCGGGTCAACCAGCGCCTCGACGCCCGCCCGCCTGGCCAGCGCCACCACCTCCTGGCACAGCCATTGGGTGCACACCCCCTTGCCGTAGTCCTCGAGGCACAGCGTCGAGCCGTCCTCCAGCGCCCGCTCGACCGCCTTGGCCAGCATCTCAGCGGTCTTTCCTTCGACCGGGGCGCGCGACTCCTCGTCCATCCGCAGCATCTTCTGCGGATGCCGATGCTGGGCCAGGCCGACGAGGCTGCGCTTGATGGTGGTCGGTCGGTCGTCCACCTCGACGAGCCCCGCCGCGTCCACCCCCGCCTCTTCGAGCATGCCCCGCAGCGCGACGCCAGCCTCGTCGCGGCCCACGACGCCCACAGCCCGCACCTTCCCTCCCAGCGCCGCCAGATCGAGGCAGACGTTGGCTGCGCCGCCAGGGGAGCGCTCCCTGCTGCGGACGCGCAGCACCGGGGCCGGCGCATCGGGGCTCATCCGCTCCGCGTCGCCGAAGACCTGCTCGTCGAGCATGAAGTCCCCCACCACGACCACGGGGAAGGACCTCCATGCAGCAAGGGCAGCCAGCAGTCCGCTCATCGCCCAGAGCCTATCGCCTTGAGCGCCCCTCCAGCGCCCTCCCGCACCGTCTCCGCTGCGCTGGCGCCAGCCTCCACTGCCTCAGCCAGCGCCCGCCGCACCGCCTCCTCGCCGTGGCGGAAGCGCGCCTCGAGCACGGGCCTGACCACCGCCGCCCCCCCCAGCTGCGCCGTCCCGCCCAGCCGCTCCAGCGCAGGCCCCAGCTTCACCCAATCCTTCTCCGTGCACACCAGGGTCTTTGCCGCGGCCTCTTCGAGCAGCCGTCTGACCCTTCGCAGCCTCCGACCGCCCATCGCCGCGTGGTCAGCAAGCGCGAGCCTCGCCGCGACCGTCGCCCCCGCCCGCCGCAGCTGTTCGAAGAAGGCTGCGGGCCTTCCCACCGCGCACAGCGCCGCGACGCGGCGCCCCCGCAGCCAGTCGACCGTTTCGACGCGCTCTTCCCCCTCCGCCTCCACGATCCGCAGCGCCGACCATCCCAGCTCCACCTGCGCGATGGTCGCTGCGGGAAAGGCCTTGGCGAGCGTGTCAGCCAGCCTCTGCGCCTCTCCAGCAGGCGGCAGGTCGACCCGCGTCAGGGCGATCACGTCCGCCCGGGCAAGGCCGTCGACGGGTTCGCGCAGCAGGCCCAGGGGAAGCAGGGCGTCGCGGAAGGGGTCGCGCGTCGCGTCGACCAGCGCGATCTCCAGCCGCTTGACCAGCTCGCGCCGCTGCATGCCGTCGTCGAGCACGACGCAGTCGAAGGCTTCGCCGCGCGTCCGCAGCTGATCGATCGCCCGCGCCCGGTCAGCGCCAACCGCCACGGGCGCCCCGCCCAGCGCCTGCGCATGGAGCAGCGCCTCGTCTTCGCCCCTTCCTCCCCGCAGCGCCACCGCGGGCCGCCTGCCCATCGCCCGCAGCTGCTGAACGACCCACTGCGTCATGGGCGTCTTGCCGGTTCCGCCAGCGGTGATGTTGCCGACGCTGACGATCGGCAGGCCGACGTCGACGCGTCTGCGCGCTCTGCGCCGCTGGTGCGCCGCCGCCGCTGCGCCATAGAGCCTCGCCAGTGGCGCCAGCGCCCACCGGGGCGCCGCGACCGGAGGCGCAAGCGCGCCGCGCCCGTGTGCATCAGCGAAGCTCATGCTCCGCCCCGCTGCGCTTCGCCGCAGCCTTGCGTCTGTCGCGCACGTCCTGCAGCGCCGCCAGGGCGCTGTCGCGTTTGAGTCTGCGCAGCTCGCGCCGGGCCAGGCGCAGCGTCAGCGCCGCGTCCATTCCCGCCAGGACGATCGCCACCACCAGCAGCGCCGCGATCATGATCCACGTCAGGACGAAAGCCCGCTGCTGCGCGCGGGGATCGAACAGTCCAAGCCCCGCCGCCAGCAACGGCGTGACGAAGAGCATCACCCACCCGTTGGCCAGCCTGATCCGCCTGCGCGCAAGCGGAGCTGCGCGGACCTCGATCCGCGCCATGTGCCCAGCGATCATGAGCATGATCGCCCCCGCAGCGGGAATCGCCGCCCAGGCCTGCACGATCGTCTGGCCAATCGCCCCAGCGACCATCAGCGGGACTCTAGGGTCTGCGCACATCGTCCGCTGCTGAAGACCGCCAGCCACGCAGGCAGCTTCCGCATGGGCAGCCCCACCACGGTCGCCTCGTCCCCTTCGCAGGCAAGCGGCCAGCCCAGGTCGCGCTGCTGGGCGTAGTTGTACCCGCCCGCTCTTCCCCGCCAGCGCCCCGAAGCCACATGCTCCTCGATCGCTTCGTCGCCCAGCCTCCCCAGCCGCACGACCGCCTCGTCCACGAAGAGCCGCCTGACGCAGGGGCGATCCCGCTCCTCCGCATCGCAGCGCAGCAGCGCCACAGCGGTGAGGACCCGATGTTCCGCCCCCGCCAGCCGCTCGAGCGTCGCCCGCGCCTCTGCTTCGTCCGCGGGCTTGCCGACGATCGAGCCGTCCGCAAGGACGACGAGCGTGTCGGCGCCGAGCCACACCGTCCGCTCCTGCGCAGCAGCCATGCACCGCATGGCCGATCGCGCCTTGAGGTAGGCCAGCGCCATGGCCCACGCCGCAGCGGAGAGGCCGACCGCCGGCGTCAGCTCCGCGTCGTCCACCCCAGGCTCGACCTGCACGAAGGGGATCCCCGCCTCGCGCAGCAGCTGGGCCCTGCGTGGCGAGGAGCTGGCCAGGACCAACCGCGTCCTCATCGCTGGGCCGTCTCCGCCGCCGTCGCCAGGCGCTGGGCCGCCGCTTCGAACGCTTCGTCGACGCTGATGCGGGCCATCATGCGCGCCCCAGCCGCTGCGTTCTTGTGGTCGAAGCGGTCGTTGGGCTCGAGGCGCTGCAGCACGTCCTGCTCCCGGCCGTAGGGTCCGACGCGTTCGACCCGGGTGGGCCCGAAGAGCCCCACGATGGGCCTGTCGAACCCCACCGCGATGTGCAGGGCGGCCGAGTCGTTGGCCACGACCAGGGCGCTGCGCTCGATGAGCTTGAGCAGCTGGCCCACATCCGTCGCGCCGACGAGGTCGACCACCCGCTGCTCCTCCTGCGCCAGGTCGAGCAGCGGCGCGCACTGCGCCCGCTCGCCCGCGCCCCCCACCACAGCGACGCGCTCGACGAGCCCCTCCGCCAGCAGCCGCTCCACCAGTTGGGCGAACCGCTCCGCAGGCCAGCGTTTGCCGGGCCAGCGGCTCGTGGGCGCAACGACCGCATAGCGCCTCTCTGTCAGCTGCTCGGGAAGCGCCAGCCCAGGCGGGCTGTGGAGCCGCATGTCGCGCACGGGCTCGACCCCCACCGCCTCGACCAGAGCCAGCATGCGGTCGACCGTGTGCCGCTGCGCTGTTCTGACGCGGCGGTTGACGCCGAGCCAGGCGCCTTCGCGCGCGTCGGCGAAGCCCACCCGCACAGGCGCCCTCGTCGCCCAGGCGAACAGGCCGCTGCGGGCAAGCCCCTGACAGTCGAGCGCGAGGTCGTAGCCGGTGCGCCTGAGCGCGCCCAGCAGCTGCGCCGCCTCCTTGGCCCAGCTGCGCCGCCACACCTCCCCCAGCCTCCTGCGGGGAAACAACACGACACGGTCGACAGCAGGGTGATGCGCCACAGCCGGCGCGAACTCCTCGCGCACGAGCCAGTCGATCCGCGCCTCGGGCCAGGCCCTGCGCAGGCTCGCCGCCACCGGGGTCGTCCGCGCCACATCCCCCAGCGCGCTGGGCCGAATGAGCAGGATGCGTCGGGGCGGC
>CAYPBL010000003.1:0-9826 GCA_964408965.1 uncultured Phycisphaeraceae bacterium | reverse complement strand
ACGCGCCGCTCGAGCCGCTGCTGGTGCTCGACTCGGCGCCGGCTCGGGACTGGCTGGCGCATCCGCTCGACGCAGGCTTCGCCCGCGCGCTAGCGATGCTGCCCGCCAGACTTGCCGAGCTGCCCGACGAGATCCCCGACTACGAAGGGCCAGATGGCGCCACACTGGCCCTGCTGGCCCGCACCCTGCTCGAACAGCCCCACAGGCTCGCCGTGGCCCTGCAGGGCGCCGATCCCCAGACAGGCCAGCCCCACGTCGTCGCCGCCCTGGATATCGGCGTGCGCGACGAAGCCGACGCCCGCACCCTCCAGACGCTCGTGACGCAGCTGCTGCAGCAGTCTGGTCAGGTCGTCCTCGAGCCCGCCGGCGCCAACGACGACCTGCTCGAGGCGATGACGCCGATCGGCCCCGTCCGCTTCGGCCCAAGCCGCAGCGACGCCGGCGCCTGGCGCTGGAGTCTGCGTCTTGGCGAGGACGTCGACGCCGACGCGCTCTTCGCTGCGCTGGGCCGCGCGCCCGGAGACGGCTCGCAGTTGCTGCGCTTTCACCTGTCGCTGGCGCCGCTCAAGGGGCTGTTCACCGGCTTCCTCCAGATGCAGGCGCAGCTGGGCGCCGCCCCGCCGTTCATGCAGCAGCTGCTCGACCTCTTCAAGATCAGAATGGACGTCAGCGTCCAACGCACGGGCGACCGCCTCCTCAGCCGCGTCAGACTCCTCGGCGCCCGGAGCGTCCAACAGGTCTCCGTTCTGGACGGCGCGCCGCTGACCGCGGAGGACTTCGCCCCGATTCCCCGCGACGCCACCGTTGCCGGCGCCCTCCGTGTGCACCTTTCCCGCGCGACGCAGGACCTGCTCCTGCCGCTCAAGGCCAGCCCGTTGACCGCCTCCTGGGTGGAGCGTTTCGAAACAGCTGCGGGACTCTCGCTCGAGAACGACCTGCTCCCTGCGCTGGGCGACACGATCGCCTTCTACGCCACGACCAGCGCCCTCACGCCCGTCATGGCGCTGCGGGTGGGCGACGCCGCCGCGATGCGCCGCGTCATGACCGGGCTCAGCCGGGCCGCCAACGAGCAGCTGGCCGACGCTGTCCCCCCCGACGGCCCCGCTGCGTACGTCCGCTTCCGCCACAGCGACGTCAACGGCGTCGACGTGGTCAGCCTGCTCTTCCCGGGAGCGCCGATGCCGCTTGCGCCGACCGCTGCGCTGGTGGACGATTGGCTGCTCGTCTCGCTGACGCCTGAGGCGATCTCTGGCGCGGTGGATCAGCTGCGTCACCGTCGACCGAGCCTGGCCTCGCTCCCGTCTGTGCAACGGGCCCTGGCGTCCAAGCCGCTTGTCGGCTACTCCTTCCTTCCCGCCACGTCCAACATCGCTGCAGGCTACGGCCTCTCGACGCTGCTGGCTTCAGCCTTCGCCAACGCCGTCCGCTCGCCCGTCGACCCGACGCGCGAGCCAGGCCTGCTGCTGCCTCCGCTCGACGCCCTGACCAGGGACGTCCGCCCCGCTGAGCGACTGACGTACTGGGAAGGCGACGACCTCGTCTTCGAGGGACGCGCCCCCGCCAGCGTCGCCCAGAGCCTCCCCATGACTGTGGGCGTTCTCGCCCGATCCGTCAGCCTCGGCCTGATGCAGGGCGTCCTCGGCGCCATCGCTTCGACGCCGCAGACGCTCCACACGATGCTCCAGACCCGCAGGCAGCTCGACCACATCCAGCGCGCCATCGAGGATACGAGGCCCCTCTTCGAGATCGCCACAGCCATGGCGCGCTACGCCCACGAGCACAAGGGCCGCTACCCCGACAACTTCCAGGCCCTGGTCGACGGCGGCTACGCGCAGGCGGACCTGCTCGACAGCGCCGTCGACTGGGCGGGTGACGGTCAGGGCGACTTCTTCATCCGTTTCGGCGGCCACGCCACCACGCCTCCCAATCCTGTCCGACTGCTCGCCTACAGCCGGGCCGCCTACGCCGTGGGAGACACGGTCCCCGTCGTCTTCGAAGACGGAACCCCCAAACTGCTCTCGCTCCCGGAGTTCTTCCAAATCCTGGACAACCCTGTGAACAAGGACGTCGATTGGCGCCTTCCCAGACGAATCCGCGACAAGAAGCCCGACTTCATGCTCGCGCCCGCACGCCTCAGTCGCCTGTCTCGGTCCCCAGCCCCGTCCACGACAGCCCCGTGAACCACCGTCGCCGTCGTCGAGCGATCCTCGTGACAGCGGCGCTGCTCGCCGCCATCGGCGACGTCGCTGCGCAGGCCGATCCTCTGCAGCCTCCAGCGGACGCCATCGCCTGGTGGCGACTGGACCCCTCGCGCTTCACCGCCGCCCAGGGACAGCAGGCGCAAAGGCAGGCGGCGCTGAGCGCGCTCCGCGCCGTCGTCGCCAGCCATCTTGTGCAGGACGAACAGGGCGCCAGACTGCTCGCGGGCGCCCTGGCCGCTGCGGAGGTGGGCGCCGCCACACACCTGTTGGCGCTGCGAGACTTCCACGCCGTCAGGCCGCCCTCAGGTACAGGCATGGACCTGCGCTCCATCGACATGACCCTGGTTCTGGGCGCAGGCGCCGACCACCGCTCCACGCTCCGCACCCTGCGGGCCATCCTGCTCAGCGACGCGCCGCCCGACGCCCCCGCCGGCCAGCAGCGCGTCGTAGCCCTGCCGGACGGCGCCGAAGGCGTCGCCTTTCGAGCAGCCAACGCCCCCTCCTGGCGCGAACTGGCCTGGACGAGCCGCAAAGGATCGTTCCTGATCGCACTTGGGAAGGACGCCTTGGCCCACTGGGTCGCCTCCGAGCGAAAGACGCCGCAGAGCGATCCGCCTTGGCGGGCGCACCGGGCCGCTGTCGACGCAGCCCGACCGGCTGGCGACGTCTTCTTCGAAGCCTGGCTCGACCTCGATGCCTTCCGCGCGCGCTTTCCCGAGGCCTTTCTCTCCGGAAGAACCCCCCGCACGCTGCGTGCCCTGGGCCTCGATAACGCGTCGCAGCTGATGCTCCATGGCCGCTGGATCGACCCTCCCCCCGGCGCCGCACACCCCCCGCTGCTGGCTCTGGACGCAACGTGGACCGACGCCGCTGCTCCCCCGACAGGCCCCATCACGCCCAAGCCGTACGACGCAGACGAACCATCCCCCTCGCCGTCCTTCACGATCCACCATCGCGCACTGACGCTGGACCGCTGGCCTGCGGCGCTCACGCAGCCGCCGCCGCAGGGCTCCTTCGCCGTGGTGGTTCCGGTCGACTGGCCGCGGATCACAGCCCTTCTGCTCGATGTGCTGGAGGCGGCGCAGCGCGACTCGCGATTGGCCCGTTTCCAGGCGATCCGCGCCCGCTGGGCGTCGCTGACGGATCAGGCGCAACAGCGACTCTTCGACGCTCTGGCGCCCTACGTCGTGATCTCGGACGACCCTGCGCCGCTGCTGCCCGTCCCAGGCGCAGCCAGTGTCTTCGTGGAGTTGCGCCCGGGCGCCTCCGCCGACGACGCCCTCGCGCAGCTGGCGCTGCTGCTCAGCCCCATGCGCAACCGTGTGCGCGTCGATCCTGACACCCGCATCTGGTGGACCAGACTCGACACGACGGGCCTGGTGCGCGCCCCGGTCTGGGGGGCAGCGACGAACAGCCGTCTTTCGCTGCTGGTCGCAGGCTGGAGCGAGCGCGCCGTCCTCGCCGCCCGTCAACGGCTGCGCGAGCAGCTCGCCCGCTGACGCGCCGCCTCACAACCCTTCGCTTCAGGGCGTCAGCGCCGCCCAGGCGGCGCCTTCCATCGCGGGGTAGACGCAGCAGGTCTTCTCCGTCTCCCACAGTCTGACGCACTCGAGCCTGGCCTGGCCCTGCGACGCCTCCTCGATGGCCGGCGCCAGCAGTTCGAAGCAGACCTGGGCGATCCGCTCGACGGTCGGGTTGTGCTGGCGGAACTCCTCGCAGTCGACGTTGAGGTGCTTGTGGTCGAAACGCTGCACGACCGTCTCGAGCGTCGCCTGCTCGAGCTGCGCCAGCGACAGCGCAGGCGCCCCCTCGCGCAGCGGCGTTCTGACCACAGGCTCGAGCCAGTAGTTGTGCCCGTGGCCGCTGGGGTTGTTGCACAGGCCGAAGACGGCCCGGTTCTCCTCCTCCGAAAGAGCAGGCGAATGCAGCCTGTGGGCCGCAGCGAACTCGAACCGCTGACAGATGAGCGCATGGGTCATGTCGTCTCGCTCCAGTGCAAGCAGCAGGCCAGGCGCCGGCCGCATCGCCGCCAGGAGGAAGCGCTCGCCCAGCGCCTCCGCCATCCCGCGTGCCACAGCCTGCAGCGCCGCTGCGTGCGAAGGCGCCCCACGCGCCTCGGCGCACGCTCGTGCAGCCAGGGCTCGCGTCAGCCCGTCCAGCTCGCGGATGTCCGCGACGAAACCCGTCCGCGCGTCGGGCTCCGCCGCGACGTGCACCACGATCTCCACCCACGAGGCGCCGTCCACCCAGCGGGGATGACCCGCAGCGGTGTTGGCGGGCGCCTGCTGAGCCTCCTCCGCAGCCGACAGCGCCAGTCGAACCGTCCGCACAAGCCGACTCATTCCACGCATCCTACGGGCACACGCCATACACTCCCAGCAAGGGCAGCAGCCCACGTCTCTGGAGGAGACAGGAACAGGACCACACAGGAGCCTCCGCCATGCGCACACGCACCATCCGCCGCCACGCTTCGTTCGCCGTCGTCGCCCTGCTGGGCGCCTTCGCAGCGACACACGCCCCCGCTGCCTCGCCTCAGGCGGACACGGACGATCCCACCTACGTGCTCGACTTCACCATCCCCCGCCTCGACGGCTCCGAGCAGAGCCTGCGCGACTACGAAGGCAAGGTCATCCTCATAGTCAACACCGCCAGCAAGTGCGGACTGACGCCCCAGTACGCAGGCCTGCAGAAGCTCTACGAGCGCTACAAGGACCAGGGCTTCGTCGTCCTGGGCTTTCCCGCCAACAACTTCCGCAATCAGGAGCCCGGGACCAACAAGGAGATCTCCGAGTTCTGCACCAAGACCTACGGCATCACCTTCCCCATGTTCACCAAGATCAGCGTCAAGGGCAAGGACATCCATCCGCTGTACCAGCGGCTGACCTCGCTGCCCGAACCGATCGGCGGCCCGGTGCTGTGGAACTTCCAGAAGTACCTCGTCGACCGCACAGGCCACGTCGTGGCCCGCTTCCACCCCACCGTCAAGCCTGACGACCCTGCGCTGATCGCCCACATCGAGGCGCTGCTCAAGGGCGCCAACTGAGCGCCGCCTGTCTGTTTCCAGGGGCCGCCTGTTTCCAGGGGGCCGCGCGTCCTCCCTCAGCCCGTCGCCGCCGCGCCGGGCTGCTTTGATGCGCCCCCACGCCTGCGCCACCCCTGCGCACTGCTGAACGCCCCTGCTGCGGACCGAGTACAGAAAGCATGCTCCCCCCCGATTTCCTGGCTGCCGACCTGTGGGGCCTGTCCGTCGCCGCGTGGCTGACCGCCGCTGTCGCAGCTTTGATGGTGGGCGGACTCATCCACGGCAAGGTCGGCGCCGACCTCGTCCTGCTCTCGGGCCTCCTTGCGCTGCTGCTGGCGGGCATCCTCTCCCCAAGCGACGCTCTGCGGGGCTTCGCCAACCCAGGCGTGGCGACGGTGGGACTGCTCTACGTCGTCGCAGCGGGCCTGCGGGAAACCGGCGCCGTGGACAGGCTCACCGCGCCGCTGCTCGGCCGACCTCGAACCTCCATGGGCGCCGTGGCCAGACTGACCGCCCCGGTCGCCGTCGCCAGCGCCTTTGTGAACAACACGCCCATCGTGGCGATGTTCCTGCCCGTGCTCTCGGGCTGGGCCCGACGCTGCCATCTTTCCCCCCGCGCGCTCTTTCTGCCGCTGAGCTACGCAGCCATCCTGGGCGGCATGTGCACCCTGATCGGGACAAGCACCAACCTGGTCGTAGCGGCGCTGATCGACGCCCACCGAAGCGCCCCATCCGCCGCCGACGCGACGCCCTTGGAGCCCTTGGGCATGTTCACCCTCGCCAAGGTCGGCTTGCCCATCGCTGTAGCCGGCCTGGGGTTCATTTGGCTGGCCCACCGCACACTCCTCGGCGCCGCTGAGCAGAGCCCCGATCGCAAAGACTCCGACCCGAAGGAATACATGACCGCTCTGCGGGTCGAGCCCGACTCGCCCGTAGCCGGCCGCACCGTCGAGCAGGCGGGACTGCGACACCTCCCAGGCCTCTTTCTTGCGCGCATCGAACGCCCGGACGAGACGATCGTGGCCGTCAGCCCGCAACAACGCCTGTACGCAGGCGACACCCTCGTCTTCGTGGGCGCCGTCGAATCCGTCGTGGACCTGCAGCGGATCAAGGGCCTGACGCCGGCAGCCGACGAAGCAGCCCAGCGGCTGCAGGGACCTCGCCATCAGATCAGGCTCGTCGAAGCCGTCATCGCCGCCTCTTCCGATCTGGTGGGGCTGAGCATCCGCGACGCCGCCTTCCGCACCCGGTATGGCGCCGTCGTCATCGCGGTCCACCGGGGCGGCGAACGACTGCGGGGAAAGCTCGGCGACATCCGCCTCAGGCCAGGCGACACCCTCCTCCTCGAGGCCCCTGCAGGCTTCGCCGCCAGAAACCGCAACAGCCGCGACTTCTATCTCGTCACCGAACAACCGGGCGCCGCCTCGCCCCGCCACAGCCTAGCCCCTGTGGCGCTGGCGATCCTCGCTGCGCTGGTCCTGGCCATCACGCTCAAACCCGACTTCGCGCTCGTCTTCTCCCTCGCTGCGGCGCTGGGGATGATTCTGACACGCTGCTGCACAGGTCCCGAGGCCCGCTCCTCCGTGGATTGGCAGGTGCTCGTCGTCATCGGCGCCTCCTTCGGGCTGGGGCTGGCGATGGAGCGCACAGGCTTGGCCGCCGCCATCGCCCACAGCGTCGCTGCAGCCGTCGCCCCCCTGGGCGGGTGGGCTCTTCTGGCGGCGATCTTCGCCCTCACCGCCTCCTTCACGCAGGTGATCTCCAACAACGCCGCTGCGGTGCTCATGTTTCCCATCGCCTTGGAGACCTCGCGCACCGCGGGCGCCCCCTTCCTTCCCTACGCAGCGACGCTGGCCATCGCCGCCTCCGCAGGGTTCGCCAGCCCGATCGGCTACCAGACAAACCTGATGGTCATGGGGCCCGGAGGCTATAAACCAGCGGACTTTATCCGATTTGGTCTCCCCCTTACCCTCCTCACCGGCCTGCTCTGCGTCGCCTTGGCTCCGCTGGTGTACAGCTGAGGGCGGTTCCGCCAAGGCCTGCGATCGAGGCTGCAACAGGTTGTCCCCATTTTCAAGTCCGCAAGGGCGCCCGGACCGATCTTGTGTACCATTGGCGTGATCTCTCTCTCCTCCAGCGGGGCGCCGTTTCACCATGGCGCCCTGCTTTCCAGGCGGGTCGTGACACAGGCTGCCGCCGGGGCCCTCTCGTTCACACTACGATCCACTCTGTGCAGCGCCCTCTCGAATCGCGATTGAGGAGGTGTGTGTGAGCGCGTCTTCACCAGCAGCGCCGACGTCCCCCCCCTGCGCCCGCCGCTGTGTGCTCACGGGCTGCGCAGGCTTCATCGGCTCGCACGTCGCTGAGGCGCTGCTGCGCCAAGGCGTCAGCGTGGTCGGCGTGGACAACCTCGACGACTTCTACGACCCTGCCCTCAAGCAGCACAACCTCGACGCCATCGCCACAGCCGCCGCCCGCACAGGCAGCGACTTCGCCTTCCACCGCCTCGACATCCGCGACGCAACGGCGCTGACGAACCTCACCCAGCAGGTCCAACCCGACCTGGTCGTGCACCTCGCTGCCCGCGCAGGCGTGCGCCCGAGCATCGCCGACCCTGCGCTGTACGCCTCGGTGAACGTGCTCGGGACGACGAACGTGCTCGAGGCTGTCCGGGCGCTGCACGCCCCCTGCCGCACTCTCATCGCCTCTTCCAGCAGCGTCTATGGCGACGCTTCCCGCGTTCCCTTCCGCGAGGACGACCCCTGCGTGCGTCCCGTCAGTCCCTACGCCGCCACCAAGCGGGCCTGCGAGCTGATCGCCAGCACATACCACCACCTGCACGATCTCCCGATCGCCTGTCTTCGCTTCTTCACTGTCTTCGGGCCTCGGCAACGGCCGGACCTGGCCATCGCCAAGTTCATGCGTCTTGCCCAGCAGGGCAAGCCCATCCCGATGTTCGGCGACGGCGCGACCAGCCGGGACTACACCTACATCGACGACATCGTGCAAGGCGTCCTGGCCGCCGCCCGCGCAATCGAATCGCATGGCTTTCGCATCTGGAACCTGGGCGGATCACACCCTGTGACCCTGCGGGAGATGATCGACGCGATCGCGCGCGTCACCGGCCGGGAGCTCCGCGTCCAGCAGCTGCCGATGCAGCCTGGCGATGTGCAACGAACGTACGCGGATCTGACCCGCAGCGGAGCGGAGCTGGGCTTCTCGCCGCACACCCCCTTCGAAGCAGGCCTGCGCAAACAGTGGGCCTGGCTGACCGCTCAGGGCAAAACCGCTGCCCGCAACGCTCCCGCGCACGCCTGACGTTCATGTTTACGCATTTTGCGACCTCGCAGATTCCTTAGATCACCATGTCGCTCGCATCATGATCCTCGACATGGGCTATATCCGCGTCATCCATGTCTTCTATTTCCTGCACCACGTCGAGTTGACGCTTTACGCCGAACGCATCAAGCATTTTGGCCACAAGCATCATGGTGATCCACACACCTGTAAAGCTCATAATATATATGTTTGCAAAATTTGATGGTTCACCTCGTGGCAATCCTAATATCTGACCAAGTTGTGTACCAACCGCCAGCACAACAAGCGGGTGATGCGTATTTGACGCAACAACCTCATCAAAAAACCGTATGAACAATCCTGATACAGCTGCATATATTAACAGCGCGTACCACCCCCCTTCCGCGGCCGCATTGCCGACAACGCCTGGAGGCAATGTCACCCCCCCCTGATCAACGCCTTTTATATTTGCTTGTCTGGCAAGTTTTGTGCTTATGGGTGTAGGTTTGTCCGGCCATAGAGCACGAGGTATTGGTATCATGAAAAAATATTTTATCGAAAACAAGTGCTCGTATGGCCTCTCTTCAGGATAATTTTCTATTACCCACAGTGCTGCTTGCCCTGTCACTTGTCCACTTGCAAGCTGCGCCAACCCTTCCTTCAAGTTCCCTTGCGCCATCTTTGACACTTGTTGTACTAATCCCCCTTGGCCGAAGGAGCCTCGCACGCTGGTGTACAGCGCAACCATCAACAGTGGAGGCACGGATACAATTATAAACTTCTTGAGAGTATTTTTTGGACGATCGTACCGCCACTGGGCAAAGTACATTCCCCACATCAAGCCTGCACCTACCGACACGAGGTTTCTTCGTCCAAATTCACCTGTTATCGCAACCGCAGACGCTGAGAGCGCAATAATTATGCCCCATGCCATATGTGCAGGATTGAGAATGCGCCTCCCCCATACCCACCCAACCAGACCTGCCGCTGCCGAGGCAAACCCTACACCAACAATATTTGAAACTATTCCCACATATGGAATTAGCACTGCGAATCTGAGTATGGCCGAAAGTATCACAAACACCGCGGACATAAACAACAAGAATGTTCCGCTTGGTGGATTTCTAACCGACGAAGAGAGTCGCCTTGCAAGACCTCGAACACCTATACCCCATCGATACATTACCATAAATATAAGTAGATACACAGTGGCCATCGCTGCAAATTCAATGCCTGCGGCTCCGGGATCCACAACGCGAAACACATCGAATCTTCCAGTCAGCAAGGGAATAGCTGCGCTAACTAA
>CAYPBL010000002.1:0-101484 GCA_964408965.1 uncultured Phycisphaeraceae bacterium | reverse complement strand
CCCAAGCGCAACGCCCCGTGGTCCGCTGTGTCAAGTGTGCACGCTGCGTCCGAAGACAACCGCCCGAACCAGCGTTTGCAGGCCCATGAGCGAAGGCGGCCCTGTAGTCCGCCTTGAGGGTTCGCTGCCGCCTTGGTGCTGTTGGTGGTGGCTAGGTGTCATCCGGTCGGCCCCGTCTCCCGGAGCAGACACCGCACAGCCTCGGTCTGCTCGGCGTCGCTGAGGGGCAGTCGATCTCTCGTGGCAAGGCTTTCAGACAGAGTTGCACCGCTCACTGCTGGAACAGGCTTTTTCCTCGAAGATTGCCGAATGGATTCAAATCCCTCACGCCCAGCGCTGGGACAGCCCCAACGCTGGTCGAAGTCCCTTGTATTGTGCTGTGAGCGCCTTTACAGCGGACTCAATGCAGGTTGCAGTCAACCTCGTCTGCGACGACGCAGCGCACAGGCGCCGCCGAGCAACGGAACAAAAACGAGACCGCCAGGTGTTGGCACGACAGATACCGTAAACAGCGCGCCTGAGCTTATTAAATCCTGAGTTGCCGTAAATATATCACTGAATTTACTGATGTCGTTCAGCGTTAGGTCAAAGAAGGAGCCATCAGCAAGCGTTGCTTGGAAAATGCTACCGCCTCGCTGCGTAATCAGCATGCTCTCGCCGGGCATGATGTCGAGAGGGACGCCATCGAGAAATGCATCCTGTACAAAAAGATTAACCTCACTTCCAGGTGTGGCAATAAAGATATCATCAACCAGGCCTCCTCGAATATTCACAATGCTACCACTGAAGGCGGTGAAAGCAGGGCCGATCGTGCCCCCTTCGATGTTCACAATGCTGCCATTGAAGGCGGTGAAAGCAGGGCCGATCGTGCCTCCTTCTATGTTTACAACGCTGCCGCTATAAGCGGACATGTCTTCGCCAATGACTCCATCTGTAATGTTTACTTGACTGAATGCTGTTTCAAGGCCATTGCCAACACTTCCTCCTTCAATATTGAGCGTGGCTCCAACAGTAGCGAAGTTGTTGCGTAGCGTCGCGTTGCCTTGCAATGTGAGTGTTTGACCTTGACGAAGACCTTCATTTGGCCCTGGACCAGTTGAAACAATAATTGGGGTTGTGTCGACAGGTGGAACTGTGGCGTTGTTAAGGCGCAATTCGCCCACTATATCGTCATTTCCCGATCCGAATATAAACACTGTTCCATCAGCATATGTTCCTGTTAGAACACCGTTTGTAGGGAGTCCATGTAATCCACCGGAGATCGGATTGCCGTCAAGCATGAACTCGCTACCTGACACATCCAGTTGTCCATTCGGTCTAACTGTTACTGCTCCCGTAACACCTCCTGAAATAGACGCATGGCCGTCATCGCCAATGAACACATTTCCTATTTGGCCTCCAGTGATGTTCAAATTGCCGGTCAAGAAAATAGGATCAAACATTCCTGTAGTTACGGCTGAGTTGATAACGCCTCCTGAAATATTCACGATGCCCCCAGGCTCCGATCTTACAGTTTGAACATCACCGCCACTAATATTGACTGTGCTACCATTATGTGCCGACACTGTGCCGGCAGAAGCCGCGTTTGAGATATTCACTGTGCTTCCTGAAAAAGCGTTGAAGCGGCCAGTAAGAATGCCGCCCGTAATATTCACATTGCTCGAAGCGACTTCCAATCCATCCCCAACGACGCCTCCCTCTATATTTAGCGTTGCGCCTACGGCTGCGAAGTGGTCGCGGATCAATGCGTCGCCTTGCAATGTTAGCGATTGACCAGGGCGTAATCCTTTTTCGGGGCCTGCGCCCGTAGAAACCACAATCGGCGTTGTGTCAACTTGTGGAAGTGTAACGGTATTTGAGGTGATTGTGAATGGTTCAATCAAATCCGATTCTGCGGAAAGAATGAAGACGGTGCCGTCGGCAAGGGTTCCTGTAAAGACATCAGTGCCAAATAATCCATCTTGTATACTTGCAGAAAGCGTGCCATGGAGAGCGAATTCTCCACCTGAAATGTTTACTAATGATCCAGCTAAACTTCTAAAGTTGTCAGCTATGACGCCGCCCGATATGTTCACCGTGCTGTTGTTTAGCGCTGTAAATCTGCCTTCTATACTTCCTGCAGTTATGTTAACCACGCTGCCATCACCTGCTTGAAAAAACCCCCCAAGAGAGCCACCAGAAACCGTAATGTTGCTTCCTGAAAGTGCAGTAAAGCCGTTGCCAATAGCGCCGCCTTGTAATACGTTGAGCACAACATTCGAAACAACGCTTGGTACACTTGACGAACTATCAAACAGTCCATTGTTGTTTATGTTCACAATGGAGCCTGCAAAGGAGAAAGGCAACAGCGGAGAAGTTGTCCCAACAGGACCAATGGCGCCGCCTGCATTAATTTCGAAAACTGTGCTTGGCGAGAGCGTAAAAGGTTGACCCATGAAGACGCCAGCGTTTAGGTCCGCTTCTGTCAATCTAAAGCCGTTGTTCACATTCACTGTTGCGCGTGTTACGGCCTGGTCAAGTCGCAGATCGCTCCAAGACAAGCGAGGCGTACGCTGGATCTGCATATGACCGGGCTCTTCGAAAAGGAGTAGCTTCTTCCAAAAGAGCAAGTCTGTACGCCAGTTTAGGTGCAGCCTTGTTGCGCCGTCGAGGTGTTCTTCGACTAGCGACATAGGCTGTGCATAGTCCTGAGCGGTAATCGATAGCGATACAGCACTACTCAGCGACAACAGAACAACGGATTGAAAACGCTTTAGATTGCTTGACATGACTCCTGCTCCTCTTCACATCTGCACGATAGCGATGCCTCACTCTGGGATGAGAGGGACGAAGCTTATTTGGTACAGGATCAGTGTAACACACCTTTAGCGAAATGCAACTGGAATAAGCGCCTCTGTCAAAAATTTTACACTTCTGCGATACCTTCGCGGATGGCGAAGCGCACCAGCGCCGCGCGGTCGTGGATGTCGAGTTTGCGCATGATCGCCTCGCGGTGGGCGTCGACCGTCTTGGGACTGCGGTGCAGGGTCTGGGCGATTTCGCTGCGCGTCAGGCCTCGGCCTATCAACCGAAGCACCTCCAGTTCGCGCGGGCTGAGCGCTTCGAGTCTGGAGGCGGCGCGCGTCTGGCCGTCGTCGCCGCTGCGCCTGGGCGGGCTGGAGCGCTGTCTCTTGCTGACCTCCGGGCCGAGCGCGAACTCGCCCCGATGCACGCGGCGGACGCCGTCCAGAATCGCTTCCGGGCTGTCGCTCTTGGAAAAATATCCCCATGCGCCCGCTTGGGCAGCCATGTCGAGGTAGTGGTCCCGCACGTGTGCGCTGAGAATGATCGTGCGGACCTCGGGCAGGACATGCCGCAGGTCCTCCAGCGCTGTGAACGCGTCGACGCCTGGCATCTCGATGTCCAACAGCACGATGTCGGGCCGCAGCTGCTCCGCCGCCCGCACCAGCGTGTCGGCGCTGGGAAGACGCCCCACGACTTCCAGATCGGGTTCGATCGCCATGCGGGCGCGCAGTCCTTCGACGAGAAACGCATGATCGTCCACGCACAGCACTCGAATGACGCGTCGCTCAGCCATAGGTCGTGGTCTTCCTGTTCCGAAGCGCTCGCTGGATGGCGCTGCGCAAGCCCGCCAGTCCTTCCGCAGGATCGCACACGTGTGCGCCGATGTCTCGCCACCGGGAAGCCTGCTGCGCATCGCTGAGCAGACAGACAACGCTGCGTCCTGCCTTGGCTCGAAGCAGCCTGCGAGCTGCTGTGTGCGAAGCTTCCGACGCCTCCGTCACCCAGAGATCCACGCCGTTGGGCCGATCTGCAGCGGTGTGCTCCACATCGAAGCCGATGGCCTCGAGCACGGTGGCGGCGTAGGCGGCGGCTCGTTCGTCCGCAAGCGCCACGCCTGCTCTGCCCAAGGCGCCTCCTCGCTTGACCGCCCGCTCCTGGGCGACAGGAAGCCGCATCACGACCGTGGCGCCCCGGCCCTCCTCCGATTCGATCTCGACGTCTCCGCCCGCCTTGCGCACGACGCTGTGGACGATGGCCAGGCCCAGCCCGGTGGATAATCCTCGCGTCTTGGTGGTGAAGAAGGGATCGAAGGCCCGCTTGCGTATTTCCGGCGGCATTCCAGGTCCATTGTCGCTCACGCCCACAGCCACGACATCGTCGCTCTCCTGCGCAGCCCAGACGCGGACGAGCCCTTCCTCGCCCACCGCCTCGCAGGCGTTGACGATGAGATTGAGGGCCGCCTGCGTGAGTTGGTGCGGCGCGATGCGCACAGGCGACAGGTCGTCGGGCAGCTCGCACCAGAGCCTGACCGAACGCGGCGCCAGGCGGGCGAAGAGGGAGCCCACCTGCGACCACCAGTCCCCGATGTCGGTCGCGTCCTCGTCGCCTGCGTCTTCCGGATCGAGTGTAAGCAGCCTCAGCGCGCTGGTGAGCTGCCGCAGATACTCCATCGAGTCGCGGATGGCTTCGACATCGTCTCGGGACGAGCCTGGCAGATCCTGCTGCTCCAGCGAGTCGAGCCTGCAGAGCACAGGGAGCAGCACATTGCTCATGTCGTGGCCAAGACCCGCAGCGAGGGTGCCTATCGAAGCGAAACGGTCGGAGACGCGCAACTGTCTGTGCGAGGCCCGCAGCTCGTCGGTCCGCTCCTGCAGGAGCTTTTCGAGCGTCTCGCTTCGACGCCGCAAGGCCTCCTCCAGTCGTTTGCGATCGCTGACATCGCGAAGGATGCCCACGAAGATGGGGCCCGCTTCGCCTGGCGGGTCCGCCCGGGAAACCGATATTTCCACAGGGAAGACTTCACCGTTCTTGCGCTGGCCGAGGTATTCGCGCGTCCTGCCGAGAATCGTCGTCTGGCCGGTTCTTCGATACCGCGCCAGATGGCCGTCGTGCTCGCTGCGATACGGCTCGGGCATGAGCAGACGCACGTTGCGGCCGATGAGCTCCGCCGGCGAGTAGCCGAAGACCCGCTCGACCGAGTCGCTGGCCGCTTGGATCACGCCGTGCGCGTCGATCGTCACGATGGGGTCGAGCGCCGCAGCGAAGACGGCGCGGAGCTGATGGTCCGCAAGGGCGCCTGCGGGGGGCGCCGCAGCGTCGGTGGTCGCAGCCTCGTGCGCAGGGCAGGGCAAGGCGGACATTCCTCGTCAGCAGCAGGGAGCGTCGCGACGCTGGGAGTATAGAGCTCTGAATCGGGCGATTTCCCAATGGTCAACCGCTCGCGGGGCTGCGATGCTACCACCGTTGATCCGGATCGTCGGCGGGTCGGATGGCGGACCAGGCGGACGCGGAGCAGCCCATGGCGCAGCGCAACGCACAGACAGGAGACGAGGCGTCGGTGGACCATGGCCTCGACGCTCCGATCATCTGGTCGCAGCCTCCCTGTCAGCGCGAGGGGCTGGAGCGCTGGCGGGTGGAGTACCGTCCAGAAGCGACAGTGGTGCGGGTGAACCTGGGGGACATTCAGCCCGAGGCGATCGACATCTTTGTGGACGAACGAGGCGTCTTCGTCTCCGCCGCTGCGGAGGAGGCGGGAACGGTGCGCGTGGCTGCGCCGGTTCCTGGAGCGCACGAAGCAGCTGCGCCGCAGGCGCAGCTGCGCGAGGGAGAACTTGTTATCCTGCTGCCCAGGCCTGATCCGAAGCAGCAGCGCGTGCCCTTGGCGGTGCGCCCCAGCGCGGTCGAAAAGGGCGACGGGGGGAGGGACAGGCGGCCCAGGTCGCGACAACGCCCTGCCCCAGGCGCCTCGTCACAGGAGGACGCCCGATGACCGGCCAGGCTTCGTTCGACGAGCACAGCGGCTCCTCGCACCACCATGTCACGCCGCTGCGCAACCTCGTCGCCACGCTGGCGGCGCTGCTTGCGCTGACGGCGTTGACCGTCTACACCGCTCGCTTTGTGCATCTGGGCGAATCGGGCAACCTGTGGGCAGCGGTGGCCATCGCGATCGTCAAGGCAGGGCTCGTCGTCTCCGTCTTCATGGGGTTGATGTGGGACAGAGGGCTCAGTCGCGTTGTGCTGCTGTTCTGTCTGATAGGCATCGTGACGTTTCTGGGGCTGACGCTTGTGGACATGAGCAGCCGGGGCGTGGTGCACGCGGAGACAGCCAAGCCTTTCAAGGCGCCCGACATCGTGCTGCAGGCCAAGCTCAGCGATCCAGCCGTCGCTGAAGGAAAGGCGCTCTTCGAAGGCACCTGCGCCTCGTGCCACGGCGCCGACGCGCGGGGACTGCCTGGCTTGGGCAAGGACATGACGACCAGTCGGTTCATCGCGACCACGCCCGACGACGAGCTGCTCAGGTTCATCAAGCGAGGCCGCGACCCCAGCGATCCCATGAACACCACAGGCGTCGCCATGCCTCCCAGAGGAGGAAACCCCACGCTCAACGACGCCAAGCTGAAAAAGATCATCGCCTTCATTCGAGCCATCAGGCCGTACACCGGCGAGCAGGAAGGCGAAGCGTCGCATTGACGGCGCATTGCACGCAACACCTCAGCCTGGCGGCGGCGTTCGCCAGGCGTTGCACAAGCAGGAGGTCGGACATGACGATTGGAAAAGCGACAGCGATCGCTGTGGCGAGCCTGTCCTTGGCGCAGCTGGCAGGGTGCGGAGGAGGCTCCACACCGACCTCGACCACCGCCGCCAGCAACAGCAGCAGCAGCGGTGGAGGCGGAAGCAGCGACATCCAGGCCATCGCCAACGCCAGAGGACTGACGCCCGACGACATCAGGGCGGCGGTGAAGACCTACGTTCCCACCGGGCAGCACGACGAATACATCATGTTCGGCTCGGGGGGGCACAGCGGGCAGGTGCTCGTGGTGGGCCTGCCGTCGATGCGGCTGTTGCGGGTCATCGGCGTTTTCACGCCTGAGCCGTGGCAAGGGTGGGGGTTTGGCCCCACACGCAAGATTCTCGACGAGGGCAAGGTCAACGGCAAGGAAATCACCTGGGCCGACACCCACCACCCCGCGCTTTCTGAGACGGGAGGGGATTACGACGGGCAGTGGTTGTTCATCAACGACAAGGCCAACGCCCGTGTGGCGGTGATCGACTTGCGCGACTTCGAGACCAAGCAGATCGTCAAGAACCCCATCGCGCTCAACGACCACGGCGGGACGATGGTGACGCCCAACACCGAATACATCATCGAGGGCGGTCAGTACGCCACGCCGCTGGGTTGGACCTACGCCCCCATGGAGGAGTACAACAAGCAGTATCGAGGGTCGGTCACGTTGTGGAAGTTCGACCGTGAAAAGGGCAGGATCGACCCGAGCCAGTCCTTCGCCCTCGAGCTGCCGCCGTACTGGCAGGATCTCTTCGACGCGGGCAAGAAGGTCAGCGAGGGCTGGATCTTCGGCAACTCCTTCAACACCGAGCTTGCTACGGGCGGCGTCGAGGAAGGAAACAGCGCCTTCGAGGCCGGCGCCAGCCAGCGCGACAACGACTATCTGCACATCATCAACCTGCGCAAGGCGGAGCAGCTCTTCAAGGAGGGGAAGTTCACTCGGGTCAACGGTTTTCCCGTCATTGCGTTGCAGACGCTCATCGATGAGGGCGTGCTGTATTTCGCCCCCGAGCCCAAGAGTCCGCACGGGGTGGACGTTTCGCCCGACGGGCAGTTCATCGTGGTCTCGGGCAAGCTCGACCCGCACGTGACGGTGTACAGCTTCGACAAGATACAGCAGGCCATCGCGGACGGCGCCTACACGCCTGATCAGTACGGCGTGCCTGTGCTGGACTTCGACCGTGTCATGGAGGCGCAGGTGGAGGTGGGGCTGGGCCCGCTGCACACGCAGTTCGACGACAAGGGCTATGCCTACACGTCGCTCTTCCTCGAGCCGGCTGTGGCGCGGTGGACGCTTGGGGGCTCCTTCTCCAGTCTGCATCCCGAGGATCCGTGGACGCTCGTGGGCAAGACCGAAGTGCACTACAATGTGGGGCACATCGCCGCAGCTGAGGGCGACACCGTCAGCCCCGACGGCAAATATCTCGTCTCGCTCAACAAGTGGTCGATCGACCGCTTCTTCCCGACCGGGCCGCTGCTGCCGCAGAACTTCCAGCTCATCGACATCGACAACACCGGTCCGGACATGCCGCTGCTTTACGACATGCCCATCGGTCTGGGCGAGCCGCACTACGCCCAGATCATCAAGGCGGACAAGCTGCAGCCATGGACGATCTACCCCGAGATAGGCTGGGACCCGATGACGCAGTCGGTGGATCCGAAGGCGCCGAAGAGCGAGGCCGACGCCAGGATCGAGCGGCACGGGAACACCGTCGAGGTGTTCCAGACGCTCATCCGCAGCCACTACAACCCTGAGCATGTCGCGGTCAAACAGGGCGATCATGTGATCTGGCGCCTGACCAACATCGAGCGCGCTCAGGACGCGACGCACGGCTTTGCGCTGCCTGGCTACAACATCAACCTGAGTCTTGAGCCTGGGGAGACGTCGACGATCGAGTTCGACGCGGACCAGCCGGGCACGTTCACGTTCTACTGTTCGGAGTTCTGCTCGGCGCTGCATCTCGAAATGATGGGGTATTTCCTCGTCGAGCCCCGATGATCGACAGGTGCGTGGAGCGGGCCTGACAGCGCGCTCCACGCTTGTGCATTCCAGAGAAACGCTGCAGCGCGTCGACGCGCGTCGCTGTGGAAAGGGGCGTCGTCATGAACGCCAGATGGTTGCTCCGAGTGTTCGGCCCTCGCACGCCTCACGGCTTGACGCCCCAGGAGCGGGCGGGATTCGTCGCGCCCACGATCCTTTTCACGCTGGCGGCGACGTTGCTGCTCGTTTCAATCTTTCTACCCTATTGGAGGATGACACTGTACGCGCCCCAGTATCCCAACGGCCTGCATCTGCAGGCGTATGTGAACAGACTCGAGGGAGACGTGCGCGAGATCGACATGCTCAACCACTACATAGGCATGCGCAAGCTGGAGGACGCGGCGCAGCTGGAGCGGTCGTTGTCCATAGGCATGATCGTCGCGCTGACGCTGATCGTCGTGGCGGCGGCCTTCGTGCACAGTCCGCTGACGGCGCTGCTGACGCTGCCCGCCATTCTGTTCCCCCTCTTTTTCCTTGTGGACCTGCACATCTGGATGCGTTTTTTCGGACAGCATCTGAATCCGGAGGCCCCGCTTTCCCACGCCATCAAGCCCTTCGTCCCGCCGGTGCTTGGCGAAGGGAAGATAGGGCAGTTCCGCACCGTCGCCACGCCAGGCGAAGGCCTGCTGTTGTCGAGCGTGGCGACGGTTCTGACGATCGTCGGGTTGTTCCTGCAGCGCATGGCGTACAAGCCCCTGCGAGACAGACTGCTTCGGGAGGCGGAGCGCCGCGCAGCGGAGGAGTCATGAAACGCCCGTCGGTGCGCGTGGCGGTTGTCGCGACCACGGCGCTGCTGGCGGGCAGCGCCGACATCGCAGCGGCGACGGGTTTCGACCTGGCTCATGCTGTCGCGACGGCCCCTCCCGGGGCGACGATTCGTGTTCCTCCAGGCGTGTACACGGGGCCGGTGCGCCTCGACAGACCGTTGACGCTCGTCGGGGAGGGATGGCCCGTGCTCGACGGCGGCGGCGAAGGCGACGTGGTGGACGTGACGGCGCCCGACGTGACCGTCCGCGGGTTCGTCATTCGCAACACGGGCGACAGTCTGGACCGCGAGAACGCGGGCGTCGCGGTCGAGAAGGCCCCTCGGTGCGTCGTCGAGAACAACCGCTTCGAGAATGTGCTGTTCGGGGTGTACATGAAGGAGTCGCCGCACAGCGTGGTGCGGGGCAACGTCATCGGCGCCAAGGCCCTGTCGCTGGCTCGAAGAGGCGACGGGATTCGACTGTGGCGCTGCGACGACTCGCTCGTCGAAGGCAACGTCGTGCGAGGCGGCCGGGACACTGTGCTGTGGTTCTGCGATCGGCTTGTCGTTCGAGGCAACACGTTCTCGCAGGGTCGTTACGGCCTGCATTTCATGTACAGCGACGACAATCTGATCGAGGGCAACCGTCTGGTGGGCAATTCCGTCGGCGCCTTTCTGATGTACAGCCACAGACTGACGCTGCGGGGCAATCTGCTGGCCCGCAATCGCGGCCCCAGCGGCTTTGGTCTGGGGCTCAAGGACATGGACGATGTGCTGGCGGAGGGCAACCGTTTCGTCGGCAATCGCGTGGGCGTGCAGCTGGACGACTCTCCCTCGTCCATGGACGCCCGAGGAGTGTTTCGGAACAACGTCTTCGCGTACAACGACATTGGCGTCGCTTGGCTGCCAAACGTGCAGCGGAATGTTTTCACGAACAACGCGTTCGTGGACAATCTGCAGCAGTTGGCGGTGCTTGGCAAGGGAGAAGGACAGGGCAACAGCTTCACCGACCACGGCGTGGGAAACTACTGGAGCAACTATGCTGGGTTCGACCTCGACGGCGACGGCGCGGGCGATGTGCCTCATGTCGAGCGAAGCTATTTCGAGGATCTGCTCGACCGCGACCCGAAGCTGCGGCTGTTTCTGATGAGCCCGGCGCAGCTGGCGATCCAGATCGCGCTGCGGGCGCTGCCTGTGGTTGCGCCCCGCGTCAAGGCGGTGGACGAGGCGCCCCGCATGACGCCCGTGGCGCCGCAGACGCCTGTCTTGGCTGCAGCTTCGCCCAGGGAATCCGCTGTTGCGGGCCTCGTCCTGCTGTGCGCCGCTGTCGCGGCGGTGGGAGGAGCGTGTGCAGCGACGAGCGTTGTCGGCGGCGGCGCGGCGCATCGAGGCAGCGACGTCGGTCGCAGGGCGCAGGGCAAGGCGCCGCGGGAGCGACAGGATCGCGGACCCTGCAGGACGCCAGACGAATCTGCGATCAAGGTCCAACAGCTTGTCAAACGGTACAGCGGCGCGCCTGTCGTGCAGGGCGTTTCGTTTGCAGTCGCACAGGGCGAGGCGGCGGCGTTGTGGGGACCCAACGGCGCGGGCAAGACGACCATTCTTCGTTGTCTCCTCAACCTGACCCGGTTTGACGGCGCTGTGTGGCTGTGCGGCGTCGATGTGCGCAGCGGCGGCAGAAAGGCCAGGCGACTGGTGGGGTATGTGCCTCAGGAGGCGGCGCTGCATCAGGATCTGAACGTCGGGCAGACGATGGCCCTGTTCGGGCGTTTGCGGGGCGCTGCGCACGAGGATGTGGATTGCGTTCTGCAGGAGGTGGAGTTGCTCGGCCAGCGGCGCAAGCGCGTGGCGGCGCTTTCGGGGGGTATGAAGCGCAGGCTGGCGCTGGCCATTGCGCTGTTGGGGGACCCTCCCGTATTGCTGCTGGACGAGCCCACCGCCAATCTCGACGCGGAGGGACGAGCTGCTTTCCTGGCGTTGCTGCACAGGCTTGTCGCCCGAGGCAAGACCGTTCTCTTCACGACGCACCGGCTGGGGGATGTCCAGGCGCTGGCCAGCCGCGTGCTCGAGCTGCGACAGGGCAGACTTGTCGCGGAGCGCAAGCCTGAGGAGCTGGCGCAGCGACTGGCGCCGCAGCTGCAGCTCGCTGTCGCCTGCGAACATCTGGAAAAGGCGCTGGCGGCGCTGCGGGCCCACGGGGTGCGGGCGACGGAGCGGGCGGGCGTCATTCGCGTCGCTGCGTTGCAGGGGCGAGCTGCGGAGCCGTTGCGACTGCTCTTCGAGGCGGGGGTGCGAGTGGAGGACATCGCGTTTCTGGCGCAGGAAGGCGAGGGGCTGCGGGAGCGCGAGCGATGATCGATTGGACCGTGGTGTGGACGTTGGCGGGCAAGGAGGTGCGCGACGCTGTTCGCAACCGTTGGCTGTGGTTGATGACGGGGGCGTTCTCGGCCCTGGCCACGGGGGCGGTCTGGTTGTCGTTGGCGGGATCTTCGATCGCGGGGGGCGGAGGCTATGGGCGAGCGACAGCGGTCATGGTGAATCTGGTGCTCTTCTTCGCGCCGTTGATGGGGTTGACGATCGGCGCCTCGGCCTTGGCGGGCGAGCGCGAACGGGGCACGTTGTTGACGCTGCTGTCGCAGCCCGTGTCCAAAGCTGATATATTCCTGGCAAAAATGCTTGGGTTGTCAGTTGCGTTGCTTGCAGCGACGGCGGTGAGCTTTGCGCTGGCTGCGCTGACGATGGCGGGCAGGGGCGGAGGCGACGCTGCGGCGATGCTCACCTTGGCGTTGGCGACGGCGCTGCTCGTCGAGGCCTCGCTGGCGCTGGGGCTGCTCGTGTCGGCGCTGTCGAGCAGAGTGGTGGCGGCGGTGGGGGCGGCGATTGTTCTGTGGCTTGCGCTGACCGTGCTGACGGATCTTGGGCTCATGACGGGAGCCATGGCTTTTCGCCTGCGCGCCCCGGCGCTCTTCGGCGCCGCGGTCGTCAGCCCCTTGCAGGCCTTCAAGCTGCTCGTCATCGCTTCCGCGACGAACGCGATCGACACGCTTGGCCCTGTGGGGGTGTACGCCAGACGCACGCTTGGCGCAGCGTTGCCTGCGGCGTTGGTTGGTTCGTTGACAGCGTGGACGCTTTTGCCCTTGACCGCAGCGGGCGTGGTCTTCTGCAGAAGGAGCGCAGCGTGAGAGGGTGGAGAACGGCTCTCTGGATACTGGTGTCAGTCTGCGCCGCTGCGCCTGCGGGCTGCGGGCGAGGCGCAGCGACAGCGGACAAGCCGCCAAGAGTCGCCTACGGGGAAGACGTCTGCGTCGCCTGCGGCATGATCATCAGCGACCCTCGTTACGCAGCGGCGCTGGTCGTGGAGCGCGAAGCGGGGGATGTGCAGCGACTGCTGTTTGACGACGTGGGCGAAATGGTCGTCTACGAGGCGGAGCATCCTGCGTTGAAGATTCTGCGTCGTTGGGTTCACGACGCTGCACGCAGTGTGGAGCAGGCGAGCGCAGATGCAGCGTGGCTCGACGCAGAGCAGGCGTGGTGCGTCAAGGCGCCGACATTGCAGACGCCCATGGCGACGGGTATAGCGGCGTACGCAACGAAAGAGGCTGCCCAGCGCGCAGCTGCTGAGCATGCAGGCGTAGTCCGCCGTTACGCGGAGTTGGTCCAAGAGCGTCGCAGCGAATCGCGCTGAAGCGCAGAGGCTGAACAGCCCGTTTACTGTTGGCCCCAGTTGCCAAGCAGGCTGAACAGGTCGCCTGGTCCGACGGCGCCGTCGCCGTCGATGTCGGCAGGGCAGGCGGCGGAGCCGACAGCGCAGGGCTGGCCCCAGTTGCCGAGCAGGCTGAACAGGTCGCCAGGCCCGACGACGCCGTCGCGGTCGACGTCAGCGGCCAAGCAGCGAAGCACGCTCACGACGACGTCGTCCACTGCAGCTTCGACGATGCTGGGTGTGCCGGTGTCGCCCGCGATGAAGCGCAGCCTCATTTGGCTGGTGGGCGTCAGCAGCGAATCCACCTGCACGATCTTGCGGCTCCAGGCGGGGAGGTACTGCTGGTCCTCGACGGGAACCCAGGTGGCGCCGTCGTCGTTGGATATCGCAACCGTCAACGAATCCACAGAGCTTGGTCCGAACCAGCGGTGGTAGGAGACGAAGCAGGGGCCGCCTGTGCAATCGAAGGCAGGCGACATGAGCGTGGTGACGCCGTTGTCGACGTCGTTCGCTCCGACGCTCGAGCCTGCAGGGGCGTTGCCCGTCACGTAGCAGATGGTTCCTGTTCCTGTGGGATTGTCGAAGGAGGGCTGGAAGCCTGTGCCAATGGGCGCCTCGCGCACCCAGATTCCGGTCGTGGCGGTGTCCGTGCCGTCCGGGTTGACGACCCAACCCATGTCGGTCTCGAAGTTGTCGTTGAGCCTGATCGACTCGAAGGTGGTCACGGGGGCGTCATGGAACTGGGCGGGCGCGCCTGGCGGGTCGGTGAAGGTCGAGCCGTCCGTCGTCTGGGCGCTGACGTACCAGCGGATGTCCTGGCTGCACAGCTGACGGGGAATCGACGCGGTGTACTGGCCGGGCGAGACGAGGGTCATGGGAATCGGTTGAAAGACGCCCGTTCCGCCTGCGTCGAAGAACAACGTGGGGGTGGCGGCGTCGAGCGAAGCGGGCGTCAGAGCCTGTTCGCTGATGTTCACTGTGATGTCCAACGCAGAGGCGGGGTCTGCGCGATCGGGAACGCCGTTGGGATAGGTGAAGTCGAGTCCGTCGGGCATGGCGAAGGACTCGACGACGTTGGCGGCGATCGTGCCCAGCGGGCTTGCGGCGTCCACCCCCAGGCCACGCTTGGCGAATCCCGCCCAGAGTTCGGGAAGATTGGCGCCGCCGTTGTTGGTGATGTCCGCCAGCAGGATGGCGTCGCGGGCCTCGACGAAGTTCGGATTGGGCGCCGAGAGCTTCATGCCATCGGTGACCAGCTGCAGCGTCAGCTCATTGCCGACGGCAAAGCCGTGCTTGGCGATGAGGTTGGCCCGCACTTCCCACAGCATGGCGCACCAGACCTCGCCAATGTTGTGCACCTCCGCTGCGAAGGCGCTGCCTATGACGGAATTGCGGGGCGAAGCGGGGTCGAACCCGAATGTGGTCGGGTCGATGTCCGCAAAGGTGAGGGGGTTGCGGCTCATGTCGGTGGTGTAGGGGAATCGACGGATGCCGTAGTAGTAGTTGTTGTCGTAGGATGTGCCTGCGATCTGGAAGGTGGCCCACTGGCCGACGCCATAGATCCCGTTGACATCGTCGGTCGGATCAGCCAGAAGCGTCAGCGCGTAGAAGTCGCTCCAGCCTTCGCCCATGCCGTCGGGCTGGTCGCCGCTGAGTCCGCCGTGCAGGCGGATGCTCAGGCCGTGCGTCAGTTCGTGGATGACGATCTGCGCGTCGAAGGCGCCGTCGCGGTCGGGGGTGGGTCCGTCCCAGAGGAACATCTGCATGCGGCTGATGCCGCCGTCGAAGGAGCTGGCGGCGAAGTTGGCGTTGTTGGCGTTGGGGGAGGCCAGGCCTGCGCCGTCCTGGGCCTGGGCCTGCACCGCGTCGCCGCCTGTGCCCCCCTTGCTGAAGTTGCTCGTCTGGAAGTTCGCGAAAGGCTCGGTGAAGCCCAGCTGGTAGAGGCGGTCGTGGTACCAGTTGGTGATATAGAAGAGCTGCGTGACCGCGGCGTCAGCGTTGGCCAGGGGCGCGTTGGCGCCGCTGTACGGGAAGTCCAACACGCGGTTGACGGGGTCGAAGCTGAGCCTGGGAAGGTCGGGCGAGTCGTCGTCGTCGCGGTCGAGGTAGGCGTCGACGTTGTTGCCCAGCGTCGTGGAGGCGCCCGTGTTGAGCCAGCCGTTGGGGCTGGCGGTCGCGTCGAGCGATTCGAGCGTGATCAGCGCGCGCGAGGCAGGGGCGCCTTGTGCAGCGTTGGGCGTCGCAGGGCCTGGCGACATGGGAGCGGGGCTGTCCTCAGGCTTGAATGTGCTGGCGTCGGCGAACACGCGGTACGTCGCGGGCAGCGCGTAGGAGGTGATGTTCTCCCGCTTGAGCAGCTGGCCGTTGGAGGCGTCGATGAAGACCTCATACAGGTTCGGGTCGCCCTGGGCTCCCGTGGTGACGACCCAGGCGGGTCGCAGCTCGTCGACAGCGACGGGGAAGTAGACGAAGCGCGCGTTGGTCAGGTTGGAAAGGCCCGCCAGCGGAGCGAAGCGTGTGAAACGATCAGGCCGCTGCTCCGCGACGACGGGTTGGGCGGCCAGCGGCGCGTCCACAGCCTCGGCGGCCAGGGAGAGCGCCGCAGCGGCGTCGAGCTGCGCTGCAGCGACGCGCAGCGGAACGCCCGCAGGAGGCATGGTGCTGCTGAAGGAGGCGATGCGGCCGTCCGCTGTGACGTTGGCGCGAACCTCGCAGCCGTACACCGGGACGCCGTCGATCTGCATGCGCCACCAGAGGCTGGTCACGCCGTTCTTTTCGTTGCGGGCGTTGCGGACAAGCAGGGCGTTGTCAAGGCTCTGCGGCGCAAGGCCTGTCAGGGCGGGATGGCGCTCGATGAACCGCCGCACAGCCAGCGCAGGTTGATCCGCAGGCGCCAGGGGCTCCGAGAGCAGCGTGCGACGGGAGCGGATGTACTTGGGCGACCCTGTCAGCTCGTCGTAGCTCACCGCCAGCTGCGGGATGCGCGCCTCCAGGGCCTGGGCCGCCCGCTGACGGACCGCGACGCTGCCCATCTGGGTGCGCCGCGCCTGCGCCACAGCCTTCCAACCCTCGTCGTGCACGCGGATGTCGAAGTCAGGAAGGGGCTGGCGCAGCGACGCGGGCGCTTCGACCTGGGCGGGGATGGCCATTTGGGCATCGAGCCACGGCGCACATGCCATGGTTGTCGCCAGAACGGACAGGGGCACGTTCGCCCAACGGTCGAGGAAGTGGAAGCGCATCGTGTGGAGTCCTCCATTGCGCAGCGACAGCGCACGAACACCGTCTGCTAGGGGTGTTCAGCCTACACCACGACTGCAGCGGATGCGCAGAGTTTTTGAATCATGTTGCACTTCTTGCCTGTTGGGGGGCATCCAAGTTCAGCCTGGGCAGGGGCCAAAGCTGTTGAGCAGCGCCTGGATTTCCGCAGATGTCGGAGGCGGCGAGGATCTGGCGAGCAGCGCCTCGAGGTCCGCAGCGTTCACGACGCCGTCGCTGTTGAGGTCGAAGGGGCAGGGGGAGGCGTTGATTTCGCCAGCAGACGGGGCCGCGGCGCCAGCGAAGGCCGGCGCAGAGAGGGCGGGCGGGCCGCCGGTGAGGGACGAGCCAGGCGGCGGTGGAGGCGCCGTCAGCGTCCCCACGTCCAGGAAGAAGTTGTCGAAGTAGGCGTCCGGGCCTGTCACAGCAGGCGAGAGCTGCTGCGACTCCGCGAAGAGCACCAGCCTGGCTGTGGTCAACGAGGCGGTGCGGACGTTGCTGACGATGGTGGGGGAGTCGTCCGAGAAGCCGTCCATGCTGATCTTGAGGCGGTTGGCGGCGGCTTCCCACGTGAGGTAGAGCGTGCCGCGGGCGCGCTCGCGCATGGTGAGCGTGCTGCTTTGCTCGGCGCCTGAGCGCTTGACGACGACGCCCTCCTGGGCGCCCTGATCGCTTTGGCGGAAGACGAAGAGGACTCCTTCGCTGATGTCGCCGGTGGCGGGGTCGAACGCCTGGGCCAGGCCCACGCCCAGTCGCACGTCGCCAAACTCCGTCTCCGGCGCGTCGAAGCGCCAGTCGATGCGCAGTCTGGCGTCGCTGTTGAGGTCGATGGCCCAGTCGCTGCCCGTGACGCCGCCGATCTCGGTGGCGCCGGCGCCGCTCTGGTTGTTCTGGCTGACGGCGATCTCCAGACGGCTATTGGCCTCGGCAGGGCTGACGACGGCGGCGTCGGTGGTGAAGCTGAGCCAATCGGAAGAGAGGGCGTTGTCGTTGAAATCGTCGGACTTTGTGGGTATGAGGCCGAACCCCGAGGAGAGCAGCTCGACATTGGTGTTCAGCAGGCCTTCCTCGACGACGAGGTTGTCGAGCAGGGCGTCGTTGGCGGCGATGGCGGGGGTGAAGCCGTCAGCGAAGGCGCCCAGCAGCAGCGCAGCCCGGTCGGTTCCCAGCTTGCTGCGGAGGTTCTCGATGACGAAGGCGTTGGGATCGTCGAAGCGCGAGATGCTGAGCTTGAGCGTGTCGCTGGTGGCGTCGTAGTCGAAGTAGACGGCGCCGATGTCGACGGCGCGGGAGACGGTGGTCGCGTCGTCCTCAACGGTCTGGCCATCTGCCAACCTGCGAAAGGCGACGATCTCGCCCGAGTCGTCGCGGCCGATGACCGCTTCGACCCCTTCGAAGAGGTCGCCGCTGGTGGTGGAGGCGTCGGCGGCCAGCGCGATGCGCAGGCCATGCTCGCCCGCGACCTGCAGTTTGGAGCGGAAGATCCAGTCGACGCGGAAACGGAAGCCCTTGGTCAGGTCGAAGCCCCAGCCGTCGCTGACAAAGGCTGCGGAGGCGTTGTCGCCTTCAAGCTCCGCGAAGGTGAACTCGAGACGATCCGTCGCGGGGTTCTCAGCGACGCTGAGCAGGGCGCTGTCGCGGGCGCCGCTGGTCCACTGAAAGGCAGGGTTGCGCACGCCGTCGAACTGGTCGACGAGCACCGCGTCCATGGGAGGCTCGCCGCCGCCTGTTCCGGGCTCGACGAAGATGCTGATGGGCTTGGCGGGTTTGGACTCGTTGCCCGCCCGGTCGCGCTGCACAGCGGTGACGGTGTGAAAGCCGTCGCTGAGCCTGTTGATGAATGGAAGAGGACCGCTGGTTATTGAGCCGTCGGGCGCGACAAAGGACGATGCTGCAACTTTACCATCAATAATAATAGTAAATTGATTGCCTGGCTCGCCGCCCCTGCCCGTGAATGCAGGTCGGGTGGTGGAGACGGTGACGAACCCCTTCTGCGCCTGCTTGATGTCGGCGGGGACGACCTCGAGGTCGCGCAGCGGGCCAGGCGCCTTGGTGTCGACGGTGATCGTGAGCGGCGCGCCGACGGCGGACTCGTTGCCTGCAGCGTCCACCTGCACGACGGCGTAGTCGTGCGTTCCCTTCCTGGCCTTGCGCACCAGCAGGCGGTACTGCCCCGTGGCGGGCACGATGTCGAAGGAGGCCTGCTTGCCCTTGCGCTTCACCTTGCCGTCGACGGCGACGAAGACGGTCGAGCCTGGCTCGGCGTTTCCCACGATCTCGAAGGAGTCGAGCGAGGTGAGGTTGTCGATGCTCTGCAGGCCCGTGTCGAAGGTGGGGAGCAGATCGGGCGCGGGCGCCGGGCCGGGTGGAACGGTGTCGATGGTCATGAAGAGCGCGGTGGTCCGCTCCTCAGGCTCCCCTGGGGTCGTGAGCGACAGGATGATGGTGTAGTTCCCGTCGGGCAGCGGCTGGGCGCCGTTGGAGCGGATGGTGAACTGTCGCTTGGTCTTCTTGTTGACCTGTTCAGCCAGAACGGCTTCTTCCTGCGTGTCGTTGTTCAGCGCGATGATGCGCATCAGATCGCCTGCGGGGATGTTCCTGGCGATGAAGGTGATGCGGTCCTTCTCGGAGTTGTTCAACGGCGTGATGAGGGTGTCCACGCCGAGTGTGTCGCTGGTGTCGAGGAGCGTTCCGTCCTTCTTGCCGACCTTGACCGTGATGGAAGGAGGCTCGAGGCCCATGATGGCCGACTGCGCCAGCGCACCGGGGGCGCTGAGCAGGGCGAGCGTGGCGCAGGCGAGGAGCAATCGTCGCATCGTCGTCTCCAGATCCGTTCGGGTTCTCACGGGCGAGCGGTCCATCCCAGCCGAGCGTGCAGCGACCAGCCCTGCGCGTGTGCGGCGCGCCCTGTGGCAGGCGGCGTCTTCGAACGAAGGAGGCGCCCGTCGCGCTGGCGGGATTGTCTCACTCTCCGCTGTTGGAGCATAGACCACGGTGCAGGGGCGCTCCACAGGGTGGGTCCTGTCGCGCTGCGGAGGCCTTCCGTGTATGAGGATCCGCACGAACGCACAGGTCGGTTCCGATCAATGCTGCGCCGTCGAGGCTGCGCATCGGCGGGCGTCTGGCTGGTTCTCGGTCCTGCTCGGCGCTGCGCGACAAGGCCCTGAGCAGCGGCGCCAGCGCCGCAGGGCGTTTGCCCGGCGCAAGCGGCGCCAGCACGCCCCTGTGCCAGCCCCGCAGCGGAACCACCTCGTCCACCCATGGCGCCGTCATCGCAGCGGTGGGAACGGCGCCGTCGCCCAACAGCGAAGCCAGCCGTTGGGGATGCGCCGCTGAGGCCCCAGCCAGCAGCGCAGGCGCCAGCGCGACGATGCGATCCGCACGGGGCGGGCCTTGGCGGTGGAGGGTCAGGATCGTGTCGGAGAGGGGGGCCAGGTCGAGCGAGGCCTGGCCCGCGCCATCGCTGAAGGGCGCCGGAATGCTGCACGTCCACAGGGAGGCCAGCGCGTCCCGGGCCTCTGCGAAAGGCCGCAGGTGCGCCCACGGCGAGCCCCAGAGAGGCACGGCGATCAGGACCAGGGTTCGGACGCGAGGAAGTCGCAGCGGGGGACCCAGCTGGTCGGGGCTCTGCAGAGCCCCCCACGCCACCAGGCCGCCCATCGAGTGCGCCACGATGCGCACCTGCTCCACGCCCTCTTCCGCAAGCAGGTTGAGGGTCCGCTGCAGCGCAGCGGCGGAGTCGAGCAGCGGCTGGTCGTCGGGATAGTCGAAGCGGAGCAGGCGCCACCCTGCCTGGGTCAGCGGCGTTGCGACGTCGTCCCAGACGCTGCCTGGCTCGTCCAATCCAGGGATCAGCAGCACGAGGGGGCCGTTCCGTCCGCTTTGGACGGCCTCGCGGAGGGTGGTCCGCCGCCACGGCCCCGGGCAGGAGGCGTTGTCGAGGGACCAGGCGAGCAGGACGGGCGGCTGCGGACCGCTGGGGCGCATGACCAGTTGCCCGATCTCTTCTGCGACGAGCAGCGCTGCTGGAGCGCTGAGCAGGACGATGATCAGCCCCAGGAGACCTCGCCTGCAGAGGCGCAGGACCTTGCGGAGTCGACACGGGCGCCGGGGCGGCGCTGGGTCCGTGAGGCTGATGCGGCCAGCAGGCCAGGGCGACAAGGGCGAACAGGCCACGGGCGTCAGCGTAGCGATCTACTGCCTGCAAGCCTCCACAGCGTCGAGCCGATGCTTGCTCAGGGTGGGCGTGTGACGAAGCGATGGAGGGCGGGTCGGGGGTATGGAGCCGGTGGTGGGCAGCGCAGCGACAACCGACACCGCGATGCCGCCCCGCTGCGACGACACTGTGGCGCCGCAGCGCTGCTGGCGAGTTCTGCACACTCGCAGCAGACAGGAAAAGGCCGTCGCCCAGCTGCTGGAGGCGGCAGGCGTCGAGCAGTATCTGCCGCTGGTCAGGCGGACAAGGGTGTGGGGGGGCAAACGAAGAACGGTCTTCACGCCCCTGTTCCCTGGCTATGTCTTCGTCCGGGCCCTGCCTGAGGAGACGTATGTGGCGGTGGATTCGGGGAGGGTGGTCCAGCGTCTCGATCCGCCTGATCCTGCGACACTGGCGTGGGAGCTGGCGCAGCTGCGGAGGGCGCTGGAGCAGGAAAGGTCGTTCGACCCGTATCCGTATCTCCGTGAGGGGAGGCGGGTTCGCGTCCGCTCGGGGCCGTTGCAAGGGCTGGAAGGCCTGATCGACGCCAGACGCCGAGTCGATCGGCTGGTGCTCCAGGTGCAGGCGCTGGGGAGGGCGACCTCGCTGGAGATCGACGCGGACCTGCTCGAGCCGCTGGAGTAGCGGTCCGCTGGTGGTCGGGCGCTGTGGCGCCTGGCCCGGACACCCTGCAGCTTGGCCAACTCGCGCACGCAACCAGCTCGGTGCGCGCGAGAGGGGCGGAGCCTTGCCTTGTCGCGGTCGCCCATGCTGATTCGAGCCTGCAGGACCGTTTTTCTCGGAACTGTTCGTCGCGGCTCTACGGATCAGCGATGCACGGCCGGTGGTGTCGCCCTGCAGGATCGTCCGTCTGTCGCTGCGGGATCGCGGGCATGGGGTTGAAGACCCGTTGCCAGCGGAAATTCCTCATTGGCGCGCAGGAAGGGGCTCCTTCGCGCGGATGGACCTCTGGCGACAGCTGGGCAAGGCGCGCTTCCTGCGCCTCGGCGAGGCGGACGATCAGCAGGCATGTTTGCAGCGAAGCGGCGCCCGCGGCCTCATCTGAACCGACGATGAAGGTGTGCACGACGCTGCGTCGCCAGGAGGGCGGCGAACGATGAGGGAGCACACGACATGACCGCCAACAGCGCCAGCAGGCAGCGGGACGGACTCCGGCGATGGGTGGGAGTTGTGGGAGCGCTCTGGGCGGCGCTGGGGGCTCTGGCTTCCACAGCGGCTGCCCAGATCGATGTCGCCACCCTGCCCGATCCCGTGGTGGTCACGCTCGAGATGCCCACCGATCTGCTCTTTCACGACCTCTGCTGGTCGAGTCAGCGGGTGGCCAATCGGGAGCTGACAGCGGCGACGGCCTTGCAGCAGATCGTCGACCCCGCTGCAGTGTACGTGCTGGAGCTGCCGCAACTGCCTCAGAGCTGGGGCGAGCTGAAGCAGCAGCTCAAGCGACAGCGCAAGCTGAACGGTGTGTTGCGCTGTCTCAACGGCGAAAGCCTCGTGCTCGACAAGGAGCTGCAGAGGCGCTTTGCGCAGGATTACGAGCGGAACGTCGAAGAGGCCCTGGTGGACATCGTGGAGATGATCCGCACGCGAAGGCCGGGAGTGAAGCTCTCCATCGCAGGCTTTGCGCCTGTTTCTCGCAAGGGCGGAGGCATGGCCTATGCGGAGCTGGCCTCGAAGCTCGACTTCGTCGCGGCGGATCTGGATCCAAAAATTGAGCGCAAGCTGGCCAGGAAGCGGGAGAAGCTCGTCCGCAAGGGGCTGAGCCTGCAGGAGCAGCTCGAGGCCCAGCGCAAGCTGCTCAGGAAGCTCGGCTTGGACGAAGGCGCGATGGTCGCGATCCAGTACGGCGGGCAGTGGGTGGTCGCTGCGGACCACCCCATCGACGCGTTGCCCGTTCCCGATCCGCAGCAGGCCCAGGACGCAGCAGCTCTCTGGTCGCAGGCGGCGCAGCAGGAGCAGCAGGGGCAGGCGTCGCCTCGCGACGAACCGCCTGCGGTCGCGGACCCCGCGGTCTCAGCGGGACAAGACCCTGCAGGAGGGGCAGCGACGCCTCCTGCGCCTCAAGGACAGCCGCAGCCTGAGCCGACGCCGGAACCGCAGCCGCAACCTCAGCCCGCCCCGGCGCCGCAGCCTGCGCCCGAACCGCAACCCGAGCCTGCGCCGGCGCCGCAGCCTGATCCGCAGCCTGCCCCTGAGCCCTTCTCCGCGACGTTCCTGAATCCGCCTGTGTCGTATACACGAGGCTCGGGGCTGAGTCTGACGCTGCAGATCCTCTCCGGGGCGCCTGCTGACGCGACGGTGGTCTTCGGGACGACGCTCCCCGCGACGGGGCAGGTGGTGGCGGTCTTCACCGACCCCGCGGCCCCCTACGTCTATCCCGCCTCGATGCTCGACACGGTTCCTCTGGGGCAGGCGGAGGTCGTGGCGATGGTGATGGACGCTGCGGGCGCGGTGCTGGGCGACGTGACGCACCCGATGGCCTTCGTCGCGCCGCCGCCCGAGCCGCAGCCTGCGCCGGATCCGCTTCCCGATCCGACGCCTGCGCCGACGGGGACCATCCTCCAGCCGGGCTCGGGATTCACCGGCCCGACGGCGCAGCCTGCTGCTGTGGGCGACCCCACAGCCTGGGCCGCTGACGCCAAGGCCATCGCCCGCTGGGACGTCGTTCCCTGGCAGACCTTCAGCGGTCAGTTCCAGGTGGGCGTCGTCGCGTTCCACGTCAACGGAATCGATCGGGTGGACTTCAGCCTCGAAGGCGGCCCATGGGTGAGCGTCAGCGCCCCCACCGTCAATCCGCGCACGGGCGTGAAGGAATACTGGGCGACGCTCGACGCGACCACCGTCCCGGACGGGCTGGTCGAGGTGCGGGCGATCGTCTGGCCGACGACGGGTGTGCCTCGCGTGCTCGCTGGCTCGATCGTCGACGACGTCGAGAAGACGGGCGAGCATTCGATGTTCCTCTACGCCAACGGCGGCGGGACGCTTCCCAGGAACGTGCGCTACGTCTCGCTGACGGGCAGCGACGCAGCGGCGGGGACGCAGTCGGCGCCCTTCCGCACCATCATGCAGGGCGTGCGCAGCCTGCTCGAAGCGGGCTCCATGGGCGGCACGATCGTGCTCCTCGACGCGGGGGAATACGACATAGGCAGGCTGTGGCATCCCCACAGCAGCATGCCCAACGACAGCTGGATCACCATCACGCCCAGGCAGGGGCTCACGCGCGACCAGGTCGTCCTCAAGCCGACCTCGCGCACCGACGTACGGCCCAGGGCCAACCGCCTGCGCTTCCGCAACCTCTCGATGGACTTCGCCAACATCGTCCGCTACTACCCCGAGGGGACGCAGGAGGTCTGGTTCGACCACGTCCGATGGTTCAACTCGGACGGTTGGACCCAGACCTACGGCGGGACGTACTTCACTCCCGTCCGCACGCTCGAGGACCAGCGCTACTACGCCACGGACAGCGTGGCTGAGAACATGATCTACGGCTTCACCGAGGCGACGCTGCTGCGCGGCTGCCACGTGCAGAACATCTCGGGCGACGCCTATCAGAACTCACGCTTCATCGTCAAGTGCACCGCGGACAATGTCAACGACAACATCCTCCCGCACCATACGGACCTTTTCCAATACTTCGGCACGTTCAAGAACGTCATCATCTACGACATCGTTGGGACGAACCTCAACTCGATCCAGACGTTCTTTTTCGGCCCGGTGATGCCCACCTGGCCCGGCGACGAGGAGCTGCGCGACTTCGCCATCGTCGATGTGGACGCGAGCGACGGCGTCAAACTCACAAACAACGTCACCCAGCTGCAAGGACCTGAGACGCACATGCTCTGGCGCAACGTGAACCTTCCCTGGCAGGAGTTCGCCATCCGCGACGGCCGCGACGGCTTTGCGGGCAGCATCCACCAGTTCAAAGGTCATGACGTGCTCATCGAGAACTCCGTTCTGCATCCGCTCTCCGTGGCGCGCTACATCACCTTCGACACCACGCTCGTTTCGCCAGCCAAGGTCGGGCCCGTGGGCGGGGTGCGCTTCGTGAACGTGACGGCGGCGCCATGAGCGAGGCTGCGCAGCCCTGAGACGTTCCTCAAAGACAACCGCCAGCCGACCGGCCTGCGCACAGGGCCGGTCGGTTGTGCGTCGGCCCAGCTGCATGCAGGATGGCTCGTCGAACGCGGAAGCTGCAGGGCGCACGGGCCGCCCCTTCGACCCCCGCGCAGCGCCTGCCCTGGGAAGGCTGGCGGGGCTCGCGCCGCTGCGCAGCGCAGCCCTTGCGCTCGAGGCGGCGATGTTCTCGCTGCTGCAAACGACGCTCGAGGCGAAAGGCGCGGACGCGACGAACGCCGTCGCCCGCCGATCGTCCCTGGTCCTGGCGCCGCACCCGGACGACGAGACGCTGGGCTGCGGGGGGACGATCGCCCTCAAGCGCGCCCAGGGCGTCGAAGTCGACGTGGTCATCGCCGCTGACGGCTCGCGCTCCCACCGCTCGCGGACGCGCTCGCCTGGCGAGCTTGCGCAGGTCCGCAGACGCGAGGCCCTCGACGCCTGTGCGCAGCTGGGCGTCCCGCAGGATCGTGTGCACTTCCTGGACCTGGAGGACCAGACGCTGCGGACGCGCGTCCCCGAGCTCGTCGAAAGGCTCGAAGCGATCGTGCGCAGCGCCAAGCCCAAGGAGATCCTGGCGCCCTGCGGCCTGGACTGGAACCCGGACCACCAGGCGCTGGCGGCTGCGGCGCAGCGGCTTGTCGCCCAGGGCGTCCACCGCGGCGCTGCGCTGGCGTATCCGGTGTGGTTCTGGCGGCTGCGCAGCTGGCTCTGGCCTTACAGGATCGGCCTGCGCGCTGCGCCCCAGCTGCTGCGCGGCCCCGTGCGGGCGGCGCTGACGCTCAGGCCGCTGCTGGTGCGGATCGGCTCGGTCAGGGAGCGCAAGGCGCAGGCTCTGGCCCAGCACCGCACGCAGGTGGCGAATCCCTTCAGCGAGCCCGGTTGGGCGACGCTCGAGCCGCTGTTTCTGCGGCACTTCTTCCGACGGTTCGAGATGTTCTTCCCGCTCGGCCAGGCGGAGACGCTTGCGCCCTGGACCAGGACGGCGGAAAAGAAAGACGCGTGAGCGCAGCGCGCATCCTTCACACACTGCCCGACTTCCAGATGGGCGGCGGCCAGACGCTGCTGCTCCGCACCATCGCCGCGATGGACGCGGACCGCTTTGCGCACATCGTCTGCGCGACGCGGCCGGGCGGACCCATGGCGGCCCGCTTCGAGGCGGTCGGCGCTCGCACGTTCTGCCTGGGCATGCGGCGCGACGCCTTGGCGCCGCTGGCGGCGGTGAGGCTCGGCAGGCTCGCCAGACAGGAGCGCGTCGACCTGCTCCACACCAACAACACGCCCTCCGACCGCATCCCCGCCCAGCTGACCGCCCTGGCGCTGCGTCTGCCCACGGTCAACACGCTGCATACCTTCGCCCTGCCTCCGCGCAGGCCCGCCTCGCTGGGCCAGGCGCTGCGGACGGCGCCGCGCAGAACGCGCTGGGCGCTGGAGCTTTGGCTCATGGGGCGGACGGTTGCGTGGACGATCGCGGTCTCGGCCCACGGGCTGCGCAGCTGGCGGCCCTGGCTCGAACGGGCGGGGCTTGCGCAGGAGCGCTGCTCGGTGGCGCCCCCCGGTGTCGACGTCGAGCGTTTCAGCGGCGTCGGCGCGGACGAGGTCGAGCAGCTGCGCCGCGAGCTCGGCCTTGCGCGCGACGCAAAGATCGTGGTGAACGTGGCGCGCTTCGATCCGGGAAAAGGACAGGAGACGCTGGTCCGCGCCCTGCCGAAGCTGCTTCGAGGCGGCGGGCGGGTCGCGATGGTCTTCGTGGGCGACGGACCGACGAGGCCCGCTGTCGAGCAGCTTGCGCGAAAGCTTGGCGCGCTCGACGCGGTGCGCTTCGCGGGCTTTCGAGAGGACGTCCAGCGGTGCCTGGCGCTGGCCGACGTCGTGGCCTTTCCCTCGGTGCGCGAGGGGTTTGGTCTTGCGATCCTCGAGGCGATGGCGGCGGGCAGGCCGCTGGTCGTCTACGACCTGCCCACGCTCGGCGAGATCCCCGGCGCAGCGCAGGCCGCGGCGGTGGCGCCGATGGGCGACGAAGCGGCCTTCGCCGACAACCTGCGCGACCTGCTCAACGATCCGCAGCGTTGTCGGGCGATGGGCCGGGCGGGGCGCTCCATCGCGGCGGGCTTCTCCACCAGGCGGACCGCGGAGGCTGTCGCGGCGATCTACGAGCGCGTGATCCGGGGAGCCACAGGCGCTGTGCGCGGGGGAGCTGCTGCGTGAGCGTCGCTGTCCTGCGAAAGGTGCGCTCGCTGTTTCCTGCGCGGGTCCGGACGGGGCCGGGCACGGGGCTGCGCATGGACCTGCGCTGGGCCAGCGCGTGGTACGCCCGGGGCGATGTCGAGCCCGAGGCGCAGCGGCGCATCGTCGAGACGCTCGGTCCAGGCGACGTCTTCTACGACGTCGGCGCCAACGTGGGGTTCTTCTCGCTCCTTGCTGCAAGGCGCGTGGGCGAGGCGGGCGAAGTCTGGGCCTTCGAGCCTGCGCCGAAGCAGGCCAGGGCGATCCGCCGCAACGCCAGGCGCAACAGGCTGGACAACATCCACGTGATCGAAGCGGCGGTCGCGGCGGCGCCTGGCGAGGGGACGCTTGCGCTGGCGGAGCATCCGGGTGGAGCGGCCCTGCTGGGGGCGGCGGCGCCGCCTCCCGACGCTGCGGGAACACGGCCCGTGCGCGTCGTCAGCGTCGACAGCGTCGTCGACGAGGGCGCTCCGCCGCCGAGGCTCGTCAAGATCGACGTCGAAGGGGCTGAGCTGGCGGTGGTCGAGGGCATGACCCGCACCATCGAGACGCACAGGCCGTGGATCCTCTGCGAGCTCGACGCGCCAGGCGACGAAGAGCTGGAGGCGAAGCGCGCAGCCGTGGCGGCGGCCCTTGCGCAGCGGGGCATGGCTGTGGAGACGCTCACTTCGGGCTATGCGGGCTCGTGGCGCGTGGCGCACCTGTGGGCTGCGCCGGAAAGGGAAGCATGAGCAGCGCGGCTTCACCGGCCGGCCAGCGGGGCCAGGGCCAGGCGCTCGAAGCGCGAGCCCGTGTCGCAGCCCCACTCCCAGTTGGCCAGCAATCCCACCTCGCGCACCTGCAGGCGCCTGCGCCAGGGCTGCACGTCGCTGACGGCGCGGACGAGGATCGGCTCGCCGTCGACGCAGGCCAGGAAGCGCTCCTCGTCGAAGCGGACGCGCAGCTCGAAGGGCCGGCCCCAGACCACGCGGCGCTCCCCCATGCACGACCAGACCGCGTCGAAGATGTCCTCGAAGCCGTCGAAGCGGTAGAAGGTGGAGATGGAGGTGGTGTTGTAGCGGTCGTCCAGCCAGACGTTGACGAGGAGCATGTTCCGCTGGTCCTGGAGGAAGGCGAAGCCCGCCCTGCAGCGCTCCCGCTGGCCTCGAGCTGTGCCGGGGGGCGTGATGACGACGCTGGCTTCGACGCCGCCAGCATGGCGCCAGGGAAGGGCGTAGATGGTCCTGCCGGGACAGGGCGCAGCGACGCTCGCCCGCACGCGCAGCTGCCCGCTGCCTGTGCGCTCGAAGACGCCCCTTCCCCAGCGCCTGCGCCAGGGCAGGGCGCCGAGGGGCGTTGTTCGGCCTTCGAGGTCGCCTGCAGGGCCTGCAAAGTCGTCCGCTGCGACGACCTGTCCCGCAGGGCGCACGGTCGGCGCCTCGACAGCGAGCTCGCGCAGCGGCTGGACGGCGCGGGGAACGACCAGAGAGCGGACCTCCGCAGGCGCCTCCAGCTCGACCAGAGCGGCGCCCTCGGCGTCGCTGCGCTCCACTGCAACCGGGCCGTCGAAGGCTTGGACGCCGTCGATCGCGCAGCTGACGGCGGCGCCGTCGTCGAGCGCCTGGATCTCCAGGTCCCCGGCGCGCGCGGGGAGGTTGTGCGTGGCGAGGGTGGTCGACTCCCCGCCCGCGCTGCGCACGAGCGCGAGGCTGTCGCACTCCGCATGGAGCGCCAGGGTGTCGTTCTCGCTTCCCCAGCGCAGCGAGGCAGGTTGCTCGAGCGTCTGGCGGGGGAGCGTCAGGCGCAGCAGGCCCGGCGCGGGGCGCCGACGCCGTTCCCCGGGCGCGACGCTCTCGACGCCTGTCCAGTCCTCGTCGAAGACGCCGGCCCGCACGCTGTAGACGCGCGTGTCGTGGAAGAAGCCGATCTCGCCCAGCACAGCCTGGTGCAGGCCCAGATGCGCAGGCCCGCTCGGCGCCGGGACCGCCCCGATGGGCCGCAGCGCCGGCGAGTCGCGCAGGCCGTGGGCGCCTGGGAGCGAGGCGGCGAAGAGCAGCAGCAGCCCCTGCCGAGTGGCGCCGCAGATCGTCAGCGGCGTGTTCTGCAGGCCGTCGATCGCCAGCAGGTCGACGCCTGCGCAGCAGCAGCGCAGCTCGCCGTTGTGCATCGACTCGGAGGAGCGCACGAGCAGGCAGGCGCCGTCGCTGCGCGGATCCGCTGGCGCCGCTGCAGTGAACAGGCCCACCGCGAGGTTGTCGCGCAGGTCGAGCCAGCCTTTGGCGCCTTTGCGGTTTCTGACCCAGGCGCGGAGCTTGCGCCGCAGCAGCGGCTCGCGCTGTCGGTGCGTCGCCCAGGCCAGCAGCCGAGGAAGGAGAGCGTCGCCCCCTCCCCCGACAGCCCAGCGCGCAAGCTGTCGCAGCGGCGAGCGCAGCTGGTACGTCCGCGACATGTGGTGCCCGTTGAGCAGACAGACCGCGAAGCTGAACCCTTCCTCGTGCGCCGGAAGCGGGCCGTACGAGACGCCGCTGCGCCCCCAGCCGGGCTGAAGCAGCGGTCTGATGCGCAGCGCCCCGTTGTCGGCGCCGACGACGCCTTCGCGGTCGATCACCCGCCGCTGGCCGAGCGCAGGAGGCTGCTCGAAGTTGTCGTCGAGCACGAGCAGGTGGGGGGCGGTCATGGAAGAATGGCTGCAATGGCGCCGAGCGGGCTTCGCCTGCAGGTCGCAACGAAGGCAAAGAGCTGGGCGTGACTGTATCGGCTCAGGAGCAGGGCAGGACTGACGCGCTGGGCGCTGCGCAGCGTCGCCCATGGTCGATTCCGCTGCGCTGCCCGCACTGCCTTGGCGAGCTGACCTCGCTGACCGACGCGCTGCGCGCGGGCGCAAAGGCCGCTGCAGCGTCGTGCAGCTGCTCGGGGCACTGCGTCGTCGAGGGCGTCGTCTGCCTTGGGCAGGAAGCACAGCGGCGGCCCCCAGCGCGCACAGGCGGCGTCAGCGAACACGTCGCCGCTGAGGCGCTGGCGCCGCATCTGCGCACGCTGGCGGGAAGGCTCGTGCGGCTGTCGGAGCGACTGGAACGGCCTGCGCCTCGCGCTGTCCAAGCATGGGCGCAGCGGCAGGCGCTGCAGTTGCTTCGGCGCGCCGACGGTCTGGCCTATCGCGACGCGGTCGGCGCCCTGCGCAACGCCCGCTACGGCGCCTATCTGCTGCAGCGCTGGGCCAACCCGAGCTTCCAGGCTGCTGCGCCGCTCGTCGCACGCATCGCCGTCGAGGCGCGCAGGCGCCTTGCGCAGGGAAGACCCTTCCGCGTCCTGGACCTTGCCGGCGGAGCGGGCCACGCAGGGACGCTGCTCAGCGCCATGGCGCCGGGCGTCGAGGTCGCGCTGGCCGACGCGGACTTCGCCAACCTCTGGCTCGCCAGCCGCTACGCTGCTCAGCCGCTGCTCCTGCTGCGCATGAACGCCGTGGCGCCCTGGCCCTTCGAGGACGACGCCTTCGACGCGATCCTCTGCGTCGACGCGCTGCACTACATGCTCGAGAAGCCCCACGTCGTCGCTGAGGCCCGCCGCTGCCTCAGGCCCCAGGGCGCAGCGGTCTTCGCCCATCTGCACAACCGTCTGCAGCCCAACCCCTCGCCCGGCTGGCCGGTGGACCCCCAGGGCTGGCGGCGCATCTTCAGCTCTGACCTGCTCTGGCTGGGCGACGAGCGCGACATCGCCCGGCGCTACAGCCAGGAGGGCCTCGTCGACCTGCAGGCGCCGGAGAGCCCGCTCGAGCAGGCCCAGGCCCTGACCGCCGTCGTCAGCGACAGCGACGCGTGGCGCAGCCCCCGGCGCGTCGACGAATGCTTCCTCGACGCAGCGGTCCACGCAGGCGCCGAGCCCAACGCTGTCTACGCTGACGCGCGCAACGCGCCCGACGGCCTTTGCCGTCTGCGCAAGCGCTGGGCCCATCCCGTCTACGAGCGCGAGTGCGCCGCGGGGGACCAGCTGCCCGAGACGTTCGAACTGCGATGTGCGGAGCTCGAGGCGCTGGAGCGTGGCGACAGGGCGCTGCTGGGGGCGCATCTGGACTGGCTGCGGCGCTTTCTGGTCACGCCCAGGCTGCATCGGCGTTTTCAGCAGGAGCGACGCTGTGCCTGACGCGTTGCGATCGTTCGCGTGCCGCAGCGGTCGTCTAGGCCCGGGCTCGCTCAGCCACGGCCTCTTCGACCGCGCTGCGCATCTTGGTCATGGCGCTGAAGCGCCTCCTGGCGCCCGCGAGCGTGAGCGCGCCGACGCAGCGGATCCGCTCGGCCAGAGGAAGGGGCGCCCGTGCGATCGCCCGCAGCGCCTCACAGGCGTAGCGGATGCGAGGCGGCACGAGCACGCGTCTCCGCGCCCATTTCGTGTCGAACCATGCCGCCAGCTCGCGGGCGCTGTGGTGCTTGCGCCGCGACGATTCGTCGTGCACGCGCCGCTGATCGAGAAACTCGGGCAGCACCAGAAGCTTGCCCCGCAGCGCAAGCTCCAGCAGCAGCACGATGTCGGACGAGACGTACGGCCCGATGCGCGACGTCTGTCGCAGGACCTCCGTGCGCATCACGCCGAAGACATACGTGCACAGAAAGAGATGCTCCGTCAGCTGCCTGACGCGGTCGTGCGGCCTGTCCGCGTCGATGCAGGTGTGTTCTTCGCCGTAGTGGGCCAGGAACTCACCCTGCTCGTCGATGAGCGTGGAACGCGCGTGGCAGAGGACGACCGATTCGTCCGCCTCCTCCAGCGCCGCGACACAGCGCTCCAGAAAGCGGGGCTCGCAGCCGTCGTCGTGCGCGATCCACTTGAAGAAGGGGCCTCTGGCCTTGTCCACAGTGAAGTTGAAGTTGAAGGCCGCCCCTCGATTGACTTCGTGCCTGAAGTATCGGATGCGAGGATCCTCCGACGCGTGGGCGCGACAGATGCGCTCGGTGTCGTCGGTCGAGGCGTTGTCCGAGATGATCAGCTCCATGTCTGTCAGCGTCTGGGCCCGCACACAACGGATGGCGTAGTCGATGTACTGTTGTCCGTTGTGCACCGGAAGGCCCACGCTCACGACGGGCGCAGCTGAGGCGCCTCGTCCAGCAGACGCGCGCTGCGTGGACGTGGGGGGGCATGTGGAGTCTGGCGTCATGGCGCGTCCCCCCTCGGTCGCGCTCCAGGCCTTGGGATCGTCCCAGCGCCGAGCGGCTCGTCCTTTCCTACCCTGATCATTGTATCACAGAACCAGCTGCGCGCTCCCAGGAAAGCGACTGTGCGATTGAAGGAATCGACATCGTCCGCCCGTCCTTCCTCCTCCAGCGTCGTCGCGGGCGACGGCGAGGGAGGCTCTTTCGCGTTCTGTCTGTTCGGCGCCGCCCCGGACACGCGCAATCTTGGGGTCTCGGCGCTGTGCGAATCAGCGGTGCGAGGGCTGCGATCTCGTTTCCCCCGCGCCCGGATAACCGTCTTCGACCATGGTCGAGGCATGCGTCCTGCTGCATTCGACGGCGACGAGGCTGCGACGTCTCACTGGCGCTGCGGCGCCTATCTCACCAGACGCGTTCATCGGCCAGAGAGTTTCGCCGCCATCGAATTCTGGAGCAGGATCGGAGGCGGGCGCAACCCCGCAGCCAGAGCGCTGAGGCAGGCGACAGCCGTCCTGGACGTCAGCGGCGGCGACAGCTTTACGGACCTGTACGGCCTGCGGCGGTTTCGCTCGATCTGCAGGCCCAAGGAGTTGGCGCTGCGCCTGGGGAAAAAGTTGATTCTCCTGCCGCAAACGTATGGCCCCTTCTTTCAGGAGGAGACACGGCGGCAGGCTGCGTGGATAATCGAACAGGCGGATCAGGCTTGGGCCCGCGATCCACGCTCCTACGAGCTTCTGCGCGAGTTGGCGGGCGGCCGCCTCGACCCGGACAGACACAAGCTGGGGGTCGACATCGCCTTTGCCCTGCCGCTTCGTCAGCCCCATCAGCTGCTGCCTGATCAGGTGCTCACTGCGCTGGAGCGCCGAGACAATCGCCCGCTCGCGGGGGTGAACATCAGCGGTCTGATCTACAACGGCGGTGCAGAGGCGAAGGCCCAGTATCGGTTCCGTGCGGAGTACGCCTCGGTCGTGCACAGGCTGGTCGCTCGGCTGGTCGAGCAGGCGGACGCGACGGTGATCCTGATTCCACACGTGCTGGCCAGGCCTGGGCTGATCGAATCCGACCAGGTCGCCAACGAGTCGGCGTTCCGTGCGTTGGACAGATCGGTCAGGCGGCGTGTGCTGGTCTGTCCTCCCGTTCTCAGCGCGTCGCAGAGCAAGTGGCTCATCAGCCAGATGGACTGGTTCTGCGGGACGCGAATGCACTCGACCATCGCGGGGTTGTCCACGACCACGCCCACCGCAGGCGTCGCGTACAGCGTCAAGGCGCAGGGTGTGTTCGAGCGGTGCGGCGCAGGGGAAGCCTTGGTGGATCCGCGATCGCTCGACACGGAGCAGACGCTCGAGGCGCTCTGGGCGCTCTGGGAGCGGCGAGAGACCATGCGGCAGACGCTGCAGCGGACGATCCCCGAGGTGCTGCACGCCGCTGAGACGCAGATGGATGCCATCGCTGCAGCTGCGGTCGAGAGGGAGCGGACGCAGTGAATCTGAAGCGGGTCGTTCGCGGAGCAGGCGTGCTCACCGCGGGCCAGATCGCGTCGCAGGCGCTGGTTTTCGTGCGCAATGTGGCGCTGGCCAGGCTGCTTGGCCCTGCGGAGATGGGCGTCGTCGTCGCGCTCGGTCTCACCCTCACCTTCCTGCGCATGATCAGCGATCTTTCCGTGGACAAGCTGCTTGTGCAGGACAGGCAGGGCGACGACCCTGCCTTTCAGGGGTCCATGCACAGTCTGCATCTGATCCGCGGGGTGTTCAACGCGCTGGCTCTGACGCTGTTGGCCTGGCCTCTGGCGGCGCTCTTCCATGTTCCCGACGCCCGCTGGGCCTTTCAGGCGGTGGCGTTGGCCCCTTTCCTCCGCGCCTTCACCAATCTGGATTACGTTCGCGCCCAACGACGTTTGCGCTACGGGCCGGGCGTGACGGCGGAGCTGCTCTCCCAGGCGGTGTCGACGGCGCTGGCGGTGGGGCTGGGATTTCTCCTGCGAAGTTACGCAGCGATCGTTTGGGTGCAGATAGGTCAGGCCTTGGCGTTCACCGTCGCTACGCACCTGCTTGCGGAGAGGCGTTTCGTCCTGGCTTGGCGAGGGGAGGACGTGCGGCGCGCGATTCGATTCGGTGCGCCGTTGCTGGGAAGCGCACTGTTGCTCTTTGTCGTCCTGCAGGGGGACCATGTGCTGGTCGGCGCCGCGTACAGCAAGGAGGAGTTGGCGTGGTACGGCGTGGGCTTTGCGCTGGCGGGCGTGGCGGCGGATCTGGCAGGACGCCTCGTGCTCTCCGTAGGCCTGCCCACATTGGCGCATGTCCAGGACCAGCCGAGAGAGTTCGCCAAGCGGACCAGCGCGCTGACGACGGTCGCTGCGATGCTGGCGGCGACGCTGGCTGCGGGGCTCGTGGCGTCGTCGTACTGGGTGGTCCGCCTGCTCTACGGTCCGGAATACGCGCCCGCGGCGCCTGTGCTCGCCGTGGCGGCGACGGCGTTGAGCCTGAGGCTGATCCGGTTCGCGCCCACCACCGCAGCGCTTGCGCGGGGAGACTCGATGACGTCGTTGTTGGCCAACGTTGGTCGGTCGCTGTATCTCCCTGGCGCGTTGCTGGTTGTGCGCCTTGGCTGGTCGACGGTGGCGGTGGCCTTGGCGGGGTTGGTTGCGGAAGGGATTGCGCTGAGCGTGGCGTTCACCCGCGCGTCGCGCAGGCACGGTCTTCCTGCGGCATTGGCTCTGCAGGCGCTGGCGCCGTTTGGGCTCGCGGTGGGCCTCGCTGGGGCAGGGGCGTATCTGTTCGGCTGGGCTGACTCCTTCCTCTTCTCGGCGCTGTTGGCTGTGGTGGCGGCGACGCTGGGTCCAGCTGCAGCGCTGCTGCTCTCGCCTCACCGACACCGCGTCGTGCTGCAGCTGGCCAAGGCTCCATGGGCAGGACCGCTGCTGCAGCGAACGCTCGTTCGGTGGTGGGCGCCCGCCTCCGCTTCGGAACTGACGCCTTCGGCTGCGGACGTCTCATGAACGGCGCCTCTCGAACGTTCTCGCTTCCTGTCTCCAGTGTGCAGGAAGTTGCGCGCTGGGGACTGTGTTGCGGCTGCGGCGCGTGCGCAGCGATCGAGCCCGGCAGAATCCGCATGGTCGACGATCTGCGCAGCGGACGCCGGCCCGAGGTCGATCCCGCTGCGCCGGTGGACCCCGCTGCCTCGGCGTTGTCGCTCGCGGTCTGCCCGGGCGCCTCGCTTGATTGGCGGGACATTCCCGAGGAGGATCGGGTCCATCGCGAGCTCTTCGACGCCTGGGGACCGGTTCGTCGGGTGGTCGAGGGGTTCGCTGCGGACGAGGAGATCCGCAGAATGGGCTCCAGCGGCGGGGCGGCCACGGCTTTGGCGCTGCACTGCATCGAGCGCGAGGGCATGGCGGGGGCGCTGCACATCGCTGCTGACCCGCACAGCCCCGTCTTCAACCGCACAGTCTTCAGCAGGGATCGGACGACGTTGCTGGCGGCGACGGGGTCGCGCTACGCGCCCGCGAGTCCGTGCGAGGGGCTGGGGCGTATCGAGCAGGCGGAAGCGCCCTGCGTCTTCATCGGCAAGCCCTGCGACGTCGCTGCGGCGCGTCGACTGGTCCAGCGTTCGCCTGCGCTGCAGGAGAAGCTCGGCGCGACGATTGCCTTCTTCTGCGCAGGCGCCCCCTCGACCGAAGGCACGCTGCAGCTGCTCAGGCAGGTGGGGGTGGAGGACCCCGACCGCGTCACGAGCCTGCGCTACCGAGGCGACGGTTGGCCGGGCAGATGGACCGTGCGCTGGCGCGATGCGTCGGGTCGTGAGCGCGTCGCCAGCCTGTCCTATGAAGAGTCATGGGGTTTTCTGCAGGCCCACAGGCAGTGGCGCTGCTCGCTCTGCCCCGACCATACGGGCGAGTTCGCCGACATCGCGGTGGGGGACCCGTGGTGGCGTCCGCCGGAGGAGGGAGGCGACGAGCTGGGCCGATCCCTCATCGTCGCCCGCACTGAGCGGGGCGAGGCGCTGCTTGCGGGGGCGATCGCTGCGGGCGCCCTTGTCGTCGAACGCGAGGACGCCGCGCTCTTGCCCCGGTCGCAACCCAACCTGCTGCGTGCGCGGGCGAGCGTGTGGGGGCGGGCGCTCGGCGCGCGCCTGGCGGGCGGCAGGACGCCGCGATTCATCGGAGCGCCCTTGCGGACGCTCTGGTGGAGGGAGCTGGGGGCGCTGGAGAGGATTCGCAGCGTGGTGGGGGCGTTCCGACGCGTCCGTCGGCGCAGGCTCAACAGACCGACGCCTGTGGCGGGGAGCGCCGAGCGAGCTGCAGAGGCCAAGGAGGAGCAGCATGCCTGCGCAGCGCGCGATTGAAGCGTCGCCAGGGGACACCGCCTCCGACGCTGCATCTCCAGAACGCTGGATGGAGCTGCGCTCGCTGGAGGCCATCGAGGACCGCCGAGCCGACTTGCAGCGTCTGTGGGAGCGTTCGCCGCTGCGCACGCCCAACGCTCAGATCGACAGGTACCTGGCGACGACAGCGGCGCTGGCCCCTGCGCAGCAGCCGTGGGTGTCGCTGCTTGTCGACGATGGGGAGCAGCCTGTCGTTGCGCTGCTGGGCAGAACGCTCCTCCGCAAAGCTGGGGCCACGCTGGGCTATCTGCGATTCAGCGCCGTTCGGGTTCGAGCGTTGGATGTGGTGTATGGCGGGGCGCTGGGCGAGCTGACTCCGCAGCGCTGCGCCGCCTGTTGCCAGCGTCTGGGCGCCGTGCTCCGCTCCGGAGCGGTGCACAGCGTGCAGTTCAACCATCTGGAGACGGAAAGCCCGCTCGCTGCAGCGATCGAGTCGCATCCTGCGACGCGCTCGCTCGCCCGTCTGCGTGCGCACGAGGACGTCCACCTGTTCTGTCAGCTTCTACCGAGAAGTGACAAGGGCTTTGTCGACAGGCTCTCTTCCAAGCACCGGTACAACCTTCGCCGAGCGGAACGTCTGCTCGCGGAAGAGGCTGGCGGGCCGACGACGTTCAAGCGCGTCGAGACAACAGCCGCTGTGGACGATTTCGTGAAGCGGGCTGCGCAGGTGGCGGCGCGCTCCTGGCAGGCGCGCATCGGCGCCGCGTTTGCCGACACGCCGCTGTGGCGCAGCGGGCTGACCTGTGAGGCGACGCATGGAAGACTGCGCGCGTACCTCCTGGAGGCGGGGGGCAGGCCGGTGGCCTACCAGATCGGAGCGGTGCACGACGGCGTCTACTTTCTCGAGGTTGTCGGGTATGACCCCGACTTCGCCAGGCATTCGCCGGGAAGACTGCTGTTGGTCAAGACGCTGGACGACCTGGAGCGTGAAGGCGTTGGTGTCTTCGATTTCGGCTTTGGCGACGCGTCGTACAAGCGGATCTACGCGACGGGCGCTCGACAGGAGGCGCTGGTGTCGTTGTTCGGCCCGGGCTTGAGGCCTCGCATGGCGTGGTTGTCGTCAGCGGCGGGCGAACGGCTTCGCAGAGGCGCACGCGAGGCTGCAGCCAAACGGGGCGCGCTGGGGCTTGTCAAGAGGCTGTGGCGCACGTCGCTGCTGCGAAAGCGGTCGAAGCGATGAGCATGCAGGCGGGCACACCCTCGGCCCTTTTCACGAAGCGGCTGCGGTCTGCTCGAGCTGCAGACCCTGGCGCCGCCGTCGCCCCGGCGCCGCGCGGGTCCATCTGGGGCTCGCTGCTGCTTTTTTCCCTGCTCTTTCCGCCGGAGACGTCGTTCTACCTCGGCTCGTTCAGGCTCACCGCGTACCGTCTGCTGGTGATCCTCGCCACGCCCGTGTGCGCGTGGCTGCTGTGGTCGCGACGGACAGGCCCGCTGCGCGCCGCTGATTGGATGCTCCTGCTGCACACGCTGCTGGCCACGGCGGCGGTCGCTGTGCACCATGGCCTGGCGGAATATGAGGCCATGGGCATTTACGCCTTCGAGTGCTTCGGCGCCTACATGATGGGGCGCGTGTTCATCCGCAGCGTCGCGGACCTGCGCCGCATCGCCACGACCCTGGTGTGGACCGTCGTCATCATGAGCCTCTTCACCATTCCCGAGTCGCTCACGGGAAGGCACTACATTCGGGAGATTGCGGGCGTCATCAGGCACATGCCTTTCGAGAGCTGGGTCGGGGCGCGGTTCGGCCTTGCGCGAGCCTTCGGTCCCTTCGAGCATCCGATTCTCTACGGCGTGTACTGCGCCAGCGCCGCAGGCATGGCGATCTTCACCTGTGCAGGAGTGTTCCGAACGATGTTTCGACGCGTCGCGGCGCTGGCGGTCGTCGCTGCGGCGACGGTGGCGTCGGTCTCCTCCGGGGCGGTGCTGCCGTTGATGGTGCAGCTGATCCTGCTGGCCTACGAACGCGTCACCCGCTGGCTGCGTGGCCGTTGGTTGTTGCTGTCGATCGTGGTGCTGCTGCTGTATGTCTTCATCGATTGGCTGTCGAATCGCTCGGGCATCCGAGTGCTGCTCAGCTATCTGACGTTCAACTCGGGCACGGCGCTGGGTCGCATCGACATCTGGAAGTACGGCGGGCGGGAAGTTGTCGACCACCCGCTCTTGGGCATCGGCTTCAACGACTGGCGCAGGCCTGACTGGTGGGACAGCTCGAGCGTCGACGCCTTCTGGCTGCTGACGGCGATGCGGTACGGCCTGCCTGCGGCGCTGCTGCTGGCTGGGGCGGCGCTGGCGTCGATGGTCGCTGTGGGCCGGCGCATCCGCACAGAGGGCCGCAACGCTTCGCCGCTGCTGGGCTTTGAACTGTCGCTGATCGCTCTTGCGCTGGCGGCGTTCACCGTGCACTACTGGAACGGCGTCTTCGTGTACTTTCTGTTTCTCATCGGCGCGGGTGTTTCGCTCGGCGCAGGGGGAGGAAGCGCAGCGGCCGCCATGCAGGGACGCGCGACTCCCCTGAGGAGGCCGCCACGATGACCTCGGCGCTGCGCAAGGCTGCGGCGCTGCTGCGGGCGGAGCTGCCGCTGCGCACAAAGATCGCCTGCGCGCTGGCCCATGCGCAGCGGCGCAGCAGCGGCGCAGGGAAGCCTGCGCAGCTGCGCTGGCTCGACGTCGGCGCAGGCGCCGTCGTCGCCCTGGAGCAGGGGCACCTGCCCGATTGGCGGACGTTCCATGAGATCTTCGTCTACCGCGAGTACGCCGACGACTACGCCGGGGCGGTCGTGGCGGACCTTGGCGCCCATCGCGGCATGTGCCTGGCCTACGCCCTGTCGCAGGGCGCCCGCTGCGTGCTCAGCTACGAGCCCTGCAGCGACAACATGGCCATCCTGCGCCAGGTCGCCCGCCGCAACGACCCGCGCGGGTCGCGGACCCTGCTGCGCTCTTCTGCGGTGGGGGGCGCTGCACGGACGGCCAGACTCGCCGTCGCTGCGGAGTCCTGGCGCCACAGCCTGGTCGACGAAGCCAGCGAGACGGCGCACGACGCGGCAAAGGCGCTGCAGGAGGTGCAGGTGGTCGCCTTCGACGAGGTGATGCGGGAGCTGGCGTCGCTTGACCGCAAGGCCAGAAGGATCGTCAAGATGGACATCGAGGGCGCCGAGTACGAGACCCTGTTCAACGCCAGCGACGAGGCGCTGGGGCTGATCGACTCGCTGCACCTGGAGCTGCACCCAGCCGGCGCGCCCTCTCCCGAGGCGGCTGCGCGCATCGTCGAGAGATTGAACCAGGCGGGATTGGAGCAGGTCAGCCGGGGCGAGGACGAGCGGGCCAACCCCGTCGTGCGCTTCGTCCGCAGAAGGCGAGCGGAGGGGCTGTGAGCCAGCTCGACTACGACATCGTCGTCGCCACGCGCAACCGCCCCGAGGCCCTTGCGCTGTCGCTGCCGCTGATGCTTCGGCAGAGCAGGCCCGCCCGGGCGATTTTCATCGTCGATTCTTCGGACGACCCGGCGCCCGTGGCTGCGCTGGTGGAGCGGCTGGGGCGCAGCGGCGCGACGCCCGTGAGGCTCGTCCGCTCGGACGTCGGGCTGACGAGGCAGCGCAACGTGGGGCTTGGACATGTCGAGGCGCCGGTGGTGATGTTCCCCGACGACGACGCGCTGTGGCCCGCCGACTGCGCCGAGCGGATCATGCGCGTCTACGAGCGCGACGCGGAGGGCCTGCTTGGCGGGGTCTGCGCCGCGGAGTCGCCGACGCCGCCGCCCGAGGCGCCGCTGCGCAGCGACGCTGGCTACCGCATGACGCTGCGCGACCGCGTCAACCAGCGCGTCGCTGTCCGCCGGGCAAGACTGGAGCGCAGGCTTGCGCCCAACCCCTTCGAGCTGCACGGCTGGGAGCGGCTGCGGGCGCTGCCGACTCCTGCGTGGCTGGGCGAGGAGGACGCGGTGCTCACACCCTGGATGACGGGCTTTCGTATGACCTTTCGCACAGACGTCATCCGTCGTGTGGGCTTCGACGAGACCTTCGAGCGCTACGGGCAGTTCGAGGACGTGGACGCCTGCTTCGGCGTGCTGCGGACGCATGCGTTGGCTGGGGCGCGGCGGGCGCGGGTGTTCCACTATCGCGCGCCCAGCGGCAGGGGGGACGGCTTTCAGATGGGCGTCAAGCAGGCGCTGGACCGCGCCTACGTGCTGGCCAAGCATGGCGAGCCCGGCTCCGCCGCCTGGCGGGCGTACAGGCCCTACATGCGCTACAAGCTGGGACTCTATCTGCTGGGCCTGGGCAGGGCGTACGGCAGAGAGCGGCTGCGCGGCGCCCGCTGCGCCGTCGCCGCTTCGGACCTCCTCTTCCAGGCGCCGCGCGACCAGCTGGCCCAGGCCTACCGCCTCGCTTGGCGGCGCTGCCTCGAGGCACGAAAGGGATCGAGCGGATGAGCGCATCCTCCCCAGCCAGCGCGCCCGCCCCGCACTTCGGCGCCGCCCAGCCTGCGCAGACGGTGGACCTGTCCATCGTCATCGTCAGCTACAACACGCGGGAGATTCTGCGCGACTGCCTCCGCAGTGTGGAGCAGGGCCTGGGCGACCTTGCTGCGGAAATCTTCGTCGTCGACAACGCCTCGACCGACGGCTCCGCGGAGATGGTCCAGCGCGAGCACCCGCAGGTCGTCCTGCTCCGCAACGAGACGAACCGCGGCTTCGCAGCGGCCAACAACCAGGCCCTGGAGCGGGCCCGCGGCCGCTACGCCCTGCTGCTCAACTCCGACACGGTCGTGCTGGGGGACGCCCTCTCCGCCTGCGTGCGCTACATGGACGAGCACCCCGAGGTGGGCGTGATGGCCTGCAAGGCGCTCAACCCCGACGGCTCGACGCAGATGACCTGCTTCATGGAGCCGACGCTCTTCAACCTGCTGCTCAAGACGACGGGGCTGTTTCGCCTGCCCTGGCCCAGGTTCCTCGGCCGTGAGCACTTCGCCCACTGGAAGCGCGACAGCGAACGCGACGTGCCCGTCGTCACGGGCTGCTTCATGCTCGTCCGCCGCGAGGCGATGGAGCAGGTGGGGCTGATGGACGACCGCTTCCTGCACTGCGGCGAGGAGACGGACTGGTGCCGACGCTTCCGCAGGGCGGGCTGGCGGATCCGCTTCGCTCCGGTGGGGGAGTACATCCACATCGGCAACGCCAGCGGCAGAGCCAACGCCCCCCGACGCGATCTGCTGCTGACCGCGGGGCTGATCCGCTTTCACCGCAAGCACCACGGCGCGCTCGCAGCAGCGGCGGCGTTCGCGCTGCTGTGGTGCTTCAACGCCTCGCGGGCGGCGCTGTGGACGCTGTGGGCGCTGCTGGGCCGAAGACCGGCGGCCAAGGAGCGGGCGGCGCACTTCCGCGCTGTCGTCAAGGGCTTCGCTTCGACGTGGCCGGGCAAGGAGCGGGCGAACCATGCGGGCGCCTGAGGCTGACGCGCCAAGACTGCGTCTGCTGCTGCTTGCGCCCTGGTGCGACGCGATGGACGTCGGCGAGGCCTGGAGCGCCTTTCAGTGGGTCAGCAGGCTGGCCCGCAGGCACGAGGTGACGGCGCTGACGATCCGCAAGCGCTCGGCGCCCTGCGCTGCGCAGCAGCTGTCGGGCCGCTGCCGCGTCGTCGAATGGACCGAGCCGCCCGGCCTTGGGCGGCTGAGCAGGTTCAACAGCATGGCCAAGCCCGCCTACGCGCTCTTCTACGCCAGGGCGCGGGCCTGGATCAGGCGGGCGCTGGCGCAGGGCGAGCGCTTCGACCTGGCCCACCAGCTCTCGCCGCTTGCGCTGCGCTACCCGAGCCCGGCTGTGGGGCTCGTCGAGCCGCTGGTCGTGGGGCCCCTGGGAGGGAGCCTGCAGACGCCGCCAGGCTTTCAGCGCGAGATGGCAAGCTCCCGCTGGTACACCCGGCTGCGGGCGATCGACCGCCTTCGCCTGCGCCGCGACCCGCTGCTGCGCAGGACCCTTGCGAAGGCGGACCTGCTGCTGGGCGTGGGCGGGTACGTGCGCGAGCTGCTCGAGAGCCAGGGCGTGCCGCTGCGGCGCTTCGACGTCGAGTCGGAGACGGGCGTGGAGCGTCTGCCCGAGCCGCCAGCTGCGCCCTTTTCGCGCGACAGCGTCAGGCTGCTCTTCGTGGGCCGCCTGGTGCGCAACAAGGGCGCCCGCGACGCGATCCGCGCCATGGCCCATCTGCAGGACGTGCAGGGCCTCAGGCTCGACATCGTCGGTGAGGGGGAGGACCGACGCCGCTGCGAGGAGGAGATCGCCCAGCTCGGGCTCGAGGGCCGCGTGCAGCTGCACGGCCGGGTCCCCCGCCGGCGCGTCGACGAGTTCTACCGCAGGGCCGACGTGTTCTTCTTTCCGAGCTTTCGCGAGCCCAGCGGCAACGTCGTCTTCGAAGCGATGGGCTTTGGGCTGCCGTTGGTCGTCGCCGACGCGGGAGGCCCAGCCGCTGCGGCGGACGAGTCGTGCAGTGTGCGCGTCGAGCCCGTCGAGCCTGAGCGGTACGCCCGCGACCTGGCCCAGGCGGTGCGCCGCCTGCTCGAGGACCCCGACCGCGCCCGGGCCATGGGCCGAGCCGCCCGCGCCCGAGCAGCGGAGCTGGCCCTGTGGGACCGCAAGATCGAGCGGATGGAGCAGCGGTATCTGGCGCTGCTCCAGCAGGGGCGCCACACGGCGCAGGAGGCGGCGCGGTGCTGATCGAGACGGCGCTGGCGGCAGCGGCCGCTGGGGGCGTCTTCTACGGCCAGCCGCTGGCGCAGCGGGCGCTGTGGAGGGTCGCGGCGCAGCGGCGCTGCGCCGGGCGCCGCCTGCTGGTCCTCACCTACGACGACGGCCCGGGCGAGCGCACCACGCCTGGGCTGCTCGAGCTGCTCGCTGACCACGACGCGCGGGCGACGTTCTTCCTCCTTGGCAGGCGCGCAGCGAAGCGTCCTGAACTTGTGCGGGCCATCGTGAAGCAGGGCCACGAAGTGGGCTGCCACAGTCAGGAGCACCTGCACAGCTGGAGGACGCCGCCCTGGCGCTCGACGCGCGACGCCCTGGCGGGGGCGCGCACCGTCGCCTCCCTGGCCGGCCCGCCCAGGCTCTTTCGCCCGCCCTACGGCAAGACGCACCTGGCCACGACGCTGACGGTCGCTGTCCGGGGCCTGCGCTGCTGCTGGTGGACGCACGACGGCGGCGACACCAGGCCTGCGCTTCCCGAGCCGGCCGCCCTGGCCCGGGCGATCGAGCGCGCAGGCGGCGGCGTCGCCCTGCTGCACGACTTCGACCGGCCCCACCCCTTCACCGAGGAGCGGCGTCGCTACGTGCTCGAGGCGACGGAGGCGCTGCTGACGATGGCGCACAGACGGGGGCTCGCCGTCGTGACGCTCAGCCAGGCCCTGCAGCGGCGCACGGAGGGGGCGCGATGAAGCGCAGCGGTCGGTCGCGGCGCCGAAGGCCTCGGGTCCTGGCCGTCGCCTCGGGCGGAGGGCACTGGGTGCAGCTGCTGCGGCTGCGGCCGGCCTTCGAGGACTGCGACGTCGTGTACGTGACCGTGCGCAGGGCCTTCGCCCAGGACCTGGCGCCCGGCCAGCCGCTGCGGGTGGTCGTCGACGCGACGCGCTGGAACAAGCTCAAGCTGCTGTGGATGGCGGCGCAGATGGCCTGGATCCTGCTGCGTCAGCGGCCCGACGTGGTGGTCACGACGGGCGCGGCGCCCGGCTATTTTGCGATTCGCCTGGGAAGGCTCCTCGGCGCCCGGACGGTGTGGCTCGACAGCGCAGCCAACGTCGAGCAGCTGTCTCTGGCGGGGGAGAAGGCGGGCAAATACGCGGACCTGTGGCTGACGCAGTGGCCTGAGCTGGCCCGCGAGGGCGGGCCGACGCATGCGGGGAGCGTCTTGTGATCTTCGTCACCGTCGGCTCGCAGATGCCCTTCGACAGGCTGGTCCTGGCGGTGGACCGCTGGGCGCAGGAGCGCAGGCGCCAGGACGTCTTCGCCCAGATCTGCGAAGGGGGGGCGCGGCCGCGGTGGATCGGCTGGACCGAGCGGCTCAGCCCCGACGAGTTCCGCGCCCGCGTCGAGCAGGCCGACCTGGTCGTCGCCCACGCGGGGATGGGGGCGATCATCACGGCCCTGACGCTGGGCAGGCCCATCCTCGCGCTGCCCCGCCGCGGCGCGCTGCGCGAGACCCGCAACGACCACCAGGTCGCCACGGCCCAGCGGCTGCGCCAGCAGGGCAAGATCGCAGCGGCCTTCGACGAAGAGGAGCTGTTCGAACTGCTCGACCATCCGGAGCGGATCCCCGCGCCCCCCCGGGCCCAGCCCTACGCCTCGCCCCAGCTGCTCGAGACCCTCAGACGCTTCATCCACCAGCCGACGCCTGCGCAGGAGTCGACCTGACCCGTCACGAAAGGAACCCGCGCATGAACCGCACAGCCCAGGAGCTGCTGGACAGGATCGAGACCCGCCAGGCCGTGGCAGGCGTGATCGGCCTGGGCTATGTGGGGCTGCCCCTTGCGCACGCGCTGCACGAGGGCGGGCTGCGCGTCGTCGGCTTCGACGTCGACCCCGCCAAGCCCGAGGCGCTGGCCCGGGGGGCGTGCTACCTCAGGCACCTGGGCGAGGGCGTGTTCCGCACACTCGGCGAAAGCGACCGCTTCGAGGCGACGACCGACTTCGACAGGCTGGGCGAAGCTGACGCGCTGTGCATCTGTGTTCCGACGCCGCTGGGGCCGCACCGCGAGCCCGACCTGTCCTACGTCGTTGCTACGGGAAGGGCCGTCGGCAGAACGCTGCGCCGCGGCCAGCTGATCGCGCTGGAGTCCACGACGTACCCCGGCACGACGCGGGGCGAGCTGCTCGGGGCGATCATGGAGGCTGGCGGCGCGGACAAGGGGCTCACGGTCGGCGAGGACTTCTTCCTCGCCTTCTCGCCCGAGCGCGAGGACCCGGGTCGCAAGGACCACAACACCCGCACCATCCCCAAGCTCGTCGGCGGGCTCGACGAGGTCTCGACGCAGTTGGCGACGGCGCTGTACCGCCTGGCGGTCGAGCGGGTCGAGCCCGTCTCCAGCGCCGAGGTGGCCGAGGCGGCCAAGCTGCTCGAGAACATCTTCCGCGCGGTCAACATCGCCCTGGTCAACGAGATGAAGGTGGTGCTCGACGCGCTGGGCGTGGACGTGTGGGAGGTGGTGCGCGCAGCGGCGACCAAGCCCTTCGGCTTCATGCCCTTCTACCCCGGCCCGGGCCTGGGCGGGCACTGCATTCCCATCGACCCCTTCTACCTCAGTTGGAAGGCCAAGGAGGCGGGAAGGCCCACGCGCTTCATCGAGCTGGCCGGCGAGGTCAACGCCGCCATGCCCGAATACGTGGTGGACCGGATCGCCTGGGCGCTCAACGAGCGGGGCAAGCCCGTCAAGGGCTCGCGCGTGCTGGTCTTCGGCCTTGCCTACAAGCCCGACGTGGACGACACCCGCGAGTCGCCCGCCTTCGAGATCATCGAGCTGCTCCGCAGCCGCGGCGCCGAGGTCGCGTATGCGGACCCCTTCGTGCCCGAGACGCCCAGGGTGCGCAGGCACGACCTGGCGCTGCGCAGCGTGGAGCTGACCGACGAGAACGTCGCGGCGTTCGACGCTGTCGCGATCGTGACCAACCATTCGCAGGGGCCCTACGAGCTGCTGGCTGAGAAGGCCCAGCTGGTGGTCGACACGCGCGACGCCATGCGGCCGTGGGCCGGCGCCATGGGCGACAGGCTCGTGCGGGCGTAGGATGATGCAGCGTCCGCGCCGGCGACGGCCCGGGACGCAGGGGGTAGGAACAGGATGAAGGTGGCCATTCTCGCAGGGGGCGTGGGCTCGAGGCTGGCGGAGGAGACCACCGTCAAGCCCAAGCCCATGGTCGAGATCGGCTCCAGGCCCATCCTCTGGCACATCATGAAGCACTACGCCCGCTACGGACACCGCGAGTTCGTCATCGCGCTGGGCTACAAGGGCGAGGTCATCAAGAAGTACATGGTCGACTACTGCGCCCTCAACAGCGACCTGACCGTCAAGCTCGGCTCGGGCGACGTGCTCCGCCACGACGGCGATCGGCTCGACTGGACCGTCCACCTCATCGACACGGGCGTGCACACGAACACCGGCGGCCGCATCAAGCGTCTGGCGCCGACGCTGGGCTCGGAGACCTTCTTTCTGACCTGGGGCGACGGCGTCAGCGACGTGGACCTGGACAGACTGCTGGCCTTTCACAGGAGCCACGGCAGACTGCTGACCGTCACCGCCGTCAGGCCGCCGGCGCGCTTCGGGCACATGGTCTTCGACGGCGACCGCGTGGTGGAGTTCTCCGAAAAGCCCCAGACCTCCGAGGGCTGGATCAACGGCGCCTTCTTCGTCTGCGAGCCGGGCGTCTTCGACTACATCGAGGGCGACGACACGCAGTGGGAGAAGGCGCCCATGGAGCAGCTGGCCCGCGACGGCCAGATGATGGCCTACAAACACGAGGGCTTCTGGCAGTGCATGGACACGCTGCGCGACCGCAAGCGGCTGGAGGACCTGTGGGCTGCGGGAAACGCTCCCTGGAAGACGTGGGACGACTGACGTGCGCGTGCTGCTGACGGGCCATCTGGGCTACATCGGCTGCGTCATGACGCCCATGCTCCAGCGGGCTGGGCACGAGGTCGTGGGCGTGGACACCGACCTCTACGGCCGATGCGTCTTCGACAGAGGCGGGGCCCTGCCCGACGTTCCCAACCTGCGCAAGGACGTGCGCGACCTCGAGCGCAAGGACCTCGAGGGCTTCGACGCGGTGATCCATCTGGCGGGGCTCTCGAACGATCCGCTGGGCGATCTGGACCCCGAGCTGACCTTCGACATCAACCACCGCGCGACGGTGCGCCTGGCTGAGCTGGCCAGGGACGCGGGCGTGCGCAGGTTCATCTTCTCCTCCTCCTGCAGCAACTACGGCGCCGCGGGCGAGGACGTCATCGACGAGTCGGGCGCGCTCAATCCGGTGACGCCCTACGGCGTCTCGAAGGTCCGGGCCGAGCAGGACGTGGCGCCCATGGCGAGCGAGACCTTCACGCCGATCTTCCCCAGAAGCGCCACCGCCTACGGCGTGTCGGCGAAGATCCGCTTCGACCTGGTGCTCAACAACCTCATGGCCCACGCCGTGGCCACGGGGCTGGTGTACCTCAAGAGCGACGGCACGCCCTGGCGGCCGATCGTGCACATCGAGGACATCTCCCGGGCCTTTGCGGCCCTGCTCGAGGCGCCGGCGGAGGAGGTCTCGGGCAAAGCCTTCAACGTCGGCTCGACGGACGAGAACTACCAGATGCGCGAGCTGGCCCGGATCGTCGCGCAGACGGCGCCGGGCGCCCGCGTCGAATACGCCCCGGACGCAGGGCCCGACAAGCGCTGCTACCGCGTCAACTGCGACAGGCTGGTCCGGGCCTTCCCGGAGGCGGCGCCCCGCTGGTCGGCGCGCCAGGGCGCCCGCGAGCTCTACGAGGCCTTCTCGGGCGCGGGCCTGTCGCGCGAGGACTTCGAGGGGCCGCGCTTCAAGCGCGTCGCCCACATCCAGAGCCTGCTTGCGTCGGGAAAGCTCGACAGCTCGCTGCGCTGGAGGGACTCAGCGTGAGCGCCAAGGCGGAGGCGCTGCCGCTCGAACAGGCCTGCGCCCAGGCCCGCTGCAGAGTCTGCGATCACCACGGCCTTGCGCCGGTGCTGGACCTGGGCGTGACGCCGCTGGCTGACGCGCTGCTGACGCAGGAGCAGCTCGAGGCGGGCGACGAGCGGCGCTATCCGCTGCAGGTGGGCTTCTGCCCCAGCTGCTCGCTCGTGCAGATTCTCGAGACCGTGGCGCCGGAGATCGTCTTCGACGAGGACTATCCGTACTACTCCTCCTGCAGCGACGCGCTGCTTGCGCACTCGCGCGAGCACGCGCTGGAGCTGATCGAGCGCGAAGGGCTCGGGCCCGACAGCCTCGTCGTCGAGCTGGCCAGCAACGACGGCTACCTGCTGCGCAACTTCGTCGAACAGGGCGTGCCCGCGCTGGGGATCGACCCCGCTCCCGGCCCCGCCCAGGCGGCCATCGCTGCGGGCGTTCCCACGCGCAACGCCTTCTTCACGCTCGAGCTCGCCCGTCAGCTGGCCGAGGAGGGCGTGCGGGCGGACGTCGTGGTCGCCAACAACGTCCTGGCCCACGTGGCCGACACCAACGGCTTCGTGCAGGGGATCGCGACGATTCTCAAGGAGACGGGCGCCGCGGCCATCGAGGTCCCCTACGTCGGCGACCTCGTCGAGCGCAACGAGTTCGACACCATCTACCACGAGCACCTGTGCTACTTCTCCGCCACGGCGCTGGACCGGCTCTTTGCGCACAACGGCTTGAGGCTGTGCGACGTCAGGCGCATTGCGATCCACGGCGGCTCGCTCAGGCTGACGGTGCGAAAGCGCGGCCGGCGCAGCGACAGGCTCGAGGCGCTGCTCGAAGAGGAGCGCGACAAGGGCATGACGACCAGCGCCTTCTACGAGGGCTTCGCCAGCCGTGTCGAGCAGCTGCGCGACGAGCTGGTCCGCACGCTCGAGGAGCTCAAAGCCAAGGGGGCGCGCCTGGCCGCCTACGCCGCCAGCGCCAAGGGCGCGACCCTGCTCAACTTCTGCGGAATAGACGCCTCGACGCTCGACTTCGTCGTCGACCGCAACGAGCACAAGCAGGGCAGGTTCATGCCGGGGGCCCATCTGCCCATCCTGGCGCCCGAGGCGCTGCTCGAGCGCAGGCCCGACTACGCGCTGCTGCTGGCGTGGAACTTCGCGGACGAGATCCTCGAGCAGCAGCGGGCCTACCGCGAAGCGGGCGGCAGGTTCATCATTCCCGTGCCGCAGGTGCGCATCGTCTGATGACCGCCGCTGCGCCGCCACAGTGCCCGGCCTGCGAGGCTGACCGCAGCGAGCCCGTCTACGAGCTCCTGCATGTGCCCGCGCACAGCGTGCTGCTGATGGACAGCGCGGAGGAGGCGCGGAGCTTTCCCAGGGGCGATCTGGCGCTGCGCTGCTGTCTGGCCTGCGGCTTCGTCTGGAACGAGCGCTACGACGCGTCGCTGCAGGCGTACAGCGCACGCTGCGAGGAGTCGCAGGGCTGCTCGCCGACGTTCGGCGCCTGGGTCAGGGGCCTTGCCCAGCGGACCGCTGCGCTGTGGCAGGAGCGGCGCGGGCCGATCCTCGAAATCGGCTGCGGCAAGGGGGAGTTCCTGGCGCTGCTCTGCGAGCTGACGGGGCGCACGGGCGTGGGGATCGACCCCGCCTTTGTTCCGGGAAGGCTCCCCCCCCAGCAGGAGGCCCGCCTGACCGTGCTGCGGGAGCTCTACAGCGAGGCGCACCTGGACATCGAGGCCAGGGCCATCTGCTGTCGGCACACGCTCGAGCACATCGGCCCCGTGCGGGACTTCATGCTGCGCGTGGCCAGACACGCGGACCGCCATGGCGGGGCTGCGGTCTTCTTCGAGCTCCCCGACGCGCTGCGCGTGCTGCGCGAGGGCGCCTTCTGGGACGTCTACTACGAGCACTGCTCGTACTTCACCGCAGGCTCGCTGGCGCGGCTGCTGCGCTCGACGGGCTTTGCGCTGGACGCGCTGGAGCTGGACTACGACGACCAGTACATCCTGGCCTTTGGCGCGCGCGGCGGCTGGGCTGGCGGCGGCCAGGAGCGATTCGACGTCGAAGAGCCCCTGGAGGAGCTGCTCGACGCTGCGCGGACCTTCGCGCAGCGCGCAGCGCAGGTCGCCCAGCGCTGGCGCAAGCGCATCGAGGAGCGGGCCCACAGCGGCGAAGCCGTCGTCCTGTGGGGGGGCGGCTCCAAGGGCGTGGCCTTCCTGACCACGCTGGGCCTGGAGGAGGAGGTGCGGGCCGTCGTCGACATCAACCCGCACAAGCAGGGAAGGTTCATGCCCGGCACGGGCCATCCCGTCGTCGCGCCCGAGGAGCTGCGCGCGATCGAGCCTGGCCTGGTCGTGGTGATGAACCCCGTGTACGTGGAGGAGATCAGCCGATCGCTGCGCGAACTGGGCGTCGAGGCGGAGGTCGCTGCGCTGTGAGCGGGGCGCAGCTGCGCATCGAGCGGGCGCCGGCCCTGTGCAACGCCCTTGCGCCGACGCGCGAGGCGGCGCTTGCGGCGCCGGTCGGCCGGATCGAGCTGGTCGTGGACGGCCGCTGGGGGGCGCTGGTCAACGCGGCCTTCGACCCCGCCCTTGCGGCCTACAGCGACGCCTACGAGAACTCCCTCCACGTCTCGCCCACCTTCGACGCCTGGGCGCGGGGCCTTGCGCGCACGCTCGCTGAGCGGTGGCGGGACAACCTGCGGTGCGTGGTGGACGTCGGCTGCGGGGGGGGAGAGTTTCTGCAGCTGCTCCGCGAGGCGGGGGCTGGGCGCTGCGTGGGCTTCGAGCCCGGCAGAAGCGCCCGGCGCGCCCGCGAAGCCTCGCAGAAGACGGGCGTGGAGGTCCGCAGCGCCCCCTTCCCCGACGGCGCAGGCGACCTGCGTCCGACATTCGTCACATGCAGGCACGTGCTCGAGCACATCGCGGAGCCCCTGTCCTTTCTGCGGGCGATCCGCTCAGCCCTTGCGCCAGGCGCAGGGCTGTACCTGGAGGTCCCCTCCGCTGCGCATCTGCTCGAGGCCGCTGCGGTGTGGGACGTGCTCTACGAGCACTGCTGGCACTTCACGGAGCGGGCGCTGCGCAGGCTCTGCAGCGAGGCGGGCTTTCGCGTCCTGCGCAGCGGCGGAGGCTTCGGGGGGCAGTATTTGCAGATCGAGGCGGTCGCGGACGAGGCGCAGCCGGCGCCTGCGCCCGAGGCGCAGGAGCGGGCGGCGCTGGAGGCCCAGCTCGACGCGCTTGCCCAGGCGCACGGGGCGCTCGTGCGCCGCTGGCGCAGCGACCTTGCCCAGCGGGCGGCGCAAAGCCTGTGCGTCTGGGGCGCGGGGACCAAGGGCGTCATGTTCCTCTGCGCCATGGCGGAGGAGCCGGAGGCGGCCAAGGCCATCGACTGCGCCGTCGATCTGAACCCGAAGAAGCAGGGCCGGTTCGTGCCGCTTGCGGGCGTCGAGGTCGTCGCGCCCGAGGCGCTTGCGCAGCGGGAGGTCGGGCTGGCGGTCGTGATGAACCCACTCTACGTGCAGGAGGTCCGCCGGCGCGCAGCTGCGCTGGGGCTTGCGCTCGAGGTGGTCGGCGCGGCGGAGGGGCTCGAGGAGGGGAGCGATGGAGCGGGCTGACCTGCTCGTCGTCGGCGGCGGCCTGGTGGGGCTGGCGACGGCGCTGGCGGCCCAGACGAAGGCCCCCGGCCTGCGCGTCGTCGCGCTCGAGAAGGAGCGCAGCGTCGCGATGCACCAGAGCGGACGCAACAGCGGCGTCGTGCACGCGGGGCTGTACTACCCGCCTGGCTCGCAGAAGGCCAGGCTCTGCGCCAAGGGGCGCGAGGCGCTGTATCGCTTCTGCCAGGAGCACGGCGTGGCCCACCGTCGCTGCGGCAAGCTGGTCGCGGCGATGGAGGAGCGCGAGCTTGCGAGCCTTGCCCAGCTGGAGGAGCGGGCGCGGGCCAACGGCCTTGCAGGCGTGGAGCGGCTCGATCGCGCCGGGGTGGCGCGCGTCGAGCCCGCCTGCCCGGCGCTTGCGGGCCTGTGGATTCCCCAGACCGGCGTGGTGGACTTCGCAGCGGTCGCTCGGGTGATGGCGGCGCTCGTGGTCGAGCGGGGCGGCGCCGTCGCCACAGGCGCCCGCGTCGTCGAGGGAAGGGAGCAGGCCGACGGGGTCGTCGTCGAGACGACCGCGGGCAGGTTCTGCGCCTCCTGGCTGGTCAACTGCGCAGGGCTCCACGCCGACCGCGTGGCGTTGGCGCTGGGCTGTGAGCCGCAAGCGACGATCGCGCCCTTCCGCGGCGCCTTCTGGCGGCTGACGGGCTCGTCGGCGGACCTGGTGCGAGGGCTGATCTACCCCGTTCCCGATCCGAGGTTTCCCTTCCTGGGCGTGCACCTGACGCGGCGGGTCGATGGTGTGGTCGAGGCGGGGCCCAACGCGTCGCTCGCCCTGCGCCGCGAGGGCTACAGGCTGGGGAGCTTCGCTGCGCGCGACGCTCTGGAGCTGCTGCGCCACCGAGGACTGCGGACCTTCCTCCGACACAACTGGCGCACCGGCGCGCGCGAGCTGGCCCTGACGGCGAGCGGACGAGCCTTCGCCCGCGCCGTGCAGCGGCTGGCGCCGGCTGTGCGCAGCGCCGACCTGGTCCGCTCGCGCAGCGGCGTGCGGGCCCAGGCGATCACGGCCGACGGCGAGCTGGTCAAGGATTTCCTCCTCCAGCGCACCAGCCGCTGCGTCCACGTGCTCAACGCGCCCTCCCCTGCGGCGACGGCCTGCCTGGCGATCGGCGAGCGGATCGCGCAGTCGCTGGAGGGCCTGCGGGGGCGGCGAGGCGGGGCGCCTTTGGGAGCGGGAGCATGAGCAGGCAGGCTGTGGAGACTCGGTGTCGCCCGGACACGCCAGCGAGCCAGGCCCAGCTGCGGCGCTGCGACGGCGTGGTCTGCTTCGGCGGTGAGGACTGGTGGTACCACAACCGCGGCCACTACGACATGCAGATGATGCGGCGCTTCGCGGGCAGGGTCCCCACGCTCTACGTCAACTCGATAGGCATGCGGACGCCTCGGGTGGGCGAGGGGCGGATGTTCCTGCGCAGGGTGGCCCGCAAGCTGCGCAGCCTTGGGCGGGGATTGGCGCGCGAGGCGGCGCCTGGCATGGCGGTCTACTCGCCGCTGGCGGCGCCTGGAGGCACAGGGGGGAGGCTGTCGCGTCGGCTGCTGGCGGCGCAGGTCGGGCGGGCGGCCCGCAGGGTCGGCGTCCGCAGGCCCCTGCTGTGGGTCGCCTGCCCTCCTGGCGTGGAGGTCCTCGAGCAGCTGCGGCCGCAGGCGGTGGTCTACCAGCGGACGGACCGCTACGAGGCCTTCACAGGCGTCGACCCCGTGCGGATCGCGGCGTTCGACCGCAGGCTCAAGGAGCGGGCGGACCTGACCCTCTTCTGCTCCCGGGCCCTCTTCGAGGCTGAGGCGAACGACTGTCGGCGGGCGGCGTACGTCGAGCATGGGGTGGACTACGACCGCTTTGCGCGCGCAGGGGCGGGCGAAGAAGGCGAGCCTGCGGACATGGCGGACCTGCCCAGGCCCCGGGTGGGCTTCATCGGCGGGATCGACGCCCACACCTTCGACCCCGAGCTCTTCAGGAAGGTCGCGGCGGCTGTCCCCGAGGCGACGTTCGTCCTCGTCGGCGCCTGCTCGCTGCCTGAAGGCTGGCTCGAGGGGCTCGACAACGTGGTCGCCCTTGGGCAGAAGCCCTACGAAGCGGTCGCAGCCTGCATGGCTGCCTGCGACGTCCTCATCATGCCCTGGAACCGCAGCGAGTGGATCCAAGCCTGCAATCCGGTCAAGCTCAAGGAGTATCTGGCGGTGGGCCGGCCGATCGTGTCGACGCCTTTCAGGGAGCTGGAAGCGTACGGCCAGCTGGTGCGCGTCGCCCAGGACGCAGCGGGCTTCGTCCAGCAGGTCCGCGAGGCGCTGGCGGACGACGCCTTCGATCCCGAGCCTGGCAGGGCCTTCGTCCGGTCGCGCACGTGGGACGCACAGTTCGAACAAACTCTGGCCCTGCTGCGCGAAGCAGGGGTGGACCTCGCGTTGGATCATGATGGGTGAGCGGAACGAGCCAACCGATCGCAGCGCGGGGGGACGTCTTCGCTCCTGCGCGCTGCTGGCGGGAGGCCTCAAGCCGAGCCCGCTGGCGGCGGAGGCAGGTCTGTCGCCGTTGGACCTGCTGCTGGCGCCTGGGCTGACGCTGATGCAGCTGTGGTGCGACAAGCTCGCCCAGCTGGCTGCAGCTGAGGGGACGACGCCGTTGGCTGTGCGGATTGTCTGGGGAGGGGCCTCCCCTGCGCCATCGCCCGCCTGTGCTGCGCGGGAGGAGGGGGGGGCGTTGACGCTGCAGCTTGCTCAGGAGCCCCGGTCCTATCGCGGCCCTGCGGGTGTGGCGCGCGATGTCTGCCTGGCTGAGGAAGGCGCCGACGACGACCTCTTTCTCTTGGCGGACGCAGCCAGGGCTGTGCTGGGCGATCTGACGCCGCTCCTGGTGGAGCATCGTCGCCGCGACGCTGACGTCTCCATCGCGCATGAGGCGGACGGCTCGCCCAGCGGGTTGTACCTGGCCAGCAGGCGCAGTCTGGCCCTGGCGCAGCAGGACGGTTATCAGGACCTCAAGGAGCAGTGGCTGCCGAAGGTTCGGCGGGGAGGGTTGCGCATTGAAGCGATCCAGCTGCCTGCGGAGTCAGCGACGTCGCCCGTCCGCACCCGACAGCAGGCCTTGGCCGTCGCTGCGAGTCTGGCGCGCGAGCGGAGCGTGCTGGGCGCCGTGCAGCGAGAGGGAGGGGTGGAGCGCGTAGGTCGGTCCGGGCTGCGACTGGCGCCTGGCGTGGTGCGGGCTGGGGTGACGGTTCTGGATCCGCAGGCGGCTGTCTCGGACACGGCGGTGGTCGTGGATTCGATCGTCATGGCGGGGGCGGTGGTCGAGCGGGAGGCGGTCGTGGCGCGGTCGATTATCTGCCCAGGCGCTGCGGTGGAGGCGGGGGCGAAGGTCGTCGATGCTGTGATCGGCTGCGGGGGAAGGGCGGCCCGGGACGCGCTGCACAGGGAGCGGTCGTGATGAAGGGGCTGCGAAGCTGGGATCGGGTCGACCTCACCCTGCTGCTGACGCTGTCGGGGCTCGCTGTCGTGAGCATGTGGACGGTGTGGCGGGAGGTGTTTCTGTTCGGCTGGCGGAGTGAAGAGCAGTCGCACATTCTGCTGGCGCCCTTCGTGATCGCCTGGCTGTTCTGGACCCGCAGGGCCAGGCTGCGCAGACTCAGGCCCAGACGCTCGCTGCTGGGACCTGCGATGATTGCTGCGGGGCTCCTGCTGGCGGCCTTCGGCTTCCGCTTCGGCTACGACATCGCCAGGCACATGGGGGCGATCGCGGTCCTGGTCGGGGCGGTGGTGACGGTCGCTGGGCCGATGGTCGTGTGGATGTTTCTGCCCTGCTTTGGGGCGATGGTCTTTCTGATGCCTGTACCCGGCAGGGTCCGGGCGCCTGTGGCCCAGCATCTGCAGGAGCACTCCGCCGCGATCGTGCACTGGGGACTGGACCTCTTTGGCGTGCCTGTGGAGCGGGCGGGCAACCTGCTGACCATCAACGGCTTCGACGTGCAGGTGGCCGAGGCCTGCAACGGCATGCGGATGGTCTCGGCGCTGGCCCTGGTGACGTACGCCTTCGTCTTCTCGACGCCGATGCGCAACAGCGTTCGGCTGCTGCTCCTGGCCCTCAGTCCGCTGGTGGCGCTGCTGGTGAACATCATCAGGCTGGCGCCTACAGTGTTGTTCTACGGCTACAGCAGTCAGGACGTCGCGGAGCTGTTTCACGACGTGAGCGGGTGGGCTGTGCTGCTTGTGGCGCTGGGCATGTTGTGGGGGATTGTGGCGCTGCTTCGGTGGCTGGAGGCGCCGATCACGCCCTATGAAGTGGCGGGGGAGTAGTGGGTGGACGCGTGACAACGCGACGGCTGCTCGACGCGCTGGCGCCTGCGCTGGCTGCTGCGCTGATGCTGGGGCTTCGACCCCTGCTGCCTGTCGGCGTGCAGACGCCGTCGTGGGCGAGGGCGCATTTCGATCGCGTCAAGCAGGCTGCTGAGGCCTTCCCGTATCGTGTGGGCGACTGGGTGGGGACCGACGTGGAGGCTCCGCCCGCTGCGGTCAAGCTGCTCAAGCCCAACGTTCTGATGCAGCGGCGCTTCGTCGAGCCCGCCACAGGAAGGACGGTCAGCGTGCTCTTCGTGCATTGCGGCGACACCCGCGACATGCAGGGGCATTATCCACCTATATGCTATAAGAATCAGGGGTGGGGCTCGCCCGTCGAGCAGCGGCGTGTGACGCTGCGGGCGGGCCGGTGGCGCATTCCCGCTACGGATTACGTGTTTCGGCAGTTCCTCGACGGCAGGGAGCGCGCCTTGCGGATTGTCAACTTCTTTGCGCTGCCAGGCGGCCGCTTCGCTGCGGACATGGACGCCCTGGACGAGGCGTCGCGAAGGGCCGACGCTGCGGGGCTCGGCGCCGCGCAGGTGCAAATCATCGCTGGGGAGAGGATTCCCGAGTCGAAGCGGCTCGAACTGGCCCAGATGTTCGCGGAGGCGCTGGCGCCTGCCCTGCAGGCGGTGCGCGAAGGAGGGGGTCGTGACTGAGACGCAGGACAACGCGACGGTCGAGCAGTGGCCTGTGGAGGGCGCAGCGCCGGCCCAGCCTGTCAATCCGCTGGTCTTTGTGCACAGACTGCTGCGGGGCAGGTACCGATGGGCTGTGCCGCTGGCGCTGTTGGCTGCGCCTGTCGGAGCGCATCTGGGGTACAACGCTCTGCCTCCCCTGTACACCAGCGAAGGGCTGGTTCAGGTGCAGTACTCCATTCCGAAAGTGCTGTTCGAGACCGAGGAGAATGCGCCGTTGGACAGCCTCGATCAGTTTGCCGAGGCGCAGGCCCGGTTCCTTTCCGACCGCAGAGTGCTGGACAAGGCTCTGGAGGATCCGAAGCTCCATGAGGCGGGGTGGCCGGGAGGGTTCGATGGGCTGGCCCAGCTGCGCAGCTCGCTGGAGATCGCCAGACCCCGCCGCAGTTCGCTCATCTTCGTGCGCGTCACCCGACCCGATCCTGCGCAGGCGCAGGCGGCGGTCAACGCGGTGTTGCGGGCGTACGAGGAGCTCTTCGGGGAGCGCGACGGCCTGGTCAAGACGACGCGCGAAAGGGCCCTGGAGAACATCGAGCGCGAGTTGAGCAACCGCGCCAGCTCGTTGCGGACGAGCATCTTCGAGGTGGCGGAGGAGACGGGCTCTGCGGACACGCTGCGCAGACTGCACGAGTCGCGAGCCTCGGCGCTGGACGAGATGGAGCGGCGGATTGCGGAGCTCGAGCTGGAGCTCAACCGCAGGGTGGCTGCGGGAGAGACGGAGGAGCAGGCCTCCGCTGCCTTGGACACGTCGGATGAGGCCTTGGCGATGCGCGATCGGACGCTGGCGCAGCTGCTGGCGCAGCGGGACGCGATCAAGGCGCAGATTCGCGTCGACGGCCAAAGGCTCGGTCCCAACAACAGGCACATGGTCGAGTTGCGATCCAGGCTCGATTCGGTCCAGGCGCAGATCGACGCGCGGCGCGCGGTGGCGCTGCGGAACCTGGCGCAGCGTCCCAATGGAGGAGGCGCTTCGGACGCCATGCTGTCCGTGGCGGCGATCAAGGCCATGCTTGCTGATCTGCGCACAAGACGTGAGACGCTGCGGGCCGATGTGCGTGAGCTCGGACGCAAGAGGTTGGAGCTGTCCAGGCTGGAGGATCAGCTGCACGACGTGGAGGAGCAGCTGTCGATGGCCCGACGGGAGCTCGAGGCGCTGCGCGTCGAGAGCCAGAACGCTGCGATTGGCAGAGTGACGGTTGCCTCGTGGGGCGAGCTGCCGCTTGCGCCTTCGAAGGACAGGCGTCTGCCGCTGGCGGCGTTCGGGGCGCTGGCCTTCGGCGGGGGCGTCCTGGGGCTCTTTGGATTCGTGGGGTTGCTGGACAGGAGATGGCGCTACATCGACGACGCGCAGTGGCTTGCTCGGGCGCCGTTGATCGGCTCGCTGCCCGATCTGACACGAGGCTCGAGCATGGACAAGGAGATGGCGGGCGCCAGCATTCATCAGCTGCGCAACATCCTCTCCTTGGAAATCGAGCGTGACGGCGTGCGGACCATCGCTGTCACCAGCGCCGCTGCTCAGGCGGGGAAGACCAGCCTGACGCTTGCCCTGGGGTTGTCCTTCGCCTCTGCAGGCTGGCGGACGCTGGTGGTGGACGGCGATCTGGTCGGCGGAGGGCTCACCGACGAGTTGAAGCTGCGCGACGCTGCAGGGCTTTCGGAGTGCTTCGAATCGGGCGAGGTGGACGGCGAGGTGCGCAGCGTCGGCGCCAAGGGGATGTTCGTCCTGCCTCGCGGAGCTCGAAAGGCTCGCAAGCCCGAAGAGTTGTCCACCACCAGTGTGCGCAAGACGCTGCAGCAGCTTCGCGACCGATTCGATGTGGTGCTCATCGACACAGGGCCGTTGCTGGGCTCGCTTGAAGCCAACCTGTTCGTGTCCGCGGTGGACCGCACGCTTGTGGTGGCTCCGCGCGGACAGAGCGTCAAGCTTGCCCAGGCGACGCTGCAGCGGATCGACGAGCTCGGAGGCCGTTGTGTGGGGGTTGTGTTCAACCGGGCGCAGCCCAGCGACGTGCACCGCAGCGTCAGCCGGTCGTCGATTCTTTCCCCCTATGCCTCTCGCGTGGACGACAGGCTGCGGACAGGCGAGATTCCGCGGCGCTCGGCGCTGGCGGAGGCAGTGGAGATGCGCCAGGAGCAGCAGGTGGAGGAGCGGGCCAGCGCATGACCAGTGTGGCGACGCATCCCGCCTCCGCCCCGCTGGCGGAGCCTGCGCCCTCGCGTCGTGTCTGGGGGCTGACGCCGTTGGAGGCGCACGACCGCTGGTGGGCCTCTCGGGGTGTGCAGGTGGTCAGGCCTGGCTCCGCGGTCGCGGCGCGAGGCCCCAGGCTGTACCTCCTGCTGGAGGAGCAGGAGGGGCTGAGCTGCTCGCTCGCAGAGCCGCTCAAGCGAATGCAGTGGTTGAAAGCGCGGGCCATGCGGCTGCGCGTCGTCCAGGCCAGGCCCGAGGCGTATGTCGAGCTGGTGGAGACCGACGCCGACGGCGCGTTTCGAGCGGTTCGCAGGCGGTACTGGGCTGCGACGGAGCAGGCGCGTCGCGCAGCGCTGACGCCTGACCCGCAGTTGGCGGCCCTGTGGCGAGACTCCAGCGACAGCGTCGCTGCATGGCGCAGGATTCGTCAGCTCGCCGGCCGCGAGCAGACGTGCGCTGTCCGCGCCAAGGGCAGGATATACCGATTCGATCGTGCAGCCGACTCGCAGACGTGTCTTGAAGAGCTCCTGCGCAGGTGGACGCACATCGGGCCGATGGTTGAAGGGGTGTTCGAGCTCGAGCCTGGCGTCTGGGCGCATCTGGAGGCGCGGATCGAGCCGGGGGCGCGCTTCGCTGCGCCCGTCTGGATAGGCGCAGGAGCGCACGTCCGCGCAGGCGAGACGATCATCGGTCCCTGCGCGTTGGCGGATGCGCCGCAGACGTCGGTCTCTCCAGGCGACATTCACTGGACGGAGTCGATGCGCAGCGGCGGAGCGAGGCGGGCGGGCTCCACAGTCGTGTGGCGGACGAGCAAACGCGCCTTCGACATCGTGTTCAGTCTGGCGGCGCTGGCGGCGACGTTGCCCTTGTACCCCTTCATCATGCTGGCGATCTGCCTCGAGGACGGTTGGCCGCCGTTCTTCACACACACCAGGCAGACGGTGGGGGGGCGAGAGTTTCCCTGCATCAAGTTCCGCACGATGTGCAAGGGCGCAGAGGCGATGAAACGCACCCTCGCCCAGGCGAACGCTGCGGACGGGCCACAGTTCTTCATCCGCGACGACCCCCGTCTGTTGCGCGTGGGGCGGCTGCTGCGCAGAACGCAGCTGGACGAGGCGCCGCAGTTCATCAACGTGCTGCTCGGCCACATGAGCGTGGTGGGGCCGAGGCCCAGTCCGGACAGCGAGAACCAGTGCTGTCCCGCCTGGCGTGAGGCCAGGCTCAGCGTTCGGCCGGGTGTGACGGGGCTGTGGCAGATCAAACGCACCCGGGCGCCGGGGACCGACTTCCAGGAGTGGATCCGCTACGACCTGGAGTATGTGCAGCGGCAGAGTTGGCGGCTGGACCTGTGGATCATCGCCCAAACGGTTCGGAAAGTGCTGCGAGGATGAGCATGGGGTTGACCAAACGCGGTCGAAGACGGCTGGCGCTGCTGACGACGGCGACGCTGGTCGCCTTGGCGTTGGGAGCGGGAGGCGTGGCTGCGCTGTCCGCGCAGCGGACGCGGGCGATCGAGACCAAACGACGCAAGGGGCTGGAGGCCTACGAACAAGGTCGTTTCGACGAGGCGCTGACCTACTTGGGCACCGTCTTTGCGCGCAGGCCCGACGATCTGGAGACGGCCCTGGCCATCGCCCAGGCACGGCGTCGCGTCCCGTTGGCCAACAATCGTCACCTGGTCAGTTCGCTGGGGTATGCGCGCGCGGCGCTGGACCTGGACCCGAACAACCTCGAGGCCCTGCGCGTGGCGATGGAGGACGCCCAGGAGCTGGGGCAGTACACCGAGCTGCTGGGCTACGCCGACCGCGTGCTGCAGCAAGCGCCGGCGGATCGCGAGGCGCATGCTCTGAAAGTGCGGGCCTTGGCGGCGATGGGACGCGAGGAGGAGGCGGTGCAGGCCGCTGAGGCCATGCGGCAGGCCAGACCCGACGATCCGCAGGCGTTGGAGCTGTGGATCGCCGCCAGCAGCGTCGCTGGCGCTGATGAGCAGACGCTGCTGCAGGAGACGGAGCAGGCGGCGTCGGCGCATCCGCAGGACGCAGGGTTTGCGGCGTTGTTGGCCGACCTGCGCTGGCGCAGCGGCGACATCGAAGGGGCCCAGCGGGCGGCTCGACACGCTGCGGAGGTTCCCATGCAGGACGTCCGCACCGTCGCCGCTGTCGTGCAGGCGCTGGACAGAGTCGGTTTACGCGACGAGGCGGACACGCTGGCTGAGCGAATGGTGCAGTCGCTGGGGACGGACGAGGCGAGCCGTCCGCAGACTGCGGTGGTGGCGTTGGAGCGCGCCTGGCGATTGGGCGATCTGCCCAAGGCTCGGAGCCTTGCCCGCACAGCGTTGGAGACGATCGACCCCGCGACCGCTCCTGTGGATCTGCTGGGATGGGTTCGGTTTCTGCTGGATCCGCGCGAGGAGGGGCAGGCTCTGACCCCGCTTGACGACGCGTTGGCCTCGCGCCAGTCGCCTGAGTCCGCATACTGGCGGGCTCTGCTGGAGGGACTCGACGCCTTCAACCAGCGCCGTTTCGATGTCGCCCGCGACGCGTTCCGCGACGCAGCGATGCGCAGGCCTGCGGAGGCGCTGCCCCAGTTCCTGCTCGCGCAGACGGCGGTGCAGCTGGGGGAGCTGGAGTCCGCTGCGAACCTTTTCACGAGGCTCTCCCAGACCGATCCCAACTGGTACGGCGCCAGGCGGATGCAGGCAGCGACGTTGCTGGACCTCGGCCGCGTCGAAGAGGCGCACGCAGCGGCGCAGCTGCTGCTGGCGGCGCATCCCCGACGAGCTGACGCGGCGCTGTTGGCGCTGCGCACTGGCGCTGCGCTTGTGGAGTCGGGCGAAGCGGACGAGACCACGGCGCAGGCGCTTCGCGCGTTGGCGAAGCAGTTGCGGGAGGAATTCGCTGCGAACAACCCGGAGCTCGCCATGGCGGCGGATTTGCGAGGAGCCCGCGTCGCTGCAGCGGTGGGAGACCGGCAGGCTGTGCTGCAGACCATCGAGCGCGCGGAGGCGATGCGGGAGAAGGCGCCTGTGGAGGATCTGCTTGCGCTGGCGCAGACCTGCAGGCGCTTCGGCGCTCCGGGCGAAGCGAGGCTGCTGGCGTTGGCCCGGGAGCGGGCCCCCCAGTCGCCGCAGGTCCTGTACGCCGTGGCCATGGCGACGGCGCAGGCGGGGGATGTGGAGGGGGGAAGACGTCTGCTCCAGGAGGCTGCCTCGAAGGCCCAGGGAGCCAGACGGGTCGAGATCGATCGGCGGCTGGCGTTGTATCTCTCCCATGTGCAGGCGCCCGATGCGCTGGAGGCGCTGCGTCGCTTTGCGGAAGAGCATCCCCGCGACGCGCGGGCGCAGATCGCGGTGCTCGAGCGGCGCGACGCCTGGTTCGATCGAGGCCTCGTCGAGGAGACGTTGGGGAGGCTCAAGGGCGTTCTGGGCGAAGCCTCCGTGGCGTGGCGCACGTTCGAGGCCCGCAGGCTGTTGACCTTCGAGCCCAGCGAGGCCAGCGCCGCCCAAGCGGTGCAGCTGCTGGCGGACATCGTGCTCCACTCGCCCGAGGACGCCGCCGCCGCTGCGCTGTACGCCCAGGCGCAGCTGACGTTGGACCACAACGTGCGAGCCGCTGCGGAGGCCCTCAGCCGAACCTTGGACGCGGATCCCAAGCAGGCAGGCCTGTACCCGACGCTCATCCTGGCTCTTCGGGAGCTTGGGCAGCTTGACGAGGCCCAGCGCAGATTCAAGCGGTTCCTGGCCATCGAGCCCCTGTCGGAGGAGTTGCGGCGCAGGCGGGCTGAGTTGGCCTCGGCCCTGGATCAGCCGGAGGCTGCGGTGGAGGACTGGCGGAGGCTCGCTGACGCTTCGGGCGCCGCTGCGGATCTGCTGCGTCTGGCGCAGGCGCTGGAGGCGGCGGGGGCAGCGGAGGAGGCGCACGCTGCCTATCTCCACGCTGCGCAGGCCCAGGACGCAGGCGTCAACGAGCTGCTGGCCGTGGCGACGTGGCTGGACGGGCAGGGCTTTGCTGAGGAAGGGCGTCGACTGATGCAGCGGGCCCTTGCGCTGGCGGGTGAGGACGCTCCGCTGGTCCAGGCGGCGTTCGCCCTGCAGCGAGGCGAGGCGGCGCAGGCGGAGGCGGCGCTCAAGCAGGCGGTGGAGGCTGGAACACCACGAGCTCGCGCCGCCTTGGCGGCGATGTACCTGCGCAGCGGGAGAGTGAAGGACGCAGCAAGCCTGCTCAGCGAGGTCGATCCCGACAAGGCTGAGCCAGCTCTGCGCAGACTGACCCGCTTGGTCGCGCTGGCGCAGACGGGAGCCTGGGGAGTGGACGCCGCCCGGACGTTGTTGACCTCCGCTGGCGATCTCGCGCAGGCCAGCTCGCTCGACGAAGCCTTGACAGTGCTGGAAAGCCTCGATCCTTCCTCTCAGAGTTCGTGGCGGACCGTGGGAAGAGGGCTCCTCCGACTGCTCCGCAGCGACGCGTCAGCAGCGGCCATGGAGGGGGTGTGGCTGGTTGCGGTCGAATCCCTGACGCAGGCGGGCCTGGTGGAGGACGCGATCGCCTTGGCTCGCGAGGGCGCAGGCAGGTTCCCCTCGAGCGCCGCCCTGTCCCGGTCTGCGGCGCAGCTGCTGGCCTTGGCGGGACGCTTCGAAGAAGCCTTGGCGATGGCCCGACTCTGGGCTTCCCTGGACGCACAGCCCGACGCGGTGATTTTCATCGCGGACATGCAGAGCAGACTGCAGCGGCCGAGGCAGGCCCTGGAAACCCTGCAGCCGGTGCAGCAGGTCGTGCTCGATCGAGCGGACACGGATCCACAGGCGGCTGGGGTGCTGCTGCGGGCGCTGTTGGGCGCTGGGGAAATCGAAGAGGCTGTGGGGTTGGTGGAGAGGCTTGCGCAGGGAGACGAAACCTGGTGGGAGCGGGCCGTCGCCTTGACGGGGCAGCTTCCCGTGCAGCCGGCAGCGACGTTTCTGAAGGCGGTGCAGGCTCGCGCCCCCGCAGCAGCAGCGGATTCGCTGACGCGCGCTTTGGGCGCCGCGTGGCAGGATGTCGGCGCTCGGGGAGGCGGCGTCGAAGCCTTCCGCACAGCGGTCGATCTGCTGACGCCGCTTGCCCGCCGCGACGCTCTTGCCGCACAAGGCTCACTGGTGTATGCCGCCTCACTCGAGGCGCTTGGTCGCCTGGACGAGGCCCAACGGTGGTATCGCCGGGCGCTGGCCTTGGATGCGTCGTTGCACCCTGCAGCCAACAACCTCGCGTATCTGCTGGTCAGGCAAGGAAGCGATTCCGCTGAGGCTGTCGAGCTTGCCAAGAAGGCGGTGTCGCAGGCGGAGCAGGCGGAGGTGGACGCCGCCACGCTGGCCAACTACCTCGACACCCTCGGCGCGGCGCTGCTGGCGACGGGCGACGCGAAGGCGGCGGAGGAGGCGTATCAGCGGGCCGTCGACGTCCGTCAGCCGCCGTTGGCCTCGGCCCAGCTGGGGTTGGCTGAGGCGCTGGCGCAGCAGGGGCAGCTCGAGGGCGCCCGGGAGGCGTTGCGGGTGTTTCGAGCACGGGCCTCGCTCGAGGAGCAGCAGGCGCTGGCGGATCGAGTGCGGGCGCTGGCGAGCAGGCTCGAGGAGGGACCTGGACCGGAGGAGCGAGGCGAATGACGCCATGGCGCTCGGGGCGCCTGAGGCTGCGCAGCGGCGCGCTGCGCCTCAGCAATGCAAGGAAAGGATCGCTGCATGAAGGGGGTCATACTCGCGGGCGGACTGGGCACCAGGCTGCGCCCTTTGACCAAGATCACCAACAAGCACCTGTTGCCCGTCTACGACAGGCCCATGATCTACTATCCGATCCAGTGCCTGCTCAACGCGGGGATCGACGAGATTCTGCTGGTCACCGGCGGCGACCATGCGGGCGATTTCCTGCGGCTGCTGGGCAACGGCAAGGCTCTGGGCGTGCGCGAGCTGCACTACACCTACCAGGAGGGGGAGGGGGGCATCGCTGACGCCCTGAGTCTGGCTGAGGATTTCGCCGACGGCCAGAGAATCTGCGTCATTCTGGGCGACAACATCGTCGAGCGATCGATCAGGCGTCCTGTCGAGGCGTTCCGATCGCAGCCCAGCGGGGCTCGGATTCTGCTCAAGGAGGTGCCTGATCCACAGCGGTTCGGCGTGGCCAGGCTGGAGGGGGGGCGCATCATCGAGATCGTCGAGAAGCCCACGGACCCCCCTTCAAACCTCGCTGTGACAGGCATCTACATGTACGACAAGGACGTCTTCCGCTTCATCCAAGGGCTCAGCCCCAGCGACCGGGGCGAGCTGGAGATCACCGACGTCAACAACATGTACCTCGCGCGGGGAGACCTGGCCTACGACGTGCTCGAGGGGTGGTGGACCGACGCAGGCACGTTTGAAAGCTTGCTGCGGGCGACCAATCTGGTGGTGCGAACAGGGGCCAACAAGGTCGAGGAGACCTCCCTCGACGCGGAGGCGGTCGGTCGCTGAGCGCACGAGGGCTGCTGCCTGCAGCGTTTGGGCAAGGGTCGGGAAGGCCCGGGCTGCCATCCCCGAGGCTCCTCAGACGCGTCCAGTGTGGTGCGCAGAGGCAGGGACAAGACCGAGAAATTTTTCGCGCAGTTGCGGAAAACCGGTTGACGCGCGCCCTCCGTGAGGTATGTTGCAGGCGTAGGACAGGTCTGTTGGGCGGGGGGCCCGGCGCCCCGAGGCGTCAGCTGGGAGAAGGACGAGGAGACCATGATGCTCACTCTGAAGAGGGCGGCGGCTGCGGGAGCGGCGATGATGGTGGCGGGAGCCGCCTACGCAGGTTCGCAGATCGATCTGAACCTCAACAGCGTCGTCGCCAAGACGTTCGACAGCAGCGGCGCTCCCGGTTTTTCCACCTCGGGGTTCACGGGAACGATTGTCCTGAGCAACGACGCGGACTCGCAGCTGGCTGACGTGATCCTGAACGGCTCGCCGCAGACGCTCACCGAGCAGAACCTCGATCTGCTCTCGGGCGAGATCACCGTCAGCAACGGTCAGGTGACGGGCGGCTTCTTCGATGTCGTCCTGGCCAATGGAGCAGGCGGCTACAGCACGACGGTCATTCCCGGAACGGGCAATGTGAACGTCATCAACAACTCAATCGTCTTGGTCGACGGGCTGACGCTGTCGGGCATCTTTACCTCCGCGGGCGGCACGTTCGCAGGGGTTCCGCTGGGCGCCTTCGACACGAGCGGCCTGTTCGGGTCCTTCCTCACCTTCTCCTTCCAGCTGCCCACGGCCGCCAACGGCTACACGGACAATCAGTCCAATCTCAACCTCTCAGCGGTCATTCCCTTGCCGTCCGCAGCGGGCTTGGGCGGCTTTGGCCTGCTGGCCCTGCTGGGCGTTCGACGCCGGCGCTGCTGAGCGCCTCGCTCACCGGCAACACCCACTCGCTCCGCAGGAGCCCGCGGGGCAACGAGACTTCGGCGCCGCCTCCAGCCTGCGGGAGGCGGTTTTTGTGCGCGCTCGCTCCATCGCAGGGCTGCGCCGTGAGGGGGAAACATGGCGTACGGCATATGTAAGGGCTCGAAAAAATGCTCGTCTGCAGCACAAAATCGCACCTTCTCGGCGCGTTCCGCTTGCATTGACGCAGGCGTCGGGTACATTGCATGTGCTTGCGAAGACGCTTGCCAGGCTGAAGGGGGGCGCATGAGGGGATGCGCCAGCGGGCGTCACAGGCGCCGTGAAGGAGCGCGTCAATGCTTTCGAGGGGAAGACTGATCGCCGCTGCGTCGCTCACTGCGGGCATGACGTTCGCATGTGCAGCAGACAGCGTCAACGCTGCGTTTCTCCAGTTGCAGATGGACTTTGACAGCCTGCGCGTCGACGCAGGGGGCGCCTTTGCAGGGCAGTTCCATACGGGCTCCCTGCAGGTCAGCGCGGACGCGGACGCCGTCTTGGCTGCGGTGCTCGTGGACGGCGGGACGGTGACGCCCGCTCCTTCGCTGGCAGGGTTCACAGGCACGATCACGCTCGTCGGCGGCGCGATTGCAGGCGGGCAGTTCGATGTCTCCTTGACGGACGGCTCAACATTCACCACGCTGCTCAGGCCAGGCAGCGGCATTGTTCTTCCCCAAGCGGGTCAGGGGTTTCTGATCGCTGGAGAGACCACCAGCGGCGCTTTCAACGGCGCCTCGTTCGGCGGTGTGGACGTCAGCGGTGTGGGAACGCCTGACGGCTCCTTTGTGTTGTCGTCCTTTGGGCCTGACGCCTCTGGTGTGGATTCCGCAAGCACGTTGAATCTGACCGTGCTGCCGACGCCTGGCCCCGCAGCCCTGTTGGGCCTTTGCGGCTTGGCTGGACTCGCCCGTCGGCGCCGTTGACCCACCAATCCTCCTGCGCCGCAGACGGGCAGCGACGTCCGCCGTCGATTCCTGCTGCACCGTGTGGGGATGCATTGTGATATTTTGGGCTGCTGGAGCTTGACAAGGCTCGTTTCTGTGGCATCTTGAAGAAGAGGACAAGGCTGCGCAGCGACGTGCGGGCGCAGCGACGAACGACAGACTCACTGGCTCACCCGGTCGTATGGTGGGCTCTCGGTGGGGGGAGAACCGACATGGTGCAAAACAGTTGGCGTCAGGCGGCCAAGGCCGCTGCAGCAACGCTGGCGCTGGGCCTGGCCACGACGGCGCTGGGGGCCACGCAGCGGTTCGCGCTCGCGGACCATCCCGACGCAGCGAAGGATCCGCCGCCGTACGGTTTGCGACTGGACAACGTCTTCGCCAACGCGGGGCTGACGAGCACGACGGGGCAGAGCGTCTCGGGGGTGACGACTTTCTCCTTCAGCCATCCCTCGAGCTCGATGTTCCTCGACGTCACGGAGACGCCGCTGGGCGGGGGCGGGCTGGACATCACGATCCACATCTTCGGCCAGGCCTACGGCGGGGTGGACACGGGCGGCAGCTACGGCTTTGGCGAAGGCCTGTACACCATCGACTTCACGTACTCCGCCAACGTGCTCAAGGCCGCTGACGGCTGGTTCGTCGATCCGCAGAGCGTGCAGAACCAGGGGTCGGTGGTGGCGGGAGCTGGCATCACCGATGTCCCTGCGGGGACGACCTTCCAGTTCTTCGAGCAGACGCCGACAGGCAATCCCTTCCGTTTCGAATCCGACGGGCATCGTTTGGGGGGCTTTCCCACATTGCTGGTGGAGGATCCCTTCGTCGGTCGCGGCTGGCTGACCTTCAACAGCGACGGCTCCGACGCAGCGGGCACGCAGGACTGGCTCTTCGTCGGCAGGCCCATTCCGCTGCCGACGCCTCTGGGCCTGGCGTGCGTCGGCCTGGGAGCGACGCTGCTGCGCCGCAGCGGCAGGCGACGCTGAGAGACGGTCCGTCCGCCACGACGCGGTCCGCAGCGAAACGCTCCTGCAAGACACATGACGCGCCCAGCTCCGCAGAAGAGCTGGGCGTGTCGCTTGCGCAAGGGCTGTGGGGCCGATTCAGGCTGGACGTGCGCGCCGGAACGCTGCGATGGCTCGGCTGCGGGCCTTGGCGTGGTCGACGATGGGCGGAGGGTAGCCAAGCGATTGCCGCAGCGAGGCGGGCGGATCGTGCACCGCCTGGTCGTCGATGTCCGCAAGCCTTGGCAGGAAGGCGCGGATGAACCGACCCTGTGGATCCCAGCGCCTGCTCTGGGCTGTCGGATTCATGACGCGAAAGTATGGCGCAGCGTCGGCGCCTGTCGAGGCGCTCCATTGCCAGCCGCCGTTGTTGTTGGCCAGATCGCCGTCCACCAGCTGCTCCATGAACCAGCGTTCGCCCAGACGCCAGTCCAGCAGCAGGTGTTTGCTGAGAAACATGGCTGTGATCATGCGCAGGCGGTTGTGCATCCAGCCGGTGGCGCGCAGCTGCTGCATGGCGGCGTCGACGAGCGGATAGCCCGTCTCGCCCTGACGCCAGGCTTGCAGATCCCGTTGGTCGCGCCGCCAGGGAACCATTTCGGTCCACAGCTTCATCGGCCTGCCCATGCTCAATCGAGGGGTCGCAGCCAGCAGAAAACGGTGAAAGTCCCGCCAGGCCAGCTGGCGGATCCACTGGGAAAGGCCAGGATTGCCCCCTTCCACGGCGCCGTTGTTGGCTTCGACAGCGGCGCTCAGGGCCTGACGCAGCGACAGTGCGCCTGCGGTGAAGTACGGCGACAGTTCGCTCGTTCCCCTGCAGGCTGGCGCGTCGCGCTGTTGGTGGTAACGTTTGGCGGCGCCGTCCAGGAAACGACGCAGACGCTTGGCAGCGGCATTTTCGCCAGGCCTGAGCCAGGAGAGATCAGCCGTCGCCTCGAAGCCCTTGAGCGAGACGGGAACCGGATCGGGCGGACAGAAAAGCTCGGACTGCCTGCGCGGAAGTCCCAAAGGGGCCAGCGCCTCGGGGCGCTCCGCCAGGGCCCTGCGCCAGGCCAGGTAGAACGGCGAGAAGACCTTGTACGCCCCGCCTGCGCAGGTGCGCAGCGACAGCGGCGCGGTCTGGTCGTGGCGGCGGAAGACCTGCAGACCAGCGTCGAGAAAGGCCTCCTCGACCGCCTCGTCCCTCGACCGCTCGTTCAGCTCGAGCTGATCGTTGAAGAAGAGGGCGTCGCACCTGCAGCTGCGCGCCAGGCGGAGCAGGGCGGCGGGAGCGTCCGAGGCGCCGGGCGCTTCGCGGACCAGCAACGCGATGTTGCGCTCGGCCAGCGACTTCGAGAGCTCGCGGAGGCAGGCCAGGTGGAAGGCGATCTTGTTGGGCGAGTCGTGGTGCTCCCTCCACATGGCCGGGGTCAGCAGGAACACGCCCACGACGCCCCGATCCGCCCGTGCGCAGGCCTCGTGCAGCGCAGGGTTGTCCCGCGCGCGAAGGTCCACCCGAAACCACACCAGTGCGCGCAATGCGGATCAGCTCCTGTCGCAGTGTCATGGAGCTGTGCAGCTCCTGGCGCGCCGCAGCCTGTGGAGCATACCGACGGCCCCTGTCAGGCCCCCCGAAAGGGCGCCGTCGCCGCCAAGGCGGCAGGGCTGATCGGGCTGGGGCGCGACCTTGCAGATCGCCTCCGCCGACGCTGCGGTTCAGCCGATAGAGGCCCTGCCTCCCCTGCAGGGGCTCGGCTTCGCTGGCTCGGCGCAGGGGGCGGCGGCGGAGGAGGGTCGGCGGGTCGGCCCCCCCGCCTATGATTCCGCAGCACAGAAAGATATCGGAGCTGAGCATGTTTGAACGATTCACGGACCGGGCGCGCAAGGTGATGGCCCTGGCCAACCAGGAGGCCCAGCGCTTCAACCACGAGTACATCGGCACCGAGCACATCCTGCTGGGCCTGGTCAAGGAGGGCTCGGGGGTCGGCGCCAACGTCCTCAAGAACCTGGGCGTGGACCTGCGCAAGGTCCGTCTGGAGGTCGAGAAGCTCGTCAAGAGCGGGCCCGAGATGGTCACCATGGGCAAGCTGCCCCAGACCCCCCGGGCCAAGAAGGTCATCGAGTACGCCATCGAGGAGGCCCGGGCGCTCAACCACAACTACGTCGGCACCGAGCACCTGCTGCTGGGCCTCCTGCGCGAGCAGGACGGCGTGGCGGCGCAGGTGCTGATGAACCTCAACCTCAAGCTCGAGGAGGTCCGCGAGGAGGTGCTCAACCTGCTCGGCGCGGGTCTGGAGCAGGAGGAGGGCGAGGAGGTCGCTGCGGGGGGACCTGGCGAGGAGCCGTCGCAGCGTCGGCGCAAGAGCCAGACGCCCGCGCTGGACTCCTTCGGCCGCGACCTGACGGCGCTGGCGCGCGAGGGACAGCTGGACCCGGTCATCGGCCGCGAGAACGAGATCGAGCGCGTGCTGCAGATCCTCTGCCGCCGCACGAAGAACAACCCGGTGCTGCTCGGCGAAGCAGGCGTGGGCAAGACGGCCATCGTCGAGGGGCTCGCCCAGCAGATCGTGGCCAACGACGTCCCCGAGCTGCTGCAGGATCGCAGGGTCGTGGTGCTGGACCTGGCGATGATGGTCGCGGGGACCAAGTACCGCGGGCAGTTCGAGGAGCGCATCAAGGCGGTGATGAACGAGGTCCGCCGGGCGGGCAACGTGATTCTCTTCATCGACGAGCTGCACACGCTCGTCGGCGCAGGCGGCGCCGAGGGCGCCATCGACGCCTCCAATGTGCTCAAGCCCGCGCTGGCCCGCGGCGAGATCCAGTGCATCGGCGCCACCACCTTCGACGAGTACCGCAAGTACATCGAGAAGGACGCAGCCCTGGTGCGGCGCTTCCAGCCCATCACCGTCGAGCCCCCTTCGACCGAGCAGACGATCGAGATTCTCAAGGGCCTGCGTGAGCGCTACGAGAAGCACCACCGCGTGCAGATCACCGACGACGCGCTCAAGGCGGCGGTGGAGCTGTCGGATCGCTACATCACCGGGCGCGTGCAGCCCGACAAGTCGATCGACGTGATCGACGAGGCGGGCGCGCGCGTGCGACTCAAGAGCATGACCAAGCCGCCTGACCTTGCGCACCTGGAGGAGGAGATCGAGCGCCTGGCGGTGCAGAAGGACGAAGCGGTCAAGAACGCGGACTATGAAAAGGCTGCGGAGCTGCGCGACAAGGTGGAGCAGATCCGCAAGCAGAAGGAGGAGATTCAGCAGCAGTGGCGGGCCAAATGCAACGAGATAGGCGGCGTCGTCGACGAGAACATCATCGCTGAGGTCGTCAGCAAGATGACAGGCGTGCCGCTGACCAAGCTCGCCAAGGAGGAGGCGGAGCGTCTGCTGCGCCTCGAAGAGGAGTTGCACAAGCGCGTCGTCAGTCAGGACGAGGCGATCAAGGCCATCGCCCGGGCCATTCGCCGGGCCCGCGCCGGTCTCAAGGACCCCAAGCGGCCGATGGGCTCGTTCATCTTCGTCGGGCCCAGCGGCGTGGGCAAGACGCTGCTCTCCAAGGCCTTGGCGGAGTTCATGTTCGGCGACGCTGAGGCGCTCATCCAGCTGGACATGAGCGAGTACATGGAGAAGCACAACGTCAGCAGACTCGTCGGCGCTCCGCCCGGCTATGTGGGCTACGAGGAGGGCGGGCAGCTCACCGAGCAGATCCGTCGCAGACCCTACTCCGTCGTGCTGCTCGACGAGATCGAGAAGGCCCATCCCGACGTCTTCAACATGCTGCTGCAGATCATGGAGGAAGGGCGCCTGACGGATTCCTTCGGCAGGCACGTCGACTTCCGCAACGCCATTCTCATCATGACGAGCAACATCGGGGCCGACCTCATCAAGGGCGGCGGCGGTTTCGGCTTCGCCAAGCGCGACGCGGAGACGAGCTACGAGTCCATCAAGTCCACGCTCATGAAGGAGATCGAGCGCTTCTTCAGGCCCGAGTTCATCAACCGCTTGGACGAAGTCATCGTCTTCAAGCCGCTGTCGCGCGAGGACCTCATCACCATCGTCGAGTACGAGACCGCCAAGGTCCGCGAGCGGCTCGAGGCCCAGGGCGTCGAGCTCGTGCTCGAGCAGAGCGCCAAGGACTTCCTCATCGAGAAGGGCTACAACCCTGACTTCGGCGCACGGCCGCTCCGCCGGGCGATCGGGCAGTATCTGGAGGATCCGCTCTCCGAGCAGCTTCTCGCGGGTGAACTGCGGGGCAAGAGCCGCGTCGTCGTGAGCCGTCGCGAAGGCGAGGACCATCTCTACTTCCAGGCGGAGGAGGGCCCTGCTGAGCAGACGCCGCCCACCTCGGACGAACCCGTCGAAGCGGGCGCCAGCGACGACGGCGCCTGAGCGGCCTGCGCGCAGCGCCGCTGCGCGTCGTACACTGACGGTGATGACTGCCCCGCCTTCGGGTTTGGAGGAGCGCACACCCAGCGAAGGCGACGTCGCGTCTCTGGCCAGGCAGCTGGCCCCTGCGCTGCTCGAAGCATGTGACGGCAAGCTCAGCGATCTTCGCTGGTTTCGCAGCGATTGGCAGCGGGGCGGGGCCGCCACCGCCTACGCCCGCTGGCGCGACGACGCAGGGTCGCGCGACGTCCTGGTCAAGCTGCCTGTAGGGCCGATGGAGCATCGAGCCACGCTGGCGCTCTCGCACCTGTCCGACGCCCCCACGCCCCGCGTCGCTGCAGCGGGCGACGAGCTGGGGGGGTACGATTTGGCGTGGCTCGTGCTGGAAAGGCTCGACGGCGAGCCCATGGCCAAGGCGCCCACGAAGAAAACGCTCGACGCCCTCGCGCAGGCCGCTGCGTCGTTTTGGGCGCTCGCTCGCGACGCTTTGGGCGAGCCTGCGCCGGACGCGTTCGAACGCAATGGCTGGCAGGCGACATTGGAGGCTGCGCGGACGCGGCTGCGCGACAACGCTGTCCCCGACGCCCAACGCTGGAACAACGAGATCAAGCGGGTCCAACGGGCGCTGCCCGCAGTGGCGGACCGCTTCGATGAGGCCCGCGTGGCGGAGGCCTCTTGGCGTCACGGCGATCTGCACCCCGGCAACGCCATGCTCCGCAGCGAGGACTCGTCCTGGGGGGAGCCAGGGTGCGTGCTCATCGACCTGGGCGAGGTGAGGCCTGGCTCGTGGATCGAGGACGCGGTGGGTTTCGAAAGGCTCTACTGGGGGCGCGAGGAGAAGCTCCACGGCTTCAAGCCCGTCAAGGCGCTCGCCAAGGCCCGCAAGCGCAGAGGGCTTCCCCTGCAGGACGATTGGCGCGAGCTGGCGGACATTCGCCGGGCGCTGCTGGCTGCAGCTGCGCCCGCGTCGCTCTCGCGCAACGGCGATCCGCAGCATTTGGCTGGCGCCCTGCGCACGCTCGAGCAGGCCTGCGACCGCCTGGGCCTCTGAGCCTGCGCCGCAGCGCGCAGAAAACAGCGCAGGCTCGGTGAAAACCTGCGCTGTGTCGATCGAGCGGTGGCTGTTCAGTTGTCGGAGGGCGAAGCGAGCGTGTTGGCGTGGCCAGGCTCCGCAGGCACGCCCAGCTCCTCCAGAAACGCGTCGAGCGTCCAGTCGCGGCCGAGGAAGGCACGGATGGACTCCTCCACGTCTCGCGAGCCGCCGACCTCGTAGATCTCACGACGCAGGCGCATGCCTGTTTCTTCATCGAAGAAGCGCTTGGGCGCGCTGCGGAAGGCGGTGGCCAGGTCCGCGCTGATGGCGTCGGCCCAGGCGTAGCCGTAATAGCCAGCGTCGTAGCCCGACATGTGCCCCCAGTACGCAGCGAAGTTGGTCCCTTCGGGAGCGGGCAGGAAGATTTCCGCCAGCGTGTCGTTGACGATCTTCCTGCTGTCCTTGTACCGGCCGGCGTCGTGCAGGCGAAGGTCCGCCAGAGCGAAGGCCAGCTGCCTGCGGTAGAAGGTGGCGATCGTGGCCTTGCGGGCCTCGTCCATGCGGGCGATGAGAGCGGGGTCGATCTTCTTGGACGGGTCGCGCCAGTCGGCGGCGAAGGTGTTGAGCACGTCTGCGTCCCACACCCAGCGTTCGAGCATCTGGCTGGGCGCTTCGACGAAGTCGCGAGGCACGTTCGTCCCGGCGAATCGCGCGTAGCGCGCCCGCGTCAGAATCGTGTGCATGGCGTGGCCGAACTCGTGAAAGAACGTCTCCACCTCGTCGTGCGAGAGCAGCGAGGGGGCGTCGTCGGTCGGCGGTGTGAAGTTGCACACCAACGCCGCCACCGGCCTGACGTAGCGCCCGTCGCGCAGCTGCTTGCCGCCGACCACGTCGAACTGGGCGAAGTGGTTGTATTTGCCCGGCCTTGGGAACAGGTCGAGGTAGAACAGCCCCAGCGGCTCGCCCGTCTTGGCGTCCAGGACCATGTGCAGCGTCAGGTCGTTGACCCACTTCTGCGGCGGCTGCACAGGCTCGAAACGCAGGCCGAAGATCCGCTCGTATGTCGAGAAGAGTCCCTGCACAACGCGGTCGAGCGGGAAGTAGTTGCGCAGCTGCTCCGTGTCCACATTGTACCGCTTCTTTCGCAGCTGGTTGGCGTAGTAGCGCCAGTCCCAGTGGTGGATCTGGGCGTTTTCATCGCCTGTTTCCGCGACCTTGAGCTGGCGCATGGCTTCGAGCTCCTGCTGGAACTTGGGCTCGAGCCTGCGGGCCAGGTCTTCGACGAAGGCCTTGGCCCGGGCGCCGGTCTTGGCCATCTTCACCTCGATCTGGTAGTCGTCCCACGACTCGTAGCCCAGCAGTGAGGCGATCTCGTCGCGCAGGCGGACCATCTCGTCCAGGACAGGACTGTTCTCCTTCATCGCTGCGGTGTAGCGGGCGATCTTCATGCGTTTGCGCGTCGCTTCGCGTTTGGCGTTCTCCATCACCATGATGAACTGCGGCGTGACGGTGGCCTTGACGGCGTAGGTTCCATCAGGCTGCGCCACGCGCTCGAGGAAGGACTCGGGAACGCCCTCCAGCTCCTCCTTCGTGAAGACGACCGTCACGTCGGCGTTGGTGATGTTGGTGTCGAAGTCGGTGGAGACGTTGGCCAGCTCCTTCTGCAGGGCCTCGACCTGCTTGCGCGTCTCCGGATCGAGGGCAAGCCCCGCCCGGCGGTAGTCGCGCATGGTCTCCTCGAAGAGCTTGAGGTCCTCGCCTTCGAGTCGTCCCCGCCTGCCCGCTTCGTACGCCTCCGCGAAGGCCTTGCAGGCCTTGTAGACGTCCTCGCGGTACTGCAGCGAGACGAACCACTCCTGCAGCCGCCGCACCTGCTCGGTGCAGGCGTCGCGCAGGGCGGGGTCGGGCTGTGTCTCCTTCATCAGCCACAGACGATTGGTCAACGTGGTGACGGGGTAGGTGATGTCGTCCAGCGCCGCGATGGTGCTGCGGAAGGTGACGGTCTGCAGGTTCTGTTTCGCCAGCTCGTCGAGTCTGCGGTCGGCCTCGGCCAGCGTGCGGTCGACCGCTTGGGCGACCTCCTCGGGCGTGGTTTCAAACCGCGGGACCTCGACCACATCGCCAAAGCGGATCGCTGCCTGCGTGTAGTCGTCAATCGTCTTGACAGCGAGAGGCGTTGCAGTCGCGTCGCTCGAGACAGCGCCGTTGCTGGTGGCGCCGCTGCTGGCGGCGTTCGACGCGCAGCCGGCCAGCGCCATTGCTCCGCTTGTGAAGATGAGCATCAGAACGCTCCGGGTCAGAACGCGCCTGGGCGTCTCAGGGTGTGGGGTGCGCATGGGTGTTTCCTCCATGGACGCCGTCCAGGCGCACAGGCGCCTGGGACGACCCATCAGGGCGATCGCGTGTGCGGGACGCGTCGGTCTGGGCCAGCGGCGGCTCCACGAGCCACAGCTGCACCTCGGCGCCCGCGGGAAGTTTCGCAGGATTGGGAACGTGACAGACCACAGTCCGCGTCTGGCTGGCGGCGTCCGCCACCGCGGCCAGTTGCACGATGGCGCCGGGCACGACCTGCGTCCCCTGCTCGAAGGGCCACACGATCCACACCGTGTCGCCAGGCTGCATCTGCAGCGTTCGCTGCAGCGGAATCGCCGCCTCGACGCGCAGCGGATCGATCGCCACGAGTCGAAGCACGGTCTGGTGGGCCTGGACCGTCTCGCCAGGCTCGACATCGATGCGCTCGACGACGCCCGCAGTGGGCGCCCGCAGCGTCAGGCGTCTGGCTTCGGTCTGGGCCTGGACGAGCTCGAGTTCCGCTTCACGCTGTCGCTGCCTGGCAAGCTCGAGCGTCAGCTGCGCCTGCAGCGTCTGGAGCTCCGCCCGTTCGAGCTCGAAGGGGGCTGCTGCGTCGCGGGAGAGCGCCTCGCGGATGCGGGCTTCGTCGTTCTTGGCAAGTCTGAGCGACGCTTCCGCACTGCGAACAGCCAGGTCGCTGGACGCCCGCAACTGCAGCAGCTGCAGGCGTGCGCGGACCGCTGCGTCGTCGAGCTGAGCCAGAACTTCCCCCGCCTCCACCGTCTGGCCAGGCTGGACCCGCACCGCCGCCACGCGCCCTGCGACGGTGAAGGCCAGCTCGAGGTCCCTGCTGGGTTTGGCGATGGCTTCGAAGCGGTTGCTGGACGCATCCTGCGAGAGCGCCGCAGGCGCGGGCACGAACAGAGCCAGCAGCAGCAGCGTCCAGCCCAGCGCCGTCGACGGCGCATGGCAGGCTGCAGACCTGCGGGGCGATTCTGGCCGATGCAGGAACAGGGGGGAAGACATGCCGTCCAAGCGTACCATCGGGCAATGGCCCAGGCAGGCTGGGCGAAAGGGACAACAGTGCAGGCGCAGCCAGGCCACAAGGAGGACGCTGGTCGGGGGGAGGCTCACACCCGCCGCTCCACGCCCCTCGCTGCTGCTCCCGCAACGCTGCTGCGGACGATCTGCGCCGTGGAGGATGTCGACGCAGGAGCCCTCGTCCGCGTGCGAGTCGCGGAGGCGGCGCTGGACGTCCTGGCGGTGCACCCTGCGAGCGAGGCCTCCAACGGCCAGGCGCCTGCGTGGCTTGGTCGGGCGGGGGCTGTCGTGGAGGCGGCGATCCGACAACGCGCCCCCGCTGTCCAGGAGGAACGTGCCAGCGGCGGACAAGGCCGATGGCTGGCAGCGGCGCCGCTTCGCTCCGTGTCGTCCGACGACTTGGCGGCGGTGTATCGCTTCTCCGCTGTGGACGCTGCGACGGCCCAGCGGATGCGCGACAGGCTGGCGCTGGCCTCGGCTGCCTTGATCGTCGCGGAGTCGCTGCACACAGGAAAGGCCGCCAAGGAAGAAGCCGCCAGACTGCGCGTGGCAGCGGCGGTGGCGAGCGCAGCGTTGCAGCAGGAGAGTCTGCCAGGCTGCTGCGTGGCGCTGGTCGAGGAAACCGCCGCCAGGCTGCATGGTGATCGCGTCAGTCTCGGCGTTGTCGAAGGAGGCTACGCCAAGCTCCTGGCGATGAGCGCCGCCAAACGCTTCTCACGCAAGACCCAGCTCGTGCGCGACATCGAAGCCGCGATGGACGAGGCGCTGGAGCAGGACGTTGAAGTCGTGACGCCTGTCGATCCTCACACGCCCGTCGTCTCCCACGATGCGCGCAGACTTGCGAGGCGGACAGGGCTCGCCTGTGTCGCGACGCTGCCGCTGCGCAGTCCACGCGACGGCGAGCCCTTTGCAGCCATGACGCTGGAAAGACCCGCAGAGCGTCCCTTCTCGCAAGAGGAAATCGACACGCTGCGCTTCGCGCTGGACATGACGGCGCCCCGGTTGTGGGACCTGTGGCGGCGGGGGCGCTGGTTCGGCGCCAGAGCGCTGTCCCGAACCCGGGACTGGGCGGCCAGGCTTGTCGGGCCGGAGATGGCCCTGGCGAAAGTGCTGACGGCGCTGGCGGCGGCGGGGCTCGTGGCTGCGGCGCTGGTGCAGGGACCTGTCTGGGCGCGAGGGGAGTTCGTCGTCGAGCCTGCTGTGGCCAGGACCGTCGCTGCTCCGTTCGACAGCGTGCTCGAGGAGGCTTTGGTGGAGGTGGGCGATCGTGTTGAAGCGGGCGTCACTGTCCTGGCCAGGCTCGACAGCTCGACCCAGCAGCTGGCGTTGGCCCAGGCCCAGGCGGACGTGGAGCATTGGCGCGTGCAGGAGGCCCTGGCGCGCAGCGCGGGGGACATCGCCCAAGCCCAGCTGGCCCGAGCGCGCGCCGATGAAGCGCAGGCGCGCGTCGATCTGTTCGCCGCCAGAATCGAGCAGGCGACGATCGTCGCGCCCATCTCGGGCGTCGTGATCGAAGGCGATCTGAAGCAGCAGGCGGGGGCGCCGCTTTCCCAGGGACAGCAGCTCTTCGTCATCGCGCCGCTCGAAACGTTGCAGGCGACGCTGTTCCTGCCCGAGTCCCAGTACAGGCTGACGCGGGAAGGGGCGGAATGCGAGTTGGTCCCCGTCGCTGCGCCAGCGGACAAGGCAGCGTGCGTGGTGGAGCGGGTGGCGCCTGTCGCCCAAGAGCGGAACGGCGTCCGCGCGCATCGTGCGCAGGCGGCGATTCGCAGCAGACCTGCCTGGCTCAGGCCGGGCGTCACGGGCGCGGTTCGCGTGCGCGCGGGAAGACGCTCCTACCTGGCGCAGTGGACCGCTCCCTTGCTGGATTGGTTTCGGTTGAGGTTCTGGCTGTAGCGGTCTCAGCGGCGAGCTCAGGAGCGCACTGGGGATGGGCGTCGACAGACCCACGTTCAGCGAGCACTGGTCCGCGTTGGCTCAGCTGCGGCCCAGACTCCGCGCGACAGTGCACATCGAGCGCGTGCAGCATCGCAACCGTCGTTGGCGCGTCATCTGCGACGCTGCCAGCCAGCGGTTTTTCCGCATGAACGAGGGGGCCTGGCGCTTCGTCGGTTTGCTCGACGGGTCGCGCACGGTGGACGAAGCGTGGCGCCTGGCGCAGCGCATCTGCGGCGACGAAGCCCCCACACAGGGCGAAGCGGTGGCGTTGCTGGGGCAGTTGTGGTCGAACGATTTGCTTCAGGCGGATGTGCCTCCTCGCGCGCAGGCTGTGCTGCGCAGCAGAAAGACCCGCTGGAAGAAGCAGGCAGCGGGATGGGCCTGGCAGTTCCTGTTCCTCAGGATTCCACTGGTCGACCCGGATGCGTTCCTGCAACGGTGGCAGCCTGCTGTGCGCTGGATGTTCTCCCCCGTGGGGGCGATGCTCTGGGGGGCGGTTGTTGTGACTGGAGCGGCGCAGCTGCTTGGCCGCTGGGAGGCGTTCTTCGTCCAGGGGCAAGGGGTCCTTGCGCCAGGCAATCTCCCCCTGCTCTATGCAGCGTTCGTGGCGGTCAAGCTGACCCACGAGTTGGGGCACGCCTTTGCCTGCAAGGCGCTGGCGGAAAAGCAGGGCCTTCGAGCGGAGGTGCGCACGCTGGGCCTCATGCTGCTCGTGGCGCTGCCCTTTCCCTATGTGGACGCTTCCGCGTCATGGCTGCTGCGGAGAAGGCGGGACCGAGCCTTGGTGGCGGCGGCGGGTGTGCTGGCTGAGCTCTTCCTCGCCGCTGTCGCGCTGATCGTCTGGGCCCGCACGGCGCCGGGCGTCGTGCATGCCCTTGCGCACAACGTCGTCATCATCGCCAGCGTCTCGACGCTGCTCTTCAACGGCAATCCTCTGTTGCGATACGACGCCTACTACCTCCTGAGCGATTGGCTGGACATCCCCAATCTCTCGCAGCGCGCGCGCCAGCAGTGGGTGTCGCTGATCAAGCGTCGTTTCTACCGCTTGCCGAGAGTGCTGCCGACAACGGAATCACGCACGGAGGCGGCGGTTTTGACGGGATACGGCGTTCTGGCCGTCGCATACAGGCTCTTCCTCGCGGGGGCCATCGCGCTGTATCTGATGCGGGTCGCGCCGGTTGTGGGAGTCGCGTTGGCGGCGCTGGTTGTGGGAGGGTTGGCGGCGGCGCCGTTGCTTCGAGGACTGTGGTGGCTAGCGGCAAGTCCCGAGCTCGCGGGACGGCGCCTGCGCGCCGCAGCGACGACAATGGTCTTGACAACAGCGGCGCTGACGCCTCTGGCGGCGATTCCCGCCCCTCACCGAACGCGTGCGCCCGCTGTCGCCAAGCCGGCGCAGCGGGCGGCGATCTACGCCTCCGCCGCTGGCTTTGTCGAGCATGTGACGCCTGACGGCGCTCACGTGCAGCGAGGAGACGTTCTCGTGCGCCTCAGCGATCCCGAGGCGCACAGCGAGCTGCTTCAACTGCAAGCGGAGCAACGCGCCATCGAAGCGCAGCTGCGTCAGGCTCGCACGGAACACCCTGCGCTGGCGCAGGCGTTGCAAGTCAGGCTGGAAACCCACAAGCGCAAGGTGCAGCAGGTGCAGCGGTCGATCGATGCGCTCACGGTGACGGCCCCCTTTGCGGGGGTGTGGGTCGCGCCGCACGCTGCGCAGGCGGAGGGAGGATACGTCGAGCGGGGAGCGTATCTGGGCGAGTTGGTGGATGTGTCCCGCATGGAGCTGCGCGCCGTCCTGTCGCAGCGAAAGGTGGACGCCCTCGCGCAGGTCGATGCGCCTGTGCGCATTCGGCTGTGGGGAGGCGCCGTGGCCAACGGGAAGGTCGTCAGGACGGCTCCCGCAGGCGTGCGCGACGCGACGCCCACGTCCAGCCGCGCCAGCGCAGACGAGCCTGTTTTCTTTCTGGATGTGGCCTTGGATCCACACGCCCCTCCTGTGCTTGTGGGCGAACGCGCCGTCGTGGAGCTCTCCCTTCCCCCACAGCCGCTGTTGACGCAGTGGGCGTCGGCGCTGCGGTCGACGCTGTTGTGGAGACTGAGCGAATGACCGCAGCGACAGGGCTGGTTCCGCCCAGCCTGAGCCGACGAACGCTCCTGACGGCGCAGCGGGAGCCGCCGCCTCTTGCCCGCGGGGTGGACGCCCTCTGGGACAGCGTGGCGGGAGCAGCTCTGCGGAGGAGGCGAAGCACAGCGTGGGCGATGCGCCTGGGGCAGGAGGTGGAGCGACAGCGTCGCAGCCTCGCAGCGATGTCTGACGCCCTGCTGCAGGAGGACATCGAAGCCCTCAGCGTGCGCGCCAGAAAGAGACAAGCCTCGACGGTTGCGGACGACACCGCGGCGCTGAGCAGGTTGGCTGAGGTCGCCAGGCGATCGCTTGGACTGCAGCCTCGGGTCGAACAGCTTGCCTGCGCCGCAGCGCTGTTGCGCGGCTCCCTGGTCGAGCTTCCGACCGGCGAGGGCAAGACGCTGGCTGCAGCCTTGGCTGCGGCGGCGCTGGGATGGCGAGGCAAGGGGACGCACGTTCTCACCGCCAACGAATACCTCGCCCGGCGAGACGCTGGCGCGTTGGCGCCCCTGTACGAGCGCGCGGGCGTGCGCGTCGGCGTGGTTCAGGAAAGCGAGCCTGTCGCACGACGCCGACAGGCATACCGCTGCGATGTGACCTATCTCACCGCTCGCCAGGCTGCTGCGGATTTTCTCCGCGACCAGCTCTCGCTGGCCGGCGTGCGCAGCCTGTCGGAGGCATTGCTGGCGGACGGCCTCGGCGCCGGCCGATTGGCGGACGCTCTGGTCACGCGAGGCCTGGAGGCGGCGATCGTCGACGAGGCGGACGACGCCCTGCTCGACAACGCCAACGCTCCGCTGATACTCACCGAAAAACACAGCGAGGCAGCGGAGGACGAGCTGCACGCTCGCGCAGCGGCGGAGGCGGTCAGCGTCGCCCGCGCGCTGGTCGAAGGTCGCCATTATCGCTTTGACGAGTCGTTGCAGGAAGTCCGTCTGACGAAACAGGGCGAGCGAGCCGTGGAGGAGCTCGCTGCCTTGCGCGACGGGCTGTGCCGCAGCGCCAGAAGGGCGCGCGAGTTGGTGGTTCTGGCGCTGGAGTCCCGGAGGAAAACCCGTGCAGGTGTGGAATATGTCGTTCGCGACAACGCGCTGACGCTCGTGGACGAAGCCACGGGAAGGCTCGCGCCGGATCGCGCCTGGCGGGAGGGGTTGCATCAGGTTGTGGAGGCCCAGGAGGGCCTGACGCCCTCGCCGTTGCGCCGAACGCTGGCGAGAATCTCGTTTCAGCGATTCTTCAGGCTCTACCGACTGCTCAGCGGCGTCACAGCGACGGCGTGGGAGGCGAGAGACGAGCTGTGGCGCATCTACAGAGTGCCTGTTGTCAGGCTTCCTTCGCACAAGCCATGCGCCAGAATCATCAGGAAGGATGTGGTGTATCCGACTGCAGCGAGGCGCGACGACGCTGTCGTGGCGGTGGTCAAGCGTGAGCATCAGCGGGGAAGACCTCTGTTGATCGCTGCTTCGAGCGTTGAAGCCTGCCACAGACTCAGCGCAGCCCTCGAACGAGCGGGCGTGCAGCACCAGAGGCTCAGCGCCGTTGAGAGCGAGCGCGAGGCGGAGATTGTCGCTTGCGCAGGACGGTGCGGCAGCGTCACCGTCGCCACGAACATGGCTGGAAGAGGCACGGATATCGTTCTCGATCAGGACGCGAAGAGGCGAGGAGGGTTGCTCGTCATCATGGCGGAAAGGCAACGGTCTCGAAGGCTCGATCGCCAGCTCTTCGGTCGTTGCGCACGGCGAGGCGATCCGGGGGAAGCGGCGCCTCTGCTGAGTCTGGAGGACGACGCGCTGACGCGCCGCCTGCGGCCGTGGGAGCGCAGTCTGGCGCGGCTGTTGGTCGGCGGGCGAGAAAGCGATGCGTGGCTGCTGCGGTGGTTGATCGCACGGGCTCAGCGGCGCGCTTCCCGCCAAGCCAGGCGAGGCAGGGAAGCGGTGCTGCGGAACGACGCTTGGCTGGAGGAGCATCTGGGGTTCGCTCAGCTCCATTGAACGACCAACGTGTCGCTCAATGCGTTTCGACATTCCGGGCGCAGCGAGGTTGCGCTTGTCGTTGCCTTGGTCGGTTGATTGGTATGCTGGGCGCGTGGGCGCAAGGCGTGGAGAGCGATGGAGAGGGCCCGGGGCGCAGTGCGTCGTTGTGCTGTTCGTTCTGCTCGGCGCGCAGCGTGCGAACTCGCAGACGGCGTCGGTGGACGCAGCGATAGGCTCGCCTGGCGTGGACGGTCTGATCGACGCGTTCGCCTGGCGCGCTGACGAAGGAGCCCTGTACGCTGTGGGCGCATTCACCAGCGCAGGAGGCGCCGCTGCGTCACGAGCTGCCCGTTGGGTGCACGGCGCTTGGGAGGCGCTGAACGCAGGACTCAACAACCGGGGTTTGGCGGCGGTTGCGCTTCCAGCCTCTCTCGGAGGGGGGGTGGCGGTGGCTGGCGCGTTCACAACCGCGGGCAATGTTCTGGCCCAGCGGGTCGCGCTGTGGGACGGCGCGGGGTTCACCGCGCTGGGCGCAGGCCTCAACGGCTTGGGGCTCGCTGTGGCGGTGCACGACGACGGCTCAGGCCCTGCCCTGTACGTGGGGGGGACGTTCACCATGGCGGGCGGCGTCGCAGCTGCGCGTGTGGCGCGATGGGACGGTCAGCGGTGGTCCGCTGTGGGACAGGGATTCGCTGTCGGCGCCGTGCGGGCGTTGTGCGCAGCGAGCGTGATGGGAAGCGGCGCAGCGCTCTATGCTGCGGTCGACGCGCCAGCGGCGGACGGCTCGGGCGTCGCCAGCGTCTGGCGATGGACAGGGTCGCAGTGGGAAGGCGTGGGTGGCGGCTTCGACGGCGCGATCTTCGACATGGCGGTCTTTCAAGGCGAGCTGTACGCCTGCGGAGCCTTCTCCACAGCGGAGGGGAAGTCAGCCCTGCGCATCGCGCGATTCGACGGCGTCTCCTGGTCGGGTCTGGGCGGCGGGCTCAACGCCGCTGCTCAGCGGATGGCGCTCTTCGACGACGGACAGGGAGAGAGGCTGATCGTCGCAGGCGACTTTCTGCAAGCTGGCGGCATGGCGGTGGAGCGGCTGGCTGCGTGGGACGGCGCCGCGTTTGCGCCGCTCAGTGTGGGCGGAGCTGACGGATCGGTGCAATCGCTGTTCAGCTACGTCGACGCCTCGGGAACGCACAGACTCGTGGTCGCTGGCGAGTTCTTTCATTTTGGAGGCGAAGTGGTGCAGCGGGCTGCGGAGGTGGTCGGAGCAGCTGCGCGTGTGCCTGGGGACGTGGATGGCGACGGGGTTGTCGGGCCTGGCGATCTTTTTCTCCTGCTCGCCAACTGGGGCGCAACCAACTCGCCCGCCGACGCGGACGGCGATGGCGCCGTTGGCCCAAGCGATCTCTTCCTGCTCCTGGGCAACTGGGGCCGCACCGCCTGAAGGCGGCGTTCTGGCGCATTGACGGCGCAGCGCTGCTGCGGGCACACTTCCGTCCCGTCGCTGTGTGAAACGTTGCGAAGCGGAACTCGTACAAGCAGCGACAGATGTCGGGAGGTGTCTTCATGCGCCAAGGGGTTCGCACGCACAGGGCGGGGTGTCGTTCGTACGCGCTGGCGACGATGGGCGTCCTGCTGGGCGCTGTGGGGGGGTGTGCGGGTCCGTTTGGATCGTCGCCCCGCGATTACGGACCGCGTCCTGCGCTGGAGCGGACGCGCGTCGTCGAGGGTGTCGAGTTCCCCAAGGCCCCCCCGGAGCAGCAGGAAGCGCAGGAGACGCTTCCGCAGCAGCTCGACGAGCCTGAACAGCTGGAAATCTCCATCGAGGAAGTCCGCGCCTGGACGTTGCAGAACAACCTGGATCTGCAGGTGGCGTTGTACGATCCCGCCATAGCGGGAGAATCGGTGAGTGAAGAGGAGGCGCGCTTCGAAGCGACGATCTTCGCCAACGTCCGGGCGCAGCAGCTGGACCAGCCTGTCGCCTCGCAGCTGTCGGGATCCGCTGTGGAGACGATCGACGTGAACACCGGCGTGCGCATTCCGCTGCGCACGGGCGGCTCGGTGGAGGTGTCTCTGCCGTTCAACCGCACGAAGACGAACAATCAGTTCTCGCTGCTCAACCCCTCGTTCACATCGGATTTCCAGGTCTCCATCACACAGCCGTTGCTGCGCAACGCAGGCCGACGCGCCAGCACGCACTTCATCCGCATCGCAGCGCTGCAGCAGGACGTGGCCAGCGCTCGAACCAAACTGCAGGTGATCCAGACGCTCGCTGCAGCGGAGCGAGCGTATTGGCTGCTCTACGCGGCTCGACGCGAGCTCGAGGTGCGGCAGCAGCAGTACGAGTTGGCGATGCAGCAGCTGGAGCGGGCCCGCCGTCGCGTGCAGGCGGGGATGGACCCGGAGATCGAGATCACCCGGGCGGAAGAAGGCGTCGCGCAGCGGCTGGAAGCCATCATCGTCGCGGAAAACAACGTCCATCAACAGGAGCGCGAGCTCAAGCGCATCATGAACAGGCCGGACCTGCCCATGGGCTCCGCCACGGCGCTCGTTCCGGTGACGCAGCCCGATCCGGTGCAGTTGCAGCTCGACGCGCCCACGCTTGTGCGGGAGGCGTTGGCCTCGCGCATGGAGTTGCTGGAGCTGGAGCTGCAGCTGGCCATCGACGACTCCACGATCGAATACAACCGCAACCAGACGCTGCCGCAGCTGGACGTGACGGGAACGTACCGCCGCAACGGCTTGGGTGAAGGCCTTGCCTCCGCAGTGAATCAGCTGCGGGGCGAACGTTTCGAGGATTGGATCTTCAGCCTCACCGCGGAGGCGCCCATCGGCAACCAAGCGGCGGAATCCAGGCTCCGCAGGTCCATGTTGCAACGGCTGCAGCGCATCGCCACGCGCCGCGGCCGTGAGTTGACGATCGAACAGGAGGTCCGCGACGCGATCGACGCGATCGACGCGGATTGGCGTCGGGTGCTCGCTGCGCAGCAGAGCGCAATTCTCGCGGGTCGCACGCTGGCGGCGGAGCAACGCCAATACGAGGTAGGGGCGCGCACGAGCACGGAGGTGCTCGATGCAGCAGCGCGCCTGGCGGACGCCCAGTCCGCGGAGATTCGGGCTGTCACCGATTATCAGATCGCGCAGCTCAACCTGGCGACGGCGACGGGCATGCTGCTCGGGGCGTCGAAGGTGGATTGGGCTCCCCTTGCGCTTCCCAAGAAGCCGAGCGGCGCCCCTCGCGTTGGCGGGGAGGAGTGATCGAGGGGATCAGCCGACACCCGCCTCCGCTGCAGCGGCGCCTGGCGGGTGCGGCGCGTGCGTCGGCGGCGGCAGCCGCAGGTAGCGGCTCAGCAGGTGGGCGCCGATGTAGAAGGGAATCGTGTCGAGCAGCGCCGCGATCAGCTTGAACACATAGCCCGTGGCGATGAAGGCCAGCAGCTGTGGCGCCAGCGGCGCCTGCTCCTGCACGGGCAGCGCGTGGGCGTAGAAGTGGGTGATGAGAATCACCGCTGTCGTGTCCACCAGCTGGCTGACGAGCGTTGAGCCGTTGTTGCGCAGCCACAGGTGTCTGCCCCGCGTCAGCCACTTCCAGAAGTGGAAGAGCTGCACGTCCACCAGCTGGGCCGCGAGGTAGGCGATCATCGACGCAGCGACGGCGCCGAAGGCCAGCCTGCGCACCTCGAAGAAGACGCCGCTCTGCTCCTGACCAGCGGGCTCGAAGCCAGGCCAGGCGCCCCCTGCCCAGAGGATGAAGACCACCCACAGGTTGAGCAGCAGGCCCACGAGCACGACGAAGTTGGCCCGTTTCCTGCCGAAGAGCTCGCTGATGAAGTCGGTGCAGAGGAAGGTGATCGGGTAGGGCAGCACGCCCACCGCGATGGCCAGCTTGTAGCGCCACTGCTCCGAGCCTTCGATGAAGAAGGCGAGGTTGAGAAAGCGCGTCACGCCCAGAATGTTGAGCATGGCCAGCGTGCCCAGAAAGAGCCCCGCCAGGACCAGAAATACCCGCTCGCGCCGCTGGTGCAGCTGCGCAGGCGAGAGCGCAGGCAGGTCGGGGTAGGCGTGCTGCTCCGTGGGCAGGAGCTCGCGGGACATGGTCTGAGGATACGGCTGCGCACGCAGCGTGTACCATGACGGCGATGCAGGAGGCGTCGTCCAGCCCGCCGCAGGAGGCGTCGGCCGTTGCTCCAAGGCTGGCAGCGGCAGGGGGCGCCATCCAGCCGCTGCCCCCGCACGTCGTCAACCAGATCGCTGCGGGAGAGGTGGTCGAGCGGCCGGCCAGCGTGGTGCGCGAGCTGCTGGACAACGCGCTGGACGCAGGGGCGACGCGCATCCGCGTCGAGCTCGAAGGCGGCGGCGCCAGGCTCGTTCGCGTCCTCGACGATGGCTGCGGCATCGGCCCGGAGGACCTGCCGCTGGCCCTTGCGCCGCACGCCACGAGCAAGATCCGCGCCGCGGAGGACCTGGCCCGGATCCAGACCCTGGGCTTTCGCGGCGAAGCCCTGGCCTCGATCGCCTCGGTCTCGCGGCTGACCATCCGCTCGCGGCGCCCGGAGGATCCCTGCGCCCATGCGCTGTCGCAGGAGGGGGAGCGTCCGGGCGCGGTCAAGCCCGCAAGCGGCCCCGTCGGCACGTGCGTGACGGTGCGCGACCTCTTCTTCAACGCCCCTGCCAGACGGGCCTTTCTGCGCACCACAGCGACGGAGCAGGCCCGCTGTCTGGAGGTCGTCCGCGACGCAGCGGCGGCCCATCCGCTGGTGGGGTTCGTGTGCCTGTGCGACGGCAGAGCTGCGCTGGAGCTGGCGCCGGGACAGAGCCTTCCCGAACGGACCGCAGCCCTGCTCGGCGAGGCTCTCGCGCAGGAGACGGTCGAGGTCAGCCTGGAGGCCGAGCAGAGCGGCGGCGTGACGGTGTGGGGGCGGGTGGGGCTGCCCGCGACGGCCCGGCCCAGCGCCCGCTGGCAGCGGATCTTCGTCAACGGCCGCCGCGTCCGCGACGCGACCGTGCAGCACGCGCTGGCGGAGGCGTACCGGGGGCTGATCGAGCCCGTCAAGAAGCCCGTCGCCACGCTCTTCCTCGAGGTCAACCCTGCGGAGGTGGATGTCAACGTGCACCCGGCCAAGGCGGAGGTGCGCTTCCACGATCCGGGGAAGATCCACGCGGCGACGCTGCGGGCGGTGCGCGAGGCCCTTTCGCGGGAGGATCTGACCACGAGCTGGCGCGCCCGGGGCTCGGCAGCGGCGGCTGCGCCCGGCCCGTCGGCCCCCGCGCCGGAGCCGCAGCAGCGGCGCAGCGCAGCAGGCGGGGGCTTCGTCCTGCAGACCTCGCCCGCTGAGGCCCAGGGCGGCTTCGACTACGAGGCCCTCCGCGACGCGGTCGAGCGGGACAGGGACGCCCAGACGGCGCCCACAACCTCTGCGCCGCAGCAGCTGACGGCGCCAAAGCCAGCGTCGCCTGCGCTGCAGGTGCACAACTCGTTCCTCGTCACGCAGGACGAGACGGGTGTGGTCATCATCGACCAGCACGCCCTGCACGAGCGGGTCATGTTCGAGAAGCTGCGCGAGCGGATCAGCCAGGGGCCGCTGGAGAGCCAACGGCTGCTCACGCCCGTCACGCTCCAGGCGCATCCCGACAAGGTGGCCCAGCTGGAGCGACTGGCGCCGCTGCTGGCCAGGCTCGGGATCGAAGCTGACCCCGCAGGGCCCGAGACCGTGGCGGTGCACGCGGTCCCCACGCTGCTCTTCGACCGCGGCGTCGACGCGGGCGCCTTCGTGGAGGACCTGCTCGACAAGGCGGACGAGTTCCTCGAGGACGAGGAGGAGGCCCTGCGGGAGATTCTGGACACGATGGCCTGCAAGGCGGCGGTCAAGGCGGGGGAGAAGCTCAGCGAGGAGCAGATCGCGGAGCTGCTGGCCTTTCGCGACCGCGTCGAGCGCGCGAGCAACTGTCCCCACGGCAGGCCCACGACCATCCGCCTGACGATCCGCGAGCTGGAGCGGCAGTTCGGCAGGTCGTGAGCGGCGCGAGGCCTGTCGCTCAATGGCAGGAGCAGTCGGAGTCCGCAGACCGCTGCGGGGAGGAGCGGGCTGCGTTCAGGGGATGCCCGCCCACGGTCAGCGCAGCTCGAGAGCGCGCAGGAGGTGGCTTTCTGCGCAGCAGCCTGCGCAGCGGCGCTCGAACAAGCCACAGGACAGCAAGCGCCGCGACAGCGCTGGCCAGCCAGAACTGCCAGTCGTCGAGCGGAAACGTGTTGGCTGCTGTCTGCGCCATCTATACCCCCAGCGCCGCAGCGATGTGTCGCGTGGCCAGCGCAGCGACGTAGGCCAGGCCCGTCATCCAGCTGAACTGCAGCGCAGCCCACCGCACGCCCCCCGCCTCGCGCGCCGTGACAACGAGCGTCGAGAAGCACTGCATCGCCAGCACGTAGAAGACGAGCAGCGACCAGGATGTGGCGTTGGTGAAGACGGGTGTGGCGCCGTCGTCGCGCACAGCGCCGCGGGCGGCGGCGATGACGCCTTCTCCTTCCTTTTCCTCGCCGGTGAAGACGACCGCCATGGTGGAGACGAAGACCTCGCGCGCAGCGAAAGAGCTGAGCACGCCGATGTTGATCCGCCAGTCGAAGCCCAGCGGCGCAAAGACAGACTCCAGCGTGTGTCCGAGCCTTCCAGCAAAGGAGTGGGCCAGCCTGCTCCGCGCCTCCAGCCGTTGCGCTTCGGTCAGCAGCGGCGCAGCCTCCGCTGCGGGAAGGGCCGCAGCCTGCTCGCGCAGCGCAGTCGCTTCAGCGGGAGGAGGCGAAAGGGGATAGCTCGTCAGCCACCAGAGCACGATCGAGAAGAGCGCGATGAAGACGCCCGCCTTCTTCAGGAAGAGCATGCCCCGGTCGTACGCGGTCAAGAGGGCGGTGCGCAGCGAGGGCCACTTGTAGCTGGGCAGCTCGAGGGCCATGGCGGCGCCCGGCCCCTTGAGGATCGTGCCGCGCGCAAGCAGGGCGCTGCCTGCGCCAGCGAAGGCGCCCAGGGCGTAACAACCCGCGAACGCCAGCGCCGCTCGCGATGGGGCATGCGGAAACAGGAGCGTCGAAAGCAGCGCATAGACGGGAAGCCTCGCTGAGCAGGTCATGAAGGGCGCCACCAGGATCGTCGCCAGCCGGTCGCGCCTGTTGGGGATCGCCCGCGCAGCCATGATGCCCGGTATGGCGCAGGCATGGCTGGAAAGCAGCGGGATGAAGGCGTGCCCAGGCAGGCCGAAACGCCGCAACACCCGATCCGCCACGAACGCTGCTCGGGCAAGATAGCCCGTGTCCTCCAGGATCGAGAGCAGAAAAAAGAGCAGGCAGATCTGCGGCAGAAAGACCAGCGCGCCAGCCACTCCCGGCGCCACGCCCGAGGCCAGCAGGTCGCGCAGCGCCCCTGCAGGAAGCGCCGATTCGACAAAGCCGCTGACGTGCGCAAAGGCCAGCTCGATCCAGTCCATCGGGTAGACCGCAATGCGGAAGAGCAGCCAAAACAGCCCCAGCATGATCGCAGCGAAGAGCCCCACCCCGAGCACCGGATGGGTGAAGGCCCTGTCGAGCCTGTCCACGAAGGTTTCGCTGACAGCCTCTGTGGGGGCGCGGGCGACGGCGAGGGCTTGCAGCTCGTCCACCCACGTCCGCAACCGTGCTGGATCCGCAGGAGGCACGCCCACCGGAGGAGCGGGGCGGCGCAGCGCCGTCCTGAGCCTCTCCAAGCCTTCCCCCGAGCGGGGGTTCACGGTCACGACAGGACATCCCAGCCTGCGCGACAGAGCCGCTGCATCCACTTCGACGCCTTTACGGCGGGCGATGTCCGTCATCGTCAGCGCGACGACCATGGGCAGCCGTGTCGCCATAGCCCTGGCCAGGAAGCGCAGGCTCTGGCGCAGCGCCGCAGCGTCAAGCAGGACGCACACCGCCTCGGGCGCCGCAGCGCCGCCTGCTGCGACACGCCCAGCCAACGCCTCTCTGCAGACGCGGGCCTCCAGGCTGTCCAGGTCCAGGGCGTAGACGCCAGGCAGGTCGATCAGGCGGACAACGGGGCCCGCTGCGTCGAGGCGGGTTGTTCCCACGTGCGCCTCGAGCGTGGTGCCGGGGAAGTTGGCCGTCTTCTGGCGAAGGCCTGTCAGACGGTTGAAGAGGGTGGTCTTGCCCGTGTTGGGGGAGCCGAGGAGGGCGATCGTGCGGGGGGACGCTGTCTCCTCAGCTGCTGGCGCGGTGACGGTTGGACGATCCACGGAGGCGTCTGTCGCAAGGGATGGGCTCATGTCTGGTGGCTGGATGGTGAAGATCGCGTAGCCTGCAGGCCAGGACGCACAGGTGGCGTTACTCCTGCACGACAACGCTGATGCGCGACGCCAGCCGCCCCGCCAAGCCGATGCGGCGACCCAAGGCGCCGCCCACGGTGACGATCGTGGGCTCACCCTGCTTGCGCACTTCGAAGGCCTCCGTCGCATCGAGCCCCATAGCCATCAGGGCGCGGGCGGCGGCCCTGTCGAGCGACGTCTGCTCCAGACGGACCCGCGCTCCCTCAGGGACGCCGCTGAGGGGAAGAGGCGATGACGACCTGGCCAGCGTTGTGCGCATGCGTCTGGGCTCCGTGCTGCGAAAAGGCGCCGTCGTTCCGCGCGTGCGACAGCATGGTAGCCAAGATGAGACTGCGTCGCAATAAGGCGGATTCCCGATTGTGCAGCCATGGGGAGGAGCGCTGGGTCAGCCAGGGGAGGCGCCTGGCGATGCGTCCAGCTCCTCAGGCAGAGGAAGGCCGCTGGTGCGCAGCAAGGTGCGGAAGGACTCGCCTATGACGAAGTTCTCCTCAGGGAAGGCCTTGCCTGAGAGGTTCTTGTCGATGTGGCTGAAGAGCAGCTGCACGCTGCCCGCGGGCGCCGGGTACGCAGGGGCTTGCGAGGGGGCGATCGCCAGCAGCACACGGGCCGATGCCCCCGCTTCGTCCAGCCGCTCCAGCTGCGCGTCGAATCGGATGGTGTCGCCAGGCTGTGCGTCCAGCTCGAGGGTCGCGTGGCTGATCTTGGCCAGGATGACCTTCTCGCGGTAGGCCTGGGCCGCTGCGACGAGGATCCCCGCCGCCTGGGCTGCGCCCTCGAGCACCAGCGACGCCGGCATGATCGGCTGCGACGCCTGGCCATTGCGCGCCGACGCAGGGAAATGGTCCCGCAGATGCTCCTCTGTCTGCGTGACGTGTTTGATCGCCACGAGCCTGCGACCAGGCTCGATCGCCACGATGCGGTCGATCCACAACCAGCGCACTGCCTGCCAGCCTTTCCGGATCAGCTCTGGTTCGCTGTGGGGGCGAGCTTGTTCTCGACGAACCGGACGACAGCGTCGACAGTGAAGACCTCCGCGACATTCTCCACACTGCGGTCCTGATCCAGACGCGAGAAGTCCGCGTGGGGCAGTCGCTCCTTCAGCGCCGCAAGCCCTTTGTCGGTGATCTTGCCCTCCTGCACGTATTCGGGGTCCTGCGCGACGTTGTCGGGGAAGAGCTCGCCCTGCTCGATCTTGAAGCCGAAGGCCTGCTCGAGTTTGAAGACGATGTCGAGGAAGTCGATGGACTCGGCGCCGAGGTCCTTGGTCAGGACCGCCTGGGGGGTGATCTCGTCCTCGTCCACCCCCAGCGCGTCTTCGAGCACCGAGGCGACCTTGTTGTAGATTTCGTCGCGGGTCATGGCGACCTCCTTGTGTCTGGACAGCTTGTGTCTGGACAGACTCTTCTGCTGCGGGCGTTGGAGCAGCGCGTCCTGCCGAGGGCGTGAGTGTACACAGTGGCGCGTTCGCGGGGCCACTTCCGACGCGTCCTGCGAAGACCGCCCGCAGCCTCAGCCCGCTGCAGACGCTGGGCCCTTCGGCGCCAAGGCGGCGCCAGCGTCGCTGACGATTGTCAGCGGCTCGTGGAGCGTCGTGCGGACAGGACCAAGGGCGAATCGACCGGCGCAGGCGACGTCGTCAACATCCTGGCTCGGACGCACAGCCACGGCGCGCCCTTTGAAGCGCCACAGCCCCGTCGCGTCGCCCTGGGAAGCGGGAGAGTCCAGCAGCTCGACGGTGATCCGCAGCGTGTCGCCAGGCTTGACAAAGGCGCCGTAGCGGACCGCTCGAACCTCTCGCAGGGCGAGCCTGGCGGGATCGGACGCGGAGCCGCTGACCAGCGCTCGCGCAGCCTGCGCCATCGCCTCGAGCATCAGCACGCCAGGCATGACCGGGAAGGTGGGGAAGTGGTCCTCCAGGTAGGGTTCGTCCGCCGCCACGTGCTTGACCACGGTCAGGCTGGCGGCGGATCGCTCCAGTTCAGCGTCGAGAAACAGGAACCGCATGCAGCAAGAATAGCCCCTCGCCAAGCCAGCTGGAAGGCGGGCGGTATGCTCCGGTGACGCATGACGCAGCAGCGCGCATCGGTGTCGAAACGGGCCTCGGGCCTCACCTACGACCAGGCGGGCGTCTCCATCGCCATGGGCGACCGCTTCGTCGAGATGATCCAGTCCCGCATGCGCCGCACCTTCGGGCCCCGGGTGATCGAGAACCCGGGCGGCTTTGCTGGCAAGTTCCGCCTCGATTACAACGAGAAGCTGTTCAAGCGCAACTACCGCGACCCCGTGCTCGTCGCCTGCGCCGACGGCGTGGGGACGAAAGTCAAGATCGCTGCAGCGATGGACAGGTTCGACACCATTGGCGTGGATCTGGTGGCGATGAACGTCAACGATCTGGTGGTCGAGTCCGCAGAGCCGCTCTTCTTCCTCGACTACATCGCCACGGGCTCGCTGGATCCACACAAGGCCGTCGCCCTTCTCGAGGGGGTGGCGCGTGGTTGCGAAGAGGCGGGCTGCGCGCTGCTGGGAGGCGAGACCGCGGAGATGCCCGACGTCTACGCGCCGGGAGAGATGGACCTGGCGGGGTTCGCCGTCGGCGTCGTCGAGCTGGCTCGGGCCACAGCCCCCGAACGGGTCGAGCCCGGAGACGTCGTCCTGGGACTGGCCTCCTCCGGTCCGCACAGCAACGGCTATTCGCTCATTCGCAAGGCCCTGGCTCGGGGGGGGATCGAGCTGCGCGACCGCCATCCGCTGCTTCCCGAGGAGACGACCGTCGGCCAGGCCCTCCTGACCCCGACGCGCATCTATGCGGGAAACATCGTCCGCGTGCTGCGGACGTACAAGGTCAAGAAGGTCGTCACAGGCATGGCCCACATCACCGGCGGAGGGCTTGTGGGCAACCTGAAGCGGGCGCTGCACGAGGGCGTCGACGCCTGCATCGATCGTCGGCGCCTTGCTGAGGAGCTCCCTCCACAGCCCGTGTTTCAACTGGTCGCGGAGGCGGGCGACATCGACGAAGAAGAGATGCGCCGCGTCTTCAACATGGGAGTGGGGTTCTGTCTGATCGTCAGGCCGACCTTCGCGGAGGCCGTCGCCCGGAAGCTGCGCAAACGCGGCGAGAAGGTCGCAGCGATAGGCACGATCGTCGAAGGCGCAGGCGCCGTGCGCCTGGTCTGAGGCGCACGCAAGGGACGCGAGGGCGAGGGCTGAGGACGAAGAATCGCCTTCAGCCTCGCAGGGCGGCTTTTCTGCTCCGTCGCGTCAGCCACAACGCGGAGACGATTCCAAGAGGCAGGGCCACAGCGATCTCGACGCCTCTGTGCGTCACCTCCACGAGCATGGCCTGCTCTGCAGCGTTGAATCCTCCCCCTGCGCTGGCCAGCGCCCCGGGGAGCAGCGGCGCCAGCAGGCCCACCAGCCACTCCCGCACGCCCAGGCCGTTGCCCGCCACAGGCAGGGCCATGGCTACGTTGGAGACCGCGCTGATGGCGATGGCGGAAGGCCACTCCAGCGGCGCGCCGAGCAGGGCGAAGATCGCCCAGTAGCGACCTGCCCAGGCGAGCATCTCCAGCGAACGAAAGCACAGGGCCCAGGCGAGCAGGTCCACTCTGCGCTGCGCGCCGACGCCCGACGCCTGCAGGATCGCCCCGATCGCCGCTGTCAGCGCCGCAGGCGCCAGCGACGCTGAGGCCGTCGCCCAAGGCCCCGCGTGCGCCGTGTGCAGGGCAAGGGCGATCGCTGCGAGCAAGGCCAGGGCCCCTGCGCCCAGCGCCGTCATCCACACCACCGCAGTCAGACTGGCTCGAACGGGTATGTCGTTGCGTCTTTTGTGGTACGCGACGCGGGCGAGCATGCCCGGCCTGCCGGGCAGGTAGTTCATCACCGCTGCCACGCCCAGCAGCGCCGCCATCTCACCAACGCCCACACACCCCACCCGACGCATCAGGCACCAGAGCGAGCCCGTCGTTCCAAGCCAGGAAAGGGCAGGCAGCGTCAGCGTCAGCGCCGCCAGCGCAAGCGGCGCCTTGGACAGAGCCCGGCCCGCCTGTTCGAGCGCCTCCCTGTTGCCCAAGGCTGCGAAGCAGGCTCCCGCCAACAGCGTCGTCGCCGCCGCCGCCCCGAGCCACACCATCGGGGAGCGGAGCGTCTGAACAGCTTTGCCGAGAATCTCCGCCAGCGACGATGGAGATGACTCGCAGCTCATTGGTCCGCAGCAGCTGACTCGTCCGCAGGGCGCCACCCCTGAAGCCGCAACTGCACCAGCGCCGCCAACGTGCGCACCTGGCTGTCTGGATGCGAGAGCGACGCCGTCACCACCGGATCGTCCGCAGCCTTGACGCGCGACAGCAGCACGATGCTTCTGACCAACGGGTCGTCGTCCGCCCGCAGCGCTTCGTCCAGAACCTTCGCCTCTTCGAGCACGCGGCCTGCAGGGACGATCACCGCAGCGAAGGCTCTGGCCTTGGGGGGGAGCAGGGGCAGCGCCTCAGCGAAGGCCTTGGCCAGTTGCTGGCGTTGTTGTTGCTCCAGACGCGGCTCGAGGCCAGCCTGCTCCTGGGCCAGCAGCGACGCAACAGCGAGCATCGCCTCGTAGAGCTGTTCGCCCTGCGCGTTCCGTAAAGCCGCTGCGAGCTCCTCGACGCTCGCGGTCGACAGCTCCACGGCGCCGCGGGTCGCGATGGAGGTAGAATCCCGCAGGGCCAGGCCGCCCTTGCGCAGCTTGCCTCCCTCCTGCACCGTGAAGCCCTGCTCCACACCCCAGCCCAGCGACAGAGGCGCCGAGGCCAGCAGATCAATCAGCGACCCTGTGGAGCCACCGCCTGCCCACACCCGCTGCCGCAGCGATTGGCGAGGCTCCAGCCGCAGTTTCGTGCGCAGACGGGCCACCTCAGGCAGGGCGTTGGCGAAGGTCCTCCGGGCGCCGCTGACCACCCGAGGCGACAGCAAGAGGGCGTCGCTGACAGGCCCCCGATCGCCAATGGCCAGCGGAATGGTCGAGGCGTTGCCCAGCTCGATGTCGACCTCGAGCGGGTCGAGCGGGCCGATGTTCCGCGTCGGCAGCGTCGCCTCGAGGCTGAGGAAGACCGACGGGTCCTTCGTCATGTCGTCCAGAATGCGGGGCAGCGCCAAGGCGTAGCTGTCCAGCGACGCTGCTTGGCGGGTTGGAGCAAGTCGCTGACCAAGCAGCTTCTCGACACGAGCGCGCGCATACATGCCCACCAGGGTCCCGGGCTGCTCCAGGGCGATGCGGGCGTAGCCGAGCAAGGCTTCGCGCTTCTGGCCTGTCCGCTCAGCCAAGCGGGCGAGACCGAGCCTGGCCAGCTCGTCGCGGTCAGCCAGCGGCGCAAGCAGCGCTTTGGCCTGCTCGAACTCGCCTTGCTGGGTCAGCAGCCAGCCTCGGTCGCGTTGCAGAGCCTCTTTCGTGATCGCGAAGGCGTCCTTGCCCGCCTTGCTGTCTCCCTGACCGACAGCGCCGCTGTGCTGTGCAGCGGAGGCAGCAGCGAGCGTGGCGATCGCCTGCTGCGCCATGTCGAGCTGCCTGCCCGACCAGACCCGCAGCCACAGCATCTGGGCCTGGTTGAGCAAGGCTGAGCGACGCAGGTTGTCCACGCTGCTGGACGCGTCGCTGGCGTTCTGCTGGTGAATCTCCTGAAGACGTCTGTCGATCTCGGTGAGCGTCTGCTGCGACAGCTCCGCCAGTCTGTCCAGCGCCTTGCGTGCCTGTTCATCGTCGTCGACCGCTGCTGCGATGACGAGTCTGACCATCTCCTTGGCGGGGCTTGGCTGGAAGGGCGAGGCAGCGTCGTCGGGGTTTTCCCCTCGCAGCTGCGCCTGATAGCGCAGGCGAGCGATGCGGTCGCGCAGCGTCTGTTCCTCCTCGTCGATGCTCTGCAGCGCTGCGCGTGCGCCCTGGGCTCCCCAGATCGCAATGACCCGCGAAATCCACTGTGTCTGCCGCTCTTCCTGCGTCAGCGACACGTCCAGCGCAGCGACGAGATCCTCCACGCGGTCGAGGAATCGCTTGGCCCCTGCATACGCGCCGTGCGACAACAGCTCGTGTGCCAGTCTTCTGTGCGAGGCAGGGTCCAGTGGATCCGCCAGCAGCAGATTCGCCAATGTTTCGACCCTGCCCAGCGGGTCTTCGCTGCGCTCGAGAAAATACGTAGCCGCCAAGGCCGCTGCTTGTTTGTTGGTCGAGTCCAGCTGCGTTGCGCGGGTGAGACGGTCGACGAACCCCTGCTCGTCGCCCTGTTCGCGCGCAAGCAGGGCTGCGTCGAGGGCCAGTCGGCTGCGCACCGTCGCAGGCAGCGCCTCCGTCGCGACCAGTCTGTCGCAGGCGGCGATCCGCGCCTCCGCAGACTGCAGCTGCGCCACGCTGTCGCTGACGATGCGCAGCAGCGCGACTTCGTCGTCAGGGCGCAGCCGCAGCAGTTCGCGTGTGAACCTGAGACTGCGCTGTTCGTTCCCCGCTGCCTGCCATGCTTCGATGAGCCTGCGGAGAATGGCTTCGTTGGCGGGCGAAAGCGTGTGCGCCCGCTCCAGGACAAGAGCAGCGATGCGATAGTCGCCCTGGGTGGGCGTGGCGACCCCGCGCAGATTCAACATCGCTGCACGGGCGACGCGCCGCGCTACAGCGTCGTCGAGCGTCGTAGCTGCGCTCTGCTGCGTCGTCGCGGTGTCGGGTGTCTGGGCCCGCAGGGGCTGCGCAGCCGTCGTCAGCAGCATCGGCGCCGCAACGATCAGCAGAGGGGGGCGCGTCGGGCAGAGGGCGTGCATCAGGAAGCAGCTGAACAGCTTCACAGGGCGGGCTCCGTCGCCAAAAGCAGCGCGATCAGGCTGAGGCTCAGCAATGTCGTCAACGCCGCAGCCAACTCGACGGCGCCTCGCAGCCACGGTCGCGCGCAGGGGAAAAGCCTATCCAGCACGACGACGCAGAAGACATAGGTCCCCCCTCCTAGACCCGCCAACATCACCAACGGCAGGTACTCGGGCGCCAGCCGGGCTGTCCACGCAGCCCAGCGAGGTGTCGCCAGCGCCCCGACGATCAGCACCGCTCCCCACAGCGACCCGAATGTCAGCCGAAGCGTCAACGCCGTCCAGGACGTGTGCCGCTGGGCCTCGCTCCGGGCGGGAGCGGGAGCTGCCTCGAGGGCGGGATCGTGGTGGGGCGTCGGCGTCGGAGCCATGGCGGTCATGCGAGCAGAAGCAGGACCAAGCTGCGAATGCAGCATATCGGGCCAGGGCCGCATCGTTGACCACCGTCTTGCGCTCCGCTACTGTGCCGATCCACCCGCCTGTCCGGTGCGTAGAGCCCCACCATGAGCCTGATGCTGCAATGGAAGACCGTGTGCGTGTTGACCTGCTGCGCGTCGTTTGTCGCTGCGCCCGGGACAGCTGCGCAGCCCCTTGCGGACGAGATCGTGCAGGCGCCGCAACTCGACGCCCAGGCCAGGGCGACGCTGACGCAGTATGTCCGCCAGCGTGTGACCATGCTCGAGTCGGGGCAGACGGAAGCGGTGGAGCAGGCCAGACGCGAGCTGATCGAGCCTTTCCGCAGACAGGGCGTGCGCGCCAGCGTGGCGTTCCGTTTGGGAGTCAGCGACGCCTTGGCGGGCGCATTGGAAAGGCTGGCGCAGCACGAGAGCGATTTTGTCGCTGCCAACGCTTTGCTGGTCGCAGGACCGTTGGCCACGGGGGACGGCTTGACGGCGTTGCAACGGGGGTTCGACGACCCCCGTCCCAGCGTGCGATACGCTGCAGCAGCGGGCGCCGCTGCGCTGGTCGAGGCTTTGGCTCGGGGCGATGACGCCCTGCCCGAGGCGCAAGCCGCCCAGGCGGTGAGCATGCTGGGGCAGGCGCTGGCTGCGGAGCCCGATCCCGTGGTCGTCGACGGAGTGGTGTTGGCGATGACGCGCGTCGTCGGCGCCGAGGACGCTGCGCTGCAGTTCTCCATGCTGACGCGCATGTGTCAGGCCATGGCGGGCCAGGTCCAGCGGCGTCGGCAGACGCTGGACGAACACGCGGCGCTGTTCGAGCGGGCGCTGGTCCGCGCCGTCAGCAGCGTGCGCAGGCCTTTTCTGCGCCTGGCGGGATCGATCGACCGCGACTTTGCCCTCCAAGCAGCGGCGATGAGCGGCCAGGCTCTGCGATTCGCCTTGGCTCGGTGGGAGAGCGGCGCCGTGGATTCTTCTCAGACGCAGCAACGCCTCGACGCCTACGCCAAGGCAGCGGAGACCGTTCTCATCATCGCACACGGCGAGCTGACCAGGCGGGAGGAGCGAGCCCTGCTGCCCGCAGAGGGTGCACTGTCGCTGGAGCAGCTTCGCCGCGCCGTCAGCCATTGGACAGGGCCCAACGGCGTGCTCACCGGGCCTCCGTACAACATGGATCCTGCGGAGTTCCAATGACGACGACGCAGCGTCTGTCGCCGCTGTGAACAAGGCAGGCTGGCGGTGATCAGCAGGACGCCGACGATGCGTGAACGCGTTGGGACGCGCACGCTGTCGTCGAAAACGATGAAATCGCTGTGGTGTGTCGCAGATGTTCTGCAGGGGTGGGGAATGGACGGAATACCCCTGTGTGACGACGGGTTGTATGCTCGCGCGTCATGTTGTCATGCCTTGCACCAGCGCGTCTGTTGGCCCTTGGGGGGATGATGGCTGTGCTGTTGGGGGGCGGCGTCCGAGCTGTGGCCGCGAGCGACGGGGCGGATCTGACGCTGCGCCGCGCCGCTGCCCAGGCCGTCGCTGCGCCGCAGTACGGTGAGCCGGGCGCATGGTGGGTGTCGGTGGGCGGTGGAGGCGGCGTCGGCGCCGACAACAACAATTTCGACGCGACAGCCTTTGTGAGCCTCTCCACGTTCCTGGTGCAGGACTTCGAGCTCGACCTCGAGTTCGCAGGATGGTGGTTCGACCAGGACAAGCAGGACGACAGCGGCGCAGGCAACTTCAATCTGCTCTTCCGCTGGCATTTCCTCGACAAGGGCGACTGGACGCTCTTCGCCGACGCCGGCGCGGGCGTGCTGCTGGCGACGGACGAGATTCCCGACGGCGGCTCGGAGTTCAACTTCACGCCTCGCGCGGGCGTGGGCGCGACGGTGCGTCTGGGGAACAGCCCCAACAGACTGCTCGTCGGCGCCCGTTGGCAGCACATCTCCAACGCCCGCGTCTTCGGCGACAGCCGCAACCCCGGCCGCGACGCAGCGGTGATCTACGCAGCGCTGGTCTTTCCCTTCTGAGCCAAGGATTCAGGCGGCAGAAGCGATTCCACAAGGCGGAAACGAGGGCGATGCGCACCCGGTAGACTGTCCGCGTCGTCGCTTGCTGGCGGCGAACGCACGGAGCTGCGCCATGGCTGTCGACCGCGTGGACTACTCGATCATCGGCGACGACCTACAGGCGGTCGTCGTCGCACTGGATCCCGGCGAGGCTGTCGTTGCGGAGGCCGGCGCCATGATGCACATGGACGAGGGCGTCGAGATGGGCACGACGCTCACCCTCAAGGAGAACGCTGGCGGCCTCTTCGGCAAGCTCTTCGACGCGGGCAAGCGGCTGCTCGTCGGCGAGTCCTTCTTCATCACCGTCTTCGCCAACACGGCCGACGCTGTCCGGGAGGTCGCCTTCGCGGCGCCGTACCCTGGCCACGTCGTGCCGGTCGAGCTGGCGGAGCACGACGGTCAGCTGCTGTGCCAGAAGGACGCCTTCCTCTGCGCAGCCCGAGGCGTGGACGTGGACATCGCCTTCACCAAGCGGCTCGGGGCGGGCTTCTTCGGCGGCGAAGGCTTCATCCTCCAGCGGCTCACGGCCCCTGGCGGCTCGGGCCAGGCCTTTCTGCACGCTGGCGGCAGCGTGCTCCGCAAGGACCTGGCGCCCGGCCAGAGGCTCCGCGTCGACACGGGCTGCCTCGTCGCCTTCGAGCGGAGCGTCTCGTACGACATCCGCTTCGTCGGCGGCGTGCGCAACGCGCTCTTCGCCGGCGAGGGACTCTTCTTCGTGGAGATGACCGGCCCCGGGGCCGTGTGGCTGCAGACGCTGCCCTTCTCGCGTCTTGCGGACCGGATCATCGCCTCAGCCCCGCGCGCAGGCGGCAGGCAGAAAGGCGAAGGCTCCGTCCTCGGCAGCGTGTGGCGGATGATGGACGGCCGCTGAGCGTCGCTA
>CAYPBL010000001.1:88520-112420 GCA_964408965.1 uncultured Phycisphaeraceae bacterium | reverse complement strand
GGATCGAAGTCTGCCGAGCGATCACGCAGCCCGACCGCGAGCGGTTCTTCGCAGCCTTCAAACGCGACGATGACTGACACAGCGATCACCATGCGCTCTGCAGGCAGCGTTGACGTTGCCTGCAGTGTATCTGAGCGTCCATTCCGGGCAACTCACGGCACGAGGGTGCGGAGTCGACATAAACCTATATAGTGCACTGTATAAGTGCAGTCATGTGGTGCGAGCGCGAAAGAGCCAGCCCGCCAGGACAAGCGCGGTGAGGCCGATCGCCGCCATCGGCGTCAACTGATCCAGGAGGTTGAGAAGTGTCGAACCCTCGAGGAAGACGCCTCGCAGCGCAGTCATGTAGTACCGCATGGGATTGAGCAGCGTCAATCGTTGCATGATTGGCGGCATGTTCGCGATCGGGGTGGCGAAACCGGAGAGGATCACCGAAGGCACGAGAAACATGAAGGCGCCCAACAGGCCTTGTTGCATGGTGCGGGAGAGGGAGGAGATCGCCAGCCCCACGCCTATCGCGGAAAGCAGGAAGCAGAGAATCGTCGCCAGCAGCGTCAACAGGCTTCCTCGCAGCGGCGTTTTGAACCAGAAGACAGCCATGAGAACGATGAAGGTCGCTTCCAGCAATCCTATGAGAACTGGCGGTATGGTTTTGCCGATCACCAGCTCCGCAGGCCTCATCGGCGTGACGAGAAGCTGGTCGAACGTTCCCAATTCTCGCTCTCTGGCCACGGCGAGGGCTGTGAGCATGGTGGTGACCACCATGGTGAGCAGCCCAACGACGCCTGGCACGATGAACCATCGACTTTGCAGCTCGGGGTTGTGCCAGGCGCGCACAACCAGGGTGGATTCGCCGACCGCAGCGCTTCCAGCGGGATGAAGCTGGTTGTTGAAGCGTTCCAGGATGGTTGCAGCGTCGTTGGCGGCGAGCAGAGCGGTGTTCGAGTTGCGGCCGTCCACAATCAGCTGTGGAAGAGCGGGGAGTCCGCGATGAAGGCGCCTGGCAAACGCTTCGTCGAAATGGATGAGCAGCAGCGCTTCTTTCGCATCGATCATGGGGGTGATTCGCTGTTGCGCATCTGGCGCGTGCACGAGTTCGAAGGACTCCGAGCCGTGCATCGCGGCGACGATGTCGCGAGAGATGGAGCTGTTGCTTTCGTCCATTGCGGCGATGGGGGCGCTGCGCAGATCGAACGTGGCGGCGTAGCTGAAGACCAGCGTCTGAACGATGGGAGGCACGAACACAATGACCCGGCTCCGCGGATCGCCCAGGATGGCCAGCAGCTCCTTGCGGATCAGGCTGAGGATGTGCAGCAACATGTGTGATCACCCCAGATGGCTGCGGAATCGCAACCGCACCAGCGCCAGGAAAAGAAAAGCCATGACGCCCAGCGCTGCTGCGTTGGGCAGCGTGACAGCGGGAATGTCGCCTGCCAGGAACAGTGATTGCAGAACCGCAACGTAGTATCTTGCTGCGATTATGCGCGTCAGGGCCTGAATCGCGGGCGGCATGCTGTGAATGTCGAAGATGAAGCCCGAGAGGATGAATGCAGGGAGAAAGGCGGTGACGATGGCGATGTGTCCTGCGAGGAATTGACTTCGGGTGACAGTGGAGATCAGCAGGCCCATGCCCAGCGCTGCGAGCATGAAGAGCGTGGAGACGCCCAGCAGCGTGAGGAGGGATCCTCGAATGGGGACGTGGAAGACCCACACAGCCATGACGAGCGAGAGCCCCAGTCCAGCCATGCCCAGGAGGAAGTAGGGCGCGATCTTGCAGAGCAGGAGCTCCGGGACGCGCATGGATGTGGTCAAGAGGAGCTCCATCGTGCCTCGTTCCCATTCTCGAGCGATGATCATCGAAGTCAGCAGGGCGCCGATGAGCGTCATGATGACGGCGATGAGGCCTGGAATGAGAAAGTTGCGGCTGCGCGCTTCCGGGTTGTACCAGAGGCGGGTTTGCGGCAGGATGATCGGAGCTGGCGGACGCGCTGCTGCCCGGTTTTGGGACAGACGCCACGTGGACCACACCCCATTGACATAGCCTATTGCCTGCTTGGCGGTGTTGGCGTCGACGCCGTTGACGATGAGCTGGATAGGCGCGATTCTGCCAGGCTGTCGAAGTCGGGCGGCGAAGTCGTTCTGCAGGTGAAGGATGGCGTCGATGCGTCGTTGGAGCATGGCGCGCTCGGCTTGCGGCATCGATGGATAGACTGCAGGTTTGAAGTATCGACTCCGTCCGAAGGCGGCAAAGAGCGACTGGGCGTCGTGGCCCGGCTTGTCCGCGACGAGCGCAAGTCGGATTCCTTGGGCGTTGAGCGAGACGCCAAAGCCGAAGATGAGCAGGAGGACCAAGGGCAGCAGCAGCGCGATGCCCAGGCTGCTGGGGTCGCGGCGCATCTGCAGGACTTCCTTGCGAACCAGCCCTCGCAGGCGAACTAGGGAGGAGGAGGGCGTCGCAGGCGTTGGCGTGGGGCTCATGGCGCTCATGACGTCGAGGGCTGTGGGGAGGCTTCTGTGTGTTCAAGGATTGCGAGGAAGGCGTCTTCCAGCGAGGCTGCGGGCGCGGCGCCGCGGCCTGCGCGGACGCGGATTTCGTCGGGAGCGCCTGCTGCGAGAATGCGGCCAGCGCGCATGATGACGATGCGGTCGCACTGCTCCGCCTCTTCCATGAAGTGCGTTGTGACCAGGACAGTCACACCTTGCTGCGCCAGCGAGCTGATGCGGCGCCAGAACTCGCGTCGGGCGAGAAGGTCAACGCCTGAGGTCGGCTCGTCCAGGAAGAGCACATCGGGCTCATGCATCAAGGCGCAGGCGAAGGCGAGTCGTTGTTGAAAGCCGTGTGGCAGATTGGCGCTGACGACATGCAACACGGAGGCGAGGTCGAACTCGTGGATGGCCCACTCGATGCGTTCGTGACGTCGTCGCCCTCGCAGGCCATATGCGCCTGCGAAGAATCGCAGATTGTCCTGCGTGGTCAGCTCGCGGTACAACGAAAAGCGTTGCGACATGTAGCCAATGCGGGCTTTGGCGCGCGCAGGCGCGCGTCGCATGTTCACCCCTGCGACATGCAGCGAGCCTGATGTGGCGGGCAGCAATCCGCACAGCATGCGGAACGTCGTGGTCTTGCCTGCGCCGTTGGCGCCAAGCAAGCCGAAGATCTCGCCCTTGTGCACGGTGAAGGACACTTCGTGCACTGCGGTGAAGGAGCCAAACCGTCGCGTCGCGTTTTCCACAACGATCACGGGCGCCTGGTCCGGGGGGCTCGAACGCTCCGTCTTATGCGCAGCAGCGGGGGAAGAGCGAGGTGGATCGCCGACAGCGGCGGACGTCTCTCGTCGGAGCAGGTCGATGAAGGCGTCTTCGAAGCGAGGAGTGACGGCGGCGCCGTTGTGCGAGGCAATGGCGCTGCGGGTTTCGGGAGGGGCGTCGGGAGACAGCACGACGCGCACGCCGTTGGCCTGGAGCGGCGCGTCGACGACGCCCGGAAGGGTGGAGACGTGCAGCTGCACAGTGCGCCGCTGCTCGCTGTGCGCAGGGATCAGAAAGCAGCGTCCTTGAATGCGCTGGAGAAACTGTTCAGGCGGTCCTGCGTCGAGCGCCCGCCCCTGGCGGAGCATCACCACGTGGTCGCATCGTTGTGTTTCGTCCATGTAGACGGTGCTGACGAGGGCGGCGACGTTGCGGCGTCTGACCACGTTCAGCACGATGCGCCAGAGATCGCGACGGGAGGCTGGATCCACGCCGCTGGTCGGCTCGTCCAGGAGGAGGAGTCTGGGATCGCTGAGCAGGGAGCAGCTCAGCGCCAGTTTCTGCTGCATGCCGCCTGAGAGGCGACCAGCGAGCCTGCTGGTGAAGGGCGCAAGCCCTGTCGTCGTCAGGAGCTCGTCGAACAGCGGTCGGCGCTGGGAGCTGGGCAGGCCATGGAGGTCTGCGTACAGGGCGAGGTTCTCCGCAACGGTCAGATCCTCGTAGAGGCCGAAACGTTGAGGCATGTAGGCGACGAGGCGTTTGGCTCTGTCGGCGTCGCGGACGGAGTCGAGGCCGAAGATCGCCACGCGTCCTTCGTCGGGGCGCAACAGACCTGCAGCCAGCCTCATCGTCGTGGTTTTTCCTGCGCCGTCCGGCCCGACCAGGCCTGTGACGCGGCCTGGCCTGGCCTGGAAGCTGAGCCCTTGGAGGGCGTGTCGGCGGGCAGAGCCTTTGCTGAAGGTTTTGACAACATGTTCGAAGACGATGGCGTCGCCTGAGGAGGCGGTGAGTGCTGAAGACGCAGAAGGGGTTGTCTGCGTGATGGATGTCAACGACGCTGCTCCGAAGGAGGAGACGCAGGCGGGGACGCAGAGGTGGACGAGGAAGTGGAGGGGGCGCGATCGGGAGAGGCGGCAGAGGGCGCGTGGTTCGTGGGGTGTTGATCGAGGGGGATCGTCACCGTCGCTGGCATGCCCAGGCGGAAGGCGCCGTCGGGATTGTGCACGAAGACGCGCGCTTCGTAGACGAGCTGGGTTCTGACGCGTGGACTGTGGACGAACTTGGGGGTGAACTCCGCGGTCGGGGAGATGTAGCCCACCCACCCCGTGAATGTGCGGCCGGGGTAGGAGTCGGTCGTGATGACGGCGTTCATGCCCAGCTGGACGAGGCCGAGGTCGGGCTCGTCAATGTAGACGCGTATCCAGAGGGGGTCGGTCTTGGCCAAGGTGAAGACGGGGCGGGTGGGATCGGCCATGTCTCCGGGCTCGAGAATGCGCTCGCGGATGATTCCCGCTGCAGGGGCGACGAGTTGGGCGTCGTTGAGCCTGGTCTTGGCCAGTTCCACAGCGGCTTCCTTCTCGCGAAGCAGCGCCTTGGCGGCGGCGATGTCTTCCTGTCGGGGGCCTTCGAGAGCCAGGGAGAGTTCAGCCTTGAGCGCTTTGAGCCTGCCTTGAGCCTTCTGCACGGCGGCGAGTGCGTCGTCGAGCTCCCATTGCGTCGCTGCTTGCTTTTCGTAGGCGGCTTTGGTGTCTTCGTAGCGTTGTTGCACATCGTGGAGGAGTGCGGTCGCCTCCTCGACGAGGCCTCGAGCGCGCTCGATTTCCTGCGGTCTCGAGCCATTGACGAGGCGATTGACGACTTGGCGTTGTGATTCTGCAGCAGCCTGCGCGCGCTCGAGTTCAGCTTCGAGGATGGAAGTGTCGAGCTTCGCCAGCGTCTGGCCTGGCTGCACAGCGTCGCCTTCTTCCACAAGAAGCTCCGCGATGCGGTCCGCGACGCGGAACGCCAGCTGCACTTCCCGAATGTCGGCGGTTCCGTACAGCGAGAGGGCGTGGCGGTCCTGGGCCTGCCTGCGCCAATGGGCTGTGCCCCAGATTGTTGCTGCTGCTGCGACGGCGAGAATCACGAGGAAGAAGAGCAGCCGCCTGTTCATGGTGTTCTCTCCGTCGTGTCATCGTCCGAGCATGGCGGGTCGCATGCTCGCTGATCGCGGCGAGTGTATCGGGGGGGTGGTGCGGCGCAGGTGGATGTCGACGCTCGGGCGGGGAGCTGGATCCCAGCGCTGCTGCGGTGGTTCGGTCGGCGGCTGGTGGAGCTTTTTGCGCGAATGGGAATGTCGTGGATGCGGATGAGGCGCAGCTCAGTCGTTCAGGCGGCCTGAGAGGGCGTCGCGCTCGTGCGTGAAGAAGACACGGGCGATCTGCACGCCCAGCGCCTTGGCCAAGGCCTGTTCCACCTGCGCGCGAGCAGCCAGCGACGCGGGCGCCTGCGCCCCTCTGGGCAGCTGGGCGGTGACGGGATAGCCCGCAGCGTCGTCAGGAAAGATGCGCTGGCCGGTGGCGGCGTCGATCACCTTCACTCGCGCAGACGCGCTGGGGGAAAGCGTCACGCCGTCACGGCTGAGCGAAAAGCTCGTCATTTCCACATAGATCACGCGGTCTGCGCCGACGCGACGGCCCACCTCGGCGATGGAGATCGGAGCGTCGTAGGACTCGCCTTGCGCAGCTCGTGCGGCGGCGGCGCTGGGGAAGAGCTGGTCTGCGGCGAGGACGTTCTTCTCGATGAGGGTGCGCTCCGCTTCGGTGGCGACGACGTTGCGAAGCGACCGTCGGGGGGCCTGGCTTGCGCGATCGTCGATGAAGATCACCGCTGTGGAGGCCTTGTCGAGCTTGTGGGCTGCCTGGGTCTTGGGAGGGCCTGCGACGAGGGAGGCGACCGGCGCAACGATGTTGCAGCCTGGAGCGGGCAGCAGGCTTGCCAGAAGAAGCGTCGCAGCGGCGGCGCGATGCAGTGTGGCGGACGACGTGCGAGATCCCACAGCGTTCAATACTCCGGGTAATAGTCTTCCTTGTGGTCGTAAAACAGCCACGTGATGCGGTCGACGAGTCGCTTGGTCAGGACGCTGCGCACCTGCGTCTCGCTCAGGTCGTTTCTGCTGTACCCGGATTGATCGGGGAACTTGACGGCGACGTCCTTGGAGAAGGCGAAGTCGTCGGGGAGGGGGCCTGTGGTGTCCACGACGCCTACGTTGGCGCTGGCGCGGCCTTCCCACAGCCACACGTTGCCCGGCTCATGGAGGCGGTATTCGTAGAGATCCACGACGACGAGGGCTTCCGCGTTCAGAGCCTTGGCGAGCTCGCTGTACGGAAGCGCAGGCCAGCGCGGGTGGTTGTAGAGATAGCCCAAGGTGGCGGCGGGGGGGACGACCAGCGCGCCGGCGTTGGCTGCGAGCCTGCTGGCGACGGCGTTGGTCAGGTGAGCGAGGAGTCCCGGTTGCTCCGCCTGCACCACGCGGTCGGCGGCGATGACGACGGCGACACGCTTGCCCGCAAGGTCGGGATACTCCGCTTCCACGGTGCGCTTGCTCGTTCTTCGGTAGGACTCGGCCATGCCTCCGACGAGCGAGGCGATGGCGCAGCCCTGCGCAGCAAGCGCCAGGGCGGCTGTCAGCGCGATGGCGGGAGCCAACAGGAAGACGAGGGGGCGGGAGCGGGTGTGTTCGGAGGACGCCATGGGCGGAGGGGCGAAGGATTCGGCAGCGGCGTGCTCGCGGTTCCGCTTCGGTGTGCAGACGGAGGCCGCGAGAGACTATGCGGACCAGGCGAGGATCGTATGTCCCCACGCGAGCAGACCACCCGCAGCGGCGCCCGCCAGCACGCTTGGCCTGAGGAGCAGGCTGAGCGTCCACGACCACAGGAGCGAGCCCGTCAGGGCGCTGTGCAGCGCGATCCAGAAGAGGCTGGAAGCGGCGAGCGCGATGGCTAACCCCATGGGCTGGGCGTGCAAGGCGCTGGCCAAGTCGCCGTGGGCGGCCAAGCTCACTGCAGTCGTCATGCCGCAGGTGGGGCAGGGCCTTCCCAAGGCGAGGGCCCAGCTGCAGGGGGGAAGCCCCAGCTGCGTGTGTGTGCCGTGGCCTGCAGGCGAGGGCGTCAAGGCGGCGCCGACGGTCAGCATCGTCAGCAGCGCTGCAGCGGCGACGGCGGCGCCCAGTCGGTGTCCATGGAGGAGGTCCGCTTGTGCAGCTGGCGCAGTGGTCATTCGAAACGCACGACGCCCTTGCGGTAGGCGTAGAGCAGCGCGACGACCGTGGTGAAAAGGAAGAAGAGGATTCTGCCCAGGAAGACAGCGGCTTCGGCGGTTCCGGCGCCGACGTTCCGGAACGTCGCTGCCCATGGATACAGGAAGATGACTTCGACGTCGAAGACGAGGAAGACCATAGCCAGCATGTAGAAGCGGACATTGAAGCGTTTGCGAGCGGGGGTGAGGGGGTCCATGCCCGACTCGTAGGGACGCTGCTTGATCGGGCCGTCGCGGCGGGGGCCGAGGATGAGCGAGACACCAATGTTGAAGACGGCGAAGAACACCGCCATGAGAATGAGTATCCCAAGGGGGATGTACTGCTGCAACGCCATGGGAAGCAGTGTAGTCGCGCAGCGGCAGTCGCTGCAAGGGGGAGGAGGACGAGACGAGAGGGGAGCGGGGGGCGGTGTTCTGCGCCCGCTCAGCGCCGGTTGGGTTGAGCGCCTTGTGGGGCGGGGCCGAGCGCGGGGGGCGGGACGACGATCTCCGCGGCGCCTGCGTGAGCGCGGCGCTGTGTTCGGACATGGAGCAGCAGAGCCATGAGGGCTGCCACGGCTTCGCGAATCTCCCGCTCGTCGGTTCTGGAGATTCTGCCGTCGGAGATGGCGGCGATGGCTTCGGCGCACTCGCGCACTGCAGCGACGGAGGCTTCGTCGAGCCGTTCGCTGGGTCTGACGAAGTAGCCGCCTGCCTCTTGACAGAGCCACGCCAGGGCTTCGTCGCCCGCTTCAGGCGTGCAGGCCTGCAGGCAGCGCAACAGCCGCTCCAGCGGATTGGGCTGGGCGCCGGAGCGGATGCGGTTGACCTGCCTGGTCGACAGGCCCAGCTCGCGGGCGAACCGCTCCAGTCCCACGCTGTCGACCAGGGCGCAGAACCACTGTCTCGCTTCGTGGGCGAGCTCGTCCTCGGGGCCGGGCTTGGCGAGCGCCGATGCGACCGCGCTTCCCTCCCGTGGGGAGAGTCAACGTCGCCGGCGAGCGGGCCTCCTTCCCCAAAGGCCAACGCTCTCCTCCCTCATCCGGACAGCCCTGAGCATACACCACCTCGCGGACGACGCCAGCGGAAAGCGGGAATCTCGTGTCATTTCGCCCTGTGCGCCGTCTGCGTGGGGGGAGTGGCTCAGGCGTAGACGCGGGGCTTGAGGGAGATGGTGGCGCTCCGGGAGACGGCGTCCTCCGTGGTGGACGGTGTTGTGTCTGCCAGCTCCTCGCCAAAGCGGACCAGCTTGAAGGAGTTGAGCGTCACGCCCACGTCGCCCACCAGGTGGTAGGCCAGGGCGGCGAAGACGGAGAGCTGCCCCGTCGCGGCAAGGGCCAGGCCCGCGATGACCAGGGCCAGCGATCCGCCAATGTTCTGCGTCAGCGTGGATCGAGTGCGCCGGGCGAGGTCGATCAGGAAGGGGATGCGGGAGAGGTCGTCGTTCATGAGGGCCACGCCTGCGGAGTTGGCGGCGATGTCCGAACCCGCCAGGCCCATGGCCACTCCCACGTCCGCTGTGGCCAGGCAGGGGCCGTCGTTGACGCCGTCTCCCACGAAGAGGACGCGTCTGCCCGCTTGGAGCATGGCCTTGAGCCGCTGGTGCTTCTCCTCGGGAAGGCATTCGCTCTCGATGTGGTCGACGCCTACCGCCTTTCCCACGCGCAGGGCCACGCTCGTGCGGTCGCCCGTGAACATGCTGATCCGCTTGACGCCCAGGGCGCGGAGCTGCTCGACGACCTCCTTGGCGTTGGGCTTGAGCCTGTCCTCCAGCCCCACCACCCCCAGGTACCGGTCGTCCTGCGCCACGTGGACGCCTGTCATGCCCTCGATCTGCTCCTCGGCCTTGGCGATCTGTTCCGCAGCTTGGGGGAGCTGTTCGCGGATCCAGCCAGCCCTGCCTACGAGGATGGTTTGGCCCGTCTCGGTCAGGGCCTTGACCCCCCTGCCGTGCAGCTCCTCGAAGGAGCGGGTGGGATGGGCTGCGACGTGGGCCTTTTCGGCGGTGTCGAGGATCGAGCGGGCCAGCGGATGGTTGGAGTGCTGCTCGCCTGTGACGGCGGCCTTGAGGAGGTCAGCGGGGTCCACGCCCTGAGCGGGGACGAGCCTGGCGACTTCGAAGACGCCCGTGGTCAGCGTGCCTGTCTTGTCGAAGACGACGGTGTCGACGTTGGCGGCGGCCTCGAGCTGCTGCGTCCGTTTGATCAGCACGCCCAGCCTGGCGGCGGCGGTGAAGGCGGCGACCATCGCGGTGGGCGTGGCCAGCAGCAGGGCCTGCGGAAAGGCGACAAGCAGGACAGCGATGGCCCGCTCCGTCGCGACGACGCTGGCGTCGGGTCGGCCGCTCTGGCTGTTGAACCACCAGACGAGTCCTGCGATGGCCAGGGCGCCCGGCACGAAGTAGCCCGCCACCAGCTCGATCATCTGCTGCCGAGGCGTGCGGGCGGACTCGGCGGTGCGGATCAGCTCGCTGACCTTGCCGATGGTCGTCTCCGCGCCCACGCGCGTGACGCGCACGTCCAGCACGCTGGTGAGGTTGGCTGTGCCTGCGTAGACCTTGTCGCCCGGGGCGACTTCGATGGGGGCGGATTCACCCGTCAGGCTCGCCTGGTTGACGGCGCTTTGGCCTTGGACGACCTCGCCGTCGACAGGGAGGTTCTCGCCTGGCCTGACGCGGATGACAGCCCCCACGGGGACGTGCTCGACAGGAACCTCCCGCTCCTGGCCGTCTTCGACGAGGCGGGCGGTGTTGGGGGTGAGCTTGACGAGCTGGGCGATGGCTTTGCGCGCCCCCCAGGCGGTCCGCCTGACGACCTGGTCGAAGAGGAGGAGCAGAAAGGCCAGCACGCCCGCCATGACGAACTCGTTGATGGCCATGGCGGCCAGGACGGCCAGCGCCGCGAGGATCCAGCTGGAGGACCTGCCGCGCCACAGGTCCTTTGCCGCCGCCCAGAAGACGGGCGCCGCCAGCAGGAGGGAGCCCAGGGCGGCGGGCAGCTCGGTGATCTCTGTGCTGGCCAGGCCCGTGGCGCGGGCGACAGCGGTGACGAGGACCAGCATGAAGCCCGCGAGGTAGAGAAGGATCCAACGCTCGATGCGGACCTCGTAGGCCTCCAGGACCTGGTCGTCGGCGCCCTGAGGGGCGCTGGGGGCAGGGGCGACGGTCGAGGCGCTGCTCAGCTGGGACATGGTTCGTGGGCGCTCCTGTGCGTCGGGTCGTGTGCGCAGCGGTCCGCTGGGTAGGGGGGTATCGTATGGAATCGGCTCTGCTTGGCTGCTGCGTCGGAAAAACCGCGCCGGGCTGCGCTGGCTCGTACGCAGCCAGACGGGAGGGCGTTCGCAGTCCAGGGGCTGCGCACAGCAGGAGCGAGGCTGGAGAGCGGCATGAACGATCGCTGGTGGGAGTCGCTGGACAAGGTCGCGATCCTCGGGGCGGGGCAGATGGGCGTGCTGGCGGCGTGGTTCCTCTCGGATCCAGCCCTGCGCTTCCATCCGCTCTCGCCGCTGCCCAGAGAGGTCTGGCTCTGGGGGCACGATCCGCTGGAGGTCGAGGAGATCCAGACCACGCGGCAGCTGCACAGGCTGCCTGGTCTGACGCTTCCCGAGGACGTGCAGGTCGTCAGCGACCCCTTCGAGGCGGTGCGGGACGCGCAGCTGCTGGTCTGCGCCACGCCTGTGCGGGGCGTTCGGCCGCTCTTCAGGCGCATCAAGGACACGGTCGATCCGCAGGCGGGGCTGCTGAATCTGTCCAAGGGGCTGGATTACGACCAGGGGCAGACGCCCACGAGGGTGATGCTCGAAGAGCTGGGGGAGATTGTCGAGCCTGGCTTCTCCCCGTGGTGGGAGATCACGGCGGATCCTGACAAATCGCGACCCACGCCAAGGCCCTGCGGGACGCTGGCTGGGCCGATGATCGCCAAGGAGCTCGCCAGAGGGCTCCCCAGCGTGGGGATGCTCGTGGCCAACCACCCGGTCTTCACCCGCACCCTGCAGCACGCCTTCGCCACGCCGTTCTTCCGGGTCTACTCGACCTTGACGCCCGAAGCGACGGAGGGCTCATCCGAGCAGGACGGGAAGGAGAAGAGCAGAGCCTGGACGATCGAGTCGGTCGAGAAGATCAGCGCGTACAAGCACGTCGTGGCCATCGCGGCGGGGGTGCTCGACGGACTCAACGCGGGGGTCAACGCCAAGAGCGCGCTGCTGGCCCGGGGCATGGCGGAGATGGGCATTCACCACCTCGACGACGTGGTGGTGGACATCGTCGGCGTGGGGGACCTGACCACCAGCTGCTTCAGCCCCGCGGGAAGGAACCGCGCCCTGGGCGAGGCGCTGGGCAGGGGCGTCTCGCTCAAGGAGCACCTGGCCAGCGCGGACAGCTTCATCGAAGGCGTCGACACCGTCAAGATTCTCTGCCACATGGAGGAGCTGGGGATTCGACCCGGGCTCTCCTGGCGCAACCCATGCCTTCCGCAGCCGAAGGAGCGGCCCACCGTCCCACGAGACGTCATCGAGCTTGGTCCGCACACCCGCGACAGGATGCCCATCGCTGCAGCGGTGTACGACGTGCTCTTCCACAAGGTGGACCCGGTCAAGGCGATCGAGCAGCTGATGCGCAGACCCCTGCGCGAATACGCCTTCGACGGGAGCGAGAAGGCGGACGAGAGGTGGTGGGGCGCTGCGGAGGCGCTGGAGGAGACTGCGGAGGACGAGGCCTGAGCTGCATGCGCAGGCGGCGGGCCCAGGCTGCAGCGCGTGGGCTGACGAGGGTGATTGGAGTTCGGCATGAGCGCAGCCCAGGAAGGGAAGGTCGGCCAGGGGCGAAGCATCGCGCTGCGCGTCATGACCATGCCCCGCGACGCCAACGTCTACGGCACGATCTTCGGCGGGGTGATCCTGGGCTACGTCGACCAGGCGGCCTTCATCGAGGCCCGCAAGCACGGCCAGCACCGATGGGTGACAGCGGCGATGGACAGCGTCGCCTTCACGGCGCCCGTGCGCATGGGCGACGTGGTCAACTTCTACACCAGCACGCTGCGCACAGGGACCAGCAGCGTGACGGTGCGGGTGGAGGTGGAGGCGGAGCGGCACGCGCCGGGCCCTGAGGGGCCTGCGGGAAGCGTCGTCGCAGTCACCGAGGCTGCGCTGGTCATGGTCGCGGTGGACGCTGAGGGACGACCCATCCCCTTCGCTTCCCCTGCGACGGTGTGAAGCCGCTGTGGCTGGGTCTGGACTGGCGCAGGCGCCAACAATGTCCTGCGATGGGCGCCGCTGCTGTGGACACCGCGACGGGCGAGGAGGCGGCGGGGCGCAGCCCCGCCAGGCTGCTGGTCATGCTCTCGGGTGGAGGCAGGACGCTGGTCAACCTGGCCAAGGCCATCGAACAGCAACGGCTCGACGCCCGCATCGCGCAGGTCGTCGCCTCGAGGCCCTGTCCTGGCGTTGAGCGGGCCCGGGAGCTGGGGCTTCCTGTGCGGATCGTCGAGGGGGAGCTGTCGCCCGAAGCGCTGCTCGAGCTGGTCCGCGAGGCGCGGGCGGACCTGGTCGCGCTGGCGGGGTACCTGCGCCGCGTGCCCGTTCCTGCGGAGCTGGCGGGGCGGATCGTCAACATCCATCCAGCCCTGCTGCCCAGGTTCGGCGGCAAGGGGATGTACGGCCTGCGGGTGCACCAGGCGGTGCTCGACGCGGGCGAGACGGAGTCGGGCTGCACGGTGCACCTGTGCGACGAGCGCTACGACACGGGGCCGATTCTGCTGCAGAAGCGCTGCCCGGTGCTGCCCGGCGACACGGCCCAGACGCTGGCGGATCGGGTCTTCGCCCTCGAGCAGGAGGCGTACCCCGAGGCGCTGGCAGCGCTCATCGACCAGCTGCGCAGCGGACGGGATCGGCTGCCTGGCGCAGGGGCCGCCCAGCGATGAGACAGCGGCGGGCGGTCCTCCTCTGGCTGGCCTCGGCGCTCGTTCTCGTGTGCGGGCCGGCGTCGCTTGCGCAGGAGGCGGCGGAGCTTGCGGCAAGGGGCGAAGAGGCCCTGGCGGCGCAGCGGTGGACCGAGGCTGCGGAGCTCTATCGCAAGGCCGCTGCGCAGGACCCGGCCAATCCGCTGTTGCGGTACAACCTCGCTGCGGCGTTGGCGCAGCAGAGCCGCCTTGAGGAGGCGGAGCAGGCGCTGCGCCAGGCCCTGGAATGGGGCTTCGTCGATCTGTTCCACCTCGAGCGCGACCCGCTGCTTGCGCCGCTGCGGCGGAGCAAGACGTACAGGGCCGTCCTGGCGGGGTGGCGTCGACTGCTCGATGCGCGGGGCCAGGCGGAGCTCGAAGTCTTCCGCAAGCAGTTCGGCGGACGGTTCCTCTACGAGCGCGACGAGACGCTGCGGCTGCTCTTCGTCAGCGCCCACGACGAGCAGACGCTCGCCGAGGTGCGACGGGAGCTGGCGGCGCTGGCCCGCTGGGCGGAGCGCACGCTTTTTCCCATGCTCGACGGGGCTGAGGCCTCCGACAGGCCCGATCCGTGGGTCGTCGTCGTGCTCCCCGAGCCCGAGGACTTCGTGCGCATGGTCGGGGCGGCCGACACCGGCGGCTGGTACGACCACGACCACCGCAGGATCATCGCCCAGGACCTGGGGCCGTCGCTGCGCCACGAGTTTCTGCACGCGCTGCATTGGCGGGCGCTGACGCGAACGGGCCAGCGCCATCCCGAGTGGATCATGGAAGGGCTGGGGGCCCTGGTGGAGGAGCTGGCGATAGGAGACGACGGCTCGGTGCGCGTCGTGCCTACGTCGAGAACCAACGTTGCGCGGACGCTGGCGAGGCGGAACAGGCTCGTTCCTGTGGAGCGTTTCGTCAGCCAGGGCCGACGGCGGTTCATGGGGTCGCGGCCGCTGGCGCACTATGCCCAGGCGCAGACGATCATGCTGTATCTGCACAGCCAGGGCCTGCTTGGGAAGTTCCTGCGCAGCTGCTTCGAGACGATCGAGGAGGACCCGACAGGTCTGACAGCGTTGACGCGCGCCGCAGGAGCGACGCCTGCGGAGTTCGACGAGGCGCTGCGCCGGTTCGCTGCAGCGCTCCCTGAGGTTCCGGAGCGTCTGGCGCCCGGCATGGCGAGTCTGGGCGCAGCGTTGTCGCTCGGACGAGGCGACGGGCCGCGCGTCGCTGCGGTCAGGCCCGGATCGAGCGCCTGGAAGGCGGGCCTGCGCCGGGGCGATGTGATCGAGGCGCTCGACGGCTGGACCGTTCGCACGCTCGAGGCCCTGCGCTGGGGGCTTGCGCAGCGGGCTGTCGGAGAGCAGGTTGCGCTGCGCGTCCGTCGAGGTCGACGTCGGCTGACGGTGCAGCTGCCGTTGGTCGATGCGCGGGAGGAGCTGGCGTTGGAGCGGGCGCCTGCCTACGGCCCGTGAGTAGGTCATGATCCGGTTCCACCAGCGAACGGGCAGGCATGCCGGGGTCAGCGGGCCCCCTGGCCGATAGAGTGCCTGCGCGACAGGCGGCTGGAGACGCAGCGCATGAGCGACAAGAAAAGCAGGCGAAGCTTCGGCGCCGACTTCAGACACTTCTTCCTGCGGGGCCTCGCGGTACTGCTGCCTTCGGTCCTGACGCTCTGGATCGTCGTGCAGGCCTACCGCTTCGTGGACAGCAACATCGCGGAGCCGATCAACGCAGGCGTCCGTTCGTTGGTGCTGCAGGCGGCGCCGAGGCTGTTCAGCGAGGACCGCCTGCCCTCGTGGTTCACCGTCAGGCCTGAGCAGATCGAGCAGCTGCGCAGGCAGCGCGAGCAGCAGGCGTTGCGGCCGCTCTCCGATGCGGACCTGCGCGCTCAGGTGCGTGTGCGCAACCTCCGCGACTGGTGGAACGACCACTGGTACACCCGCTCCATCGGCCTGGTTGTGGCGATCGTGCTGATCTACCTGGCGGGAAGGCTCGTCGGCGGGTTCATCGGCAGGCGCGTCTACATGCGGCTGGAGCGCTTCATCACGCGCCTTCCCGTCTTCAAGCAGGTCTACCCCTATGTCAAGCAGGTGGTGGACTTCCTCTTCGGCGAGCAACAGATCCGGTTCAACCGCGTGGTGCTGGTGGAGTATCCGAGCAAGGGCATCTGGACGCTGGGGTTGGCGACGGGGGCTTCCATTCCCGCCATTCGCGAGGTGACGGGCGAGGAAAACCTGAGCGTCTTCATCCCCTCGAGCCCCACGCCCTTCACCGGCTACACGATCACGGTGCCGCGCAAGGACGCGATCGACATGCCCTTGACGATCGACGAGGCCATCCGTTTCGTGGTCTCGGGGGGCGTGCTCGTTCCGGGGCGGAGCGGGCCTGCGCTTGAGGAGGGCGAGCGTCTGACGTCGGAGCAGGCGACGCGCGCTGTGCGGGCGAAGCTCAAGGCGGTCCAGGAGGATGCAGCCAAGACGCAGGGGGGATCGTCCGCCGCCTCGGGCGACGCCAAGCGCACCGCCTGACGCGCGGTTTCCGGACGCCCCTGGCCGACAGCGAGGAAGGGGTCGCCCCAATCGAGACTGGCCTTGGGCAGGCCAGGCCGCTAGATTCACGCCTGCGCCGCAGCCTCGGGGACGAGGCGAACATGGTTGCGGAGCCTTCAGCGGCGTCCAACCCCCAGGGAGCCAGCAGCGCCATGCGCATCGACGTGACCGGAAGGCATCTGGAGATCACGCCCGCCATCGAGCAATACGCTCAGGAGAAGTGCGAGAAGCTTCCCAAGTACTTCAACGGGGTGCAGCAGATTCGGGTCGTGTTGGAGCAGGTCGAGAACAACGAGTATGAGGCTGAAGTCATCGCGGACGTCGTCCACCATGACGACTTCATAGGCAGGAGCCGCGGGGAGCAGCTCTACGCCTGCGTCGACGAGGCGGTGGAGAAGGTTGCCCGCCAGTTGACCGACTTCAAGGAAAAACTCCGCGACGCTCGGCATTGACCAGCGGCGGGTGTTGGGAGCCCTGCGCATGAGGCTGACGCAGATCGTCGAGGTAGACGCCATCGTCCCCACGCTCCAGGCGACGACGCGCGACGAGGTCGTCGCGGAGCTGATCGACGCCCTCGTCGCAGCGGGCGCGGTCGACGCGTCGCTTCGACAGGAGCTGGTGGACAAGGTGCTGGAGCGCGAGAAGCGGGGCTCGACAGGATTCGGCAAGGGCGTCGCTGTGCCGCACGTCAAGCACGAGCGGATTCCCTGTATCCGGGCTGCGGTCGGCTTGAGCCCGACAGGCGTGGACTTCAACGCTTTGGACAAGCAGCCTGTCTACTCGATCTTCCTGCTGCTCAGCCCCGCGGACAAGCCCGAAGAGCACCTGCGGGCCATGGAGATCATCTTCAAGAACCTCTCCAACGAGCTCTTCCGTCGATTTCTTCGCCAGGCGACGACGGTGGAGGAGGTGCGCTCGCTCCTGGAGGAGGCGGACGGCGACGCTCTGGGCGACTGACTACTGACTGCAGCCAGCGCAGCCGGCGCCTGCGCCCCCGAGCGGCGCAGGGACGCCGGGCGGAAAGGGACGATCGTGGCTCGACGCGCCAGCGCCAGCGTGACCGTCTCCAACAAGCTGGGCATGCACGCAAGACCTGCGACGGTCTTTGCTCAGCGGGCCAATCAGCACAAGGCTGACGTTCGTGTGCGCAAGCAGAGCCAGAGCGCAGCGGTCAATGGGAAGTCCGTCATGGAGCTGCTCATGCTCGCCGCCACGCAGGGGTCGACGCTGGTGATCGAGGCAGAGGGGGAGGATGCGGAAGAGGCGGTGCAGTCGTTGGTCGAGCTGGTCAGGGAGGGGTTTGGCACCGAAGAGCGCGCCCCCGCCTCGTGACCGGACGAGGGAGGCGCAGGCGTTCGCTGCGGTTCCCGCTGCTTCACGAAGGAGAGGCGTCGTGGACGAACTCGCCGACGGTGCGGATCGAGACCGTATTGACCACCCCTGCTCGGCCTAGCGGCTTGCCCGCCAGCAGCACCATCCGCTCGCCCGCGCTGGCCAGCGCCCGCTCGTGGACGATTCTGTCAACGAGGCGCGCGAACTCGCTGCGGTGCTCCGGCGGCGCCGAGCAGTGCACAGGAGTGACGGCGTAGAGCAGCGTCATGCGGCGGACAGCCTGCTCGTCGGAGGAGAAGGCCAGGATCGGTATGCGGAAGTTGTTGAGGCTCAGATGTCGGGCTGACCCTCCGCTTTGCGACCAGACCGCCACGAGCGAGGCGCCGACGTCTCGCGCCATGTGCCAGGCGCCGTGGGCCAGGGCTGCGGTGCGATGATGGCTGGCAAGCAGGGAGCTTGGAGGCTGTTCGTGCTGGGGTGATTCGCGCAGCTCGCGCTCCGTGGCGATGGCGATCCGCCGCATCATCGTCACGGTCAGGGCAGGATGCCTGCCCACCGCGGTTTCCCCCGAGAGCATGGTGGCGCTGGCGCCGTCGAAGATGGCGTTGGCCACGTCGCTCACCTCTGCCCGGGTGGGGCTGGAGCGCTCGATCATCGACTCGAGCATCTGCGTGGCGACGATGCAGGGCTTGCCCTGATCGCGCGCTGCGCGGATGAGTCGTTTCTGCACCAGCGGCGCCTGGGCCAGGTCCATCTCCACGCCAAGGTCGCCCCGCGCGACCATGATCCCGTCCGCCTCCGTGAGGATCTCGTCGATGCGCTCGACAGCCTGTGGCTTCTCGATCTTGGCGATGACGGGAATCCTGCTCGAGCGGACGTCCCCCGCCAGCGGTCTGCCACAGACGCCGTCGCCTGCGCACAGCTCCTCGAGACGATCCGTGAGCATGCGCACGTCGGCGGCGCTGCGGACGAAGGAGAGCGCCAGGAAGTCGACGCGCCGCTCGACGGCCCACTCGACGCAGCGCCAGTCCTTGTCCGTCAAGGCAGGGGCTGAGAGCGCAGAGTCGGGGAGGTTGACGCCCTTTCCCGTGCGGACAAGGCCGCCGTTGGTGATCCGCAGCCGCAGTTCGCGTCTTCCCGCGGCGCCGCGCACCGCCTCGACCGCCAAGGCCCGAATGGCGCCGTCGTCGATGAGCACGCGCTGGCCGGGAAAGACCTCGTCGACCAGCGGCTCGTAGCTGCAGGGGAGCACGGGTGTAGGGCCCAGGATCGCCTGATCCACATCCGGGCTGAGGACGACGTCCTGCCCTGCGTGGAGCTCGACGCCCTCGGGGGGCAGCGAGCCGATGCGGATCTTGGGCCCCTGCAGATCGCCCAGCACCGACAGCGGTCTGCCCAGCTGTTCGCTGACCCGGCGGACCCTGCGCAGCCGCTGGTCGTGCTCCTCGAGCGAGCCGTGGGAGAAGTTCAGCCGAAAGACGCTGGCGCCGTGCAGCGCCATGCGCTTGAGCGTCTCGTCATCGTCGCAGGCAGGGCCGAGCGTGGCGACGATCTTGGTGAGGCTGAGCATGCCAGGCGGCATCTCGCGGTGGGGCATGGCGGTTCTCCAAGGAGGACCCGTCGGCGCTGCAGGAGCATCGGTTCAACGCGCGAGCGTCTGCGACGATTCGCACGTGAGCCTACGCTGCGCCCGTTCCGCAGCAAGAGGAGACCATCGTGGCCAGCAGCGACGCGCCAGCAGCCATCGTCACCGGAGCGGGCTCCGGCGTCGGTCGCGCTACAGCCCTTGAACTGGCCAGCAGAGGTTTTCGCCTGTGCCTGGCGGGCAGGCGGCGGGCGCCGCTGGAGGAGACGGCTGCGCTGCTGCAGGGGGGCGCTTCGCTGCATCTGGCGCAGCCTGCGGACGTGTCGCGCCCGCAGGACTGCGCCGAGCTCGTCGCCCAGACCCTGGAGCGCTTCGGACGGATCGACGCGCTGGTCAACAACGCGGGGTTCGCCCCTGCCGTCCCCATCAGCCAGACGACGCCCCAGCTGCTGCGCGAGGTCTTCGAGGTCAACGCGCTGGGCCCTGCGCGGCTGATCGTCCTCTGCTGGCCGATCTTCGAGCGGCAGAGGAGCGGGCGGATCGTCAACGTGAGCACCATCGGCGTGGACGATCCGTTCCCGGGGCTCTTCGCCTACGCCTCGGCCAAGGCCTCGCTGCACACGATGACCCGCTCCTGTGCGACGGAGGGGGCGGCGATCGGCGTGCGGGCCTTCGCGGTGGCGCCCGGCGCCGTCGAGACGGCCATGCTCAGGGGGATCGTCAGCGTCGAGCAGCTGCCGCCCGAGCGGACGCTGGCGCCCGAGGACGTGGCCCGCGTCGTGGCGGCGTGCGCAGCGGGCGAGCGCGACGGCGACAACGGTCGGGTGATCCGTCTGCCGTCGCCGTGACCCTGACCGCAGCGTGCACAGGGGAAGCTGCGCCGCGCGAGGAAGGCAGCGTGGTCGTGGGCGGCTATGATCGCCTCTGCGCCGCTGTCGAGGCGCAGCGTCGCTCCACGAATCGCACAGGAGGCTGGACATGGCGAACGAAACCAACCAGGACATCCTCGACGCCCTCACCCGGGCGTACAACGCCGAGATGGAGACCGTGGCGAACTACCTGGCCAACGCGGTCAACCTCGACGGCGTGCGGGCGATGGAGATCAGCGAGGCGCTGCAGGCCGACATCCAAGAGGAGTTGGGCCACGCCCAGCAGCTGGCCCAGCGGATCAAGATCGTCGGCGGCGTGGTGCCGGGCTCGCAGGGGCTGAAGATGACGCAGAGCGCCCTGCAGCCGCCTGCGGATCCCACCGACGTCGTGAGCGTCATCCGGGGCGTCATCGCTGCGGAGGAGGAGGCCATCGCCACCTACAAGGAGATCGCGGACCTGTGCGACGGCCGCGACTGGGCCTCGCAGGACCTGGCGATCAAGCTGCTGGCCGACGAGGAGAGCCACCGCAGAATGTTCGTGGGCTTTCTCAAGGAGTACGAGCGCTCCTGAACGGCAGGGCTGCGCAGCGTTTCCGAACAACGATGCGGCAGACCCTTGCCGCGATGAATCCCCTGGAGCAGCCAGTGTCAGAGAGCTCGGCGCCACAGCCTCCCGATCCGCGCAGCGACGCGGAGCGCCTCGCAGCGATGGAGCGGGCGCTGGACCTTGCGCGCGACGTGCTCAGCGCAAGGCTGCGCATGGAGCAGCGCACGCCCGTCGTCAAACCTGCGGACCCCGAGGCGGCGCAGCGCGAGCTCGATGTGGCGCTGACGCGCCAAGGCGCGCCCTTGGAGGCCGTCGCCGCTGATCTGCAGCAGCTGCTCGAGCGCACGCCCGTGACGACGAGCAGACGCTTCTTCAACCAGCTCTTCGGCGGGCGCGACGAAGCTGCGGCGCTGGGGGAGATCGTCGCCAGCGTCGTCAACTCCTCGATGTACACGTGGAAGATCGGCGGCGCCCAGGTGCTCGTCGAGCGACATCTGCTCGAGCGCATGAGCCGCTTCGTGGGGTACGACAGCGGCGAGGGGCTTTTCTGCCCCGGCGGGTCGCTCTCCAACTTCGCCGCGATGCTCATCGCCCGCAACGCCACGGCGCCCGGCTCGAGACAGCGCGGCCTCGACGGCCGAAAGCTCTGTGTCTACACCTCCGAGGTCAGCCACTACTCCATCGTCAAGGCGGCGGGCATGCTGGGCGTCGGCCGCGATCAGGTGCGCAGGATCCCCGTCGACGAGCGCTGCTGCATGCGCGTCGACGCGGCAGCGGAGGCGATCCAGCGGGATCGGGCCGCAGGGCTGACGCCCTTCTTCCTCAACGCCACAGCGGGGACCACGGTCGAGGGCGCGTTCGACCCGATCGAGCCGCTGGCGGACCTGGCCCAGCGCGAGGGGCTGTGGCTGCACGTGGACGGCGCCTTTGGAGGGTCGGTGGCGGTCTCGCCCCGCTGGCGAACGCTGCTGGCGGGATCGTCGCGGGCGGACTCCTTCACCTGGGACGCCCACAAGATGCTGGGGGCGCCGCTGACGTGCTCCGTCGCCCTCTTCCGCGAAAAAGGCGTGCTCGAGACGCACCTGGCAGAGCCCGCCGAGTACCTCTTCCAGGACGGTCTGGACGAGTTCAACCCGGGCAGGCGCTCGCTGCAGTGCGGCAGACGCAACGACGCGCTCAAGCTCTGGACGCTGTGGCGCTGCGCAGGCGACGAGGGCTTGGCCCGGCGCGTCGACTGGCTCGTGCACCTCGCCCAGGTCGCCGCCCAACGCGTGCGTGACGCTGCGGGCATGCAGCTGGTCCTCGAGCCGCAGTCGGTCAACGTCTGCTTCACCGTCGAGGGCGTGGGCAGCCAGGCGCTGTGCGAGGCCCTGCACGAGCGGGGCGAAGCCCTGGTGGGCTGGGCGACCACGAAGGGGAAGACCGTCGTGCGCCTCGTCTGCGTGGATCCCGCGATGCGCGAGGAGGACGTCCACGCGTTCTTCGACGCTGTGGAGCGCGCCGCTGCGGCGCTGCGCGCAGGCAGAGCGAGCTGGGCTGCTCGCTCCTGAAGCGCGTCGCCGCTGCGCAGGGGCTATGGAACAAATCGCGCCCGTGTTCGTTTCACCTTCTAGAATCGAGGTGGGGAGGTGGAAAGGCGGCTCCTGCGCCGCAACGGACGCGTCCGCTGTGGCTCGCAGCCGCGGGAAAGGAGGCGCGTCATGCGCAGCCATCAGAATATGTGGGTGATTGTCGGCGCTTCGTCGCTTGTGTTGGGCGGTTCCGCTGCCATGGCGTTGGCGGGGCTTGTCGATGGTGGTTCAGTCGCCGCTGCGGTCAGCGTCGCGATGGTCGACGCTGCGCCCAAGGTCAGCGGACAGGGGAAGGCTGGTCGCCATGCTGCACGACAGCGCGACTACAAGGGAGGGAAGGCCCATCGCGCTTCCCGCGCTGCACGGCGGCTGTCGCGACACGAGACAGCGAGGCAGGGGCGCAGAGGCGTCACGAAGCACATCACCAAGAACATCACGAAGAACGTGCACAAGAAGGTCGTCAAGATTGAAGGCGGCCATCACGGCTTCCGCAGCGGTTTTCATGCAGGCGTGCACGTGGGCCTTGGGTTCGCGGGATCGCATCACTACGGCTTGGGACGACACTACGGCTATGGCTACGGCGGCTACGGCTACAGCTCGCCCTACCGCCCGGGCTACAGAGGCGGCTACGACTACGGCTACGGCCATGACTACAGCTACGGCGATTACTATCACGACGGCTATTACCGAAAGTACTACCATGAATACAGCCGTCGATACGGGCCCTTCGACGACTACGGCCATCATGGATACAACGACAGCTCCTACACCTTTCGCCACGATCCCTACAGCAGGCGCCGCGTCACGGTCTATGCGCCTCCTCCGGTGGTGATCGTCGATCGCTCGAGGGAGGGCTACAGCGACCGTGATCGCCCCATACATGCGTGGGAAGCGCTTGCGCTGGGCGACGCGCACACAGCCCGCTCGCGCTTCTCGAAGCTCGCTGCGGCGCACCCGTCCGACGCGGCGCCGAAGGTGGGCTACGCGATCGCAGCGGCCCTGGAGAGCGACGACGACTCAGCGGCGTGGGCCTTTCGCAGAGCGCTGACGATCGACCCCTTGGGCGTGGACCAGACGCCGCTTCCTGCGGGGGTCGTCGAGGCGCTGGAGTCGCTGATGTACCGCTACCGCGACAAGGCGGAGAACGCCCGCAGCAGGGACGCCTCGACGCAGGCCTTCTTCCTGCTGGCGACGGTCTCCCACCTGCTGGGCGACCACGACGCGGCGCAGGAGGCGCTGCACGCGCTGCGCGCCGCTGGCGAGGATGGTCTGGCGGTGCGGAACCTCGCGTCGCTGGTCGATCGCGCAGCCCGCGAGGCCCACGAACCATACGACGATCACTGAGCGGTTCGCTGACCCGCAGGTGCGGCGTCGGCGAGACTCCCCCAGCGCTCCTCCGCTTCGCTACGGCGCAGCGGAGGGCGTTTGTGTCTTGTCAGCGAAGACCGTCACGGTGTTGTTGAAGAGCGTCGCGTTGGGCGCAAGCATTCGTTTGTCCTCGCCCTCGATCGTCGTGTAGCGCAGGTCGATGGAGACGACGCGCCCCTCCACGCCCGCCACCGCGATGCGGTCGCCGACGCCAAAGGGTCTGTAGACGAGCAGCAGCGCGCCCGCGACGAGGTTCGAGAGCGTGTCGCGCAGCGCAAAGCCCAGCGCAAAGCCCGTCAAGCCGAGCCCCGCCACCAGGGCGCTGACGTTCACGCCCATGGTCCCAAGGCCCGAGATCAGGCCCAGCGTCAGCAGCGCAGCCTTGGCCGTCCGGGCGAAGAGGTTCGTCAGAACGCTGTCGAGCTTCGCCCGACAGCCCACGGCGCGGACCACGCGACTGACGATCGCCGCCGCCAGCCACAGGACGGCGAAGACGATCAGCCCCGCAAAGCCCCGGGGCGCCCAGGCCACGACGGCGCGGCGCCAGCGGGTCAGCGCGCCCACAGCCTCCTCCACCGCAGCGGCGGTCTGAGCGGCGACGTGGTGGTCGGCTGGCGCCTCCGCTCCTGCCGAC
>CAYPBL010000001.1:34152-88420 GCA_964408965.1 uncultured Phycisphaeraceae bacterium | reverse complement strand
GTCGGCGCCAGCGACAGCGCCGAGGCAGCGAGCAGCAGCGCAGCGATCCAGCGCATGTCATTCTCCTTCGGCGCACTGGGTTGCTGGGGCGGACGTCTCCTGCGGCGCCCCGCAGCTGCTGCGGCCCCGCTTGACCGCCTCGCACAGGTCGCGGGCGGCTGCAGGCCAAGTGGGAAAGCGGAACGCAAAGCCCGCCTCGAGCAGCCTTCCGGGAACGACCACGCGCATGCTGGGCGGAGCGTATCACCGGCTCGGCGTTTGGGGCGGGAAACGGGCGACCGAGGGGACTCGAACCCCCGACCCCCTGGACCACAACCAGGTGCTCTGACCAGCTGAGCTACGGTCGCCGACTCGCTGGCGGCGCAGACCCGCCGCCCGCGACAGCGCACGGTACGGCGTGCTGCGGACGGGGTCAACGCGCCGGAGACTGCAGAGAGGGCGTGCAGGACGCGAACACTGGGGTGGTCTCCCGAGCGACGTTGGGCAGGGGCGTGCTACGATGGCGCTCAGCCTTGTGGTCCAGCACGCAAGGGCGCAGCGACGCGCCGAGCAGGGGCCGCAAGCTGGTGCGCCTCAAGGGTGGTTGTTCTTCACGTCGCTCAACGGAGGATTGCTCGCCATGCCCGCCGCCACGTCTCATCCGCTCGTCGGCTCGCTGCCCGCTGCTCGTCTCCGCAAGGACCTCGCCTCTGCGGCGCTGGTCGAGGAGGCCCTGGCCAACGGCGAAGGGCGCCTCGCCGCCAACGGCGCCTTTGTCGTTCGCACGGGCGATCGCACGGGCAGAAGCCCCAAGGACAAGTTCCTCGAAGACGCCCCCGAGATCCACAACAACATCTGGTGGGGCGCCGTCAACCAGCCCATGACCTCGGAGCAGTTCACCGAGCTGGAGAAGATCGCCCACGAACGGCTCAGCCAGCGGGAGAAGCTCTACCTCTTCCACGGCTTTGTCGGGGCGGATCCGGCGCACCGTCTGGGCGTAGCGACGCTGACCACACTGGCGTGGCACAGCCTCTTCGCCCGCACGCTGTTTCTGCGGCCGAGGCAGGAGGAGCTGGCGACGTTTCAGCCCGACTGGCTGGTGATCAACTGCGGCGACCACAAGCTCACCGAGGAGGAGCAGAAGCGGGCGGGGCTGTCCAGCCCGGTCGTCATCGCCCAGTCGCTCACCCGCAAAGCCGTCATCATCTTCGGCACGGAGTACGCGGGGGAGATCAAGAAGTCGCTCTTCTACGCGATGAACTACGACATGCCCGAGCAGGGCGTCTTCCCCATGCACTGCTCAGCCAACGTCGCTCGCGACGATGCGGACAACGTCGCGCTCTTCTTCGGCCTTTCGGGAACGGGCAAGACGACGCTCTCGGCGGATCCTTCGCGCGATCTGGTCGGCGACGACGAGCACGGCTGGTCGGACAGCGGCGTCTTCAACTTCGAGGGCGGCTGCTACGCCAAGTGCATCCGGCTCAGCCCCGAGGGCGAGCCGTTGATCTACAACGCCATCCGCTTCGGCTCGGTGCTCGAGAACGTCGTCATCGACGAGCGGACGCGCGAGCCCGACTACGACGACGACGCCATCACCGAGAACACCCGCGCCACCTACCCTGTCGAGCACATCCCCAACGCCCGTATTCCCTCGATGGCGGGGCATCCCAAGAACGTGATCTTCCTCACAGCCGACGCTTTCGGCGTGCTGCCCCCTGTAAGCAGACTGTCGCGCGAGCAGGCGATGTACTACTTCATCAACGGCTACACGTCGAAGCTGGCGGGGACGGAGGCGGGCGTGACGGAGCCCGTCCCCAACTTCAGCCCGTGCTTTGGCGGGCCGTTCCTGCCCCGGCCTCCCGCCCTGTACGCCCGGATGCTTGCGGATCGTGTGGAGCGGCACGGCGCGGACGTGTGGCTGCTCAACACGGGATGGACGGGCGGGCCCTACGGCGTGGGCAGCAGGTTCAAGCTCGCCTATACGCGGGCCATGGTGCGGGCGATTCTCGACGGCTCGCTGGCCAAGGCGCAGTTCGTAGAGGAGCCGGTGTTCGGGCTGCGCATCCCCACGAGCGTTCCCGACGTGCCTGCGGACGTGCTCAACCCCCGCAACACGTGGAGCGACGGCGCCGCGTACGACGCCAAGGCCCGCGAGCTCGCCCAACGCTTCCGCGACAACGACGCATCGTTCGAGATGGACGAGGCGACGCGAGCTGCTGGACCAACGGTCTGAGCGCTGAGGCGTCTGCAGCGACGGCGCAGCCATGTTTCGCGTATGCTGGCGCTTCGTGGGACAGCGCGGGGTTGTCGTGTTGGAGGTTGAGCCATGACGCCTGACGAGATCCTCAAGGACGCCAAGCAGCGGATGGACAAGGCGATCGAGCACCTGCAGGCCGAGCTGCGGGGCGTGCGGACGGGCAGGGCGTCCCCCGCGCTGATCGAGTACGTCAAGGTGGACTACTACGGCTCGCCGACGGATCTCAAAGCCTTGGCGGCGATCAGCGTTCCCGAGCCCACGCAGCTGCTCGTCTCGCCCTTCGACGCCACAGCCGTCAGCGAGATCAAGAAGGCCATCGAGGCTGCGGATCTGGGGCTCAACCCGCAGGTCGAGGGCAAGCAGATCCGCATCCGCATTCCCGATCTCACCACCGAGCGGCGCAAGCAGCTTGCGGCGCACGTCAAGAAGCTGGGCGAGGAGGCCAAGGTCGCTGTCCGCAACATCCGCCGCGACGCCAACAAGCACCTCGACGCGATCAAGAAGGACAAGGACGCTCACATCAGCGAGGACGCGATCGAGGACATGAAGAAGGACGTCCAGGACCTGCTCAAGCAGCACGAGGAGCGCATCGACGAGCTGGTGGGGGAGAAGAACAGGGAGATCATGGAGGTCTAGTCGACCTCGACGTCCGCAGCCTGGAGGATGGCCCGCGCCCGCTGCTCGACGCCCCGCCAGTCGCGGCGGGCCAGCAGCTGCGGATCGAAGAGCGGCGCCACGAAGCCGCAGGCGAAGGCGCCCGCAGCCAGGTGCGCCCGCACGTTCTGGGCGGTCACGCCGTTGGTCGGCACGATCCGCAGAAAGGGCAGCGGCCCAAGGCAGGCCCGGATGAAGGCGGGGCCGTCGGCTGGGGCGGGAAAGAGCTTCTGCAGCTGGGCGCCTGCGCGGTGGGCCCGCAGCAGCTCGGTCGGCGTGTGGCAGCCCGGCATGGCCAGGGCGCCGAGCGCAAGCGCCTCCTCGACCACCGCTTCGTCCACCACGGGCGAGACGATGAAACGCGCCCCCGCCTTGACCGCGTCGCGGACCTGCTCGACCGTCAGGACGGTCCCTGCGCCGACGAGCAGCCCGTCGCGCGCAGCGAAGTCGCTGACGCGGTCCAGAGCGCCTGGCGTGGTTAGCGTGAACTCGACGACGCGAAAACCGCCCCGCACGGCCGCCTCCATCGCCGGCGCCGCCAGGGAGGCGTCGGAGACGCGGAGAATGGCGCTTGCGCGACAGCGCTCGATGAAGGCCAGCGCGTCCTCGGGCGTGCGCATCGGCGGGCTCCTTCGTCGTCGCCGCTGCAGGCGCGGCGCGGAGGCAGTCTACGATGCAGCCTGATGCGCGTGCTGCCCTCCAGCAAGTCGCAGTTCGAACGATTCCGCCAGGCGGACCGGGAAGGGACGCTGCAGGCGGCCTCGGCGCCCGGCGCAGCCAAGGGGGCGTCGCGCAGGCCTCGCGCTGGAAGGCCCGTCGGCGTTCTGCTGCGCGAGTTCTTCACACTGCTGCGGGGCCATCGCGGCGCCATGGCCCTGGCCCTGCTGACGCTGACGGTGTCGATCGGCATTGGGCTGGTCATCCCCGCCTCGACCAAGATCGCCATCGACTACATCATCACCGACAACCCGGGCCCTGCGGGCATTCCTGCCTGGCTGGGTCTGCCTGACGATCGCCTGCGGCTGCTGTGGCTGCTGGGGGCGGCCATGGTCGCTGCAGCGGCGGTGAGTCTGGCGGTGGGCATCTGGGGGCGTTGGCAGATGACCCGCCTGACCAAGCGCGTCCAGGCGCTGCTGCGCAAGAAGGCCTTCGAGCGGGCGGTGCGTCTGCCGCTGCGCAGGGTCTACGAGCTCAAGAGCGGCGGAGCGGCCAGCGTGCTCCGCGAGGACGCTGGAGGAGCGGGCGAGCTGGTCTTCTCCGCCATCTACAACCCCTGGAAAGCGATCGTGCAGCTGACAGGGACGCTGGCGATTCTGGCCTTTGTGGACTGGCGGCTGCTGCTGGGCTCGCTGCTGCTGCTGCCCATTGTCTGGCTGACGCACCGGGCGTGGATCAACCGCCTGCGCCCCGTCTACCGCGCCATCCGCAGACAGCGCGAAGCCATCGACGCCCAGACGACCGAGGCCTTCTCGGGCATGCGCGTGGTGCGGGGCTTCGGCCGCGAGCGGGGCGAGGCGACGCGCTTCATCAAGGCCAACCACCTGCTCATCCGTCAGGAGCTGCTGGCGTGGTGGCGGGCGCGGCTGCTGGAGATGGCCTGGGAGCTGCTGATTCCGACGGCCTCGGCGGCGGTGCTCCTCTACGGCGGCTGGAGAATCATTCAGGGCTCGCTGACCATCGGCGACGTGATGATGTTCAGCGCCTACCTGCTCATGCTGCTGGCGCCGGTGCAGACGCTCGTCGTCACCGCGACGAACCTGCAGAACAACCTGGCGGGGCTCGACCGCACGCTCGATCTGCTCGAGGAGCCCGTCGAGTTCCAGGACACGCCTGGCGAGATCGTCGTCAAGCCCCGGACGACGCGGGGGGCGATCGCGCTTCAGGGCGTCTGGTTCGCGTACAGAGGGGCCGACGGCGCGCCTGGGCCGACAATCCTGCGCGACGTGAGCCTGTCGGTCGAGCCCGGCGAGACGATCGCCCTGGTCGGACCCAGCGGGGCGGGCAAGACCACGCTGTGCAATCTGGTGGCGCGGTTCTACGACCCCACCCGGGGCGCGGTGACGCTCGACGGCGTGGACCTGCGGCGGATCGACGTGCGCTCCTACCGCAGGCTGCTTGGCGTGGTCGAGCAGGACGTGTTTCTCTTCGACGGGACGATCTTCGACAACATCGCCTACGCCCGCAGGGGCGCTTCACAGGAGCAGGTGGAGCGGGCGGCCAAGCTCGCCAACGCCCACGACTTCATCCGTGAGCTGCCCGAGGGCTACCAGACGCTCATCGGCGAGCGGGGCGTGCGGCTGAGCGGCGGACAGCGGCAGCGGCTGGCCATCGCTCGGGCCTTTCTGGCGGATCCGCGCATCCTCATTCTCGACGAGGCTACGAGCAACCTCGACACCGAAAGCGAACGGCTTATCCAGCAGAGCTTGGCCAAGGTGCTCGAGGGCCGCACCTGCTTCGTCATCGCACACAGGCTGAGCACGGTCCGCAGGGCCAGCAGGATCGTGGTGCTCGAGCGGGGCCGGGTTCTCGAGGTGGGGCCGCACGAGGAGCTGCTGGCCCGCGACGGCCGCTACGCGGAGCTGCTGCGCATGCAGATCGAGCCCGAAGACGAGGCTGACGAGACGTTGACGAGACAGGCCACGGAAGTCTGAAGGGACGGGGCGTTGCACAGCGTCAGCTGAACAGCGGCGGTCGCTTTGTCCACAGGCCCAGGTCCTGTTCGACCGCCCGGGCCACGGCCAGCAGCGTGCGCTCGTCGTAGAGCCTGCCCCACATGGTGAAGCCGCGGGGCGTCCCGTTGTCGCGGAAGCCGTGCTTCTGCGTGATTGCGGGATGGCCGGTCATGTTGGTGATGGCGTGCAGCGCGCCGTGGCGCTGCGGCGCCGTGATCACCTCCACCTGCGAGAAGAGCTCGTGGGCCAGCTGCATGTAGCGCCGCCGCAGCCTCGAGGCCATCAGGTGCTCGACCGCTGGGTAGAAGCGGGCCATGCGGAACGTGTTGGGCCAGGCCTGCGGCGACTGCCATTGCATCAGGTCGTCCTGGTTCGAGCGCGTCAGCTCGTCGAAGGCGCAGGCGGCCTCGACGCTGATGAGCAGGAAGATCACCCCCCCGAACTCCCTGCTGCGCGGAAGCTCCAGCTCGACGAGCTTGCAGCCCCGGTCGCGGAGGATGTCCAGCACATGGCGGTCAGCGTCGGTCGCTGCGTCGCTGTCGTACTCGCGGGGGTCGTAGCCGACGCGCACGCCCTTGATCGAGCGGGTCATGTCCAGGTTGAGCGGAACGTCGCGCGAGGCGGGGTCAGCGGGGTCGGCGCCGTTGAGCACGTCCAGCGCAAGGGCGCAGTCGTCGACGGTTCTGCAGAGGGGGCCTGCCTTGTCGAGCGTCCAGCACAGGGCCATGGCGCCTGCGCGTGAGATTCTGCCGAAGGTCGGCCGCAGCCCCGTGGCGCCGCAGCGGGCGCTGGGCGAGCCAATCGACCCATAGGTCTCTGTGCCCATCGTCACGGGCAGCAGGCCCGCCGCTGCTGAGGCTGCGGAGCCTGCGCTGGAGCCGCTGGAGCCCTGCTTCAGGTTCCAGGGGTTCTTCGTGCGTCCGCCGAACCAGATGTCGCCGTAGGCCAGGGCGCCCAGCGTGAGCTTGGCGCAGAGGACGGCGCCCGCGTCGCGCAGCTTGGCGTAGACGGCGCTGTCCCGGTCGGGCACGCGGTCCTTGTACGGCGCCGCCCCCCAGGTCGTGCGGATCCCCGCGGTGTCGAAGAGGTCCTTGAGGCCGAAGGGGATGCCGTGCAGCGGGCTGCGGACCTTGCCCTGGCTGCGTTCGCGGTCGGCCTGCCTGGCCTGGTCCATGGCCAGCTCTTCGGTGAGCGTGACGACGCATTCGAGGGTCGGGCCGTGCTCCTTGAGACGGTTCAGACACAGCTCGGTGATCTCGACGCTGCTGAGCTGCCTGGTGCGAAGCAGATGGGCCAGCTGCGAAGCGGGGGCGAAGGCGAGGTCGGTCGCCGAGTCGGGCTTGCGGGTGGACTCGACCGGCGCGAACCGACTGCGGCGGGCGTTGTGCGGGTACGTCTCGCCGGGCATGCGCGGATCGAACACCTCCGCGGGCGCCTCGTTGTTCTGCAGGCCCAGATCGCGCAGAAACTGCCAGAACTCGACCTGCTGTTCGAGGCCGGGGCGCATCATGTCCCGTTCTTTATCGGTGAAAGTCAGGCCCAGCAGTTTCTCCGCCTGCGCGATGGCCTCGACGCTGACGCCTGCGGGGGCGGCGGCTTCGTCGGGTTGGGCGTCCTGGTCGATGCGCAGCAGCGCGTCCAGCGAGGCGGCGGAGGCGGGCGCCACGGCGGCTGTTCCCGCGGCCAAGCCTGCAGCGGCGAGAAAGCAGCGACGGTCGAAGTCGGCAGCGGCCTGAGAGAAGGCGGCAGATGATGAAGGCATGGCGTGCTCCTTGCTCAGCGTCCGCAGCGGAAGGGAGTATGGCCCAAGGCTGACGTGCAAGTCAAGAACGGTACACTGCAGCATGGCGCGCGTTGTCCATGACGAGGCAGTCTCTCGTTCCAGACGCCGGTTTCTCAGCGTGGCGGCTGCAGCGGCGACGGCGCCCGCCTGCGCGCAATTGGCGAGGGTCGAATCGTGGCTGGGGCCGCCTGCAGAGCCCTCCCCCGAATCGCTGGAGCCCCCCGTCGCGATGGGCTTTCCCGATCGCAGACCTGTCATCATGCTGCGAACATGGAATGGCTCGTGGAGCGAGGCCAACCCGCTTGGCCTGTCGCCGCCATATCGGGGCGACGACGCAGGAGAAGTCATCGCGCGCGACTTGGACAGGCTCTACGCGCAGGGCTGGCGGCGGATCATGATGCTTGCGCCGGCGGGCGGGCCGCAGGGCGTGATGATCGGCAAGGGGTTTACCGAGTTCTGGCGCCGATCGCCTGTGTGGCGGCGCGTGATGCGCGACGCTCTTGGCGAATGGACCAGCAAGCGCCGCGATGCGACCTTGGGGCTGTACACGGGCCATCTGACGCGCGAGGGGAAGGATCCCACAGATCAACAGATAGCGACGCATCTGTCGCCTTGGCTGGAAATGGGCGTCAGGGAGTTTGGGTTGGACGCGACCAGCCCTCCGCAGTATCGGGACGCGTTCGTCCGGGCGGCCCGCTGGCTCAAGCGTCGAGGCGCACGGGCAGTCATGGAGGCCTTCCCGGTCGAGAATGGGCAGATTGTGCAGGAGTTTCTCCACACGTCGCCCATGCTCGCGCTGCGCAAGTACGCGAAGGTGCATGATCCCAAGGACCAGTGGAGATTCGACCCTGCAAACAGCGAAGTGTGGATCGGGGTGGGCGTGGATCGACAGGTGCAACCCAGCGAGGCTGCATTGCGGCGGCTGCACGAGCGGGGATACGTGCTGCTCGTGTATTCCCTTGAGCCGAGGGTGCGGGAAGCGGCGCTGCGGATCGGCTCGGGAGGCTGAGCAGGATCGGGAGATGGTCGGTATGCTCGCGCATCATGCTGGCGCGTGTGCAGAGTTTCGTCCTGCAGGGCGTCGAGGCGCTGCCCTGTGAGGTCGAGGTGGATCTGTCCGACTCGGGTTGGCCCAAGGAGGCCATTGTGGGCCTGCCCGACGCTGCGGTGCGCGAGTCGCTCGACCGCGTCCGCTCCGCCCTCACCAACGCGGGGTACGGCTTTCCCACAGGAAGGCTCATCATCAACCTGGCGCCTGCGCACGTGCGCAAGGAAGGGGCGGTGTACGACTTGCCCATCGCGATCGGCGCCTTGGCGGCGACGGGCGTGATCGCGCCGCCGCCTGCTGTGGTGACGATCCGCAGCAAGGAGCGGGCTGCGCAGCGCGCGGACGTCGCGCCGAGGCGGAATGGGCCTGGATTCGAAGCGGCGACGGAGCGCGACGAGACATTCGATATTCCAGAGGAGGAGCAGGTTGATCTGCGGAAAACGCTCCTGGCGGGAGAGCTGGCGCTGGACGGCAGGCTCAGGCCTGTGCGCGGCGCCCTGGCCATGGCGGCGCTGGCCCGCAGGCGCGGACTGCGCTGGGTGATCGTTCCCGAGGGCAACGCCCGCGAAGCAGCTGTCGTGGAGGGGGTCGAGGTCCTGGGCTGCAGAACGGTGCAGGAAGTCGTCGGCCTGCTCACGGGAGCGCTGTCGCCTGCGCCGCACCCTGCGGTGGCTCTTGCGGAGCTCATCGAATCCGCCCCCGTCGAGGTCGACTTCGCGGAAGTGCGGGGGCAGGAGAGCGTCAAGCGCGCGTTGGAGGTGGCGGCGGCGGGAGGCCACAACGCATTGATGATCGGCCCTGCGGGGACGGGCAAGACGATGATGGCGCGGGCGCTCCCCGGCGTGCTCCCGCCGTTGACGGCTGCTGAGGCGCTGGAGACGACGCAGGTGTACTCCGCTGCGGGATTGCTGCCTGTGGAGGAGGATGGGGCGCTGGGGCTGATCACGCGCAGGCCAGTGCGGGCGCCCCACCACTCCGCGTCCTCCGCAGCGTTGATAGGCGGGGGCGTGGTTCCCAGGCCCGGGGAGATCAGCCTGGCGCACCATGGCGTGCTGTTTCTCGACGAGCTTCCCGAGTTTCCACGGCAGGTTCTGGAGACGCTGCGCCAGCCGTTGGAGGAGCGCAGCGTGACGATCGCCCGGGCGCATGCGACGGTGCGTTTCCCTGCGTCGTTCATGCTCATTGCGGCGCTGAATCCGACGGCGCGGGGCGCCATGCCTGCGGACGCTGCGGGTCGGCGCGACATGCAGCGCTACCTGAGCAGGCTCTCCGGCCCACTGCTCGACCGCATCGACATCCACGTCGAGGCGCCTGCTGTGCCGTGGAAGAAGCTGGCCGAGGAAGGGGCGCGCGGGGAGCCTTCCGCAGCCATCCGCCAGCGCGTCCTGGCTGCTCGAGAACGGCAGCGGCGCAGACAGGGCGAGGTCCTCAACGCCCATTTGCGGGGCAAGGATCTCGACCGCCTCGCGCCGCTCGACGGGCCCTCCAAGACGCTGCTCGGCCAGGCGATGCGCGAACTTGGGCTCTCGGCCCGGGCCTACGACAAGATCCGCCGCGTCGCCCGCACGGTGGCGGATCTTGCGGAGGCGGAGCGCGTCGAGCTGCCGCACGTGGCGGAGGCGATCCAGTGCCGCCTGCTCGACAGGCAGCTGTAGCGACAGGGGCGGCTGGTTTGGTATGCTTCGCCCCTTTGTGGTTTTCCACGCGGGCAGCGTTGTTCGCTGCGGGTGGATTTCTTTGCAGGAGCGGACGCCATGGCGAAGCAGGTGTGGTTGGTTGTTGCGGCGACGGCGGCGTTGGCGACGGCGGGGTGCGCTGCGCAGCGGCGAGGCGACGCGCTCTTCAGCGCCATCGAACACACGACGATGTTCACGCCTCCCCCGCTGCCCACGCCCACCGCGACCAGGCCTGCGACAGGGAAGCCTGGGCCTGCGTACTGGCAGAATCGCGCGGACTACCGCATTGACGCCCGTTTCGATCCCGACGCCAGACGCGTCGAAGCGACGGAGACAATCACCTACACGAACGAAAGCCCCTATGCGCTGTCGTACATCTGGCTCAATCTCGAGCAGAATCTGTTCAATCCGAAAAGCAGAGGCGCGAGGCTGACGCCTCCGGGGGCGCGCTTCGGCAACCGCGACGGCTTCGTCGGCGGCTTCACCATCGACGATGTGCGCGTCGACGGCGAGCCTGCGCAGCTGCATGCGCACGACACGCTGGGCAGGATCGACCTGGCCACGCCTGTCGCTGCGCGGGGAGGGACGGTGGAGATCTCGCTGCGCTTCGCTTTCGACATTCCCGACTACGGTTCGGACAGGATGGGGATCGAGGATGTCGAGCAGGGAACGATCTTCGAGATCGCCCAGTGGTTCCCCGCGGTGGCCAAGTTCGATGATGTGCACGGGTGGAACACGCTGCCCTACTTGGGGCAGGGAGAGTTCTATACGGACTTCGGCTCGTTCGACGTTTCGATCACTGCGCCCAGGCAGTATCTCGTCGTGGCGACGGGAACGCTCGAAAACGCGTCGGAGGTGTTGACGCAGAAGCAGCTCGAACGGCTCGATCAGGCCCGGAGCAGCGCCACGACGGTGGACATCATTGCGCCGGAGGAGGTGGGGGATCCCTCGACCTGGCCCGCGGGCGACGGGCCTCGCACGTGGCGCTTCCATGCGGACAACGTGCGGACCTTCGCCTGGGCGGCTTCAGACGCCTTCGTCTGGGACGCAGCCTTTCTCGAGGACAGCGGACCAGACGGCGCAGGCACGCTGGTCATGAGCGTCTATCCCAAGGAAGGCATGCCGCTGTGGCGCAAGAGCACCGAGATGCTTCGGTTCTCCATCAAGCACTACAACGCCATGTGGTACAGGTACCCGTACCCTGTGGCGACGAACGTCAACGGGATCGTGGGCGGCATGGAGTACCCCATGATCATCTTCTGCCGCGCCCGCGACGACGAACAGGCGCTCTACGGCGTGACGACGCATGAGATTGGCCACAACTGGTTCCCGATGGTCGTCAGCAACAACGAGCGCCTCCACGCGTGGATGGACGAGGGGTTCAACACCTTCATCAACTACTACTCGACCAAGGCGTGGTTCGGTGAGCCCCAGGCCAGGCGAGGGGACGCCCAGGCGATTGCGCCCATGATGGCCAGGTTCCGCGAGCAGCCCATCGAGACGCCTGCGGATCAGGTCAGGCCTGACCGTCTCGGTTTCCTGGAGTACGCCAAGACCGCAGCGGGGCTGGTGCTGCTGCGCGAGCAGATCCTGGGCGAGGAGCGCTTCGACCGGGCCTTTCGCGAGTACGTCCGCAGATGGGCCTTCAAGTCGCCTGAGCCCGCGGACTTCTTCCGCACCATGGAGGACGTGGCGGGGGAGGACCTGTCCTGGTTCTGGCGGGGCTGGTTCTACTCCACAGGCGTTCTGGATCAGGCGGTGAAGAAGGTGCGCGAGGTCGCTGACGAGGACGGCCGGCGCTACGCGGAGATCACGTTCGCCAACAAGGGCGAGCTGGTCATGCCCGTCGTCTATCGCCTGACCTACGACGACGGCGTCTCGGAGACGCGCAGGTTGCCTGTCGAGGCTTGGTTCAACACGGACGAGTGGACCACGCGCATCAGGCTCGAGCCTGGGCGCTCGCTGGCGGGCGTGCTCATCGATCCCGAGAAGAAGTTCCCCGACGTCGACCGCCGCAACAACGCGTGGGGCGAGCCCTGAACGGTTCGTTGGCGCGGCGCCGTTGGAGGGCGGTTCAGGGCGCGTCGCCCTTGGGCCTGCCCAGCAGGCTGAAGTCGTCGATGCCCGCTTGGGAAAGGGCGTCCAACAGCTGGAGCAGGGCGCCCGCGGGCGCGTCTGCGTCGGAGGCGATGTAGATCGCTGCAGCGGCGTCGCTGTCGCGCAGCGCTCTTGCGCGCTCGACCGCCTGCTCCAGTGTGGCGGGCTGACCGTCGAGCAGGTAGCCCCCATCCTGCGTGAGGGCGACGGTGAGCGAGGCGGAGGTTCCGGCCCGCTCCCCCGCAGCGACGGGCGCGAGCGTCACGCCCAGCACGTCCGCCCGCACCATCAGCGCAAGCGCGAAGACGAAGAACGTCAGCAGCAGAAAGATCACGTCCACCAGGGGCATGATCTGCAGCTCAAGGGCGTCGTCGATGGGGCTGGGACGGCGGCGCACGCTTCAAGCGTACCGCCTCAGCTTCGCCTGCAGCGATAGGATCGGCGAGCATGCAGCGACGGCGGTTCAGAGAGGTCTGTGAGCAGGCGCTGCGCAGCGGCGCCCCGGCGGTCCTTGCGCCCGTGGGACGGCGCATCCTGGCTGACCAGCTCACGCCTGTGCTGGCCTACCGCAGGCTCGTGGCTGAGGACGACCGCCTGGCGCCGTCGTTTCTGTTCGAGTCGGTCGAGCAGGGGGGAAGGCAGGGGCGCTACTCCATCCTCGGCGCCCGGCCTGCCCTCGATCTGTGGGTCAGGGAGGGACAGGCCGAGCTGACCGACCGCCGGGCGGGAACGACACGAGAGCTGACCACGGCGGATCCGCTGGCGCTGATGCGGACGGTCCGCGGTGAGGAAAGGCTCGCGATTCCCGAGGGCCTGGACCTTCCCGACGCGGCGCTGGGCGGCTGGTTCGGCTATGCGGGCTACGACGCGGTCCGCTACGCCGAGCCCGGCAAGGTGGGCTTCGAACAGGCGCCTGCGGACGACCGCGGCCTGGCGGATGTGCAGTTCGGCTTCTACGACCGCCTGTGCGTCTTCGACCACGCCCGGCGGATCGTGCACCTCGTGGCGCTGGCGCGGGTCGACGAGGCTGGCCGCATTGACGAGGCCTACGACGAGGCGGTCGCGGCGCTGGACGCGATCGAGACGCAGCTGCTGACGCGCGCAAAGCCGCTGGCTGCGGGAAGGCTCGAAATCGACGCTGCGGCCCATCCGCAGGCGCTGCGGTCAAACCTGTCGGCGGAGCGGCATCGGGCCATGGTCGAACGGGCCAGGGAGTACATCCGCGCAGGGGACATCTTTCAGGTCGTGCTCGGCCAGCGCTTCGAGCGCGACAGCGCAGCGGACCCCTTCGACGTCTACCGGGCGCTGCGCGCGGTCAACCCGAGCCCCTACATGGGCTACCTGCAGGCGCGCGGCTGCATCCTGGTCGCCTCGAGCCCGGAGATTCTCTGCAGGGTCGAGCCGCAGCGGCAGGGCGGCTGCGTCGTCACCAACAGACCTCTTGCGGGGACGCGCAGGCGCGGCGTCGACGAGGAGGAGGACGAGGCCCTGGCCCGCGAGCTGCTTGCGGACCCCAAGGAGCGGGCTGAGCACATCATGCTCGTGGACCTCGGCCGCAACGACGTGGGCAGGGTCAGCCAACCCGCCAGCGTGGCGCTCGAGAAGGTGATGGCGATCGAGCGCTACAGCCACGTCATGCACATCTCGAGCACCGTGAGGGGGCGGCTTCGCCCTGAGCTGGACGCCCTGGACGCGCTGCGGGCGGCGCTGCCGGCGGGGACGGTCTCGGGGGCGCCCAAGATCCGGGCCATGCAGATCATCGACGAGCTCGAGCCCCTGCGCAGAGGGCCCTATGGGGGGGGGTTCGGTTACCTCGCCGTCGACGGCGCACTGGACATGGCCCTTGCGCTGCGCACGATCGTCGTGCCAGTCGAGCGGAAGCGGGGCGACCGGTGGGTGTACCACCTGCAGGCTTCTGGGGGAATCGTCGCCGACAGCGACCCCGAGGCGGAGCGGCGCGAGACGGAGAACAAGGCGGCGGCTCTTGCCCGGGCCATCGACGCGGCGGAGCAGGCCTTCGGCGCAGGCGGAGCGGACGGATGACTGCGCTGCAGCGGCGCACCGGCGCGACCGAGGACGCGTCCACCGGCGCCGGGGAGGCGCTGCCCCTGTCCGTGGCCATCGTCTGCTGCGACAACGCCCGCACCATCGGCAGGACGCTCAGAAGCGCTGCGCCCCTTGCGCGGGAGATCGTCGCGGTCGACTCGGGATCGACCGACGGCACGATCGAGCTGCTCGAAGAGGCGGGGGCGCGGGTGATCCGCTCCAAGTGGCTGGGCCATGTCCGAACCAAGCAGCTGGCGCTGGAGGCGTGCAGCGAGCCGTGGATCCTCTGCCTCGACAGCGACGAGTCGCTCGAGCCCGATCTGCAGCGCTCGATCGCGCAGGCCCTTGCGCAACAGCCGCCTGCCGGCCTTGCCGGCTACAGGCTCAACCGTGTGGTGTGGTGGCGGGGGCGGTTCCTGCGGCACGCGTGGCAGCCCGAGTGGAGGCTGCGGCTCGTGCGGCGGGGCGCGTGCGCCTGGGGCGGCTTCGATCCGCACGACCAGCTGCTGGTCAAGCCCGGCCAGCCCGCGCAGCGTGTGGCGAACCTTGCGGGCACGCTGCGGCACGACTCGATCGGCTCGATGCCCGCGTTCTTCACGAGCCAGGCCAGGCACGCGCAGACCGCCGCCCGCAGCTTGGCGGCGCGCGGCGCCAAAGGTTCGATCGCCTCGCTGGTCTTCTCGCCGACCTTCGCGTGGATCAAGCAGATGGCGCTGCGGCAGGCGTGGCGCGACGGCTGGCGCGGCTGGTGCGCCGCTTCGGCCACAGCGGCGGCTGCGCTCATGAAGCACGCGGCCCTGCTCGAGATGACGAGGGCGCCCCGGGACAAGGCGGAGGGCGACGACGACGCAGCGGCGGACGCGGGAGCGCGCAGGCCATGAGCGCGCAGATCGAGTGGGGGTTCTTCGCAGCGGTCGCTGCAGCGTACCTGGCGGGGTCGATTCCCGTCGGCCTGCTGCTGGGAAAGGCGCAGGGGGTGGACCTGCGCAAGGAAGGCTCGGGCAACATCGGCGCCACCAACGCCATGCGCGTGCTGGGGAGGAAGACGGGGCTGCTCTGCTTTGCGCTGGACGTGGCCAAGGGGTTTCTGCCCACGCTTGTGGGAGGGCTTGCGCTGGGGCTGGTCGAGCGGGCGGGGGGCGATCCCGCTGCGGGCTGGCGCTGGATGGCGATCGCGGGGACGGCGGTGCTGGGCCACATGTTTCCAATCTGGCTGGGCTTTCGGGGGGGAAAGGGCGTGGCGACGGGACTGGGGGCGCTGCTTGCGCTGTGGCCCGTCATGACGCTGGCCGCTGCGGGGGCGCTGCTGTTGTGGCTGACGACGCTGAAGCTGACGCGGTACGTCGGGGTCAGCTCGTGCGTCGCTGCTGCTTCACTGCCGCTGCTGGCGGCGCTGGTGTGGGGGGCGCTGGCGCAGTTCGATGCTGCAGGCGGCTGGCCCTGGAGCGCAGCCAAGCCTTTCCTGGTCGTGTCGACGGGCCTTGCGCTGCTGGTGCTCTGGCGCCATCGCGGCAACATCGCCCGCACGCTCGCAGGCACGGAGCCTCGCGTAGGAACGCGGTGATCGGACAGCGCCGGGGGCGCCGGGGCGGTTTTCGGACCGTCGTGGGCAGGTTTGGAAGGGGGTTGGGCTCAACTCGATGCGAAGGGGGGTCGATGCGCTGGGCGCTGCGGGAGCTTTGGCCGCAGCAGGAGGCGCATCATGCGTTCGCACCGTCTGCGTCTGGTGGAAGACGAAGAGCCGGCGCCCCAGCCGTACCCTTTCCCATCGCAGTCCGTTTCCCCACAGCGGCCCAAACGAGAGACCGACGATCTCGCTGAGCAGCTGGAGGAGACGATCGAGCGGATGCGCCGTTCGCTGGACGAACTGGCGGAGGAGCTCGACCAGGTCTATCGCTTGCCCGATCCAGACGACGACCCCCCTGCAGCGGCGTAGCGCACACTGCAGGCTTGCGTTGCGTCGCTGCATCGGGTGCAATCACGCGTGGCGTGGTTCACGTGGAAGCGGGCGTCATCTCTGCGGGCAAGCGGTCGGCTCTGGCGCAGGAGCTTGCGAAGAAGGTTCGCGCAGTGTCGGAGGTGGAGGCTGCCTCCACGGTGGGCGCCTTTGTCGGCTTCGACGGTTTCGTCGACACCATTTGCCGCGTCGTGGAGCGTCGCAGGGCGCCTGGCTCTGAAGGCGCGGAGCCCATGCGTTCGATGCGCCAGTTCGCCCAGCGGGTCGCTGAGGCGGCGGGCGAGAGCGCCAACATCGAGCTGCTCGTCGAGCGGGTCAAGCTGGGGGGCAACGGGCCCATCCTGGCGCTTGCGCTGGCGACGCTGGGCGGGCGCGTCCGCTGCGCAGGCGCCGTCGAGAGCCCCGTCGAGCGGGGTGAAGTCGATCCGGTCTTCGACGAGCTCCAGCAGCGGTGCTTCCATGTGCTTCCGCTCTGTCCGCCTGGTCGCACGGAGGCGCTGGAGTTCCGCGACGGCAAGGTGATGCTTGGCAAACTCGAGACGCTGGACGCGGTGACGTGGGCCAGGGTTGTCGAGGCGGCGGGGGGGCTTGCGCAGCTAAGGACGATGCTCCAGAGCAGCGACGTCGTGGCGATGGGCAACTGGACGATGCTCTTCGGGATGAAGGACATCTGGGAGGGGCTTGCCCGCGAGGGGTTGCCTGGTCTGGAGGGGCGGCGCTGGCTTTTCGTGGACTTGGCGGATCCCGCCAAGCGCAGCGACGAGGATGTGCTCGAGGCGATGGAGCAGCTGCGACGGCTCGACGCGCTGTCGCCCGTGGCGTTGGGGGTCAACGCAGCGGAGGCGCACAGGCTCTGTGCGCTGGCAGGGTCGCCGCTGCCTCGGCTCGACACGCAGGCAGGGGCGGAGGAGCACGCTGCCCATGCGTTGCTGGCCGCCAAGACGCTGCGGGAGGCGGTGGGGCTCACCCTCCTGCTGGCCCATACACGCAAGGCTGCTGCTGCTGCGGACGAGACAGGAGCCTGGGCCCTCGCCTCGACATACACCAGGACGCCTGTGCTCTCGACCGGCGCGGGGGACCATTTCAACGCAGGGTGTTGTTTCGCGCTGGCCCTGGGATGGAGCGTGGTGGAGACGCTGACAGCGGGGGTGGGCGTCAGCGGTGTGTACGTTCGCAGGGGGCGCTCTCCCGATCGAGGCGGGTTGGCTGCGTTCCTCGAGCAGCTCCCGCCCCCCGAGGAAGAGGCGTCCGCGTGAGCGGCGAATACACTTGTGTCTCTTCGTCGCTGTGCAGGGCGTAGCTCAGCTTGGTAGAGCGCGGCGTTTGGGTCGCCGAGGTCGCTGGTTCGAATCCAGTCGCCCTGATTCCCGCACACCGGCGAGCAGCGGGAGACGCTGCGCGTCGCCGAGGCGGGGGAAACGTCCGCCTGCTCGATGGAGGAGTCGCCCATGCCTGGCAGTTCCCGCTCGCCTGCTTCACTTCGTGTGCTGCTTGTTGGAGGCGGAGGCAGGGAGCATGCGCTTGCTTGGCGGCTCAAGGCCAGCCCCAGCGTGGAGAAGGTGTTCGTGACGCATCCGTCCAACCCGGGGCTGGCCAGGACAGGCGAACCCATCGATGTTCCCTTCGACCTGCGGAACACGTTTCGGCTGCGGCGATTCTGCGAGCGCAAGGGGGTGAATCTGGTCGTCGTGGGGCCCGAGGCGCCGTTGGCGGCGGGGCTGGCGGACGCGCTGCGCAGCGACGAACGCGCTGTCTTCGGGCCAGGCGCCGTGGGCGCGCAGCTCGAGGCGGACAAGGCCTTCGCGAAGGACTTCATGCGCCGCTTGGCGATTCCCACTGCGGAGGGGAGAGCGTTCACCAACCTCGAGGCGGCCCGGGCCTATCTGCGTTCGCGTGACGAGCCTCTGGTCGTCAAGGCTGCGGGGCTGGCGGGGGGGAAGGGAGTGGTCGTCCCCGAGACCGTTGAGGAGGCGCTCGAGGCGCTCGAGCGCATCATGGGGAGGAGGGCGTTTGGCGAGGCGAGCGAGACTGTCGTGCTTGAGGAGAAGCTCAAGGGGGTGGAGGCTTCGGTCTTTGCGCTGGTGGACGGCAGAGCAGCGTATCTGCTCGAGCCTTGCCAGGACCACAAGAGATTGTTGGAAGGGGATACGGGACCCAATACAGGAGGCATGGGAGCGTATTGTCCTGCCTCTGTGGTGGATGCGAATCTGCTTCGGGAGATCGAGCGGACGATTCTGGTTCCCGTGCTCGACGGATTGCGGCGGGAGGGGATCGAGTATCGGGGCGTGCTGTACATGGGGTTGATGCTCACCCCTGGCGGGCCCAAAGTGCTGGAGTTCAACGTGCGTTTCGGCGATCCGGAGTGTCAGTGCCTGATGCTTCGGTGGAAAGGGGATCTGGGGCTTGCGCTGTGGCGCTGCGCGACGGGGACGCTCGAGGAAGCGGAGATCAGCTGGGACCCTCGCTCCTGTTGTTGCGTCACGCTCGCCAGCGAGGGGTATCCGCAGGCGCCTCGCACGGGCGATCCCATCACAGGCCTGGAGCAGGCTCAGGCCATGGAGGATGTGGTCGTTTTCCACGCGGGGACGAAGGTCGATCCGCGGAAGGGGTTGGTGACGGCGGGGGGGCGCGTCCTCAGCGTTTGCGGAATGGGCGCGACGCTCGAAGAGGCCCGCCAGCGGGCCCTTGCAGCCTGCGATGCGATCGACTTTCCGGGAAAGCAGTTCAGGCGAGACATCGGCGCAGCGGCGCTGGAGCGGGTCTAGGCGTTGTCGCTGACGCTGGCGGCGGACCAGCGGAGCGCTTGCTGCAGGGCTGCCTCTGCGTCGAAGACGCCCCAGGCGACATGCGTGTGCGACGAGGCCTTGGCCAGACGCTCGAGGTATTCGTGCAAAGGGATGGAGAAGCAGCCAAACCGCTCGAGGTGCGGATTGGTCAATTGCGTGTCGAAAAGGACGAAGCCTCGCTGCCACAGGTGGGCGACGAGCGCGACAAGACAGACCTTGCTGGCGTCGGTCCCGTCGAAGGGATGTCGCTGACCCGAAGGCAGGCGAGGCTGCGGCCTGCAGAACATCGACTCGCCTATGAAGGCGGCGCCCACGGTCGCGCCGTAGATTCCCCCGACAAGGCGGCGTCGGCCCGTGGCGGGATCGGTTCGCCAAGCCTCGACGCTGTGGGCGCAGCCTTGGCGATGCAGGGCTGCGTAGAGTTGCACGATCGCTTCATTGATCCATGTGCCCGGCTCGTGCGGGCGCGGCGCTGCGCAACAGCGGATCACGTCGACGAAGGCCCGATCGCTGCTGAGCTCGAAGCGTCGCTGTCGGATGGCCCTCGTCAGCGATCGTGGTATGTGCAGTCCGTGTTTGGGAGAGAGCGGCAGCAGGCCGCGAGGGTCCGCGGTGTAGAAGGCGACCGCGTCGAGCCCGTCGCCTCGCTCGGGGTCAGCCATGGGAAAGGCCCCCATGCGCAGCGCCTCGAGCAGCATGTCGGTCAGATGGTCGTAGGGCTGGGGCCCGTGCATACGACCATTGTTGGCGCAAACGCGGCGCGGACGCGATGCGTCGTCGGGCGGGCGAGACGAGCGGAAAGGGTCAGATCGCAGCGCCCGCAGCGGGGGCGGGTTGGTCTGCGCAGGCGGGGAGATAGTCTGCCAGCCTGTACACGACAGCGGCGGCGCGGATTCGCTCAGCGGCGCGGGGGCGAGAGGGAGCGGATCGGCTGCGGGCCCCTGTGGGGGTCAGCAGGGCCACGCGTCCAGCGACGCGTTCGAGCAACCAATCGCGCAGCGGTCGATCCGCCCGGTAGGCGCGAAGCCCCATTGCTCTGTTGCGGGGTGTCGCTGCGTGTTCCCGCAGCTCCGCCAGGAGTCTTCGCACGAGCAGAATGGCCTGCTCCTCGTTGAGGGACCACATGGCGGAGGCGATCAGGGCATGCTCGTGCTGGTGGATGAGGAGGGTCCACGCAGCGTGCGCGTTGTGCACGCAGGCGCAGACCAGCGCAGCGTCGGCGAGTTTGAGCGCGCCAGGGTCGCGGACGGGCCAGCGCTTGCGGGCGGCGCGGTGCGCCTGTGCCAGACGCTCCTCGACGAGGTCGAAGGGGACGCCCAGCTTGGCTATGCGGGGCGACCGCGACAGCTGCGCGAAGTAGGCCCGCTGAAGCTCCGTCCACCGCCTTCGCGCCTGAGCGGGCGAAAGCAGACGATTCGTCGGGGCTGCAGTGTTCATGGAGAGGCAGGCTCCGCCTTGCAACATGTGAGCATACACTGGGCGTTTCCAACGCCCCCGCTCCAGGAGCGAGCGCACGATACCGCGCTTGTCGCGCAGCGGTCAAGCCTCGCTCACGCGATGCGCGGGGAGGTCCGCTGGGGCAGAGGCTGCGGGGTCAATGCACCAGACTGTTGGCTCGCTCGATGGCCTCGACGACCTGACGCAGCTGGAAGGGCTTGCGGAGGAAGCCGTCGTAGCCCAGCCTGCGCAGGTGGGCCGCCTGGCCGTCCGTCAGCTTGCCGCTCATGGCCACCACGCGGGTTATCGTCAGTTCGTCGTTGTCCCGCAGCAGGCGAATGACCCTGCCCGGATCGGCGTCCACCAGGTGGATGTCCAGGAGCATGACGTGGGGCTTGACGTGTCGGCAAACGATCCCCGCTTCGAAGGCGTCCGAGGCGACGTGGATCTCGTAGGTGGTCTGTTCCGCCAGGTGCTTGTTGAGAGCGCTGGTGACGGCGTCATCGTCATCGACGATAAGCAGTCTGGTGGCCCCGGTCATCAGCCCGTCCATGGGGATGTTGTGGTCCTTCATGAACCGGATGAGCTGAGCCAAGGGGATGCGGCGGTCCTTGGAGCCGGGGATCCGATAGCCTTTGAGCTGTCCCGAGTCGAACCACTTGCTCACCGTGCGGGGAGCGACGTTGCAGATCTTGGCGACCTCGCCCGTCGTCAGAACATCCTTTTCAAGAGGCATACTCACTCCTCACTGAGGGACTCGAGCCAAGGTCGCGCCGTGACCGTGGCGAAGGCTCCGGAAGGGGGCATCGGCTCAGCGGGGAGGGATCTTGACGGCGGCGCGGGGTGAACGGGTCTGATCGCGTGTCGCGGACGGCGCAGCTGGGGGCCTGAGGCGAGGCGGGCGGCGTTATCGGGAGGGGGCGGCGTGAGGAGGGAGGGGGACTAGGCGCGGGCGGCTGAACCCGCGGGGCGGCGAGGTGCGTATATTGCCTGCTGGCGCCATCGGTCCCGCTGGACCGCAAGGCTCAGCTGCGCCCGCGTCGCTCGGTGGCGCTTGCGCAACCCATGACCCGTTTGCCAGACAGGAGCACGCTGTGCGCATGTTGAGAATCCGGACACGTCGCATCGCTTCGCCCGTGCTGCTCGTTGCGACGACACTGTCGCTGGTGGTCCTGGTGGGAGGGGACGTCGCCCTTGCGCAGCAGCGACAGCAGGCGGCCAGCGAAGTGAGCAACGAGCAGCTGCTGGCGGATTTCCTGCACTACGTGCTGATCCGCAAGGACGAGCTGGCGGTGGCCAACGCCAATGCGCTGTTGCAACGGGGGCTGAGCCCGATCGAGTTCGTCGGGCTGGTCGAGGACTCGCGCGACGGCGTGCAGCGGTTCGAGGACGTGGTCAGGAGGGCGATGGCCACGCCTTCGCTGGAGTCCGCAGCAGCTGCGCTGTGGTCGCTGTACGAGCAGGGGAAGCGGGCCCGCAGCAGGGATCCCGAGGAGATCGCCCGCAACATCGCCATGCTCGACGGGCCCGCCCGGGGGCGGCTGCTTGCGCGGGAGCGGCTCAAGGCGGCGCGGGAGTACGCGGCGCCGCAGCTGCTGCAAGTGCTGCAGACCAAACCCAATCCGCTGCTGGAGACGGAGGTGAAGCGTTTGCTTCGCGACATGGGAGCCGACGCGGTGGCGCCCCTGACCGCGGCCTTGCTCCATGTGGATCCGCAGACGCAGATCGCCATCGCGCAGGTGTTGGGAGGCATCGCCAGCGAGGCGGCGCTGCCGTACCTGCATGAGCTGCTCCAGACAGCGTCGATGGAGGAGGTCCGCGGCGCCGCGAGGCTGGCCATTCGCATGATCGCGGGGCCCCGTTCGCAGGCCATGTCGCTGAGCGACCGGTACACGGCCTTGGCGGAGCGGTACTACCAGGAGCAGCGCTCGCTGACGCGCTTTCCAGGCGAGGACCACCAGCTGCTCTGGACGTTCAACCCGTCGTACGGTCTGTTTCCTGTGCCTGTGCGCACGGAGGTGTTTCACGAGATGCGGGCGATGGAGATCGCCCAGCACGCCATCGAGCTGGATCCCAGCAACGATCAGGCGGTGTCGCTGTGGATCGCGTCGAATCTGAGACGGGAGATCCAGACGCCAGCGGGCTGGACGAACCCAGCCTATCCCGAGAGCAAGCCTGGCGCGATGTATTACGCGGTGGCTGGGGGGTCCAAGGCCCTGCAGCCCGTGCTGGCGCGGGCGATGCGCGACAAGGACACGCAGCTGGCGCGCAAGGCCATCGAGGCGCTCTCCCGGAGCGCAGGCGGGGCGACCCTCTGGGAAGGCGTCGCTGCGGACAAGCCGCTGGTGCGGGCGCTCTTCTACCCGGATCGACGCGTGCGGCTCGAGGCGGCGCTGGCGCTGGCGCGAGCCAATCCGCCTGCGCCCTTCGAGGGAGCGGATCGCGTCGCGCCCATCCTCGGCGCAGCGGCTGCAGACCTGGCGACGATGCGGGCGCTGGTGGTCGCGGCGGACGAGGAGGACAGGCAGGACCTGCTTGCAGTGGCTCAGCAGCTGGGCTACGAGGTTCTGACTCCCGCTGCCTCGATCGAAGAGGCCCGCAGCGTCGTAGCGCAGGCGCCAAGCGTGGACCTGATACTCATGCGCGCAGGATCGCAGACGCAGCAGCAGATCGAGCAAGCCAGGCTCATCACGGCGCTGCAGGTGGCGCCCATCGTGGCGCAGGCGCCCATGACGGTTGTGGCGGAGCTGGCGCCTCGCTATGCGGACGACCCCCTGACGCGCATCGCTGCGGAGGGGCTGACGACGGAGCAGTTGGCGACGGCGGTGATGCAGGAGGTGGAGCGAGCCAGCGGCCCGCCCATCACCCGCGACGAAGCCAGGCAGTATGCGCAGGCGGCGTTGGAGGCGCTGCGCACACTCGCTGAGACGCGCAGCGAAGCGTTCGATGTGGGACAGGCTGCTGATTCGCTGCTGACGGCGCTCGAGAAGCAGGACGGCCCAGCCAAGCTGCTGGTGGCGGATGTGTTGGCCCGCATCAACCAGAAGCGCGCGCAGGTGGCGCTGATGGACCAGGCCATCGCCGCTGCTGACGGTCCGCAGCGCGTGGCGTTGCTGGAGCGGGTGGCGCTGTCGGTCCGCCGCTTTGGAGGCATGCTCGACCGCGATCAGCTGGACTGGCTGGTCGACGCTGCGCTGGTTTCGAAGGACGAGTCGGTGGCCACAGCGGCTGCGGCGCTGATGGGCTCGCTCAACATGCCCGAGCTGCAGGTGGCGCCGTTGATCCTCAACGGCTGAATCCCTCAGCGGTGAAAGGGACGATGCAAGGGCGACGCTGCGGCGCCCCTTAGCGGACGTCTGTGCGCCGGTCGTGTTGTTTAAGGGACGTGAGGGTGTCGCTTTGGGTGGAATGCGCCGCTGCTTCCAGCCAGGCGACGCGATCCCGTTGCGCCTCCGTCAAGAGGCCTGCGGGCTCTTCCGATGTTTCAGCCTGCTCCGCGGGTCGGGAAAGCGGTTTTCCCGCTCGCCGCTGAGCGCGCTGTTCGTCGGGCCCCCGCGAGGCCCTGTCGGAGACGCGAGGCGCCTGGGGTCGACTCGGGCGCGGATCGCGGGAGAGCACAATCGCGGACAAGGAGTGCGGACCATGCGCACATCTCGTCGATCGCAGGGCTTCACGCTCGTCGAAATCCTCATCGTGGTGGTGATTCTCGGCATCCTCGCCGCCATCGTGGTGCCGCAGTTCACCAACGCCAGTCAGGAGGCCCTCAAGGGCGCCATCTCCAGCCAGCTGCAGACGATCAACTCCCAGGTGGAGCTCTACCGTGTGCAGAACGCGGGCAATCTGCCTCACTTGGCGGCGACCGATCCTGTGGGCGGCGCCACCGAGGGCGGCTGGGGCGTCCTGGTCACGATGGACTACCTCAAGGATCAGCCCAACAACGGCTACACCCGCACCAGCAACGTCATCACACAGGCGGGCGGCGCCGCGCCTGCGCCGGCGCTGAACGGATCCGATCCCGGGTGGGTCTACGACACGAACACCGGCGAGGTCATCGCGGTGGGCTACAACCACGACCTCAATCTGCTTTCCAACGAAGCGGGATACGTCGACCCGTCCTTCTGAATGTCTGACGCGCTGTTGCGCTGAAGGAGTTCCTGCAGCGACGGTCGAAAGGTCGTCGCTGCGGATTCACCGACGCTTCGCACAGAAGGTGCGCAACCAGTCGTGCGGAGACCACGACCCACGGGGCCTGTCCCATGAAGTTCGGGGCGATGTTGAACGGCGCGAACTGGGGGGCGGTGGGCGCCGTCGCAGCGGGCGTGGGCGTGGGCGCGGTCCTGGTGGTGGCGGGGGGATTGATCGACGTCACGCCTCAAGTGCAGTCCGAGCCTCTCGATTCCCCTGTCGAGCAGACGCAGTTGAATCCGGAGCATGCGCAGGTTGTCGAGGGGCTCAAGGCGCTGATCGAGTCCTGTCACGGTCTGCTCGCTGTCAGCGACAACAGCAGCGTGTCCAGCGGATCGGGCATGGGGGTGGGGGGCGCCACGACATCGTTGACGCTCTGGGCGCGGGACGATGCGGCGCCTGGCGTGGTGAACCTGGGCGAAGTCCTCGTGATCAGCCACAGGCCCGTGCTCGGCGCCGTCACCGCGACAACATTTGGCGCCGAGGCGACGTCCGACAATCCGGGGCCCGCTGCTCCTTCCCTGCTCTACACCGCTCCCGACCCCGTGACGGCGCTGCGCAGCCGCTTCGCTTCTCAGACGCATGTGATTGCGACGGGAGTGCAGGCTGTGACAGTGAAAGTGGATCAGCAGGACCAGCAGGGAGCGACGCTCAGCATCACGCTCACTTGGGAAGACAGCCAAGCCGATGCGCCAGCGACGTTCGTCGCGCATGTGCCGCGACAGCGTTGAGGACGCTCCGCAGGCACGGAGCCGCGGGAGGTGCAGCGATGGCTCGAGCAGGCAGCAAGGACGACGCATCCCGCGGCGCATCGCCCTGGGTCAGACAGGCGGCGATGTGGGCTGCGCTGGGAGCTCTGGGCGTCATGATGACGGCGCCCGTGAGGCAGGCGTCATTGCTCACGTCTTCGTCAGCCCTGGCGGCGCAGCCCGCTTCGCCTCGAGGCGGCATCTTCAACCCTACAGATCAGCGGCGACAGATCATCGATGAGCTGCGCACGCTCAACGCCGCTGTCGCCAAGCTTCAGGAGCAACTGTCCAGCAAAGGCGTCAACGTTCGTGTGACGGAGCTTCCAGCGGACGCCTTTGCCCAGCGGAACGGCGAGCAGGAGCCATGAGGTCCACGGCGCCGCATCCTGCGGTCGCTTCGAGGCGCAGCGGACGGGGCTACACGCTCATTGAGCTGCTCGTCATCGTTGTCGTTCTGGGCATCGCCGGGGCGATGGTGATTCCTTCCATGACGCAGGCGGGGGCGCTGCGGATACACGCTGCAGTGCGGTCCATCGTGGCTGATCTGACCTTCGCGCAGGCGGATGCAGCGGCGTTTCAGGAGCGTCGTGTAGTCTATTTCAACCGCGTCGCGCTCTGGGACCAGGCGTCGTCGACATGGACCACCGCAGCGGGCAACGGGTACACACTCTACGCGCCGCCTCTCGACGCTGCGACGATCGATCTGAACAACGACGTCATGTTCGATCCGTACAGGGCCGACGAGCCGTATTCGAAAAACTTCGATGAGCCTCGCTATGGAGGGGCGAAGCTGCTCGAAGCGAGCTTCGAAGGCGGGGCGCCCTATGTCGTCTTCGACGAGTTGGGGGGCGTCGCGCAGTCGCTCACGGGAGACGCGCCTGGCGCAGGCGGCTTTGTTCGCGTCGGCAACGACATGAGCGAGTTCACCATCTCCGTCGACGCCTTCACGGGCAGGATCACGGTCGCTGACACGGGACCCTGACGCAGGCGAGCAGACATGAAGTGGCCAGAGCTGTTCCATTCCAGCGTGTCGCCCGTAGGCGTTGAACTCTCTCCTGACGGTGTGAAGTTGCTGCAGCTTCGTCGTCGCAAAGGGCGTTATGAAGTGGTTTCCACCGCCAAGGCGCCGTTGGAGGCTGCGAGTCTGCGCGAGGCGTTGGCGCACGACGACAGCGCTCAGGATGCGAACGCCGCTGCGGAGCGCCGCCTGGCAGCTGCTGCCTCCAGCGCCGACGCCAACGCAGAGGACGGCCAGTTCGAGCTGCCGCACTGGGCTCAACTGGTCAGCAACGCGGTGGGGGTGGCGTTGAATGCAGGAGGGTTTCTGGGAAGCCGCTGCACAGTTGCGCTGTCGGAGGAGTTTCTCAGGGTTCGCTCCGTTCGCCAGCCCAAGATGGCGCCTGACGAGGCAGCTCGCGCCATCAGGCTTGAAGCGCGGGATCGGCTGGGCTTTCCCGAAGAAGCGGAGGTCGAGGTCGATTGGATCGAGGCGGGCGAAGTGAGGCAGGGAGAGGAGATTCGCGACGAAGTGATTCTTGTCGGCGCGCCCACGGCGGCTCTGGCGGCGATCGCTGAGGCTCTGGAAAGCGCAGGGCTGTCCGCGACGAGTCTGGAGCCTGCGTTTCTGGCCCAGGCGAGAGCTCTGGGAAGAACGCTCAGACGAGCCCAGGACGCTTCGACGGTCAGGCTCATCATCGACGTCGGTCGACGACAGACGGGCGTTGTGGTCACCAAGGGGACGAACGTCGCCTTCTACAAGGCGCTGGACATTGGCGGCGAGCAGCTTGACGAAGCGGCAGCAAAGCGGCTGGGCGCCAGCGTCGAGACGGTGGCGGATTTGCGACGCCAGCGGATGCGGTCCCGGCCGGAAGAGCGGGATCCTCGCGTCGACCGCGCGATGTACGAAGGGATACGCCCCGTCATGCTGCAGTTGGCGCAGGAAGCTGCTTTGTGCCTGCGGTACTACAGCGTGACGTTCTTCGGCCAGCGTCCCGTCGAGGCGTTGCTCGTGGGGGACGAGGCCAGGGAGCCCGGCCTTGTGGATGCGGTCGCGGAGACGCTGAGCGTGCCCACAGCGGTGGCCAAACCTCTGGACGGCGTGGCGCTGGACCACATGGGCGTGGACTGCGACCGCAGAAGCGAGCTGGCGGAATGGACGACCGCCACGGGCGCTGCGCTGCGTGATTTGGCCACTGGCTCGCAACGAGGCGACGAAGGAGACGCGCTGTCGAAGGAGGCTGGCGCGCCTGGGAGGGAGGCGGCATGACGCAGCGTATCGATCTGCTGCCGCACCGCTGCAGGGAGAAGCTCCGCAAGCGGTCTGTCGTGCGCCTCTGGGTGGGGTTGTACGTCGGCTCGGCGCTGCTGTTGGCTTCCAGCACGATCGCCTTTCGTCTTTCCTGCCGTCCTTCCGCTACCGAAATCCAACTGCTCGACGCGCAGGCGGCGCTGAGCGCCAGGCATCAGGAGGAGGCCAAGCGTGTTCGCGTCAAGCTGGAGGCCCTGCGGCGCGTGATCGCCAGGCACGAGCGCATCGCTTGGCCTGTCAAGATGAGCGATGTGGTGGCGGTGGTGGGAAGCGTGGCTCCGCAAGGTGTGTCGCTCACCGCGCTGGGGATCACGCCGCGACAGAACGCGCAGCGAACGCGCACTGGAAACGACTCGACAACGAAGCGGAACGACAGCAAGCCTGGTGATGTGCTGCTTGTCGAGATTCGGGGGCTGGCCTCTTCGGACGCGCACATCGCATCCTTTGTGGCGGGGCTCGAGGCGCATCCGCTCTTTGCGCGGGTGGCGCTCGACTACGCCCGGCGAGAGCAGCGGGCGGACTCCTCCACGCGCGAGTTCGGCATTACGTGCGTTGTCGACGCGGATCGTCGCTACATCTTCGAATCGCCCGCGACAGCGACCGTTTCGGCGCAGGAGGCGCAGCCATGAGGCGCGCGAATGTCTGGAAGCCGGCGCTTGGCCTGGTGGTGTTGTGGGTCTTGGGCGTGGCGACATTGGCGATTCCTGCCTGGAGGCAGCACAAGAACACCTGCAATGCGCTGCAGGCGCTGCGGGCACAGGCGGCGCTGAAGACGGTCGGGGAGCGAGAGCTGGACGCGTTGCAGAGCCAATTCGAGGCGGCGCAGCGACGGGCGTTGAACGAGGTCGCTGAGATTCCTCAGGAAGCGGATGTGGCCCTGCTTATCGGGGCGCTCAGCAGCAGGCTCGACAGCTTGGGCGTCGGGGGGGGAGAGATCTCCACCGGGGCGCCCCGCAGCACGCCCGACGCGATGTACGTGCCCGTCACCGTGACCATGCGCGGGTCTTTTCTCAGTGTGTACGCAGCGTGTCGGTGGATCGAGTCGCTGCCTCGCCTGGTGCGCATCTCCAGGCTGCGGTTCGAGCGGCTGAAAGCGGCCAACAACAGCGGATCCCGCGCCGCCTCCAGCGCTGCGCCGGGCGACAGCGACGACATTCGCGCCGAGCTCGCTCTGGATGTGTTCTACAGACCTGCGCCGTTGAACGGCGATGCTGACAGGGAAGGTTCGTGATGCAGCGGAAGTTGCAGGAGCTGCAGGTTCTCTTGTTGGCCAATCCGCGGCAGGCGGCGCTGCTTGGCGCGCTGGTCCTGGTCGCTGCGGGGTTGTGGCTGCGGGCGCTGGCTACGGGAAGGCCCGCTGCGGAGGCGATCGCGACCAAGGCGGCGTCCGGCGCGCCGTCCAGCGGCTCAGCTGGGGCTGCTGCTGCGCCGTCGACAGAGGCTGGTGGTGCGGAGCGGCCGCCGCTGCGCATACCGGCGCCGGCTCCGCTAACCCGTGATCTGTTCCGGAAAACCGCAGCGGAACTGGCGCTGTCCAACCAGATGGAACCACAGCAGAGCGAAGGGGCCAAGTCAGACGGGTCGGTTGTCGAGAATCCCGATCAGACAGAGAGCGTGGACGAGCAGGCGCTGGCCAGGCTGGTCCACGAGGAGGCAGCAAGGCTGTCGGTGAGGAGCATCGTCTTGGGCGCCAACCCCGTCGCTGTGATCGAGAACGCAGCTTCGCAGGAGCGACCTGCTGTGGTGCGGCAGGGGCAGGTCGTGGGCGGTTTTACGGTGTTGCGCATCGAACAGGGCGCCGTCACGTTGCGCAAGGATGGCGTGACGGTCAGGCTGGGTCTGGCTGGCCGCGGCTGACGCGAGGAGATGGCCCCGCCGCTTGCCTGGGCAAGCGGACCACTTCGGAGGAGCGCAGGGATGCCACGCAAGAAGCACAACTCGACCGGAGCTGTCGGCTGGCCTCAGGGGTGGGTTTGCGCCGCCTGGGTGATCGCGGCGGCGGGGACAACCCAGGCGGTCGCGCAAAGCGGGGGGCCCTTTGACGCCAAGAAGGCCTCCAGCGAGCAGGACCAGGTTCATGTCTCGGAACACATGACCGTGGACCTGCACGTCAACGACGAGGACCTTATCAACGTCCTGCAGATGCTCTCCATCCAGAGCGAGCGCAACATCGTGGCGTCCAACAAGGTCTCCGCCACCGTCAGCGCCGATCTCTACAACGTCACCTTCTATGAGGCCCTCGACGCCATCCTCACGGTCAACGGCTATGGCTACATCGAGAAGGGCAACTTCATCTACGTCTACACGCTGGACGAGATTCAGCAGCTCAAGGAGGCGCAGCGCAGGCCGATCGCCAAGGTGATCCGGCTCAACTATCTCAACGCCAACGACGCAGCGGAGTTCGTTGCGCCGCTGCTCTCCGAAGACGGCCAGATCAAGACCAACGGCGATGTCGACACGTTCAATATTCCGGACGACTCTCCCACAGGCGACGAGCAGTACGCCCTCGAGGCGACGATGGTCGTTGTGGACTATCCGGAAAATGTCGAGGAGATCGAGAAGCTCATCGAGCAGCTTGACACCAAGCCTCAGCAGGTCCTCGTAGAAGCGACGATTCTGCAGACGAAAATCAACGAAGCGAACGCCTTCGGCGTGGATTTCTCCATCATCGGCGACCTCGATTTCACGGACTTCCTCGACACGGGAGGGCCGCTTTCGGTCGTCAACGCGCTGCAGCAGGGAGGAAAGGGCTCCAGCGGGCAGGGCTTCAGCCCCACCGACAACATCGGCATGGGGATCGCTTCCTCGCCGGGCTCGACCGACAAGCCTGGCACGCTCAAACTGGGGTTGGTGCATGACGACGTCGCTGTGTTTCTGCGCCTCCTCGATGAAGTGACGGACTTCACGGTGCTGTCGAACCCGAAGGTGCTGGCGCTGAACAGGCAGCCTGCGCGGGTGCTCGTGGGCGCCAAGATAGGCTTCCTCAACACCACGTCCACTGAGACGTCCACAACGCAGACCGTCGAGTTCCTCGACACAGGCACGCAGCTGGCGTTCCGGCCGTTCATTTCCAAGGACGGATTCATCCGCATGGAGCTTCGTCCGAGCGTTTCGGAAGGGGTCATTCGTCAGGCATCGGGCAACAACGGCGCCAGCGTCTCCATTCCTGATGAAATCACGCAGGAAGTGACGACGAACGTCATCGTCCGCGACGGCTCGACGATTGTGCTGGGCGGATTGTTCAAGGAGTCGACCACTGTCACGCGCAAGCAGGTGCCTGTGCTGGGCGATATTCCCGTCATCGGCGCCGCCTTCCAGGGACGCGACGACAGCACGGAGCGGGATGAGATCATCTTCCTCATCACGCCCACGATCATGAACGACAACGCGCTGCTGGCTACGGGAGAAGCAGCGCAGAACTATGTGGATTCGGTTCGCAGCGGCGCTCGCAGGCAGTTGCTTCCCTTCAGCAGGGATCGCATGACGTCGGCGCTGAACGTCGAAGCGGAGCGGCTTGCGGATCAGGGCCAGACGGAAAAGGCCCTTTGGAAACTTCGCAGGTCGCTCGAGCTCAACCCCAATCAGCCTCAGGCCTTGCGGCTTCGTGAGCGGTTGATGGGGGAGAAGGATCGCGAGCCGTCGCGCAGCATCTTCCGCGCCATCATGGACGAGGCGATGCAGCAGGAGGCGGACCAGTCGTTGCTTCCCTCTGTGGACGATCAGGCGCAGCGCCCCGGTCCGAGTCCAGCTTCCCACGACCAGCGCGAGACGCAGCAGGAACTGCCTTCGAACGCACAGGCTGCGAAGATGGAGGAGGACGAGGAGGAGACGTTCACGTTCGACTGGCCCGAAGCGGACGCGTCGCTTCAGAGTCTCACAGAGGCTTCCAGCGAGGCTCCCGAGGTCGCGAAGGGGACGGACGCGCCAGCTCGCACCGCAGGCGACGGCGCGCCAGCGGCGGCTTCGTCGACAGCGACTGAGGACGGGTCGAGCTCCGAGGCGGAGGCAGACGACGGTGTCGTCGATCCTTTCGGCGCCGACACGCCGCAGACGCTGCAGAGGCCGGCTCCAGCGCCTGTTGCCCCTGCGCCGGCTCCCGCCTCGGCTCAGGAGGACGCACCTGCGCCAGCTGCTCGGACTGAGCCTGCGAAGACGTTGCTCGACGAGCTCATCGAGCGCGCGTCGCAACAGCGGTCAGCTGTTGTTCCGCCTTCGCCCTCCACGCTGACGGTGCACGACGCGCCTCGCCAGGCGGACGCTGCTGCAGTGTCCGATGCAGCGACTGCGCAGGCGTCGCCCGTCAGCGCGCCGGCTCCTGAACAGCCAGCGGGCGAGACGAACGAGGCGTGGCGGGATTTCTTCCAGGAGGCTGCGCCGCTTCCTGCTGCGAAGGAGGATGCGGGCACGGATGCGTCGACCTCCGCTCCGGCGGCAGCTCCACGCGAGGATGTTGCGCCTGCGCAGCCTCGTGCAGCGTCGAGTTTCTTCCAAGGGCGGCGCGACAACGCCGATTCGCGCAGCCACACGTCCCCGCTGGCGGGCGCAGCCTCGTCGCGATTCGTTGAACAGGAAACCACAGCGAAGCAGGAGGACGGATCCGCTGCGCCGCATCGTGAACAGCCCGAGGAGCTGCGCAGCGAGGCGGTCGACGATGTCAGCTCCGTGAAGACATCGCTGGTGCGGACGGGCAGAGCGGCTCTTGAGCCTCCCGCCTACTTCGATCCCTTCACGCACCTTCCCAACGATCCCTTCGACTGGGACGCGTCGCTGTCGCAGGTCGAGGAGCTCGCTCGCAGGAAGCGTGAGGCCATGCGGTTTGTCTCGCCATGGGAGGTCAAGAGTCTTCCCAGCCAGTGGCGAGGTCCTGCGTGGGTGTTCGACCCCATGTTCCCATACGTCAGCTGGTCGCTGGCTCCCGGGACGCCCTTCCTCCTTCCTGCGGATCCGAAAAACTGGCCCGCAGCGATCGCGGCTCCCAGCTTCTTCCCCACGCTGCAGGGAACGTGGAAGCAGGTCCAGGGCCCGCTTCAGGATCCTGCGCAGCGCGACGACATTGAGGAAAGCAGAACCACGCTCACTGAAGTGGGGCCGCAGCTTCCCGAGGACGAGGAGCCGCCCCAGGAGGACTGAGCGCAGCCCACGGCGAGCCGCCTGCGAGGCGCATGCTCCGCCAAGGAGTCAGCACACGATGCAGCATGGGAAGACTGGACGATCGACGTTTCTGGCGCGACTCTCGATGCTGACGCTCTGTGCAGCGGGAACGACAGGGTGCGCAGGCCATGGCGCACACACTTCGCAGGGCCTGGCTGTCGCCCAGGAGCGCATGGCGACCATCAAGGCGGCCACGCAATGGGACATGGCTCGGCAGCAGTTCCTGACGGGGGATCTCGAAAAGGCGCTCAAGAGCGTCGAGGAAGCGCTGAGCATCAATCCTTCGGTGGCCAAGAGCCATTCGCTCAAGGGGCGCATCCTCCTGGAGATGGGGCAGCTGGAGCAGGCGTTGCGGTCCTTCAAGAAGGCGCTGGCGATCGATCCCTCGTTCGAGGAAGCGCAGTACTTCCTGGGGGTGGTGTACGAGCGATTCAACGAGTACGACCTGGCGTTGCAGGCCTACCGCAAAGCGGCGGAGCTGGCTCCCGACGATCCGCAGTACGCCATCGCCGCTGCGGAGATGCTCATCGAGCAGGGCAAGCTCGACGAGGCGGAGGCGTTTCTCATGCAGGGCGCCGACGCGTTCAAACACAACGCAGGCGTGCGTCAGACGTTGGGACACATTGCGCTGCTGCGCCATCAGCCCAGCCGCGCCGTCAGGTACTTCACCCAGGCTCGCCTTCTGGCGCCTGACGACCCTGCGGCGCTGGAGGACCTGGCCTTTGCGCAGATGGAGGCTGGACAGTACGCCGACGCGGAGCGCAGCTTGGAACAGTTGTTGCAGGACAAGGATCATCAGAACAGGAACGATCTGAAGCGACTGCGGGCTCGAGCCTTGGTGGAGTTGCACCGTCCTGTCGAGGCGAGGTCGATCCTGCTCGAGCTGTCGCGGGATCCACAGGAAGCGACGGACCCGCAGTTGTGGATCGATCTGGCGTCGGTGGCGATGCTGATCGACGATTGGCGACTCGTCAGGCAGGCAGCGGCGCGTGCGGTGGGGGTGGCGCCGAATCGCTACGAACCCTACATGCATCTGGCGGCGTGGGCTCGGCATCGGGGGGACAGCGAAACCGCGTTGCGCAACATCGAGAAGGCGATCGCGCTCGCGCCCGTCGATCCTGCGCCGTACATGCTCCAGGGGCTGATTCTGCAGGAAGCGGGGCGACGCGACGAAGCAGCTCGCGCCTACGCCAAGGCAGCCACGATGCGCAGTGCAGGCGTGCGCAGAGACGCGCTGGCCACCGTGGAGGACGACGATCCCTGATCTCGATCGCGCAGCGGGCTTTCGTGCAGCAAGAGTCGGAAAGCGTGCGAGCAGACGCGGGCGCTGAACGCCATGTCGAAGAAGATGGGAAACATTTCGATAGGACTGCGATTGAGTCTGTGGTGCGCGTTCATCTCCGGCGCGTTCACCGCGGGCGCATGGGTCGCTGCGGCGCCGCACAGCGAAGGACAGGAGGCCAGGTTCGTGAGCGCCGCGCTGGCGGGGCTGGGCGTGGCGGTCTTGTCGTTCACGTTGGTCTACTTGATCGGGAGAAGGATAGATCGCGACCTGGACAGATTGCGGGCGTATCTGGACGCAGCGTTGGAGGGGTCGTCGCCGAGCGGCCTGCATGTCTCGGCGCACGCGCAACGGCTGGCGCACGCCATTGTGCACTCGGTCGCCAAGCTGCAGGACGCTGTCGAGCGGACGCGAGGCTCCATGAGGCAGGCGGAGCTCAAGCAGCGCATCGCTGAGGCGCAGCACAGGCACATGGAAGGAGTGCTCGACGCGCTGCGAGACGGCGTCATCGTGACCAACGCCTTTGACGAAGTCACGTTCGCCAACCGCGCCGCAGGAGAGGTGCTGGGATTCGATCCGGAAGAGTCTCGGATGCAGAAGCTGGCGGAGGTGGTTCGCGACGAGCGCATATGCGCATTGGCGCGGGAGGCTCGCGAATCGCCCGTTCCCAACCGTCGCGCGCAGATCGACCACACGATCGAAACGGAGGCGGGGGCGCCGCCCAGCGTGTTCGAGATCACCGTGACGCGCACGCATGAAATCGAAGGCGCGGGGGCGGCGGTGGTGACGATCCTCCGCGACGTCACCTACGAGCGCGAGGTGAGCAGGATGAAGTCCGACTTCGTCTCCAAGGCCTCCCACGAGCTGCGCACCCCGCTGAGCTCGATCAAGGCGTATGTGGAAATGCTGCTCGACGGTGAAGCCAAGGACGAGGAGTCCCGCCGGGAGTTCTACAGCGTCATCAAGAACGAATCCGACCGTCTCAGCAGACTCATCGACAACATGTTGAACATCAGCAGAATCGAGGCGGGGATCATTCGCGTTCAACCCAGGGAGATCAACTTCGTCGAGGCGGCGCAGCGCGTGGTGGATCTGCTCCAGCCGCAGGCGAAAGCCAAGGACATCTCGCTGTCGGTGCAGAGCGGTCCACTGGTGTACACAGCGATGGCGGACGAGGACATGATGCAGCAGGTGCTGCTCAACCTCGTCTCCAACGCCATCAAGTACACCCCCGAGGGGGGGCGCGTCACCGTCAGCGTGGAGAACGACGACGCCCAGGGGGCCGTCATGGTCACAGTGGCGGACACGGGGCTTGGGATACCACCCGACGATGTGGAGAAAATATTCGACAAGTTCTATCGCGTGGACAACTACAAGCGCGTGGCGCCGGGGACGGGGCTGGGCCTCAACCTGGTCAAGCACATCGTGGAGACCGTCCACCACGGGCAGGTGACGGTCTCCAGCGAGCTGGGGCTGGGGAGCAGGTTCACGTTCACTGTTCCGTATGAGATGGACGCGGTGCACACAAGGAGCGCAGCATGAGCGTTGCACGAACCATTCTGGTCGTCGACGACGAGGCGCACATCACACATGTCCTGGCGATGAAACTGCGCAATGCGGGATACAACGTCGTCACTGCGGGCGACGGCGAGGAGGGATTCGAGCTCGCCAGGCAGACCAGGCCCGACCTGATCGTCACCGACATGTGGATGCCCTACATGACGGGCGCCCAGCTGTGCGAGAAGCTGCGCAGCACGCCCACCACCCATGATGTGCCCGTCGTGGTGCTCACAGCGCGCGGGCATGCGTTCGACCCGTCGGATCTGGAGCAACCCAACGTGCGGGCGGTGCTGAGCAAGCCGTTCAGCCCGCGCGAGGTGCTGCTCAAGATCGAAGAAGTGCTCCGCAGCGCAGAGGAGGCGGGACAGGGCGAGGCAGCGGCATGAACGAGGCGACGGCGTTCAACCCGGCTCTTCTGGACGCGTCGAACTCGCTTCGTGAGCGAGCCAGGGCGCTGCGCCTGTGGATCATCCGTTGCGACGCGGAGGGGAGGGTGCTGCCCGATCCTGGCGAGGCTCGCACGACGGAGGAGAGGCTGCTTGCGTCGCTGCTGACCAGCGGGTACGTGCGTCATCACCTGCGCGACGCAGGGTCGCGCTGGGCGACGCAGGACATGGCGGAGCCTGTGGAGCTCATCCAAGGGGTGTGGGCGATACCGATCCCGGAAATGCATCGCAGGAAGCGCGTGGGGTATTGCGTCGCATTCGCCCTGACGCCTGAGGCGTTGGAGGGGGAGCAGTTCCAGGCTGCGTGCCAGTCAGCCAGGCTGGACGCCCAAGCCACGCGCGAGGCGTGCGAAGCGTACGCGACGCACAGGCCGATGGAGATCGCCAGGCTGGCGCTGCTGCTGAACTGGTCCTATGCGGAAAGGCAGGAGATGGAGGCGCAGGAGGCGTCCATCATCGAGCTGTCGGGTCAGCTGGCTGAGTCGTACGAGGAGATCAGCCTGCTGTACACGCTTGGCGGCGCGATGCGCGAGCTGGTCAGGCCCGGCAAGTTCATACAACTCATGTGCGAGCAGCTGCGTGAGACGCTGGGATTTGCGTGGATAGCGGTTCGATTCCTCTCTACGGGCAAGCGAGTCGGACAGTTGGCGGGGATGTGTCAGGTCAGCGGGCACGTCGCTCTGGAGAGGCAGGAGTTGGCGCGGGCGATCGACGCGGTGCTGGAACGCATGGACGACGCGACGCCCTTCGTCGTCGAGCCAGGCGACAGGGCGGCGGGAGGGCGCTTCGAGGCGGAGGCGCTGGTGCAGCCTTTGATGCGCGACGGGGCGCTCATCGGCGCCATCGTCGCGGGCGAGAAGCGGGTGGACAGCGCAGGCGTGAGCAGCATCGACATGAAGCTGCTCGACGCAGCCAGCGCCTATCTGCTCGTGCTCATCGAGAACACGGCGCTGTACGACGAGCAGCGGGCGATGTTCCTGGGGACGCTCGAGGCGCTGACAGCGGCGATCGACGCGAAGGACCCATACACGCGGGGCCATTCGCAGCGAGTGGCGCATCTGTCCATGCGTCTGGCCATGGCGATGGGGCTGGACGAGCATACGGTCGAGCGGCTGCGCATCGCGGGACTCGTGCACGACATCGGCAAGATTGGCGTTCCTGAGGCGGTGCTGCAGAAGCCTGGTCGGCTCACCGACGAGGAGTTCCGTCTCATCAAGCTGCACCCGGAGATCGGACAGCGCATCCTCAAGGACATTCCCCAGATGGAAGACGTGCTGCCCGCTGTGCTGCACCACCACGAACGGTGGGACGGAGGAGGCTATCCCGAGGGGCTCAAGCGGGAGCAGATCCCGCTCTACGCCCGCGTGGTCGCTCTGGCGGACGCCTTCGACGCGATGCGCTCCACGCGGACGTACCGAAAGTCCAAACGTCGCAGCGATGTGCTGGACGAAATACGCAGAAACGCTGGCGTGCAGTTCGATCCTGATCTCGTGGACGTCTTCCTCAAGCTGGATTTCTCCCGCTATGAGGAGATGATCCGCAGGCATCTGAACGCGGTGGAGGATGCGTTGAGCGTGCAGGGGAAGGCGGCGTGAAGATCAGCGCGCAGAACTATGAGTATGTCTGTGTGCTCACGCTGTCGGGCGAGTGCACTGCGGACGACGTGGATCAGTTCAACCGCGTGGTCAACGACAGGCTGGAGGCGGGGTCGAAGCATTTTCTCATCGACTGCGAGCATCTGGAGTTTGTCGATTCAGCGGGGTTGGAGTGCTGGCTGCGTCTGCAGGAGCGCATCAGCGAGCGGGGCGGTCAGCTCAGGCTCATCAAGCCCGACGAGAATCTTTCCACCGTCTTGCGCATCACCAGGCTGGACCGGGCGTTCAAGGCGCACCCTTCGCTTGAGGCTGCGGTGAGGAGCGTGCGGTGATTCGTCCTGCTGAACAGGCTGAATCCGCGGGCGTGGGCGTTCGCAAGAAGCTGGGTGACGTGCTCGTCGAGCAGGGTGTGATCTCTCCGCAGCAGCTGCAGGAGGCGTTGGAGGAACAGAGCGGCAGGGGGCGACGCAAGCTGCTCGGGCAGATTCTCGTCGACCTCAACTTCGCCACCGAAGAGGAGGTGATGGAGGCGCTGGCCCAGTGCTACGGCGTGCCCTTTGCGCGCATCACACCCAAGGTGGCGGACCCGCGCGTGGTGGAGATTCTGCCTCGCGAGTTTCTCGACAGCCACACGGTGCTGCCGTTGTATCTGGTCGACGGTGTGTTGACGGTGGCGGTGGCTGAGCCTGCGAATCTGTTTCTCATCGAAGAGATCGAGCGTCTCACGCACAAGCGCGTGCAGATCGTCGCGAGCACCGCTGCGGACATTCGAGCTACGCTCCAGGCGCACCTTCCCAGCGCCAACGTGTTCGTCATCGACGACATCTACGACAACGTCGAGATCGACGATTTCACCATTGTCGAGAACACCATCACCGACCTGGCTGAGCTGGAGGCGGTGGCGGGGCAGTCGCCCGTCGTCAAGCTGGTCAACTACCTCATCTACCAGGCGGTGCAGGACAAGGTCTCGGACATCCACATCGAGCCCGGGGATCATTCGTGCAGGGTGCGATGCAGGATCGACGGGAGGCTGGTGACGAGGCTCAGCCCCCCGCACCAGATGCACCCAGCGATCGTGTCGCGCATCAAGATCATGTCGGGGCTGGACATCTCCGAGCGCAGGCTGCCTCAGGACGGGGACATTCATATTCTGATCGAGGGCAGACCTATCGACCTGCGCGTCTCGACGATGCCTGGCAAGTATGGCGAGAAGGTCGTCATTCGCATCATCGACAAGCGCAGCGCGATCGTGTCGATGGAGAAGCTGGGGCTTCCGCCGCAGGCGCTGTCGGCGTGGAAGATGGCGATCGAGTCGCCCCACGGGTTCGTGCTCGTCACGGGGCCGACGGGCTCGGGCAAGTCGACAACGCTGTACAGCGCCCTGGCGGAGCTGTGCAGCGATGAGCTGAACATCTCCACCGTCGAGAACCCCGTCGAGGTGGGCATTCCGGGTGTCAATCAGTTTCAGGTGAACGAGAAGGCGGGATTCACGTTCGCGTCGTCGCTGCGCGCGCTGTTGCGACAGGACCCGGACATCATCATGGTGGGGGAGATTCGCGACCACGAGACAGCGACGATCGCCACGCAGGCGGCGCTGACAGGGCACTTGATCTTCTCCACGCTGCACACCAACGACGCGATTGCAGCGGTGCCACGACTCATCAACATGGGCATCGAGCCCTACCTGGTGGCGGCGACGTTGCGGGCTGTGCTCGCCCAGCGGCTGGTGCGCAAGATCTGTCCGCACTGCAAGGAGAGCTACGAGCCAGATCCAATCACCAGGCAGATGATCGAGGAGTCGCAGGGAAGTTGCGAGAAGCTCTATCGCGGGGCGGGCTGTTCGCGGTGTCACGGCAGCGGGCATGCGGGAAGGTTGGGCGTCTTCGAAATCTTCGTGCCGCAGGACGAGACGCTCGAGGCCATCGCGCGCGGGGCGCCGCTGCAGGAGCTGCGACTGATGGTCCTGCAGAACGGCTATCGCACCATGCGCGACGACGGTTTCGCCAAAGCGTTGATGGGGCTGACCACCGTGGAGGAAGTCGTGCGCGTCACAGCGGCGTGAAGGAGCAAGGCGGAGGAGAGGATCGTTCATGGCGGAGCGCACGCTCACATTCAGCTACACGGCCCGCGACGCAGCGGGCGGGCGTCGCAGCGGCGAGGTCGAAGCGCTCAGCGAGCAGGAGGCGATCCGGCTGCTGCGCAAAGAGGGCCTGATAGTCACGGACATTCGTCTGGGCAAGGCGCCGTTGGACGCGGAGGCGGTGCTTCTCAAGCAGGCGGCGCGCAGGGTGAAACGCGACGAGGTCATCGACTTCAGCGCGCAGCTGTCGGTGATGCTCGACACAGGCGTTCCGCTTGCGGACGCGCTCCATGCCTATGTCGCCCAGACCAGGTCCACGCACCTGAAGCGCATTGTCGAGCTGGTGACCGACCGGATCACCAGCGGCGTGAGTTTCTCCGGGGCCATCAGGCAGTTTCCACGGGTCTTTCCGCAGATCATGGTCAGTCTGATTCAAGCTTCCGAGGCCACAGGCACGCTCGGGTCGATGCTGGGCAGGGTTTCGGAGCACATGGGGCGCGAGCGCAAGACCATCAAGCAGATACGCGGCGCGTTGACGTACCCGCTGTTCATGGTGACGATGGCGCTGGGCGTGTCGGTGTTCCTGATCACATGGGTGTTGCCCAAGTTCGCCAAGATCTACGAGTCTCGGTCTGCGGCGCTGCCGATGCCTACGCAGATTGTGCTGGGCATCAGCACGTTCGTCGGCGAGCACGGCGTGGCGTTGGCGTTGGGCGCCGCAGGGCTTGTCACGGCGCTGGCGTTCTTCAGGCGAAGCGAGAAGGGCAGGGCGACGATCGATCGGCTCAAGATCAAGGCTCCCATTGTCGGTCCGATCTTCACGAACTTCTATCTGTCCCGAGCCGCCAGCACGTTGTCGGAGCTGCTTGGGGCGGGCGTCAGTCTTCCCGACGCGCTGGAGATCGTCGCAGGGGTGACGGACAACACGCATTGGCGGCGCATGTGGAGGGACATCGACGAGTCCATCCGCGAAGGCAAGACCATGAGCGACGTTGTGATGCAGAGCTCGCTGATGCCGCCGTCCGTGGCGCAGATCATCGCGGCGGGGGAGCGGACGGGGAAGCTGCCCAAGGTGCTCGACCGCGTGGCGCGGATCGCCCAAGAGGAGATGGATCAGGCCATCAAGACAGGGACGCAGCTCATCGAGCCTGTGATGATCGTGGTGATGGGGGCGTTGATCGGCGGGATCGCCATCGCGCTGTTGCTTCCCATCTTCAGCATCAGCCAGATCATGACCCAGTGAGGGCGGGTTGGGTAGCGGAGCGCGTTGTGGGGCGGACGTCGAGCAGTTCGCCTTCGACGCTGGTTCTGCCGTTGAAGCGGTTGATGGTGGGAGTCAGGACAAGGTCGTAGCGCTCTGCCAGGGCGAGGCGGGGGGCGAGTTCGCCCATGCGCCACCCGACGACGCGCAGCGCGCCGCTGACGCCTGGCTGGGTGGTCTGGAGCAGGAGATGGGCGCCTTGCTTTCCCATGCGGCGCGGGGGCGCAGCCAGGGATGCGTTGGACAGGAGCAGGGTTGGTCGGGGATGGGCAGGTCCGAAAGGCCCCAGGCCCAGCAGAGTTCGCGTCTGCGCGAGCGTGAGCTCCTCGATCGACGCTGCGGTGTCGATGCGGACCGCTGGCCTGCGGTCGACGCCTTGCAGGAGTTCGCGTGCGCATCGTTGAAAATCGTCGACGAAGTGGTGAAAGTTTTCCGTGGCGAGGGAGAGGCCCGCAGCCATGGCGTGGCCGCCGAAGCTGAGAAGATGGTCGCTGCAGCGTTGCAGCGCTGCGTGCAGGTTGAAGCCTTCGACGCTGCGCCCCGAGCCTCGCAGCAGATCGCCCTCGCGTCGCAGCAGCAGACAGGGCTTGCGGAGCGTTTCGACGATTCTGGCGCACACGATGCCCACGATCCCTGTGCGCCAGCGCTCATCAGCCAGGACGACGGCGCCTGTGCTCTCGTCGGTCATGCCCTGGCGCTCCGCCTGCTCCATGGCCTGCTCGAAGATGTCGCGCTCCATGCTGCGGCGTTGTTCGTTGAGCGTGCAGAGGGTTTCCGCCAGTTCAGCGGCTCTGCGGGGATCGTCCGTCAGGAGCAGTTCGAGGGCTTCGCGCGCGTGGCCCAGCCTGCCGACCGCGTTGAGCCTTGGCGCGAGTCTGAAGCCGACGCTTGTCTCGTCGATGGTCTGTTTCGCCAGTCCCGAGGCCTCGACCAGGGCACGCAGGCCGACGAATCGCTCTGTGCGCAGGCGTGAGAGGCCAAAGCGGGCGATCAGCCAGTTGTCCTCGACAAGGGGGGCGACGTCGGCGATCGTGCCCATGGCGGCCAGCGCCAGGAGATCGACGAGCAGTTCGCGAAGAGGGGGGGCGACGCGCTCCGATCCTGTGTGCAGCGTCGCCAGACGCCACGCCAGTTTCAACGCAACGCCTGCGCCGGTGAGTTCGGGATGCTGCTGGTGGGCGCCGGGCAGCGAAGGGTGCACGACGGCGACGGCTGCGGGGAGGTCTTCGATCGCAGCTGGGGGCGTGTGGTGGTCGGTGATGATGAGGTCGAGCCCCAGCGATCGGGCCAGTTGGGCCTCCTTCGCTGCGGTCACGCCGCAGTCGACGGTGACGATCAGGTCGGCGCCCTCTTCCGCAATCGATCGCAGGGCCTGCGCGCTGAGGCCGTAGCCTTCGTCTTCGCGATGGGGGATGTAGCTTCGCACGCGGACGTGGGGATCGAGGGCGCGCATGATGCGGATGAGAATGGCGCTGGCGGCGACGCCGTCCACGTCGTAGTCGCCGTAGACAACGATTCGTTGCTGCTGGCGTATGGCTTCAAGAAGGCGCTGGGCTGCGGCTTCCAGGCCTGGCAGGGCTGCTGGGTCGCGCAGTTGCCGCAGAGACGGATTGAGCAGAGCTGCAGCGGCGTGGCCGGCGACGCCCCTCGCGGCCAGCACCCGCTCGACGAGCGGGGCGTCCGTGGCGACGCATGGTCCGATCCATCGCTTGGCGACGGTGTGCATGGGGCCAATATACGGACCTTGGAGAGCGGAGCGGTGGAGGGGGTATCCTTCGCTCAAGCAGCGAGGCGATTGCGACGTTGCAAGGGAATCGGGGCTTGGGAGGCGCTGTCTGCGGCGACACGGTCATGAGCAAGTGGAGAAGCGTGCTGCTCTTTGGCGCCCCGGGGGCGGGGAAGGGAACACAGGGTCGCATCCTGGGCTGCGTTCCGGGCTTTGTGCACGTGGCGATGGGGGACCTGTTTCGCAGTCTCGATCCCGACTCGGAGCTTGGTCGCACGGTGCAGCGGTATTCGAGCAGAGGGGAGCTGGTCCCCGACGAGATCACCGTCGATCTGTTGAGGCGGAGCGTTCAAGGACTCGTGGAGCGAGGGAAGTTCGATCCTGAAAGGGACCTTCTGGCGCTGGACGGCGTTCCCCGCAATGTCCAGCAGGCGCAGCTGCTGACCAGCTTCATCGAGCCGCTGCTCGTGCTGCACTTGGACGCCAGCGACGAGCAGGAGCTGCTGCGCAGGCTGCGCAAGCGGGCGTTGGAGGAGGGGCGCGCCGACGACGCGCGGGAGGAAGTGGTGCGGCACAGGCTCGAGGTCTATCGCTCGCAGACGGCGCCTGTGTTGGCGCAGTATCCGCGGGAGATCGTGGTCCGCATCGAGGCGATCGGCGCGCCGGTGCAGGTGCTCAGCAGGATCGCAGCGAGGCTGGCTGAGGTGGTGTAGGTGGGGTGTGGGCGGGGGCGTTGCGCGACGCACGCACGGTGATGCAGCGTCAGTCGCCGTCCTTCCCTGTGTTGCTGAGCACACGCTGGCGGACAACGATGGGGTCGAAGACGCGCTCGGAGGAAAGCAGCTCGACGACGACGCCTTGCTTGATCCGCGCGATGGTGGGTGTGCTCGGCCAGCGGAAGAGCGGCACGCCCGCCTGCTTTTCGATGTCCTGCATGGAGATCGTCTTGACGCGGAAGTTGGGGTCGCTGGCCCACTGCTTCTCGCGGGCCTGCATATAGGGGAGAAATTCGGCGCAGTGCTCGCAGTAGATGTCGTAGACGAAGAGCAGCCAGGTAGGGCTGTCGGGGGAGGTGTCGGTCAGGGGGGCCAGCTCGGGCAGCGCCAGTGTGCGTTCGAAGACGCTCTGCAGCTGTGGATTGTTCTCGAGCGCGCTGGGAGGAGGGGCAAGGGCATGGGCGTAGGCGGCGCCTGCCAGCAGTCCCGCAGCCATGGCGCTGAGCAGCCAGCCTCGGACGCCAGGCCTGCTCAAGACGCCGTGCACGGTCATGGTGAAGGCCGTCGCCGCCAGCAGGGCGTCCACGGTGAAGGTGACAGCGGGAGGGACGTCAAGGGGGCCGAAGCAGCCACAGGAGCGTGCGCCGAGGAGCAGCTCGACGCCTGTGTAGCCTGCGTAGGAGGCGAAGAGCGTGGCGATGAAGGCCCAGGCGCCCCACCATTGGCGCAGCGCGATCAGGCCTCCAGCGATAAGGACCTCGACGGCGGCGATGAGGATGTCGAGTCGGTGGGCTGCGCCAAGGCCCGTCGGGTCGACGCCGAGAGTGCGGGCGTTGGTCTGTGCAGCGTGCCAGGCTGACCATACGCCAGCAAGCTTGGCGCCGGCGGCGAAAAGCAGGATCAGCGCAACGAGGAGGGAGAGCGCCAGTCTGAGGGCGACCTCGTGGGGATGGGTCTCAGCTGGGGGCGTCAGAGGGCCCAGTCGACGAGATGTGAAGACGGCGGTCATGCGCGGTGAGGAGGACTGGCCGGGGCGTTGCAGCGCTTACGGTCTGACGGAAGCGTACATGTCGATGGCGCGTTCGTGTCCTTTGGCGCGGATGACGAGCTTGTCGTGCAGCAATCCTTCCTGGCCCAGCGCTGGGGTGCACTTGAGGACGAAGACACGGCCTTTGGCGCCCGGGTGCTCCGCGACGACTTCGATCGCGAACAGGCCCTTCATGGAAAGGAACTCCACAGGGACGTTCGTGTCGCGCAGGCCCACGAGCTCGATTTCGTGGGCGGCGCTGTCGCCTGGCGTGATCCTGCCCAGATTGACCAGGTCGAAGTCGGGGTCCCACGGTCCGGTTCCCTGCCCCGTGTTGAGCAGCGCGAGGCTTCCGACGCGAAGCTCGACCACGCTGGCTTGTGGATGGTCTGTTTCGACGACGAACCAGATAGGCATGTCGCGCTGCTCGACGCCTTCGAAGTTGTACTCGACGGTGTGGGTGAGGGCGGGCTCGTTCGCGGGCGCGGGCTTCCCTTGCACAGTCAGAACGCGGAAGGGCTTGCCGTCCTCGCTCTTGAGCGTGATTGTGCCGTGCAGGGGAGGTTTGGGATTGCGCTTGGGGAAGATGAGGACATCGATGATCGGAGGATTGGCGCTGACGGGGCGGGCCACCTTGGCTTCGACGCGGACGATCATGGGGTCGGCCTGGTGCTCGAAGAAGAGGTGGGCCTCGGACTTGAGCGGGCCAATGTTGTTGCCCGCCCGCACTTGCAGCTTGAGGACGTGCTCGGCGCCGGGCTCGATCGTGACGGGGTCGTGGAAGTTGGTGGCGGTGCAGGTGCAGGTGGTGGCGACGCGGCGAAGCACGGCGGGGGCGTCGCCGTCGTTGCGGAGGAGCACCTCAGCGACGCGGGTGGAGCGAGGGGACATCACACCCAGCTGCGAAAGGAAGGGGCGGATGCGGATGAGCGGTTTGACGGGCTTTTTCCGGTCCTGCTGCGGCTGCTCCTGCTGGTTGTGCTGGGGCTGTTGAGGCTGGGGAGGGGCCTGGGGCTGCCACGCCAGCGCTGGCGCGCTCGCAAGCAGGAGAGCGCAGAGGGGGCCACGCGTGCAGAGTCGTCGGAGCGTGAGGCGGAAGGACATCGCTGTCTCCTGATCGAACAGGGCGCCGCTCGGCGCCGAGGTCTGGATCGTATCGATCGAGTGTTGGACGCTGCTGAGGCGGATCGGTTCACGCCCCGCGGGCCTTGATGGCGTCGATGAGTTGGCGGACGTGGTCGCGCAGGCCCGCCTCGCCTCGGTCGAGCGGCACGCCGAGGATCTCGCGGCTGGCGGTCTTGTCGAAGCGGTTGCGGGCCGGCGGCGAGGGGTCGGATTCGACCATGCTGGCGGGAAGGCCCAGCAGCTCCGCCGCCAGCTGGCCAAAGCGGGTGAACTTGGCGTAGCAGTCGGCCAGATGGAAGGGCTGTCCCCCTGCCTCGTCGCGCTCCACAGCGCGCACGATCGCCAGGGCCACGTCCTCGACGTGGACCCATTTGCCGCCGCCTGGAAAGTCCCGCCAGCTGACCGGCTCGCCAGCCAGCAGCCTGCGGACCTGGTCGTAGCCGTGGCTGCGCTCGAGCTTGGGGTCCAGGCCGTAGACCGCCGCTGGCCGCAGGGCTGCGACGTGCAGGCTGAACTGGTGGCCCAGGGCCCACAGGTGGTCCTCGACCGCCGCCTTGTAGGCGCCGTACCAGGAGCGGGGCCTGGTGGGGTGGTCCTCGTCGACCAGGCCCTTCCAGCGAGGCAGAATCCGGTGGTGCACCGCCACGGAGGAGACGAAGACGAGCCTGCGGACGCCCTGCCTGCGGGCCTCGTCGAGCAGCAGGATCGAGGCTTCGAGGTTGCTGCGCAGATGAGCCTGAAGATCGCCAGCGTCCAGGGGGGCGCGGTCCAGCGAGTTATGGACGAGGGCGTCGACGTCCTGGAGGAGTTCTCGCCAGCAGGCGCGATCCGCATGGTCGCCGACGACGAATCTCTCCACGGCGCTGGCGATGTGGTCGGTGCGGGACGTGGGCCTGACCAGCGCGACGACGCGGTGGCCCTCCTGGGCGAGGGCCTGGGCGGCGTGAGCGCCGATGAAGCCGGAGGCGCCTGTGAGCGCGACGCGCATGTCCTATCCTAGTGGAGCTCCCTGTGGAGCGGGCCCCGCACCGGGAGGGGCTTCGTCGCTGTCGACCAGCCTGGACTCGAGCGTCTCGGGTCGAGGGGCTGGCGGCTCTACGATGATGAGTTCGACGTCTTCTCGCACCAGCGGATCCTCCCCCAGCGTGAGTCAGCACCGTCCAAGCGAGCCCGACCCCGCGGCACTGCAGACGCCTCTTCCTTCGGGAAAGGGAGCGGGGGAGTCGTCGGGAGGCTCTTCGGGGGGATCGGGAGGCAGATCAGGGAGCAAGGCGGGGACGAGCCTCGACACCATCGTCGCGCGCGTGGTCATCGAACAGGGATTGGCCACGCAGGAGGAGGTCGATCGCTGCCTCGAAGAGGCCAAGGGGGACAAGGGCAAAACGCTGGCGCGGGCGCTCGTGGACCGCGAGGTCGTCACCAGAAGGCAGATGGAGCGGCTGCGCTCGCAGATCGAGGCGGAGCGCTCCGGCCAGCAGATTCCGGGCTACAAGATTCTCGGCAAGCTCGGCGCAGGCGCCATGGCCACGGTCTTCAAGGCCAGGCAGCTGAGCCTCGACAGGCTCGTGGCCATCAAGGTGCTGCCCAGGCACTACTCGAAGAATCCCGAGTTCATCGAGCGCTTCTACGCCGAGGGCCGGGCTGCGGCCCAGTTGAATCACCCCAACATCGTCCAGGCCTACGACGTGGGAAAGGCCGGCGAGTACCACTACTTCGTCATGGAGTACGTGGACGGCTCGACCGTGCACGACCAGATCGTCAAGCACAAGCGCTTCAGCGAGGAGGAGGCGCTGGACATCGTCATTCAGGTTGCGGAGGCCCTGGAGCACGCCCACCAGAAGGGGCTCATCCACCGGGATGTGAAGCCCAAGAACATCATGCTCACGAAGGAGGGCGTGGCCAAGCTGGCGGACATGGGCCTCGCCCGGGCGGTGAGCGACAAGGAGGCGGCCGAGGCTGAGGCGGGCAAGGCCTTCGGCACGCCGTACTACATCAGCCCCGAGCAGATCCGCGGCGCCCGCCACATCACCCCCGCAGCGGACATCTACTCGCTCGGCGCCACGCTCTACCACATGGTCACCGGGGCGGTGCCCTTCGAGGGCAAGAGCCCCAAGGACGTCATGCGCAAGCACCTGCAGGCGTCGTTGACGCCGCCCGACCATGTCAATCCCAAGCTCTCCGCGGGGATCAGCCAGGTCATCGAGAAGATGATGGCCAAGGAGCCCAAGGAGCGCTACCGCAACTGCTCCGACCTGCTGACGGACCTTCGGGCGATTCGTCGGGGCGAGCCGCCGGTGATCGCGGCCCCTGAGGTGCCTGCGATGGATCTGGCGACGATCGCGCAGGCTGAGCAGCAGGCGCAGACAGCGATACCGGAGGACAAGACGCGCAGCGCTCCTTCCCCCTTCGCCCATCCGTTGGTGCAGATCCTCATCGCGCTGTTCATCGTGAGCGTGGTGCTCAACTTGCTGCAGCTGGCGTTTTGAGGCGGAGGAGGGCTGTCGCTGCTGCGCCGCGGCTGACGGTGTGTGGAGAGAGGGGGCGCAGGAGGCGGCGGCGGGGGCGGCGGTGCGTCAGTCGCTCCGTCGGTGTTTCCGCTTGCGTTGGAGGCGCTGGGGTGTGGGTTGGCGTACTTCCCTGGCCAGCCCCAGCAGGACCAGGGCGCGAATGAGCAGGTAGCTGAGGTCGATCTCCCACCATCGCATGCCGTGTTTGGCGGAGGCGGGAAAGGCGTGGTGGTTGTTGTGCCATCCCTCGCCCAGAGCGAGCACGCCCACGAGGAAGTTGTTGCGGGAATGGTCGCGGCTGTGGAACCGCTGGCGCCCCCAGATGTGGCAGATGGAGTTGACGCTCCAGGTGACGTGGTGGACGAAGAAGACGCGGACGAGCCCGCCCCAGAGCAGGCCCAGAAGGGCGCCTGTCCAGCCGCCCGACCATGCCCAGCCTATCGCAGCGGGGAGGAGCAGGCCCATCGCAGCCCAGAGCGGGAAAAGTCTGCTGAGCCAGACAATCACAGGGTCCTTGAGCAGGTCGGGAGCGTGTTTCTGGATGTCGGGCGCAGTCTGACGCGACAGGAGCCAGCCGCAGTGGGCATGGAGCATGCCCTGGAGTGTGCCCAGGAGGGAGTCGCCGTGGGTGTGGGGCGAGTGCGGGTCGCCTGGTTGGTCGGAGTGCTGGTGGTGTCGACGGTGGGTGGCCACCCATGGAATGATGGGGCCTTCGACGGCCATGGAGCCCAGCACGCCCAGGACGATCTGCACCACACGATTGGTCTGGAAGGAGCGGTGGGTGAAGTAGCGGTGGTAGCCGACGGTCACGCCCACAGCGGTGAGAAGATAACCCGTCAGGAAGAGGAGGAGGTGGAAGAGGGAGAAGGGGCCCTCCCAGAGTGTGACCATCGCGGTGATCAGGCCTGCGAAGGGAAGGAGGATCGCTGTGAGATTGATCAGACGGGTCTTGAGGGGGACGGGGGGAGGCGTGGGAGGGGCGCAGGGCTCCGACGTGAGGGGATCTCCGTGTTCGTGCGTGGCGACAGGATGGTGGAGGGAGGCGCTGCGCGCTGCGCGGAGGCGCTGGGGGGAAGTGGTTGTGGTCATGGGCTCGGGGGCGCGACGCTGCGGAGGGCGTCGCTCGTGTCTGCAGGCCTGCGATGCGCTGGGGTCGACGGGATCCAAGAGAGACAGCAGGCGATTCGGGAACAGGGCATTGTAGGCGAACCAGCGGCGGGCGGTCCAGCGAAGAGGGGGAGGCGTCCAGAGGGACGCGCGACGCGCTGCGTGGTGTAACGAAGCGAAGGGCGAGCCGAATGACGCAGTGAGGACGCGTGGCGACGGCCTCTTGTCGGAAGAGGCTGGCTGAGGCGTCCGGGAAGCATCTGCTGAGGAGGTCGGTCCGATGTGGAGCGTGAGGCGACTGGCGGGGACGGGTCTTGTCGCACTCGGGTGTGCGCTGGGTGTCTCAGCGGCGAATGTCGAGGCGGATCCGTTCGATCCGGGCGTGGTGGACGCTGCTGCGACGTGGGTTGCGCACGTCGATGTGGCGGCGCTGTCGCAAACGGGTCTGTTGGATGGGTTTCGCCAGCAGGCGAACAGAGGGGAGGGGTGGGGGGAGTTCAACGATTTTCTCGACGATGCTGAGATCGATCCGTTCGCGGCGGTTTTCAGCGTGACGATGTACGGCTTGGACGAGGCGGGAGAAGAGCCGGTCGTCGTGCTGCTCGGCGACAAGCGCGTCGAGCAGGCGCTGGAGCAGATCGCGGAAGAAGAGGACAGCGGTGTGGAGCGCATCGCCATAGGCAGAGGTGTGGGTTACCGCGTTGACGACTGGCTGGTGGCGGTGGGCTCTGCTCGGAGTGAGGGGAAGCGGCTCTTTGTGGCGGCGAAGGGAGAAGACAAGCTGCGCAGAGCGCTGCGTGTGATCGTGGGGGATCTTCCCAGCTACACGGGGAGCGGGCCCGAGGGCGACGCTGTCGTCTTCTTCGACGCTGCGGTCGATCTCGACGACGCGGACTTCGACGAGGCTGGCGTGGCGGAGGGATTGACTGCGTCGTTGGAGCGGGTGCGCGTCGAGGTCGTTGTTGCGGACGACATGGCGCACGTTCGGGCTGTGTTGACGTTCGAAGACGAGGAGAGCGCCCAGGCGATCAAGAAGATGGTGGAGGGCGTTCTGGCCATGGGGCAGATAGCTGTGCAGCAGCAGAGCGGTCGCGCGGGCATGGCTGAATCGCAGGCCGCTGCTGCGGTGGCGCTGTTGCAGGGCATGGACATCGAGGCGGCCGGCAGGACGCTCGAGGTCTCGCTCGATGTCTCCACATCGCTGCTCGAACAACTCGAACATTTCGAGGATGACGATGACTGAGCCTGGAGCTGATGCTGGAGGCTGAGCAAGCCATCCTGACATCGATGTGCGACGACGCGCTCGCCTTGGCTGCCCGCCAAGGCGATGCGCGCGCCTTTGAAGAGCTGATCGACCGCTACACGGCGCCGTTGACAGCGTATCTGCGCAGGCGCTGCTCGTCGTACGACGACGCAGCGGAGCTGGCTCAGGAGGCTGTGCTGCGCGCCTGGCGGAGTCTCGATCGGTACGACGCGAAGCGATCGTTCCGGGTGTGGCTGTTCACCATCGCCTCGCGCGTGGCGATCGACTCGCTGCGCAGCAAGCGGGCCAGGGGACAGCGTGAAGCGGCGCGTGCGACGGACGGGACGCTCCGTGAGCCTCCTGAGGCGGCGCCTGTGGTTCGCGAGGAGGCGGGCAGGCTCTGGAGGCTCGCTGACGCGCTGCTGAGCCCGGAGCAGCGGTTGATGCTCTGGCTGCAGGTCGTCGAGGGCCGCGCACCTGGCGAGATCGCCCGCATGCTCGGCAAGAGTGGTGTGGGCGTGCGCGTGGCGCTGCACAGGGCCAGGGAAACGCTCAGAAAGGCTGTTGCGGCGCAACCGTCGCAGCCTGTGGCGGATGAGGCTCGGGGGAAGGCGAGCGCAGGGGGCGAAGACGCGGACGCGGTCTTGTCGGCGCCGCCGCTGCGCGCAACCATGCTGCAGGTGGAGGGCTGACGATGGCGGACTCCTTCGAATCCTTGGCCCGGGCGTTGCGCGACGAGGCGCTGCAGGAGATCGAGGCCCTTGCTGGGAACGTCGAGGCGCCTGCGCGCCGGGCGTTTGCAGCGGCGAGACGACGGGACCTTGCGGTGAAGGCTGGCAGCAGCGTGCGCGCCGCGAAGCGGTGGCGGACGGCGTCTGTGCTGGCGGTGGCGGGTTTGGCGGCGCTGCTGTTGGGCGCAGCCGTCTCGCTGCTTGCGCGAAGCGCTGCTCCCGGATCGACGACGCAGCGGGCGGGGGTCGCCCTGGCACGCAGCCTCGACGCGGTGACGATGGTCACCGAGCGGGCGCCTGTCCTGGCGGCGCGAGCCCTTTCGCAGTGGATCGAACAGCCCATGCGCAGCGAGCAGGAGGCGATGGCCAGGCAGGCGACGCAGCTGCTGCGCAGGGTGGAGAACAGGGCGGCGCCGCCGCTGCGCGCCCTCATCACTGCGCACAGGCGCCTGCAGAGGCCCCCGGACGACCCTCCCGCAGCGCCTCCGCCTCCCAGCGGATCCGCTGCACAAGCGCAGCCAGATCCTCGAGCGTCGTGAGCGGGTGCATCAGCGCGCTGCGCAGATGCACGCCCGAGGGGAGTCGGGTCCGGGTCAGGTAGAACTCGCCTGAGCGGTTGATCGTCTCGCGCACCGCATCCTGCAGGTCGTCCAACGTCTCCTGCGAGGCCCACGACGGTCTGTGGCGCCAGCAGACGATGTTCGACTCGGGTGTGCAGAAGAGCTCGAAGTCGGGCTGCTCGGCCAGCAGGCGGGCGAAGTCGCGGGCCAGGTCGAACTGCCGTTCGACGCAGGCGGCGAAGAACGCCTCGCCGTGAAGCTTGAGCGGCAGATACAGCCGCAGCGCCGTCATGCGCTTGGTGCATTCGAGGGTGCGGCGGCCGATGTCCTTCCAGTCGTGTGCGCCTGCGCCTTCGAAGAGGTACGAGGCCTCCTGGGGAAAGGCCTCGTAGCCCAGGCTGGCATCGCGGTGCAGGACGGCGCTGGTCGTCGCGGGGGCGAGCAGCAGCTTGTGCGCGTCCCACACCAGGCTGTCGCTGCGGTCGATCCCCTTGACGAGATGGGCATATTTCGGCGACAGCGCCGCAGCGGCGCCGTGGGCGCCGTCCACGTGCAGCAGCAGGCCCTCACGGGCGCAGAAGTCCGCGATCGGCTCGAGCGGATCGAACGTGCCTGCGGGTGTGTTGCAGCTGCTGGCGACGACGCCGACCACGGCCAGACCCTCCTCCCGAGCCTGGGCCAGAGCCCTGGGCAGAGCCTCGGGACGGATGCGCAGGGCCTGGTCCGTCTCCACAGGCGTCACGCCCCGTTCGCCCCAGCCCATGATGCGCACAGCCCGGTCCACGGAGTAGTGGGCGTGGGCCGAGGCGAGCACGGTCATGCCGCCGCCGCCGTCGCGCCAGGCCCTTCCTCGACTGGCCCGCTGCCGCATGGCCAGCAGCGCGGTGAGATTGGCCAGCGTGCCGCCGCTGGTGAAGACGCCGTCGGCTGTGGCGGGGTAGCTGACCTTGTCGGCCATCCAGCGGACGCAGGCCCGCTCGATCGCCGCTGCAGCGGGGCCTATGTCGTAGATGGCCATGCCGTTGTTGAGGTGGCTGGCCAGCAGGTCGGCCACGACGGCTGCTGGGAGGGGCGGCGCCACCTGGTGCCCCACCCAGCGCGGATGGTGCAGCGCAGCGGAGTCGGCCAGCACGCGGTCGAGCAGGTCGCGAAAGGAGTCTTGGAGCGGAGCGGCGGCGCCTTTCCAGCGGCGGAGGGCCTCGTCGGGCTCGATGGCGGGGCTGACGGGAACCTTCCCGTCAAGGGCGCTGCGCAGGTGCGCCGCGATCGCCGCCACGGCCTCGTTGCACAGCGAGGTCAGCTGGGCGGGGTCGTACGCTGCGTGGAAGTCCACAGCCATGGGCCAACTGTACGCTGAGGAGGCGTCAGGGCTGGGGGGCGCGCAGGAGCGGGCATGACAGCGCAAACATGGCAGGACATCGCTGCGGGGGCGGGGTTGACAGTCGTCGGTGTGATGGGGGTGGCGCTGACATTGCTCGGGCTGCCTGGCGTCTGGGTGATGGTGGTCGCTGCGGCGCTGGTCGACGCGCTGTGGCGCCCTGCGCTGCTGACCAACGCGGCGCTCGTCACGCTGATCGCCCTGGCGGCCGTGGGCGAGCTGCTGGAGTTCGCGGCGGGGGCTGCGGGGGCGCGGGCCTCGGGCGGCTCGAAGCGCGCCGCGATTGGAGCCATGGCCGGCGGGGTGGTCGGCGCCGTCGCGGGAACGGTCCTGCTGCCTCTTCCGGTGGTTGGGACGATCCTTGGGGCGGCGCTGGGCGCGGGGGCTCTTGCGCTTGCGCTGGAGCTGACGGTGCGCGACGAGGCGGGCAGGACCCGCTCGCTCGGCCAGGCGCTGCGCGTCGGGCGCGGCGCCTTCGCGGCCAGGCTGCTGGCGACGGCGCTCAAGACGCTGGCGGCGACGCTTGCCTTGCTTGCGCTGCTGGCGGCGCTGCTGCTGCCGGGCTTTTGAGGTCTATGCGCTCGGCTGGGCGCGTCGGCTGCGCGGCTGGAAGATGGCTGTCACGTGCACGGTGGGTCTGTCCTTGCGCACGCGCACGGCGCCCAGCTTGATTCGTTCGAACGCGCTGAGGGCGCTGGCTTTGCTGTACTCGATGCCGATGCTCCTGCGGCCGAGCTCGCGCGCCACCACGCATGTCGTTCCCGAGCCGAGGAACGGGTCGAGCACCAGCATGTCCTCCTCGGTGCAGGCGCGGATGACGCGCTCGAGGTACACCTCGGGCAGCTGGTTGTCGTGGTTGGGCCTGCGCTCCTTGTTGTTGCCCTGGATGCGGCCCCAGTAGCGGCCGTACCAGACGTCCATGGGCACGCGCAGGCCGTTGGGGCCTTCCTTCTTGCTGTGGGTGCGCGGGTCGAAGTAGGTGGTGGCCCGGTCGCTGGGCTCGAGGATCTCGTCCGGCCGCCAGATGCGCCGCTTCGGGTCCTTGACGAAGTACAGCGCGTGCACCTTGGAGTTGATGAACGCGCCCAGGCGGTTCTGGCCGAAGCGGTAGTGCCAGATGCACCAGTTGATCATGGACA
>CAYPBL010000001.1:0-34052 GCA_964408965.1 uncultured Phycisphaeraceae bacterium | reverse complement strand
CCCAGGCGGTTCTGGCCGAAGCGGTAGTGCCAGATGCACCAGTTGATCATGGACAATCCGCGACGCTTCAGATGCACGACGATCTCGGCGGCGGTGTCGTCGGGGATGTTGATCCAGAAGGCGCCATGGGGGGCCAGCGCCTCGACACAGGCGTCGAGCCACTGTTCGGTGAAGGCGAGGTAGTCCTGCCGCGGCAGACGGTCGTTCCACTGGTCGTACTTTCTGTTCCAGTTGAAGGGGGGGTCGGCGAAGACGAGATCGACCTGGCCCGCAGCGGCTTCGGGGATGCGGGGCAGCAGCTCGCGGCAGTCGCCGACGTAGACACGGGTGTCGGGATCAGCCAGGGCCTTGCAGGGTCTGGTCCATCGGCGGCGCGAGCCTGCGGGGGAGGCATGCGTCGCGCGCGCCTGGCCGTTGCGCGCAGGAGCGTGGGTGGGTCGGCTCATGGCGCCGAGCATAGCGCCTGCGGCGCAGCGGCGCACGATCGGGCGAGAGGCTGGGGATCACACACGCTTCAGCGCGGCAGCAGCAGCGCAGCGATGTCGTAGAGGGCGTGGGCGCCGACGACGATCCCGAAGCCCCGCCACGCGTACAGGGCGCCGAAGTAGAGCCCCGCAGCGAAGTAGAAACCCAGCAGCGGCAGGTTCAGGCCTGAAGTGAAGGCGGTATCGTGGTAGAGCGCGAACGCCGCTGCTGCGAGGACCACCGCTGCGACGCGCCCCGGCGCCTCCCTGGCCTTGAGCAGATCCACCAGGATCAGGTGCAGCAGGGCGATCGCCAGCATGCGGAAGACCAGCTCCTCGTACAGCCCCGCTCCGATGGCGATCGTGATCTTGGCGGGGATGGACAGGCTGGCCAATGGGGTCTGGGGGGCGCTGGCCACGGCGGCGGCGAGTCTCTGGGACAGACCGCTGAGGAGCAGCAGCGGGGCTGTCCACGCTGCGGACTCCGCCAGCATGCCCCCCAGGACCCACTTCTGGGGCCTCCACGGGTCGCGCGTCAGCCGCTGCTGGGCCAGCAGCGCCGCCACCAGCGCCAGCGCGGGCAGATGAAAGCCCGCAGCCCCGAAGAGCCTGAAGAAGTCCGACAGCAGCTTGTGGGCCTTGACCGTCTCGACGACGCCTGAGCCGGGGCGGGTCAGGAAGAGCGCAGAGCCCAGCTCATAGAGCAGCAGCAGCGGCGCCAGGAAGAGCAGTGTGTGCACCGGACCAGCGGAGAGTCGCCCGTAGGTGGGGGCTGTCTCCTGCTCCGTCGCGTTCCGCGGGGAGCGCTGTTTGCGGGTTGGCCTGGCCTGGCGCGGAGGCATGCAGCTGTCCGCTGCGCCGCCTGCTCAGCGAAGCGGCTGGCGCCGATGAAGGGTCGTTCGACCCGTATGTCTCACGAGGCGCCCGTTCCCGAGGAGGCCAGCACCTTGGCCTTGAGTCTGGCGTTGAGTCTGCTCTTCCTGCGGGCAGCGGCGTTCTTGTGGATCACGCCCTTCTGGGCGGTGCGGTCGATGACGGAGAACGTCCTGCGGGCGGCTTCCTGCGCCTCCTCGACCGACCCGTGCAGAATCTTCTCGCGCAGGTCCTTGATGGCGGCGCGCATGGTGCGCAGCCGCCAGCGGTTGCGTGCCCGACGCTTGTGGTTCTGTCTGACGCGCTTCTTGGCCGAGAGCGAGTGGGCCATGGACGCCTACCTCCGCAGTGCTGCTGCGTGTGTTCCACCGAGGGTCGCACAGGATCGCCCACGAGGGCGGGAGCGAACGGGGGAGTATGGCGCCCTGCTGCGAGAAATCAAGCCCGTCGCCTGCAGTGGACGACCGAGCGGGGCTTGTCCGCCACGGCGAACCGTCGTATTCTCCACCAGCTGCGCCAGCGACCGACGCTGGCCAGGCAGGTGCGCGCGTAGCTCAATTGGATAGAGCACCTGACTACGGATCAGGAGGTTGGGGGTTCGACTCCCTCCGCGCGTACGTCTCCGCCGTTGCTGGGAAGGCTGGAGTCCGCCGCTGACGGCTGTCCAGCCCGTCAGGGCCTTCTGTAGCGAAAGACGCCGCCGCCCTCCGTTCCCGCGTAGACGACCGACGGGTCGAGCGGGTCGATCGCGAACGACGTGACAAACTCGTTGTAGAGCCCCGTGTTCAGCGGCGCCCAGGAGGCGCCCCGGTCGTCGCTGACCCATACGCCCGCGTCGGACGTGGTCGCGTAGAGGCGATCGGTGTCGAGCGGGTCGATTTCCAGCGCGAAGATGTGGCCGGAGCCCAGACCTCTGTTGGAGAATCGCCATGTGGCGCCGCCGTCCTCGCTGATCGCGACGCCTTGGGCGGACGTGCCTGCGAAGATCAGGTCTGGGATCGTCGGGTGCGGGCGGATCACGTGCGGAACCATCGCCAGCGGCCTGGGGCCGCCCTGTTGCGCGGCGTTCTGCCCCACCACGGTCCACGTGGCGCCCCCGTCGTCCGAGCGCGCAGGGCCCCTGCCCGTTCCCGCGAACACACGGCCCGGGTGGTGCGGGTCCGCAGCGATGTGGAAGACCACGTCGCTCTCCAGTCCCGAGTGGCGCCACGTGGAGCCGCCGTCGGTCGACTTGAAGACGCCGCTGCTGACCGTGCAGGCGTAGACCGTCTCCGGATTCGCAGGATCGATCGTGATCCCCAGCACGACGAGCGACATGGCTGTGCTCGAGTCGCGCCAGGCCGCCCCTGCGTCGTCGCTCCGCTGCACGCCCTTGAACCGCGAGCCCGCCAGGATCGCGCCCGGCGCCGCCCGGTCCACATGCAGGGCCCCCGCAGGAAGGAAGTCCGCCTTGTCGCTGAGGCGCGTCCAGGTCTCGCCGCTGTCGAGGCTGCGGTAGATCCCAGCGCCGATCAAGGCGGCGGGCGCTTGCCAGGGCGGGTCCTCCACGACCGCGTACAGCTGCGCAGGGTCGCGCGGGTCGAGGACGATCCGACGGACCACGCCGTTGGCGGGAAGGCCTTGCGACGATCGGCTCCAGCTGAATCCTTCGTTGGTGGTTCGATAGACAGCCCCGACGCCGCCGGCGTACACCTTCCCGGGCGCCGTCTGATCGACCGCAATCGCGAAGATGTAGGGAACGTCGATCCCTGCGCTGCGCTGTTCGAACGTTGCGCCCGCGTCCTCGGAGCGGAGCACGCCTCCTCCCGCTGTGCCCACATAGACAATGTGGGAGAATCGGTCGACGGCGTCGAGGCACAGCGCAGGGTGAGCGAAGGGGGTCTGTTGCGTGGGAAAGAAGCTCTCCCCCTGGTCGGTGGACAGGAGCAGCGATCCCGTTGCGTCGAGGGCGTACAGAAACGAGAAGGGCGTCGCTTTGAGCGCCGCGAGCCATTGCCCCGCGGGCGCCCGCCACACCGGCAGAAAGTGTTCCCCACGGTCCGTCGAGCGGTACACGGCGCCGGTGTTGGTGGCGAAGTACACCCAGCCGTCGAAGAGCGGATCCGCCTCCAGCGCTGTGACGGGGGCGGGGTTGATCTGCTGGAAGCGGTCCGACCAGGACCTGCCCCCGTCCGTGCTGACGTAGATTCCGGCGCTGGTCCCAGCGTAGTAGACGTTGGCGCTCTGGACTGACTGGTCAAGAGCGACCACGTCGGGCGGGACCAAGCCGTCAGCAGCCTGCGTCCAGGTCTGGCCGTAGTCCGTCGTCTTGAAGACGCCGTCGCCTTCGGTCCCGGCGTAGAGGGTTCCGGGGTTGGCCGGGTCCGCGGTGAGCTCGAAGAGGGCGCCGTCCGTGGGCAGCTGGATCGTCCAGACGGGCTTGTCCTGCGAGGCGCCGTCGGCGGCGCGCACGTTCTTGCCCGTTCCTACGAACAGGCGTGTGGCGCCGTCCTTGACCACCGCAGCCAGGGCGCCGCAGAATGCGGTCTGCATGCCCTTGGCGGCGGAGTGGAAGCTGACGCCTCCATCGACCGAGAAGTCGAAGCGCTGCACCTCCTGAGCCAGGTGCAGCACGGTTCCCGTGCGGTCAGCCTCGAGGAATCGCGGCTTTGTGAGGGCGTGCAGCAGTGACCAACCTGGCAATGGCGTCTGCGTCGACCCGATCGAGTCCAGCGGCAGCGTGAAGAGCCCGACGTCGGTGGTGATGAAGAGGCGGTCGTCGTTGGGAACCGTCGTCACGTGCACGACGCGGGCGAAGGGGCTCAGGTCCCGGCGCAGGTTTTCCCACACGCTTGCGCCGCGCTCGAGCACGTACACGCCGCTTGGCGCCGTGGCGAAGAGTCTGTCGGGATTCGTCGCGTCCCAGACGAGCGACGTCATCGTGGGGTCGTCGATGCCCTCGGAGAAGGGCGCCCAGGTTCGGCCTTCGTCGGTGGAGCGGAAGACGCCAAGGCCAGGCGTCGCTGCGTAGGCGACGCCCCGCTCGACCGGGTCCCAGACGAACTGAAAGGCAGGGAGGGGCGTCGTCCCGCTCTGCACGGGCGTCCACGTCTCGCCGCCGTCCTCCGAGCGGTACGCGCCGTCGAAGGAGCCCGTGAGCAGGACCTGCTCGTTGAAGGGGTTCGCCTCGATGTCGCGTTTGCGCAGCGTGGCGAAGCCGTTGTTCTTTTGCGTCCAGGTGAAGCCGTCGTCGACGCTCTTGTAGATGCCGCCGTCCTGCGTCGCGACGTAGATGGTGCGGGGAATCGTGCGCGTCACCTCGACGCTGTAGACGATGTCGTTGGAGAAGTCGCTGGGGATGTGGCGCCAGGTCAGGCCGAAGTCCACACTGCGGTAGAGCCCGCCGAAGTGGGCGCCCGCGTAGAGGATGTGGTTCAGGTCCGGGTCGCGCTCGAGCGAGAAGATCGTGGCGGTTTGCGGGCCGATGGGGATCCACCAGCCAGGCGTGTTCGGGTCCGCAGGCTGCGCCGCTGCGGGCGCCATGGCGCGCGTGCCGACGGCGATGGCCAGCGCAAGGACGTTGCAGCGATGGGCGTCGCGCCTCGCTGCGCCTCTGTGCAGGTGAACATGTCGCATGGCGATGCGCCTCTTCTCCCGTCGCTGTCGACGTCAGTCCGTGCGTCGACAAGGCTTCCGGCGCGCAGCCGCGACGCCGGTGGATTCGAAATGCGTAGGGTCATCCTACGCGACCGCTGCGCTGCGCGCCGCCGACGGCGGCAGTCGTCTGCGGGTTTCGCGCGCATGGAGAGCGCAGCTGCTGCCCATAACGCGTTGTCCCTGCAGCCTGTGCGGCGCTGCGCCTACAGGATCTCCAGCACGGTGAACTGCTGCTCGCCGCGAGGCGTGGCCACGCGGACGGTTTCGCCGACGCGGGCCTTGAGCAGGGCCTCGCCCATGGGGCTTGCGGCGGTGACCTCGACGGGGTCGGCGAAGGGGTCGCCCGAGGACTCGCCCACGAGTCTGATCGTCTCCTCCTCGCCGGCCTGCACGTCCAGGAGTCGCACCGTGGCGCCGACGAAGACGACGCCGGCCTCGGCGGCGCTGGCCGCGGCGCCTTGGCCGACCACCTGCGCCGAGGCCAGCTTCCTCTCCAGGCGGGCGATCTCCGCCTCGTCCATGCCCTGCTCCTCGCGGGCAGCGTGGTAGTCGGCGTTCTCGCGCAGGTCGCCCAGTTCGCGGGCCTTCTCGATGCGTTCGGAGAGGACCTTCCGTCTGGCCTTGAGCGCAGCGAGCCTGGCTTCGAGCTTGGCCTTCTCCTCGGGCGTCACGAACTCCATGGCTGGCTCCCAGCGACGCTCGGCGCCGAGGCGGCGCGGGCGTCCTTCTTCATGATCAGCAGGTAGTTGAACCCCCGCAGAAAAAAGTTTCCCTCGACAGCGGCCTTGGTCCAGGAGGTCCGCTTCGTCTTCTGCGCGCCGCGCTTGACGCAGACGATGTCCACCGGCGCAAAGCGACGGCTGAGCAGGGCAAAGAGCGTGAATCCTATGGGAGCGAAGCTGGGGGCGGTCGAGCCCGCCTTGCGCTTGCGGAACGAGTCGCTCACGTACACCGCCAGATATCGGCGGTCCCGCAGCGCGCGGTGGGCCTCGGCGAAGACCTGGTCTAGAGCCCGGTAGTAGCGCCCCCCGACCACGCCGTCCTCGTCGGGCTCGAAGGCGCTGAGCCTGCCGATGCAGGCCTCCTCGTCGCTGTAGCGGATGTGCGTGGAGTAGGGGGGGTCGATGAAGAAGAAGTCCGCGCTGGCGTCCTTCAGCGGAAGAGCGCGGGCGTCGGCCTTGACGATGTCGGCCCTGCTCGGCGCGATGTCGAAGCCCATGGCCCTGCGCTCGAGCTCGCGGGCCACGTCGAGCGTGGTCCCCGAGCCGCACATCGGGTCCACGACCAGGTCGCCCTTGCGGGTGTAGCGCATGAGCAGCTGCCAGACGACCCAGCTGGGCGAGGCGCCGGCGTAGCGGGGGTCGCCCTGCGTCGATTCGCCGTAGTGCTGGCTGGGGTACTCCCAGTGCGTTGTGGGGAAGACTGTCAGCGGCGGTTTGCGGAAAGGCTGCTTCCTGCGGCGCTTGCGCGCAGGCGTCGCCCGCACGGGAGGGTCCTCGCCGCTGCCTGGCGCAGGCGCCCTGGGAGCGTCCGTCGTCATGAGCGGTTGCGGATGGCCTGGAGCAGCAGCGTGCGGGCTTCGCGCAACGGCGCCTGGATCAGCGCCCCAGCCGCCTGGACGTGGCCGCCGCCGCCGAAGGTCATCGCGATGCGGTTGACGTCGGTGACGATGTCGCTGGCCAGGTTCGCTCCCTTGCTGCGCAGGCTGAGCTTGGTCTGGTCCGCGCCCGCTTCGGTGAGGACCGCCGAGACCAGCACGGTGCGCACGACGAGGGGGATGTCCACGAAGCCCCCCGCGTCGTCGCGCTCGGCGCCGACGCTCTCGAAGTCGCTCTGTTGCAGCGACATCAGCGCCACGCGCTGCTGCTCGAGCAGTTCGAGCGACGCCAGGGCCCGCTGCATCATCGCCAATCGCTGCGGCCGTTCGACCTGTTCGGTTTCGCGCAGCAGTTTGGCGTGGTCGGCGCCTGCGCGGAGCAGCCCCGCTGCCAGCGCCAGCACGTCGCTGTTGACGTTGGGGTGGCGGAACCAGCCCGTGTCCGTGGCCAGGCCCAGGTACAAGGGCTCAGCGATGTCGGCGGGCAGGGCCGCAGGTTCCTGCAGGTCCAGCAGGCGCAGGCACAGCGTGGTCACGAGCATGCAGGCCGCCGCTGCGGAGGGGTCCACCGCCGCTGTCACGCCCATGTCCAGGTCGCTGTGCGTGTGGTGGTCGACGACGAGGACGCGGTCCGCGTTCTCACGCAGCCAGTGGCTGGCCTCGGCGACCTGGCTCCAGGCGCGGGTGTCGACGACGACGATCGCGTCGGGACGCTCCGCTCCTTCGACGCTGTGGTGGTGCGGCTGCAGCTTCACCACGGGCGTGTTCCGGACCACAGCGTCGAATCGCTCCTGCCAAGGCGGCGGGTACACCGCGACAGCCCGCTTGCCCAGCAGCAGCAGCGTCCGCACCAACGCCAGCGTCGACCCGACCGCGTCGCCGTCGGGTTTGCTGTGCGTCACCACGGCCACGTTTCCCGCACGACGGAGGTTCGACGCGATCGTCGCCAACGCCTGGTCGAGTTGGCTTTGTCGCTTCTCACTGCGGTCGTGCGGACGGTTGGCGTCCGTCATGCCGCTGCCTCCGCAGGGCAGGGCAGGGGAGGTTCGACCTGCGACAGGATCCGATGAACGCGGGCACAGTCCCGACGCATCTGCTCGACGAGCGCTTCGAGCCTGCGGTAGCGCGCCTGGTCGCGCAGGCGGCGGAGAAAGTGCACCGTCGCGGGCCAGCCGTACTGGTCCAACGCTCCGTTCCAGCCCAGCAGGTGCGCCTCGAGCGTGCGGACGCCGCCTGGGAAACTGGGCTTGCTGCCCACGCTCAGCGCAGCTGGCCAGAGTCTGCCCGTCGGGTCCGATGCGAACCCTGCGTACACGCCGTCGCCAGGGAGCAGCGTTGGGCAGTCGATGTTGGCGGTGGGAAAGCCCAGCTCGCGGCCTCGTTTGTCGCCTGGCAGCACCGTTCCTGCGACGCAGTAGTGCCTTCCCAGAAGACGTCGGGCGTCGCTGACCCTGCCTTTTTCCACCAGCCAGCGGAGCAGCGAGCTGGAGGCGCGCACCAGGCGTTGGTCCGTCAGGTCGACCTCCACCGGTGGGACGACCTCGACCGCCATGGCGTGCGCCTTGGCCCAACGCTGGAGTGTCTGGACGTCGCCTGCTCGATCCTTGCCGAAGCGGAAGTCCTCACCCTCGACGAAGCCGACGACGTGGAACCGCTCCGTGAAGCGCTGCAGAAACGTCTCGGGGCTCTGTTCGAGCAGCGGCCTGGTCGGCAGCAGCGGAACGACAGCGTCGGCGCCTGCTTCCTGCAGCAGCGCTCGGCGGTGGGCGAAGGTGGAGAGCGCAGCGGGGGTGCGCTGGGGGGCCAGCGTCGCCAGCGGATGGGGGTCGAAGGCCGCGACCAACGTCGCTGCGTCTCCCAGCGTGTCCGCCAAGCGTCGTGCGCGAGCGACAATGGCCTGGTGCCCGATGTGCACGCCGTCAAAGACGCCGATCGTCGCCACGACAGGCCGCTGTGGGTTCATAAGCGGGTAGGCTAGGCAAGGACCCCCTCCCTCGCCAGCAGCAGCGGCGGCGGAAGGGGCGCCGGCAAGCGATGGAGAGCCTCATGCCCACAGCGTGGATGAAGGCGCACGCGCGTCTGCTGCTGGTCGCAGCTTCGGAGCCTGAAGCGCGAGTGGTTCTGCAGGGTCTCGGCCTGGACGTCGGCGCTGTCGAGCCTTGGCGGCTGATCGTGGTGGACGACCGCACCGCAACGCTGTGCACAGGGGTGGGGAAAGCCAACGCTGCGGGCGCTGTGGCTGCGCTTGCGCCGTCGCAGGGCCTGACGGGCGTTGTGCTGCTGGGGCTGGCGGGATCGCTGCCAGGGCGCACGCCCCCCCAGCTGCTCGACGCCGTCCTGGCCACCCGCTGCGTCTTCGCCGACGAGGGGGTGGGGCAGGAGGAAGGCTTCTCCTCCATGCGCGCAGAGGGATTCCCCCTCTTCCCGCAGCATGCAGCATCCGCCGAGCAGACCGACGCAGACTGCGACGCCTGCCTGCCCTCGACGCACATGCTCCAATGGTTGAGCCCCCTGGCCGACCGCAAGGGCCCGATTGCCACCGTCTCGACCTGCTCCGGGTCGGACGCCCTTGCCCAGGCGACAGCCAAGCGGACAGGGGCGATCGCGGAGGCCATGGAAGGGGCCGCTGTGGGGTTGGCGCTCGACAGACTCGTCGCTGCGGGGCTGGTGGACACGCCGCCTCTTTTCGGGGAGCTGCGGGTGATCTCCAACACCACAGGCGACAGGGACCGCCAGCGTTGGAAGCTGGAGGAATCGCTGCAGGCCCTGGCGCCGCTGGCCCGCGAGGTCCGGGAACTGTGTCTGCCGCGGTTGCTCGAGCTTCCGGGGTGAACCCCGCGCCCTTTGGGGAGGCAGGGTCGGTTCTGCGACCTTCGCCAGCAGCGTTGTCGAGGCAGGCTGGCGCACGCAGTCAATCCTCTTCGCTCAGGGCCCGATGAGCCCTGCAGCGCAGCGGCTCGCCGTCGTGGGGGAGGCCCAAGGGCAGCTGCGCCTGCGTCGGACGCCACGAGGAGCAAGGCGCCATGGTTGCGAACGTGCGACCCATCACGGTGGACTTCGGCGCCGCGTCGCTCAAGGCGCTGCAGATCACAGCGGGCGCCGAGGACGCCTCCGTCATCGCCGCCGCCGCGGTGGACACGCCCGATCATCTGCGCGACGACCCCCCAGCACGGTTTCAACACCAGTTGGAGGCGTTGGGGCCGCTGCTCCGCAAGGGGCGCTTTCGCGGCAGACGCGTCGTCTGTGCGTTGCCCGCCTCGATGACGTTCACCCAGCACCTCCAGACGCCCCGCATCAACGGCGTTCCCTTGGCTCAGGCTGTGGCAGCGGAGCTGCAGTCGCAGTTGGGCTGTGATCCCGCCAAGGTGGTTGTCAGGCCCCTTGTCGTCCGGGAGACCACCGCCGAGCAGGGCAGGATTGAGGAAGTCGTCTGCTTCGCCGTCGCCCGCGACCTGGTGATGCAGCTCATCGGCGCCTGCAAGAAGCACAGGCTCGATCTGATCGCGGCGCACTGCCAGCACATCGCGCTGGTGCGGGCCTTCGACCACATCACCAAGCGGGCCAGCGACGCGGACCTCAACAGCCTGTACGTGGACATCGGCGCCGAGCGCACCAAGGTCGTCGTCGCGCGATGCAAGGACATCGTCTTTGCGCGCACGATCAGCTTTGGCGGGGCGTCTCTCGACGAAGCGGTGGCTCAGTCGCGCAACTGCCACAAGGCTGAGGCTCGGGCGCGACGCATCGCGGGGGAGGGGTTTGCGCCTTCGCCGCAGCGTGCAGCGTCGTCTTCCGCTGCGCGCGGGGGGGAGACGTCTCCGGAGGGCGAGGCTGCGGGGTTGCACCCAGCCCTGCGCGCCCCGGCGCCTTTGGCCACGACCCTGGAGGACCGTCGCATGGGCAATCCCGTGCCAGGGGCTGAGCCTGTTCCTCTCAGCGATGTCGCCACGCTGCCGACGCTGGAGCAGGCCCTGGAGCCCGTGGTGGACGAACTGGCCATGTGCCTGAGGCACCACAGCAAACTCTTTCCAGGCAGCGCCATCGATCGAGCGATTTTTGTCGGAGGGGAATCGCTCAACCGGGCGCTCTGCCAACACATCGCCAAGGCCCTGCGCCTGCCCGGGCAGATCGCTGATCCCTTGGCCCCGTTGCTGGGACGGCGCGAGGCGCCCTCGCAGGGCGTGGACCTCGCCTCGGCGCAGCCAGGATGGGCGACAGCCTTTGGCCTGTCGTTTTGCGACGAGGAACGCTGAGGGACCGGAGGAGACGCGCAGGCCATGAAGGTCACCACGCCGTTCCATCTCGACCGCGACCCGGGCTTCAGCTTCCTTCCCGAGGACTACCTGGAGCGCAAAGCGGAGCAGCGAACGAACATCGTCTCGGTCACGCTCTTCTCGATCGTCCTCTTTGCGGTGGTCGCAGCCTTCTTCGTCACCAATCAGCAGTGGACCGCGGTCAAGCAGCGGCAGCAAGCCATCAACAGACGCTACATGCAGGCGGCGCAGGAGATCGAGGCCCTGCGCAAGCTGGAGAGCCAGACGCAGGAAATGTTCGCCAAGGCGCTGATCACCACGGCGCTGCTGGAGAAGACGCCCCGCTCTGTGCTGTTGGCGGACCTGATCAACCGCATGCCGCAACGACTCGCGCTGCTGGAGTTCAACCTCACGAGCAAACGGATCAAGCCGAGTCCCGCCGCCGCCGCTGCTTCAGCAGCCAAGAGCCGCGCAGCGCCGGGCAAACCGCGCACGCTCGCCGCTGCAGCGGCGCAGGGTGCGCCGGGGGGCAAGCAGCAGCCACCACCCCAGCCCCAGCCTCCCCGGTACCAGAGCACGGTTGAGTTGGTGGGCGTGGCGCCGACGCACAACCAGGTCGCTGAGTACGTCGCCCAGCTGCAACAGAGCCCGCTCTTGCAGCGCGTCGAGCTGAAGTACAGCGAGAGCGCCGTGGTCGACGACCTGGAGATGATCGAGTTCCGCATCGAGGCGCAGCTGGATCCCAACGCCGACGCGCGCCGTCTGGGGCCTGTCGACGCCCCCACGCGCGACGGCTTCTTCAACAAGGAAGGCGTCCAGGCAGGCGTGGAGGACGAGGAAGACCCCGCGCTTCAGCAGCCGCCCTCGAGGCGCCGTCCACGGTGAGGGAGGAACAGTCGCATGCGCATCGGCGTCCGTGAGGTCCTCTTCTTCCTGATGCTTCTGGCTGTGTTGGGAGCGTCGTACTGGTTCGTGTTCCGCCCGCAGAATCAGGAGATTCAGCAGGCTCGCCGCGAAATCGAGCACAAAGAGCGCGTGCTGCAGCAGTTGGCCCGCGCCACCAGCCAGACCAAGAGCCTGGCCGCCGCCAACGAGCAGGTCAGGCAGAAGATCGCCCGCATCGAAGCGAGACTGCCCTCGAGCAAGGAGGTCGACGTCATCCTCGAGCAGGTGGCGGATCTGGCCCGCAGCCATGATCTGGATCTGCACAAGGTCAAGTCCCAGAAACCCGTCAAGGCGGCGTCGTACATGGAGCAGCCGCTGGAGATGCGCATGCGGGGGGACTTCACAAGTTTCTACGCCTTTCTGCTCGATCTCGAAAGGCTCGAACGCATCACGCGCATTCCTGATTTGCAGCTCAAGCGATCGGACAAGGGCGACGGCCAGGCTGAAGCCGTCTTCACCCTCAGCATCTATTTCCAGCCTGACGACGACGAGGAAGGAGGCGCCCCATGAGCGGCGAAACCAGCGATCCCTTGGCGGCGCTGCTGGGGCACGAAGCCGACGCCAAGCCCTCGGAGCAGGCCCCGCAGCTGCCCTTGGGCGTGGCGGCGGACGATCCGCTCGCGCAGGCTCGCCTGGCGGAGGACGCGGACCCCGAAGCGGCGCCCAGCCGCCCCCTGCTGCCGCAAAGCGCCCTGATCATGGTGGTGGTGGCTCTGGTCGCAGCGGGAGCCCTGCTGGTCATGCGCAGCTTGGGGCTGGGGGTCAAGCTCGACTTCGTCGACGTCAAGCTCGACTATCCCGTCAGCGAAGACGAGTCGCTCATCAGCAAGCACGAGAAGATTCTGCAGGACCTGGACATGGGCGTCGCTGACGTGCAGGTGCCGCTGCAGGCGGTGCAGAAAAACCCCTTCGAAATCCTCTCGGATCGGGCTGCGGATCCGACGCCTGCGGAGCTGGAGTCCCCCAGCGCTCGTCTTCGACGCGAACTGGCCGCCCGCAAGCGCAAGGTCGAAGAGGCCTTCTCCAAGCTTCGTCTGCAGAGCGTCCTCTCGGGCAGCGTTCCCGTCGCCCGCGTCAACAACCAGACGGTCCGCGTGGGCGACACCGTCGACGACGCCTTCGTCGTCCGTGCCATCGACGGCCGCAGCGTCACGCTCGAATCGATTGAGCTGCCCGGCGCCACATACACCCTGTCGATAGGCGGTCGTTGAACAGAAGCCAGCTTGGCACACTGTTGGGAGGAGTCGAGCGACGCATGGCCCGGAGCGACTGGGATCTTGACGACCTGTTGCAGCCGCACAGCGCGGACGCGCCCGCCTGCGAAGCGGAGCAGCAGGAGCGCGAGGAGCGCCAGCAGCCTGGGCAGACCGAGGACGCTGCGCTCACCGCTGTCTACATCCCCGATGAAGAAGACGCGCCGCCTCTTGCTGCGGACCTGGGGCAGCTGCTGGTGGCCAAGGGGCTGCTCAGCCAGGCCCAGCTGACCGAGATCCAGCAGGCGCTGCCGCAGTCGCCAGGCAAGACGCTGCTCGACGCGGTGCGCAGCCTCGATGTGGACGAAGCTGCGCTGCACGCAGCGGTGGCGGAGCACGAGGGGCTTCCCTTCGAGACGCTCGATCTGTCGCGCGGCCCCGACGTGCTGGACGGGCAGCTCGTGCAGCGACTGACGCCGGCGTTCTGCAAGGAGCGCGAGGCGGCGCCGCTGCGCAAGGAGCAGGGCCGCGTCGTCCTGGGCGTGACCCGGGCTGACGACGTGCTGCTGGTCGACGAGGTCCGCCGCAGACTCGGCGCTTCGAGCGTCAAGCTCGTCATCGTCACGCCCAGCGACCTCAGGGCCGCCCTGGAGTTCTACGGCGCCGCGGAGGACGAGGTCCGCGAGGACGTCGAGGACATCCTCAGCGACATCGACGAAGACGACGTGCAGGTGCAGGAGAGCAGCGACGAGGAGGTCGACCTCGAGAAGCAGGCGGGCGAGTCGCCCGTCATCCGCTACGTCAACTACATCCTCCAGACCGCGGTCAAGGAGGGCGCCAGCGACATCCACATCGAGCCTGGGGAGAAGGGCCTGAAGGTGCGCTTCCGCATCGACGGCGTGCTCTTCGAGATGATGAACCCGCCTGCGCGCATGGCGGCGGCGATCACCTCCAGGCTCAAGATCATGGCCAACCTGGACATCTCCGAGCGCAGGCTGCCGCAGGACGGCAGGATCCGGGCCATGGTCCGCGGCCGCAGGCTCGATCTGCGCGTCTCCACGCTGCCCACCCCCTACGGTGAGAAGACCGTGCTGCGCATCCTCGACACCCGCAGCATCAACGTCGAGCTGGAGCAGCTGGGTTTCGACGAGGCGACGCTCGAGATCTGGCGCCATCAGATCGCCCAGCCCCATGGCATCATCCTCGTCACCGGCCCCACGGGCTCGGGCAAGACCACCACGCTCTACTCCTCGCTGCGCCAGATGGACAAGCAGAGGCTCAACATCTCCACCGTCGAGGACCCCGTCGAGTACCACCTCGACGGCGTGACGCAGACGCAGACGCACGAGCGCATCGGCATGACCTTCGCCACAGCCCTCAAGGCGCTGCTGCGGCAGGACCCCGACGTGATCATGGTCGGCGAGATCCGCGACCTGGAGACGGCCCACACCGCGGTGCAGGCCGCGCTGACGGGCCACCTGGTCCTCTCCACGCTGCACACCAACGACGCCCCCTCCTCGGTCACGCGCCTGGTCAACATCGGCGTCGAGCCCTTTCTCGTCGGCGCGGCGCTGAACGCCGTGCTGGCCCAGCGTCTGGTGCGCCGCGTCTGCGAACACTGCAAGGAGCAGGTCGAGCCGCCCGCGGAGCTGGCTGACTTTCTGGCCATGAACGGCATGGCGTCTGACGCCGTCTGGCAGGGCGCAGGCTGCGACAGGTGCCGCAACACCGGCTACTCGGGAAGGCTCGGCGTCTACGAGCTGCTCGTCGTGGACGATCAGCTGCGCGACGTCGTGGCCCGCAACCCCAACGTCAGCGAGTTCCGCAGGCTCTGCGTCGAGCGGGGCATGGTCTCGCTGCGCGAGGACGGCCTGCGCAAGGCCGCCCAGGGCCTGACCACCATCGCCGAGGTCATCCGCGTCACCGAGTCGCACTGACCGCGGCGCTCAGCGCAGCTGTTGCAGCAGCTGCGCCGCTTTGCGTCGGACAGCGTCGTCCATGGTTTGCATGGGCGGCCAGTCGCGCACGGGAAGGCCGCGGATCGTCTCCCCCGCGCGTTTGGGCGCAGCGTCGAACCCCATGCGCAGCCCGTCCGCGGACCACAGCGCGTCCCGCGCTGGGTCCATGTTGGCCAGAAAGTGGAAGAGGCAGTCGTCGGTGTTCTCGAGGTCCGCCTCGGGGCCGAGAGCGACGACGAGCCTGGCCCTGCTTGCGGGCCTTGCCAGCTCCTGCGCAAGAGCGGTTCTCGCCTGCTCGCTCGACTGGACCTGCAGGAAGAGCCAGCCGCCGCCCAGGACCTCCGGCGCCCGCTGTTTGACCTGCAGCCGCTGCGAGAGCGCCCGTGCGCTGGTCCGGGCGTCCAGCCGCTGCGCCTTCCACGGGCCTGGCGCCTCTTCCCCGGCGATGGGTCTGGTCGCGTCGAAGGCGATCTTGCCGCCTGCGCCGAGAAAGGGCGCCGCGTGGTCGAGCACGTCCAGCGGCCCGCTGACCCGCTCCACGTCCCGGTCGAGCCTGCAGCGCTGGGCGACGGCCCGCAGAACGGCCCAGTGGTCGTGCGGGTCGACCTCCTCGTCCACGACGATGACGCACTTGGTCCAGGCCATCTGCCCCGCCCCCCAGACCGCGTGGGCAAGGCGCCGCGCCTGCAGCGGATAGGCCTTGCGGATCTGCAGAATCGCGCAGTTGTGGAAGGCGCCGAAGACGGGCAGGTCGTAGTCCAGGATGTCCGGCGCGATGGTCCTGAGCAGCGGCAGGAAGATCCGCTCGACGGCCTTTCCCAGGAAGTAGTCCTCCTGCAGGGGTTTTCCCACGATCGTGGCGGGGAAGACCGCGTCCCTGCGCATGGTGATCGCGCTGACCTCGACGAGCGGGTAGCGGTCGGGCAGCGAATAGAACCCCGTGTGGTCGCCGAAGGGGCCCTCGAAGAAGGCGCCCTCGCCCAGCGGCTCGCCCGTTCGCGGGTCGAAGCCGGGGTCGCCGCAGCGCGTGTCCACCCAGCCTTCGATCACGATCTCCGCGTTCGCCGGCGCCCAGAGCGGCACGGCGCTGCAGCGGCACAGGGCGACGCCTCGACCGCCCAGAAAGCCCGCGAAGAGCAGCTCGCTCAGGCCCGGCGGAAGCGGCGCGACAGCGGCGAAGGGCAGCGCGGATTCGCCCCCGAAGGCGATGCAGATGGGCATGCGCTCGCCCCGCTCGCGCCAGGCGCGAAAGTGCCGGGCGCCGTCGTGGTGCATGTGCCAGTGCATCGCCAGGGTCCGCCTGCCGACGAGCTGCGCCCGGTACATGCCCATGTTGTGCGACGGCGGGGCGGGCTTTCCCGCGTCGTCGGGGTGGATCGTGTGCATGTGGGCGAAGGTGATGTAGCGGCCGCGCCAGGCGGGATCGTCCAGCAGGTCGTCGCTGCGGGCGGCGTCGTTGATCGACGGGTCGAAGCCGACCGCTTCGAGGTCGCCGTCCAGCGGCCAGCAGCGCAGCAGCGGCAGCAGCGTCAGGTCGACGTCGTCGCCGGCCAGGACGACTTCCTGGCAGGGGGCTCTGCGCGTGCGCCGTGGGGGAGCGCGGAGGAGGGGGGCGAAGCGCCTTCCCGCTGCGACAAGGCCCCGCAGGCCGCGCGGAGGCTCAGGGCGGGTCAGCTCCGCGATGCGCTGGGCGACGGCCTCGAGCCCTGTCGGTCCGCCTGGCGTCTCGAAGCGGCGCGTCCCCAGCAGCAGGGCCATCCTGCTGTACGAGCCGTAGGCGTTGATGAGCACGGGAAGGGCTGAGCCCTGCACGTTCTCGAAGAGCAGGGCAGGTCCGCCCAGATGCGCGTGCCTTGGGTCGAAGCGCAGGGCGTCCTCGCTGGGGGGGCGCGGCGCCTGGCTGTCGCTGGCGAGGTCCGCCAGCGCCCCGATGTCCAGCGCAGGCGAGGCTGGTTCGGCGATCCGCCGCAGCTCGCCCGCCCGCTCCAGCGCCTCGATAGACTCGCCCAGCGAGCGCAGCATCGCTGCGATGCTATCGGGCAGTGTGCAAGAGGCCGCGGTCCGCTCCCAACAACACCCGCCAGGAGGCGTCGGCGCGCATGCAGAAGGCGAGCGATCGCGTGATCGAGCTGGCCAGCGTCTCCAAGACGTACCGGGGCAAGGTGCAGGCGCTGCGCGACGTGGCGCTGCACGTCGAGCGGGGCGAAGTCTTCGGCCTGCTCGGCCCAAACGGCGCAGGCAAGAGCACCCTGGTCAAGATTCTGCTGACGATCGTCAGGCCCACGCGCTGCGCAGGGACGATGCTGGGGCGGCCCGTGGGCGCCAAGGAGACGCTTGCCCGGGTGGGCTATCTCCCTGAGCACGTCCGCTTTCCCGACTATCTCACCGGCGCCCAGGCGCTGGACCTCTACGGCGCCTTGGCGGGGGTTTCCCGCAGAGATCGCCGCGCCCGCGCAGGCGAGCTGCTCGAGCTCGTGGGCATGAAGGCGTGGGCCAGCAGGAAGCTGCGCACCTATTCCAAGGGCATGAAGCAGCGCGTGGGCGTCGCCCAGGCGCTGGTCAACGATCCGGAGCTGGTCTTTCTGGACGAGCCCACCGACGGCGTCGACCCGCAGGGCCGCCGCGACATCCGCCAGCTCGTCCACGAGATGCGCAGGCTCGGCAAGACGGTCGTCATCAACAGCCACCTGCTCAGCGAGCTGGAGATGGTCTGCGACCGCGTGGCGATCCTGCACAGGGGGCGTGTGGTCCAGCAGGGCAGGCTCGATGAGCTGGCGGCGCGGGAGTCGCGCTACGAGCTGCTGGTCGAGCAGCGGCCCGAATCGCCCGCGATCGCGGCGCAGCTGCAGGCTCTGGGGGCTGTGGTGGAGCAGGCGGAGGATGGCTGGCGTATCTCGGCGCCCGTCGCTGACGCGAAGGCGATCCAGCCGCTCATCGACGCCCTGCGCGCCCAGGGGGTGGTCGTCGCGGCGGTCAGGCCCGTCAGGCTGAGCCTGGAGGATCTGTTTCTGCGGGCTGTGCAGGCCCCGGACGGCGACAGCTCGGCGGACGCCTCCGCCGACGGCGCCCGGAAGGAATCGACGGCATGAGGCGCGTCGCCATCCAGACCGCTGCGCTCCTGGTGGACGCCTACCGGGAGCTGAACGCGAAGAAGCTCTTCTGGGCGGCGTTGTTGATTTCGGCCCTGGTGCCGCTGGCCTTTGCGCTGCTGGGCGTGCGCGACGGCGCCTTCACCATTCTCGGCTGGCGGACGGCGCTTCCGGTGGACGCCTTCGAGCTGGTGGGGCTGGACCTGGCGGCGATCTACAAGACGCTGTTTCTGGGCTTCGGCGTCAAGTTCTGGCTGGCCTGGGCGGCGACGATCTTGGCTCTGGTCACCACGTCGGGGATGCTGCCCGACTTCCTGGCCTCGGGCTCGGTCGATCTGGCGCTGTCCAAGCCCATCAGCAGAGCCAGGCTCTACCTGACCAAGTTCGCAGGCGGACTGCTCTTCACCGCGGCGCAGGTGACGCTCTTCACCACAGCGTCGTTTCTCGTGATAGGCCTGCGGGGCGGCGAGTGGATTCCAGCCTTGTTCCTGGCTGTGCCCCTCGTGACGCTCTTCTACTCCTACCTGTACGCGATCTGCGCCCTGTTCGGCCTGCTGACGCGCTCGACGATCGCGGCGCTGCTGCTGACGATCCTCGTCTGGTTCAGCATCTTCATTTTCAACACCGCGGACAAGGCTCTGCTTGGCGTAGAGAGCATGACCGAGGCCCGCCTGGCCTCGTACGAGGAAGGGCTTTCGCGCATCGAGCAGCGGATCGCCAACGCCCAGGGCCAGGGCGACGAAGGGGCCCTGGCCCAGGTGCGCGACGCCGCCCAGCTGCCCGCCCTTGAAAGGATCCGCGACAGACTCCAACGCGATCTGGAAGAGACGAAGCGCGATCTGGCCTCCATGCGCCGCTGGTCGAGCAGGATCAACGCCGTCCGGACCGTCTTGCCCAAGACCGACGAGACGATCGAGCTGCTCCGCCGCTGGCTGGAGCGCTACGCGGGTCTGCCCAGTTTCGACCAGGTCAGCGACCAGGGCGTCGCCTCGACCAAGGTGTACCAGGAGGGGGAGACCCGCATTGCGGTGCGGACGCCGCTGGGGGTCTCAGCCAAACGGGTGCGCGAGCAGCTCGACGCCCGCCGCGTCAGCTGGATCATCGGCACGTCGCTGCTCTTCGAGGCGGTTCTGCTCGGCCTTGGCTGTTTCGTCTTTTCTCGGCGCGACTACTGATCGCCGTCAATCGGCCCTGTCAGCGTCCAGGAGCAGCGACGATTCGAGGGCTTTGCCGAGCGCCCTGCCGCGGTCGCGCGCCGCGACGACCGCCTGCGCAAGCCGCTCGTCCAGGCCGCTGCGCTCGATCACCGCCAGGGCGGCTTCTGTGGCGCCGCCCTTGCTCGTGACGCGCTGCCGCAGGGCGGCGGGCGAGGCGTTGGGCTCAGCCTCGAGCAGCGCCGCTGCGCCGACGGTCGTGGCCCGGGCGAGGGCCGCTGCGGTCTTGGCGTCGAATCCCGCCCGCTCGGCGCCCTGCGCCAGAGCCTCGACGAAGCGGAAGAGGTAGGCGGGCCCCGACCCCACCACCGCGGTGAAGGCGTCCATGAGCGCTTCGTCGAGCTGCATCACGGCGCCCAGCGGCTCGAAGAGGCCCCGGGCCCGCTCCAGGTCCTCCGCGGACGCCGAGGCGCCCGGCGCAAGGGCGGTCACGCCCTTTCCCACAAGCGCAGGCGTGTTGGGCATGGCCCGGACGATCCGGGCAGGCGGGCCGTTCTGCGACCGCAGCGCCCGCTCGAGCAGCTGCGTCGTCGCGCCCGCGAGGATCGAGACCACGAGCCTGCCCTGGGCCAAGGGGGCGCAGCCCCGCTGCACCGCAGGCAGCGTCTGCGGCTTGACCGCAAGGAGCAGGACCGCCTCCGGGCTCAGCCCGACAGGAAGGGCCTCCAGGGAGGGGGCCGTGGGATGGCCCTGCTGCCCGAAGGCCCCCCGCCTGGCGTCGTCGGGCTCGACGACCGCGACCCGCTGGGGGGGAAGACGACCGCTTCGGGTCAGGCCCCTGACGACGGCGCCGCCCATGTTCCCACCGCCTACGACGAGAAGGTCCACCATGCCCTCCACTGTCTGGTCCATGGTGGCCAAGGGTACAGGCGGGGCGCCCTGGAGGGGGCTGCGCCTACACTCTGCCTGGTCTTCGCCCAGCTGCGGCAGGCAGCGGTCCGCGGAGCCGACAGCGGTCTTCGCTGGAGATCGGAACCCCCCGTCATGAGTGCTCTGCACCGACTGCCCTTCGAGGCGCCTCTGCTTGAGCTGGAGCAGCGGATCGACGCGCTCGAGGCCGCCAGCCGCGAGCGCAGGGCCCTTGCGCACGAGTCGTCGGAGGCGCCGGATCTGGCGGAGGAGTTCGCCAGACTCCGCCAGGCCCACGAGCGCATGCTGGAGAAGATTTACGGCGCGCTGGAGCCGTGGGACGTGGTGCGCGTGGCCAGGCACCCAGCCAGGCCGCAGACCCGCGATTACATCCGCCTGATCTGCACGGATTTCTGCGAGCTGCACGGCGATAGGCGTTTTCGGGACGACCCGGCCATCGTGACGGGCTTCGCCCGAATCGGCTCGATCAAGTGCCTGGTGGTTGGGCACCAGAAGGGCCGCGACACGCAGGAGAAGCTGGCGTGCCATTTCGGCTGCCCGCACCCCGAGGGCTACCGCAAGGCGCTGGCGAAGATGAAGCTGGCGGAGAAGTTCAACCTGCCGATCGTCAGCTTCGTGGACACGCCTGGCGCGTATCCGGGGGTGGGGGCGGAGGAGCGCGGCCAGGCCCAGGCGATCGCGGAGAACCTGCGGGAGATGAGCAGGCTGCGCACGCCCATCGTCGCGGTCGTCATCGGCGAGGGCGGCTCGGGCGGGGCGCTGGGCGTGGCGGTGGCTGACCGCGTCGCCATGCTCGAGCACGCCTGGTACTCCGTCATCAGCCCCGAGGGCTGCGCCGCGATCCTCTGGAAGGAGGCCAACGAGGCCAACAACCGGGCAGCCGCCCGGGCGCTGAAGCTGACCGCGAAGGACAATCTCGAGCTGGGGCTGGTGGACGAGGTGCTGCCTGAGCCGCTGGGAGGCGCCCATCGCGATCCACAGGCTGCGGCGGAGACCGTCAAGGGCTGGCTCATCGATCGCCTTCGCGAGCTCAAGCGGTTCAAACCCGCCAACCTGCCCCGCAGACGCTACGAGCGCTGGCGGCGGATAGGCGTGGTCCGGGAGCAGCGGGAGGCGGAGATCGCCGCAGGCACCGCGGACGCTGGGCAGCCGGGTCGCACAGCAGCGCAGCCCAGCTCAGCGAAGGTGGAGACGCCGGGCCCTGTCGCTTCCGCCCTTTCCGCCAAGCCCCATCGCCAGACCTCTGCGGAGCGTTGACTGGCTGCGGGGCGGTTCGTAGAGTCCGCGACTCTGTGCAGGTTTTCCCTGCGGAGCAGCGGGCGCAGCGGTGTCGGCCTCGCCGCCGCGAAGCTCCCGCTGCCTCGGGGCGGAAGGGAGTCGCGCGTGGCCAGAAAGAAGGCGCAAACTTCCTCGTCGGCATCGTCACGGTCGAGGTCTTCAAGCGCCAAACGCGCCTCAAGCGGAACAACGACGAAGAAGAAAGCCGCTGCTTCCAAAGCAGCCTCGAAGAAGAAGACGAGCAGCACACGGTCTTCCGCTGCCGCCAAGAAATCCACGCGCAAGAAGACCGTCAGCAGCAAGGCTGCAAAGAAGACAACAGTGCGGAAGAAGACGTCGGCCAGAAAGACCGTCGCCAGCAAGGCCGCTGCGTCCAGCCAACCCGACGCTGGGAAGCGCAAGACGGCCTCCCGCAAGGCGTCTTCCACCACACAGGGCGCTGCGAAGAAAAAGACCTCGACTGCAAAGCGGAAGGCTTCGACGAAGAAGAGCGCTTCCTCGACCAAGGCTCCTGCGCGGAAGACGACGAAAAAGGCCGCCGCTGCAGCGACTGGGAAGAAGAAGCCTGTCACGGTGAAAAAGCCCGCGCGGTCGACCTCCGGCGCACACAAGTCGAGCGCGGACGCGAAGGCGAAGGCGAAGGCTGACGCCGCTGCTGCTGCGGAGCGCCCCAAGCGGGAGGCTCCAACGCTCGACGCCGCCAAGGCGGTCGCACAGCGCTTTGCCGCAGCAGCGGGGTTGCGGCCTGTCGAGATCACCGCGGAGGAGCGGGCCCTGGAGGCCTCCCGCACCAGCAAAAAGCTCAAGAAGTCTCCGTTGACCAAACGCGAGCTGGCCCACTTCAGGCGACTGCTGCTGGAAAAGCGTGCGGAAGTGATAGGGGATGTGAGCGCCATGGAGCAGGAGGCGCTGCGCTCCGACCGGGGAGGCTCGCTCAGCTCGCTCACGCAGCACATGGCTGATCAAGGCTCTGACGAGTACGAGCAGTCGCTGGCGCTGGGCCTGGCGGAAAGTCAGCGCAAGCTCCTCAAGGAGATCGACGAGGCGCTGGAGCGCATCGATCAAGGCGTGTACGGCGTGTGCGAGGTGCTGGGGGTGGCGATACCCAAGGAGCGTCTCGAAGCGCGGCCGTGGGCCAAGACCAGCCTGGAGGGGGCCAGACTGCTGGATCGGGGCTTGGCCCCGAGGCGCTGACATGGCCAGGTCTGCGACACGCGCCGCAGCCTGCTCCGGGGCGTGTCCGGTGCGCATTCCCGCTTGGCGGAGCGGCCCCGCCTGGGCAGCGCTGTTGCTCTCGCTGCTGCTGGCCACAGCGGTGGACATCGCGACAAAGCAGTGGGCGTTTGCGACAGTTGCAGGAGTCCCTGTGCATGTCGATCGCGATCGCGTGCTGGCTACGCCCCCTGCGAGGATCAACGATCTGGTTCCCAAGCATCAGCCTCGCGTGGTGGTTCCTCATGTGCTCGAGCTGCAGCTGGTGCTCAACCCCGGAGCGGTCTTCGGCGTTGGTCCAGGCAGACGCTGGTTCTTCATCGTGTTCACCGCGGGAGCGGTGCTCTTCGCGGTGTGGGTCTTCGGCGCATGGACCGACGCGCGAGACCGGGCGGCGCATCTGGCCATCGGCATGATTGTCGCGGGAGGGGTGGGCAACCTGTACGACAGGCTTCGGTTCGGCTGTGTGCGGGACTTTCTGCATCCGCTGCCGGGGGTGCATCTGCCCTTCGGGCTGCGCTGGCCCAACGGCTCGCGCGAGGTTTGGCCGTGGGTGAGCAACGTCGCTGACGCGCTGCTGCTCGTGGGCATCGCCTTGCTGCTGGCGCATCTGTGGCGCAGCGGAGGACGCGCCGCAGCGACGCCTGACAGCCCGGCGCCGCGGTCGTCTGCTCAGCCCTGATCGCGGCGCTGACGCAACAAACGCCGCATCGCCCGGATGGTCGCGTCGCTGACGTGGTGCTCGATGCCTTCCGCGTCGATGGCCGCCTGGGCGCGGGGCACGCCGATGGCCTCCAGGAAGGCCACGACGGTCCGGTGGCGCCGGCGGGCCCGCTGGGCGAGCTTGCGGCCCTTGTCGGTCAGCTCGATGGGCCGGTAGGGGGCGGTCGTGACGAGCCCCTCGGCCTGCAGCCGCGAGACGATCCGCGAGACGGTCACGTGGCTGACGCCCATCATCCGCGTCAGGTCGCGCACGCGAGCCTGGCCCTGCGCCTTGATGACGTCCTCGATCGCTTCGACATAATCCTCCGCGGTTTCATCGCGATGGGCAGCGCGAGTGCGGGCGAAACGGTCCGCAGGCTGAGGAGGAGGAGAGGCCACGACGTTGTGATGCTACAGGGAGGGGTGGAGCAGCGCCGCTGGTACGATCCGCCGTGATGCTGCCTCGTTTCACCGACCATCCACAGGCGCTGAAGGAGAAGACCAGACGCCTCAGGCTCGGCGCGCACGACGTGCCTGCGCTGCTGGCCCATCCGAACTGGCGCACGCCTGCGCCCGTTGTCGTGTGGATGCACGGCAGGACGGTCTCCAAGGAGATCGACCCGGGCCGCTACCTGCGGTGGATTCGCGCAGGGCTGGGTGTGTGCGCCCTGGACCTGCCGGGCCATGGTGAGCGGTTCGACCGCGCCCTGCAGGGGCCCGAGGCCACGCTGTACGTCGTCAGACAGATGCTCGACGAGCTCGACGATGTGGTGCAGTCGCTGGGCGATCCAGCCTTCGACGGCGTCTTCAACCTGGCCCGCGTCGGCGTGGGCGGCATGAGCGCTGGCGGCATGGTGACGCTGCGCAGGCTCTGCGAGCCGCACACGTTCACCGCCGCGTCGGTCGAATCGACCGTGCCGGACTTCTCCGTCATGCCCTACCTGGAGCGCTATCCGCGCGAGCTTGTCGAGGAGCTCGACCCGATGCGCCACATCGACGGCTTTGCGCCGATTCCGCTGCTGGCGCTGCACTCGGAGGCGGACCAGTGGGCGCCCTTCGCGGGCGTCGAGCGCTTCGTCGAGGCGCTGCGGGCGCGCTACGCGGCCCAGGGCGCCGACCCGGGGCTCGTCGAGCTGCGCTCCTGGCCGAGCACCGGCGCCCCGTACGAGCACGCGGGTTTCGGCCGCTTCGCCAACGAGGCCAAGAACACCCAGACGGCCTTCTGGCGCCGCTGGCTGCTGGGCGAGGTGGAGGAGCCAGACGCCTGATGCGCCTGCTCCGCTCCATCGGACTGTTTCAGGGCGTGGAGCGGCCCGGCCTCGTCTTCGCCTGGGGCATGTACGACCTGGCCAACCAGTCCTTCACGCTGCTGATCAACACCATCCTTTTGCCCATCTACATCAAGGAGGTCGTCGTGGGCGTCTCCACGCCTGCGCAGGCGGCGCAGGGGGACCGTCTGTGGACGCTGATGGCGGCCAGCAGTCTGCTGTTGTCCGTCGCGCTGTCGCCCTTCGTCGGGGCCTTTGCGGACGCGAAGGGGCTGCGCAAGCGGATGCTCATCGGCACGGGGCTTGGGTGCGTGGCCCTGACCTGCGCCATGGGGCTGCTGGGCCCCGGCGACGCGCTGCTGGCCCTTGCGCTGTACATCCCTGCGAACATCCTCTACCAGCTGGGCGAGAACTTCATGGCGGCCTTCCTGCCCGTCGTCTCGACCCGCCGATCGATGGGCCGCGTCAGCGCCGTGGGCTGGACGATGGGCTACGTCGGCGCCCTGCTGCTGCTGCTGATCTCCTACGCGGCGATGCGCTATGGGGGCCTTGCGCCGACGCGGCGCTGGACGTGGCTGCTGGTCTTTGCGGGGCTCTGGTTCCTGGGCGGGATGCTCGTTCCCATGCGGGTCCTGCCCGAGCCTCCACCCGATCCAACAGCGCAGGGGCGGGGCGTGGTCAAGCTGGCGGTCGCCCGCGTGCGGCGAACGATCAGACACGCCCGCGCGCACAGCCAGCTGCTGCGCTTCCTGACAGCTTTTTTCGTCTACGGCGCCGCGGTGCAGGCGGTGATCTTCTTCGCCGCCATCGTGCTCAAGGACCTGGCCTTCGCTGCGGGAGGCGCAGGCAATCTGCGGCTGATCGCGTTCATGGCGCCGTTGACGGTCGCTGCGGGGCTGGCCTCCTGGACCACCTCGAAGGTCCAGGACCGCCTGGGCGCTCGCACGACTGTGCTCTTCTACCTGGGCGTGTGGATCGTGGGAACAGCTCTGATCGCCGCCACGGCGCGCGAGGGAGCGTCGCCTTCCACGGGGGCGTTTCTGGCGGCGGCGAGTCTGGCGGGCTTTGGACTGGGAGGCATCGGCGCCGCCAGCAGGGCCGTCGTCGGGCTCTTCACGCCCGCGCAGCGCACCGCGGAGTTCTTCGGCCTCTGGGGCATGACATACAAGCTCGCTGGAGTGGTGGGCGTGGCGGCCTTCGGCCTGCTCAAGGCCTGGGCGGGAAGCCGCATCGCCATTGCGCTGCTGACGGTCCTCTTCGTCGCAGGGGCGGCGCTGTTTCTGCGCGTCAGTCCGTCGCGGGGCGTGCTCGAGGCCAGACGCGCGGAGCGCGCCAGCGGCGCATAAAGTCGCTCGCCATGCCAACAGCCTCGAACGCGTCACCCTCACGCTCGCTTGCGGCGCAGCCTACTGCCCAGGGCCGGTTCGGCCCCTTCGGCGGCTCCTACGTTCCCGAGACGCTGGCGCCTGCGCTGGAGCAGCTGCGCGAGGAGTACGACAAGGCTCGGCGCGATCCATCGTTTCAGCGCGAGCTGGACGAGCTGCTGCGCGACTTCGTGGGAAGGCCCACCCCACTGCACGAGGCGCCCAGGCTGACGGAGGAGGCGGCCCGGCGCAGCCCATCAGGCGCCGCCGCCCGCATCTTGCTCAAGCGCGAGGACCTGGCCCACACAGGCGCCCACAAGATCAACAACACCCTGGGCCAGGCCCTGCTGACGAGGCGGATGGGCAAACCCCGCGTCATCGCGGAGACCGGCGCAGGCCAGCACGGCGTGGCCACCGCCACCGCCGCCGCCAGGCTCGGCCTTGCCTGCGAGGTCTACATGGGCGCCGAGGACGCCCGCAGACAGAGGCTCAACGTCGTCCGCATGCAGCTGCTTGGGGCCAAGGTTGTCGAGGTCGACGCGGGCTCGCGCACCCTCAAGGACGCGACCAACGAGGCCCTGCGCGACTGGATGGCCAGCGTCGAGACGACGCACTACATCATCGGCTCGGTCGTCGGGCCGCACCCCTTTCCCATGATGGTGCGGGACTTCCAGGCCGTCATAGGCCGGGAGGCGAAGCAGCAGTGCCGACAGCTGCTGGGAAGGCTGCCCGAGGCGATCGTCGCCTGCGTCGGAGGGGGCTCCAACGCTGCGGGCATGTTCTTTCCGTTCGTCGACGACACAGCGGTGCAGCTGCACGGCGTGGAGGCGGGAGGCTCTGGAAGCGCCCTCGGACAGCACGCTGCAAGCCTCTGCCGCGGCCGGCCTGGCGTCCTGCACGGCTCGCTCTCGTATGTGCTGCAGGACGATTTCGGGCAGACGGCGCCGGTGCATTCGTGCTCGGCGGGGCTGGACTACCCGGGCGTCGGGCCGGAGCACGCGCTCTGGAAGGAGTCGGGCCGGGTGCGCTACAGCAGCGTCACCGACGAGGAGGCGCTGGAGGCCTTCACGCTGCTGGCCCGCACGGAGGGGATCATCCCCGCCTTGGAGTCCGCCCACGCGGTGGCCCTGGCGGTGCAGCTCGCGGGTGAGATGCCGGCTGACCAGGCGCTCGTTGTCAACCTCTCAGGCAGAGGCGACAAGGACGTGGACGAGGCGGCACGCCTGCTGGCGTCGCGAGGGCGGTTCTGAGACCCCGCCTCCCATCGTTCTGCAGACCAAGGCGCTGTGTTGCGGCAAGAGGCTCGCTCACGGCGCAGCGCGACCAGACGCAGGCAGCCTGCGCACTCTGCGGGCAAGCCACGCGCCGACGATGCGCAGGCGCAGCGCCACGCTGACGCGATGGAGGCCTGCGTCCTCGGGATCAATGGCCAAGGCCCGCTTGAGCCAGCAGCGTGCCCGCAGCAATCTGCCTTCCTGCATGTTGGCCAGCGCCAGATTGTGCAGCGCAGGCAGCAGCGTCGGGTCCAGCCGAACAGCCCGCCTGGCTGCGCGCATGCCCGTAATGCGGTCTCCTGAGAGGAAGCAGGCCACGCTGAGCAGATGTTGCGCCTGCGGATCCGCGGGCCTGGTCTCCGTCAGCTGCCTGAGCACGCGCATGGCCTCGATGGCCAAGTCCGCCGCCAGCAGCAGCTCGCCCAGATCGCGCAGCGCCTGGGGGCCATACCGGCGCGGCGTGCGGCGCCAGCGACGCAGTTCCTCCCGAAGCAGCGCCCGGGCTTCGAAGGGTTCTCCCATGCGCAGCAGGGCGTCGGCGGTGCGGCGTCTGGCCTGGCTGTCCTCCGGGTCCAGCCGCATCGCCAGCTGGTACGAGGCCAGGGCCTCCTTCAGCCGACCGTCGCGCAGCGCCAGGTCTCCCAACGCCATGTGCGCGTCGATGTTGTCGCTCTGGAGCTCCAGGACGCGGCGGTACTTCTCCGACGCCTCCTGCGGGCGGTTCATCTCGACGAGCAGGTCGCCCAGGTCCAGCAGCGTGTCCACGTCGCCGGGGTTCTGTCGCAGCTCCGCGAGGTACAGCTGACGGGCGCGGTCGAGCTTGCCCGCAGCCCGGTGGGCCTCAGCCAGCCTGGCGTGGATGCGGGGCAGCTGCGGGTCGATCTCCGCCGCCCGTCGAAGGCACCACAGCGAACGCTCGGTGTGGCCCCGCAGCAGCAGGGACTCCGCCAAGTTCGCATGGGCCAGCGCCTCGTCCACATCGGGCGACTGCAGCGCCATGTAGAAGGCCAGCTCCGCCTGGTCGTGCTCGCCCAGCTGGGTGTAGGCTTCGATGAGGTGGACATGCGGATCAGCAGAGGAGGGCTGCAGCCTGGCGGCCTTGTTCAACCACTGCACAGCCCGCCTGGCCTTGCCCAGCCGCAGATAGTTCACCCCGATGAGCAGCGCCGTCTGGGCCTCCTGCGGCTCCAGACGATGGGCGTCGAGCAGGGCCCGGATGGCGGCGGCGTATCGGCCGGCTGCTTCCAGCGTCAAACCCAGGTTGAAATGCCATTCCGCCCGGGTGGGGTCGAGCGAGAGGGCCTGGCGCAGCTCCGACTCAGCCTCGTCCCAGCGAGCGGCTTCGAAGTGCTCGTGGGCCCGTTCGACGTGTTCTTCTGCCTCGTGGTAGTCGTTCATGGCGGCGGGTGCTCGCCCTGCGCGAACTGGGGGGTCGCGCAGACGTCCGTATAGTAGTCGGCAGGTTGGGGCTGGCGATTTTGAAGGAAAGGGAATTCTCCGCACATGGGTTCCTTGGCGGGGCTGGCCTTGGCGGGCGCGTTGGCGGCGGGGGGGACGGTCTTCACCCCGCCCGTGGGCAGGCCCAGCGTGGCGGTGACGCAGCAGCAAGCCGCCCCTGTTCAGGAGTCGCCTCCTGAACCCGCTTCTGCGACGCTGACCAGGGTCCAGCAGTTGCAGGCGGCGCTGACCGATCCGCAAGCCAGTCCTGATGCTCGACGCACAGCCGCTGCGGCGCTGCTGGACGAAGCGGAGCCCGACGACGTGGCGACGATGCTGCGCGCCGCGTCGCCGGACGCGGCGCAGGCTGTGGCTGCGGCGCTGTTGGAGCGACAGGATGCTGCGCCGGGCTCGTTGCTGGCTGTTCTGGGCTCCCGATTGGCGACGCGAGCGACAAGGCAGGAGGCTGCAGCCACGCTTCGTCTCTTCATCGCCCAACCTCGCAAGGAGGCGGTGGGGGCCTGCGTCGCAGCCTTGGATCGCGCGCACGGGTGGCGGCGCGAGGCGACGCTGCAGGCTCTGGCCGCCATGACCGGACGGGAGGATCTAGGAAACGACCCTGCGCGATGGCGCGACTGGTGGGAGACGGCTCGGTGGCTGCCGGAAGTGCAGTGGAGCCAACAGTTGCTTCGCTGGCGAGCGGGCAGACTCGTCCGCATGCAGCGGGAGCAGGCGGCCTTGCAGCAGCGCCTGTCCTCGCTGCTTCGCGAGCTGCATGCGAGACTCGACGACGACGAGAAGCCCGCCAGGCTCGAAGCCATGCTCCGCGATCCGTTGGCCTTGGTGAGGCTGGCTGGCTTGGACCTGGTCGAGCGCGATCTACTCAACGCTCGCGGAACACCCCAGGGGGTAGCAGACGCGCTCACAGCGCTGCTGAGTGATGCCAACGAAACGGTCAGGCTGCGGGCCTCAGCGTTGCTGCTGCGGCTGGGGGAAGGTGTGGAAGAGGCTCGGGTGGCGCTGGCGAAGGAGGAGTCCCCTGCGGTGGCGGCGAATCTGCTGCGGGCCCTTGCCCAGCAGCCCCGATCGACAGACGTCGCTGGCGCAGTGCGCTGGCTCGCGTCAGAGGATGCGCACTCCCGCGCCGCTGCGGCGGAGCTGTTGGTTCGCCTTGCGGGAGACGCTGCGCTGCAACAACCTCGGACGCGAACGCGCGTGGTGAGCATCCTCCGCCAGAGGGTCGAGGAGGGGACGTTGCTCAGCGCCGAGGCGTCCCTTCTGGCGACGGTGGGGGAGGCTGTCGATCGTGAGCGGGTGGTGCGGTACGCCCTGCGCCGCGCCGAGGGAGGGGATGCGGCGTGGACACGGACGCTCATCGCGATGGCTGCGTGGCCTGACGCTGCGGAAGGGCTCCTGGCCAGCGGCTCTGGCCCCGCTGACGCGCTGGCGGCCGCTGCGCGCGCTCTGGGCGGCGTTCAGGGCGTTGTCGCTCTGCTTCGCGTTGCAGCGGCGCGCCGCGATGCGGAGCAGCGGAGGGTGTTGATCACGCAGGCGGCGTCGCTCGCCCTGGACGAAGGCGCCGTCGAGCGGGCCTTCGTGCAGACGGTCGCTGCGGACCGTCCTGCAGCGCGCGCCTTTGCGGAGGGCGTGCTCAACGCCGCGGCTGAGCAGCTGAAGCGCGACGTCGCCGAGGAGGACGCGGCGCGGCGGGGAGTCCGCCTCTGCGAGGTGGAGCGCTTCGTGGAGAAGCTGCTGGAGGAGGGATTCGAGAAGCCTGCGCAGCAGGGCGCCCTGTTGCTGACGCGTCTGGCCAGCCCAGCGGCTTCCCAAGGGGCAGAAGAGCCGCAGACTGCTGACGCGGAACAGCGGGGCGAGACTGCCTGCGACGCAGCTGCTTCTCTGATCGTGGCGATCGCGGCGCTGTGGGCCGTGGACGACGAAGCAAAGGCCTTGGAAGCGATCCAGTCGCCGCAGCAGGGCGTCCAGGCGGTCGAGCTGTTGCAGCAGCGGCCGTGGGGCGCGCAACGGGCTTCCTCTCTGGCGCGCCGGATCCTGCAGCGCTTCAACGACACGCTCAGTCCGCAGGATCGAGCGGCGCTGGAGCGGGCTGCCTCCGGGGAGGGGGACGGGGACGGGGACGGGTCCTAGTCCCCTGCACGGGCCGTGCTGCAGGGCTCGATGCATGCCAGCGCACGCAGGGCGCGACACGAGAGGTCCGGTTGGGTTATGGGGCGAACAGCCTGCTGCGTCGCCCCGGTATTACCTCGTGCGGCGCCGGTGCGATAGGTGTTTGTTCGCAATGGCCTGCGGTTCCTGCCCAAGAGCGATTTTTTTTGAAAAAAGGGCTTGCACAATCGCTTGGAATCTGTCATAACAGAGGCGTCCGGGTGTCCGGAGGAAGAGTGAGCAGCGAGGAGATCCGCCCTGGCGGTTCGCTGGGCGGAGAGACATGAGTCGAGGAGAGACGAGACGTCCGTTGGTCGAAGCGCGGTGTTGCAGTGAAGCGGCTCAGCCAGGGGGACGCAGGTCCTCGACGCCCAGTGAGCGCGCGCATCGCCTCTGGGAAGGCAGCTCCCCAGCTGCGTTGTTTGCAGGGGGTTGTGTGGAACAAATCGGGTCATATGTTCGGAGAGCGAGGCTTGTCTGGGCGGTCCAGACAGGTCGCGTTTGGGCGCGTCGAGCGGGACTGGTTCCTGTTCGACGCTGAACGTGGTCATTCGGCGAGGCGGTCTCGCCGACAAACTGTTGGACGCGTCAGTGCCTCTGACGTGTCGCAGCGAGGAGAAAAAACATGAAGATAGGCCTGCTTGTCGGAGCCGCTGGCCTGGCTCTGGCGGGCGTCGCCTACGCGACGGAGGACGCGCCTGCGAACCTCCGCGCCACGGACGACGCAACGAACGCCAGCCAGTCCACGGCGAAGCGGCTCGCCGACTTCAACGCCTTCGCGAAGCAACGCGACGCCATCCTCGGCGCCGCGGGCAGCGCCAAGCGAGGCGTGGTCGAGGACGAGATGCGGGCGCTCATCGGCGCCGGCGTCATCGATCCCAAGCGGTCGCTGTTGTTGCTGGACGAGCGGAACGCGGACGACGAGACCAACTCGCATCTGCTCCGCGCCGCCCGCGCCCGGCTCTCGGCTTCGGGCGCCTCGGGCGGAGCGCCCGGCATGTACGACTTCGGCCAGAATCCGCCCTTCGTCTTCGACGGCTTCGAGAGCTACAAGACGCGCGACCTGAGCATGGGGCTGCCCACGTCGCACGACGCCCCGGGCGTGCCCTTCGCCGCCAGCAACGGCTCGATCGTCGGTCAGGTGGCGCCGTGGGGCCCCATCTGGGACTCCGACAACTTCACGCCCGACGCGAGCAACCCTGAGCCGTTGGTCGTCGTCAGCGCAGCGGATCCGGCCTTGCCGCCGGACGGGCCTGCGACGGACGGTCAGGGCAACGCCTCCGGCCAGATGCTCGGCTATCTGCGGTCGATGACGCCCGTCACCGACGAAGCCAACAACGACATCGACATCACCGACGACGACCTGACCATCCCGACGCCGTCGCTGGCGATCGTCGTCAGCTTGGACTACTACCTGGCCTCGAGGCTCGACTCCTTCTTCTGGGTGGACTTCGCGTCCCTCCAGGAAGGGTTCGTCTCGGTGCGCTACTTCACCGCAGGCTTCCCCAACCTCATCGGCCTGCCCGGCTTGGGCACAGGCGGCTCGACCGCTCCAACTGCGCCCGGCGTCCAGCCGATCGTCCTGGGCACGCTCGCGGGCAACTTCAATATCGGCCAGTTCTACGACAACCCGCTGCGCATCCCCACGGACGAGTGGGTGAGTGTGGCGTTTCGCATGAGCTTGCGCGGCCAGAGTGTCTTCCACAAGACGTCCCAGACGGACGGCAGCAACGGGGTGCTGGTCACCGACCGCGCCACGAACGCGCCGCTTCCCGGCCTGGAGATGGGCTGGGCGGAGACGTACCCCGGCAAGCCCAGCGACTGCCTCTCGAGCCCCGTCGGCGGCTGCGCCGGTCCTGACGGGATTCCCGGCAACGGCGACGACATCCCCTGGCCCGGTCGCTCCGACGCGACGCCCCCTGTCCCCGGCACCTACCTGGGCACGGGCGTCGGTCAGCAGGCGGACGGCTTCCCGGCGCCGCAGTCGGGCGACAACCAGCAGGCGCCGCTGCTCGCCGCCACGTCGCACGACTTCTTCCAGTTCCACCGCTTCAACGATCCGCCCGCAGCGTCGGTGCCGAGCTTCGTCCCCAATGACATCTACCTCGACAATCTGCAGGTGACGGGCACGCGTTTCGTGACGCCTGAGCCCATTCCCGACCAGACGCTTCCCTTCGTCGACGACATGGAGCGCTGGGTGCTTGGTCCGATCCGTCTGCAGGCGGGCGACACGTACTTCGACGCGCTCTCCAGCCGCGCTGCGGTCATCAACACGCTCAACACCACGCCGCCTCCGGGCTCGCAGACCGATCACACCGCTCCAAACTTCAACAATCCGCAACAGTCGATTCAGCAGGTCAACCAGCCCTTCGCGGCGCAGAACACCTTCCGTGAGGACTTCGACACCACCTATCCCACCGCCAACGCGGACCCGGTCGGGGGGGTGCCCTCCGTCTCGAGCGTGATGGTGCGTGTGAACAACACGACCAACATGCGCGCGATCCAGACGTCGGGCCAAGCGACGCTCGTCCTGCTGGGCACGGTCAATCCCAACACCGGCGCCAGCGACAACCGCGTCTACGTGCGCGTGCCCAACTTCAACATCCCGGGCACACGCTTCAACTACGCGGGCGCGCACGCCTTCGATCCGTCGCGTCCCGAGACGCTGTCGCAGAACCACTGGCGCTCCGATCTGGTCCTGGCCAACGACCCCACCTTCAACGACAACTTCTGGAACTACGAGGCCCGTCCGCAGGGCGGCGGCCCCGGCTCCTTCACCATTCCCACAGGGACGTTCTTCGAGGTCCGCGTCGAGATTCCGGGCGACAACCCCGAGAATCTGCAGGACCAGGACGAGAACTTCCTCTTCCCCTACCGCGTCTTCGTCGACGGCACGGAGCTGTGCCCGCCTGATCCGGTCAGCGGCCTGGGCGACTGCGTCAACAACACGTGGGTGGCGACAGCCGCTGGCCACAACAACCTGGCCTTCTTCACCGGCTCGAGCACGCTGGGCCTGAACCAGAGCCTCACCGTCGACGACATCAAGGCGGACGGCAAGGTTCGCTTCCGCGGCGTCGGTCCCGCCTTTACGCTGCCCTACGTCGAGGACTTCGAGGGCTACGCCGTCGATCCCGACTCGCTCAACGAGCAGGGCCCCTTCCCCTTCCTCCGGGCCACGTCGGTGCCTGACAGCAACGTTCCCTTCTTCGCCGACACGACGGCGCCGAGCGTGAGCGACTTCTGCCGCTACCAGATCACCGAG